>CAJUPT010000038.1 GCA_910588405.1 uncultured Lachnospiraceae bacterium | reverse complement strand
CACAAACTATTCTTGCGTCACATAGCTTGTGGTTCTTGATTAATATACCACCTGCAAACACAATTTACCCGACCGTAAATGCTTTCTTCTGTCTTCTTCTGTCCCCCGCCAGTTTGAACGCATTACCCATCTTGCGGTCGATTACCTGTTGATTTCTTTAAAAAGCGATTCCGCATTCTAAAGCGATTGTCATATACTTATCGCTCAGGCTCAGACCATAATCCGTTAAATCCCTTATTTCCCACTGATCGCAATCTAAGTTATCTGCCCCGTAGAAAAACTGAATGATCGGTATATTCCTGAATCTCGCAACAGCTAAAGACGCGGAACATTCCATTTCAACAGCGATACAGCCCTGTTTTTTACGTTCTTCAATCGCCTCCGGTGTTTCTCTGTAAATAGCGTCCGTAGTCCATATTTTTCCTACCGTATATGGGATCTTATGTTTTTTTAAATACCGCACTGCTATGTCATTGGAAGAAGCATCCGCGCTTATTTCTTCGCTTCCCGAAACGTAATGATAGCTTGTTCCCTCATCTCTGACGGCTGATGATGGGACAATTATTTTGCCATCCGCAGCAGCCTGGTTTAATATGCCGCAGCATCCGAACTGTACCACCTTTTTCGCCCCCATAGCTATGATTTCTTCCAAACCGGCCGCGCATGCAGGCGCTCCTACCCTGGAAAGGAACAATCCCATTTTTTTATTCGCATATTCGATCTCATATACCGGTATTGCTCCATTTGCGGAATATAAATCCGCAATTACTTTCACCCTGTTCTTTTCCGTGAAATCTTTTATCATGCCTTCCGAAAATGTTGTGATACATACTTCCGGAAAACCGGAAATTTTCTCTACAACATCGCAGGGATTTAAAAATGCGCTTTTGTTCTCATAAAACTGATGAAATATTGTTGCCATCACAATCACTCCTCACTAAGATTTTTCTGATTTCCTTTATGATTCCGGAAGAAATTTCCCTGTCAATGGGCATCAGCTTGCCATACATCCTTACCCCTTGATAGGAAAATACAATCAGATGAAATACGGCATCCATATCGACCTCATAAAACTCCTGCCTGTCCATCCCGTATTGCATCAGCTTTTTCCATGTATTCGCGGAGATTAAATATTGCTCATACAACGTATTTTTTTGACACGCAATATCAGGGAGGCTGAAATACTCATAGATCGCCACACTTAATGATGATTGACTGTCAACCATTTCATTTTCATACTTTTCTAAAATATCATCCAGTATCGTTATGGCCGGTTGATTTTGTTTCATTTTTAAATCGATCATATCCTCCTGCCGGCCTGTCATATCATCAATCATCTCCTGGAAGATCTGACGTGTGCTCTCATAATGACAATACAAACCGCCCCGGCTTAAATGGGCGGCTTCACAAATATCCTGCATCGTCACTTCTTTAAAACCTTTTTCGGCAAATAAGGAGTAAGCACATTTTTTAATCTGTTTTCTCGTTTCCTGTCCTCTTTTATTCATAATATATCCCATCTTTCCGACATATATGTCGGAAACTATTATACGACATATATGTCGGAAAGTCAACAGGATATTATTCTTAGAAACATGACGACCTATTTTTTGACTTCTATTCTGCCGCCGGATTTCTCACTTTTGATAAACAAAGCAAACAGGGTATGCGAGCAATAGGAATTTAATGTGAATTTTATTGTAAAGATAAGCGTTTTTTTGTGTAATTGAAGTGTGACAGGAGCAGGATCTATCATAAATAATAAAGCTTATTAAAAGAAATCATATATCGCTTCTCCCACAAATGCTTATCAAATATCGCCTGCTCCTCAAATAAAACAAAAATATCAAAAACCGGCATCCCTTTTAGAGCATTCACTCTATAAAAAGACACCGGTTTTTTTAATTCACTAATTATACCGAATCATCAGACTATATCTCCGGCATAACCAAATATACAAATCAATCCTCAAAGATTAAGCGTCCAGTCCGCCTTCGTAAGCAGATGCGGAAAGCAGCTCATCCAGCTCGCTCTCGTCGTTCATCTTTACTTCTACGATCCATGCGGCATAAGCATCTTCGTTGATGTTTTCCGGTGAATCATCCAGCTCCTCGTTCACGGCTACAACCTCGCCGCTAACCGGAATCGGAACCTCGGAAGCAGTTTTGGAAGACTCGATTTCAGTGAATACATCACCTGCTGAGAAGGTAGCGCCTACCTCGGGAAGATCAACAAACAGGATGTCGCCCAGCTGATCCTGTGCAAACTCTGTAATACCTAATTTAACGGTATCACCTTCAACTTTGACCCAAACATGCTCGCTGGTATACTTCAGATCTGATGGATATGTCATAACATTTTCTCCTTTACATGAATAAAATTTAGATCTCTGGCAAATATACCGCAATACAAGAACAAGAAACGTCTTCCATGCAGCATATTTCTCCAAATACTGTGTAACCATATACGATTGCCAGGCAACCGTTCTGTTTATATGGTTTATAGCATATTTTTAAGGGTTTTGCAATCCCATTATGCTTAAAATTTTATCATTACTGTTCTCACACCTTCATCGTGCTCATGCCGTGAACGTCATGAAGGGCTTCCATAACCGCTTCGCACATCGTCGGATGAGGGAAGATGCAGTCTGCCAGGTCTTCCACCTTCATCTTTAACTGTACGCCAGTGGTCAGTACCTGCAGCATATCGGAAGCTCTCGCGCCCACAATCTCAGCACCGATCAGCGTATCGTCCATATCGGCGATCACCTTTACAAAGCCTGCGATATGGCCGGAAGCCTGTGCCTTACCAAGACCCTTGAAATCAAACGTTCCGGTTCTGTAATCTTTGCCCAGCTCCTTGCCTTCCTTCTGCAGCTGCCATTCCATCTTACCAACATTAGCGATCTCAGGAGTGGTAAATACGCAGCCAGGAACAGCGTGATAGGTAGCAGCCTTGTCGCCGCCCATCATATTGTCGATGGCCACAAAGCCTTCCTTCGTAGCAACATGTGCCAGGAACGGCGTATTTACGATATCGCCGATGGCGTAGATGTTATCTACATTCGTCTTCATATGGTCGTCAACAGCAACTCTACCTCTGTCGCCCATCTCTACGCCTGCGTTCTCCAGGCCAACGCCCTTGGTGAAAGGCGCACGTCCGATAGCAACCAGAACATACTCGGCGGAAAGGGTTTTGCCGCTTGCAAGGGTTACGTCTACATGATCTTCAGCGGGATTTACCTCGGCGATGCCGTCGCCGCATACCACTTTGATCTTATCCTTCTTAAACTGACGAGCCAGCTGTTTGCTCACATCCTCGTCCATCGTAGCCAGCAGTCTGGGCAGAGCCTCAACTACAGTTACCTCGGTACCCATAGCAGCCAGGAACTGGCCGATCTCGCAGCCGATTACGCCGCCGCCTACCAGGATCAGGGACTTGGGCGCATGCTCAAAGTCAAGAATCTCGTCGCTGGTGATTACACGCTTGCCATCATATTTGAACACGGGCGGTGCAATCGGCACAGAACCTGTAGCCAGCAGCACATAGTCTGTCTTAACCAGCTCTTCGGTACCGTCTTCTTTTACAACCTTAACGGTGTTCTTGTCCACCAGACTGCCGAAGCCGTTGATTACGGTCACGTTATTTTTGTTCATCAGGAACTGGATGCCCTTCACCAGAGACTCCATAACCTTGTTCTTTCTGGCCAGAATCGCAGGATAATCTACTTCCGGCTCACCGGATACATTGATACCAAAGGTCTTTGCGTTCTCGACTGTCTCCAGCGTATCATAGGAAGCCAGAAATGCCTTTGTAGGGATACAGCCTCTGTTCAGGCAGGTTCCGCCTAATTTGTCCTTCTCAACCAGAACCACTTCCGCACCCTTTTTAGCCGCATAAAGAGCTGCCTCATATCCGCCGGGGCCTGCGCCGATGATTGTTATTTTCATAGTAATGCTATCCTCCAATAAGTTTTGCAACTTTCCTTATATTTTATAATGCCGCAGCCCCACAGTTTCGCGGGCCTGCGGCTCCATAAAAATCAAACTTCCGTTATAAAAAACGCAGCTATATTATGCGTTAATATCTACGCCAGCCATCTCCAGAATCGTAGGGATGTTCTTCTCAGCGCCGATAGTCATCAGATGAATACCGTCACAGATCTTCTCTTCTTTGATCTTCTGAATCAGCTCTGCGGCCATCTCGATACCAACCTTGCCGGGCAGACCCTTGATGCCTTTTTCCTTGCCCTCAGCGGCAGCATCGGTCAGTCTCTTGATCTGATACTCGGGAACGTCGATTCCGGGAACGCTCGCGTTCATGTATTTTGCCATACCGGCAGCCTTTAACGGGATGATACCGGCCATTACATGAACCTTGATGTTCGCTTTGTCAACAGCGTCCATGAATCTCTTCAGAGGCTCCAGCTCGAAGATACCCTGAGTCTGTACATACATAGCGCCGCAGTCTACTTTCTTTTTCAGCTTATTAACCTGCAGAACCATGGGCTCATATACGGGGGTTACGGAAGCACCCTTGTAGAACGTCGGCGCGCCGCCCTCCAGATCATTGCCGCCGCAGTCTTTGCCGCTTGCTTCCATATCGCTTAACAGCTTCAGAATACCGCAGGAATCCAGATCAAATACGGGTTTGGAATCCTTGCAGTCGCCAACTACGGTATGGTCGCCGGTCAGCGCCAGAGTAGTGTCAATGCCGAAAGATGCAGCAGTCAGATACTCGCCGATGATAGCGATACGGCTTCTGTCACGGCCGGTCATCTGCAGAATCGGCTCGATGCCTGCTTGTTTTAATTTGATACAAAGACCCAGAGAAGAAGCCTTGATGCATGCGGACTGCATATCGGTTACGTTTACGCCGTGAACGCGGCCTCTCAAATATTCCGCATCTTCCATCTGTACGTGGAAATCATAGCCTTTCGGAGGCGCCATCTCGGCAGTTACACCAAATTTACCTGCTTCAAATGCCTGCTGTAATAAACTCATTTATTTTTCCTCCTTTAAGCTGATTTTTCTGGGGTAGGAGAATGCTCCATAACCTTTGTCCGGACGTACTTCCAGAATCTTGTCTTCCTGGCCCAGCTCTACCAGTCTGTTGTAGATCTTAATCCATGCACAGTCGTTCTCAGGATTAACCTCACACTTGCCGTCTTTCTGGCCGCCACAAGGGCCGTTTACAAGAGACTTCGCGCACTGTGTAATCGGGCAGATACCGCCGGTGGAGCCAACTACACAGTCGCCGCACATACGACATGCTTCGTTGAACACGCCTACACGCTCAACCTGTCCTAAGAACATCGTATTGTTAGACGGATATACCGGAAGCTTTAAGTTAGCCGCAACAGTCTGAGCGCCGTCACCGCAGGCCATACATACGATTGCTTCCACATCGGTGTCCTTAAATACCTTAACCTCTTTCTTTACCAGCAACTTCTGGCAGCACTCATCGGGAATGGCAATGCCTACAACCTGCTTGCCATGAGCCTCCAAGTACTCCTTCATCTCGGCCAAATCTTTCTCGCCGCCAGTCTGACATGCGGTCGCACAGTTGCCACAGCCGATCAGACCAACTTTCGTCGTGCCTTCCAGCATCGCCATCAACTCTTCAATCGGCTTTTTCTGAGTGATAATCATATACTTTTTCCTCCCAATTTATTTACTGTGAAAGTAAGCCAGGTGGGCATAGATGCGACATGTTTACATGAGAGCATCTATGGACATTTGGCGCACCCGTAGTATGAACAAGGAGGGCGACAGCCCGGATTGTGAATGCTACGGGCGATTGCGGAGCAATCGGCTTTCACGTTCGGTAATGTCTGCGGCAGCAGACATATCCTTCTTTGCTATTTTTATACGGCAGTCCGTAAAAAAACGGACCACCGCTATATTTCAGATTTACTGAATGTTATTCTGTAACTTGCAGGCCTTGATCAGGTTCTTAGCCAGGATAGCGGAAGTAATCGCGCCTACGCCGGGAACCGGTGTCTTCCAGCTTGCTTTTTCCTCAACGTCTGCCGCACAGCAGCCAAGAGTAACGATTTTCTGCTTGCCGGTCTTCTCGTTCATAATCGGCTGGCCGTCAGCATCGAAAGCCTTCTCTCTGATAACGGCTGCATCGATTACAACTGCGCCTTCTTTGATCATATCTGCCGTTACGGAATCCTTGAAAGGAACTGCACAGATGATAACGTCAGCTTTCTGTGTATACTCGTTCTTGATTTCCGGATGAGTCAGGTGATGAACGATGGAAACACTGGCGAAACGGTTTGTCAGCATCATGGAAACCGGTTTGCCGATAACGTTGGAGTTGTTGATGATGCAGACATCCAGTCCACAGCAAACATCAGCGTCCTGCTCAGGCTTAGCCAGAGGGTTGGGGCCGAATTTCGGTCTTACAACAGCCTTGATCTGCTCCGCATAGTAATCAATCACTTCCATGATTGCACTTGCAGTACAAGGATACAGACCGGTAGGATCGTTGATAACCAGTTTACCCATATTTGCGCTGGTGCAGGCGTCAACATCCTTCAGAGGGGAGATATTCTCGCCGATGGCAACGTTCTCATCGATGTTGTCCAGAGGACGGAAAGCCAGAATGCCATGGATCGCGGGATCAGCGTTCACAGCTTTGAATTTCTCGATGTACTCTTCCTGAGATACTTCTGCGGGCAGTGCGAAAACTTCCACTTCGATGCCGGCTTCATTCATACTCTTGGTAGCACCTTTCTCATAGGAAAGGTCGGGACCCTTTTCGCCTACACGGAAAATCCCCAACTTGGGAACGATGCCCTTTGCCTTCAGCGCGTCGGCTTCTTTCTTACACTGCTCTGAAATCGCCTGGGCAACCAGTTTACAATCCAATACTTGTGCGCTCATGTTACTGAACCTCCTTAAGTTTATCTTATCTTAAATGAGAATTGATCCCATTATGAATTCAAAATATTTAATACCTTCTCATATACGTCGTCACAGATCTTCTGTCCCTCTTCCAGCATGGGAACAAGTTCGCCTTTGAGCTGTGCCACATATGCTTCGTCCGTTATGCTGCTTAGATTAATCACTACGTTCAACCAGCCGCTCATCATAGCGCCCTTTAAACAGAGGACGCCGCAGCCTACGTCGGAGATCGCCAGCTTGGAACCCTTATTCACCAGCTCCTCATGAAGCTTGATCGCTTTGTAGGATACCTTTACGATATCCACGGGAACCTGAATCGCCACCTTCAATGCAGCCTGCATCGTTTCTTCTTTATACTTCTTTTCTTCATCAGTAGAGGTAGGCAAACCATATGCTTTGGACAATGGCAGGAAATTCTGGGCATCCTGGTCGATCATCCCCATCATCGTCGTCTTCAATTCTTCAGCTTCCTTCATAATCCGCTGAATATCTTCCTCATACTGGGCATATTTCTTCTTTCCTGTCGTCAGATTGCAGACCATGCCGCCCAGCGCCACGCCCAATGCGCCTACCAGGGAGGCCACGCCGCCGCCGCCGGGTACCGGGGCTTTGGAAAATGTTTCGTCCACAAATTTTGTACAGGTTAATTCGGCATAATTCATATGTAAATAGCCTCCACAAAAACAATATGATACATGGGAGCTGCCAAGGCAGCTCCCATGGCCAAAGATCAAATCAGGTGATCGTCAAATTCGATTTAGAACAATCCGGTGATCTTGCCGTCAGAGGATACGTCGATCTTCTCGGCAGCCGGAACCTTAGGCAGACCAGGCATCTTCATGATAGCGCCGGTAATAGCTACCAGGAAGCCGGCGCCTGCGCTTAAGCTTACCTGTCTGATCGTGATACGGAATCCCTGAGGTCTTCCCAGTTTCTTCTCATCATCAGTCAGGGAGTACTGGGTCTTAGCCATACAGATCGGCACATTGCCGTATCCAAGGCGCTCCAGGTTCTGGATCTCAGCGTCAGCTGCAGCCAGGAAATCTACGCCGTCAGCACCGTAGATCTTAGTAGCGATCTGGGTGATCTTCTCTTTAAGCGGCAGGTTGAGGTCGTAGGAGAAACGGAAATCTTTCTTTCCTTCTTCGCACAGACGGATAACTTCTTCAGCCAGCTCGATGCCGCCTTCTCCGCCTTTGCCCCATACTTCTGACATCTTAACGTTAACGCCCAGCTCTTTACACTTTCTGGTAACAAGCTCGATCTCAGCGTCAGTATCGGTTACGAAACGGTTCAGAGCTACTACCGCAGGCAGACCAAATACCTGAGTAATATTCTCAACATGCTTTAACAGGTTCGGAAGGCCTTTCTCGAGAGCTTCAAGATTCTCTTTAGTAACCTCTGTCTTCGGAACGCCGCCGTTGTACTTCAGAGCTTTGATTGTTGCGACAATGATAACCGCGTCGGGCTCCAGCTCAGCCAGACGGCACTTGATATCCAGGAATTTCTCAGCGCCAAGGTCAGCGCCAAAACCAGCCTCTGTTACTACATAATCGCCGAAGTGCATAGCCATCTTCGTAGCGATTACGGAGTTACAGCCATGAGCGATATTCGCGAACGGGCCGCCATGGATGAAACAAGGGGTTCCTTCCAGTGTCTGAACCAGGTTCGGCTTTAACGCATCCTTTAACAGAGCGGTCATAGCACCCTGTGCATTCAGCTGTCCGGCAGTTACAGGCTCTCCGCTTCTGGTATAAGCAACCAGGATTCTGGCGAATCTAGCTTTCAGGTCGTCCAGGCTGTTTGCCAGACAGAAAGCTGCCATAACTTCGGAAGCAACAGTAATATCAAATCCGTCTTCTCTCGGGAAGCCCTGTGCTTTTCCGCCCAGGCCATCTACTACATTACGAAGCTGACGATCGTTCATATCTACGCAGCGTCTCCAGATTACTCTTCTGGGATCAATATCCAGCGGGTTGCCCTGATAGATATGGTTATCGATCATAGCTGCCAGAAGGTTGTTTGCAGCGCCGATAGCATGGAAATCACCGGTGAAATGCAAATTGATATCTTCCATAGGAATAACCTGTGCATAGCCGCCGCCTGCAGCGCCGCCCTTTACACCGAATACCGGGCCAAGAGAAGGCTCTCTCAAGGCCAGTACAACATTCTTGCCTAACTTAGCCAGAGCATCGCCAACACCTACGGTTGTGGTGGTCTTGCCTTCTCCTGCAGGAGTAGGATTAATAGCCGTGGTCAAGATCAGTTTTGCCTTCTTTCCTGAACCGGGCTTGCTTGTCATCAGGTTATAGTCTACTTTTGCTTTATACTTTCCATAAAGCTCAAGATCGTCCTCTGTCAAGTTCAATTTCTTTGCGATCTCCCTGATGTCCTGGGGGACTGCTTCCTGTGCGATTTCAATGTCTGATTTGAATCCCATTGTCTTTCCCTCCTCAATAATAAATGAAAAATCTGGCGACCGTCCAGTCAAACATACGAAAACACCCGTGTCTTTCGAAGGACTGAATTGTCATAATGTAAGTATAGCTGGAACCAGTTGACACATTAGTCAGGGAATGTTATTTATTAGACAATCTCAGATGAAAAACCTCTCGATATGTAATCTGAAATAAATCCCCGTCAACCCCTTCCATTGATAGTATCATATAACAATTATGAACAAAACACAATAGGAAAAACTACCTAAATTCACCATTAATAACGAACTATTTTCTGTATCATACAACAAATCCATCTTTTTTTTAGTAATAAGTATACATAATAGCTATATTTGGGAATCAGATATGACGAATCTCTATAAATTTTTCCAGCTTGACAAGGTATTTATTGTGGATATATAATAAGAACCGTAATCGCGCGGCTTCAAAAATACCGTGCAAATATATCAGCAAAGTAGAATGGCATGCGTCAAGTGTCCTGTGAACGGGGAGATGTCACGGGAACGATAGGTTCCGCCAGGCTTTACGCGGAAGACTACGGTATGTCGTTCGCATCCCGTTGCTACAATTTGAGAATACATTTCCCATGTTGTGTAGCAAGGATGAGGAGGTGTATTTTTTATGCAGCTTTTCAGCAAGAAAGCCTTTGATTTCAAAGGTCAGGCCGCCATCTTCAAAGATCTGAGAGCGCTGGTGCTCTGCGGCCTCTTTATGGCTCTGTATGTTGCCATCTCAACCTTCAATATCAGGATTACACCTACACTTGAAATCCGTTTCGGTTCAATTATTCTGGCCATATCCGGATTTTATGGCGGCCCTCTTATGGGCGCTGTGGTAGGTGCGGGCGGCGATTTACTGAGCTACCTGGCCGGTGGTTCCGCAAGCGGTCCGCTTTTCCCCGGCTTCACATTCTCTTATGCATTGATGGGATTTTTGTGCGGCATGGTGCTGTATGGGCAGAAGATCACAGCCCTACGGGGATTTCTGGCTTCCATGGTAGAGTTTTTGATCTCTGTGTTCATCACTACTTATTGGCTGGTACTGATGTACAGCAATGGACAGAATTATTTTGAGCGCCTAATTACAAGACTCCCCAAATGTATAAGTCTGCTGGTTGTGGATACGATCCTGATCTTTGTGATCGTCAGGGCGTTCCAAGAAGCGTTTACCCGGGCACACCTGATGCCGGATGCCAGCCGCAATATCGCGTAAGCTTCATAAATAACGTAAAAAAGAATCCTGCTTTGCAGGATTCTCCGCCTGCGGCGGGTCGCCCCGGCGACATTCTACCTTTCCGCCGCACACATATTACACTTAGCGAGGTTTTTTTGAGCTTAGTGTAATAGCGTACAACGCAGTGCGATCCTGCCCGGAGGGCTTTTTGTATCATAGGGAAGTTCGTAGGACTTTCCTATGATACAAGCAAACGCCGTGCAGACGGCGATAACAACTGAATATGGTTTCGTGAAAAAGAATTTCTTTGGTTCCTATCATGATAGAGAAAGCCCGTCCAGACCCCGCTGGAGGGCTTTCTCTATGGTTCCAAACCCGCCGGCCCAAAACCATTCGCTAAAAAAGTAGTAAAGTTCATTATATAAATAATGAAAAAAGAAGAAGGTATAAATTTAATTGAATGTTTGAATGTACTCCTATTGTATCCGTTTCTTCTGTCCTTTACAAGCCCCCTAGGGGGATAATATTTGTATAAAAAAGCATGCAATACCTTTTTTTTCCAAATTCAGCCGTGAAACAAAAATTAATTATTTTGTATTTCACTTCTTCATGGACTCTTCCTGTAGCCTGTCAAGCTCTGCCATACATTCTTCCACCGTAGCGCCACCCAACAATTCGCGAACCACCAGACATGTATTCCCCCATTGCTCAAGCTTCATGCTCGCGTTAGCCCCAAGAACATAGACACCTTCTTCAATCCTGTCATTCAGCGGCTTCAGTGCCGGAATACAATCTGTCTCAATATTCTTCGACGGAGAGATCACCCTGTTTATTTTCGCGTATTCCTGCAGCGCTTCCTCGGAAAGCATTACTTCCAGCATATCCAGCGCTTCTTCCTTATTCTCCGCGTTCGTGCCCACGCAAAAGCCCGTCATAGACACCACAGGCATCTGTCCCCGGCTGCTGGGAAAACCAATCACTGTCATGTTAAAATCCGTTTTTCCATAAAATGTTTCCGAATTTGCTGCGCTCCAGTACGCCATAACAATCGGCGTCTTTTGCGCCAGGAAATCCGGTCTTTCTCCCTCAATCGCCTCACTCGTATAAGCCTTTTTTGCATCAATATAGCCTTTATCGATCAGTTCCTGCAGAAACTCAAAACCAGAGCGCATATAATCGCTGTATTTTTTTTCCCCGCTGTTCAGTGCTGCAATCTCCGCCTCCGTATTTCCACCATTATAAAGGTCTGCGTAAGCCTGTGCAAACACAAATGTCTCCAGCCACCAGCGATTGGCCCCTACCGGCGTCTCATAGCCGTTTTCTTTCAGCACGCGGCAGCATTCCAGAAATTCTTCCGGTGTGTTCGGCATTTTAAGGCCGCAATCTTTAAAAATGTCCTCATTGATAAACAGGCCGTACACCACAACCTCCTGGGGAATGCCCACAAGCTTGCCATCCACCACATTGGCAATTTTTACCACCTCTCTCAGGTTTTTCGCACAGTCCAGCCCTGATAAATCTACCAGTTTCCCCTCCTCTGCCAGCTTCCGGATCACATCAGGATTCAGCAGATAGAGATCATCCATGTCGTTTCTGGCTCTGTCAAAGGCTACATCGTCATAGGTTTTATCCTGATAATCATCCGCCGTATAGGTAATATAATCCATTCGTATCCCCAGCTTCTCCTCCGCCATGGCAACGGTTTTGTCAAATGCGGTTCTCGCCACATTTTCTCCCCCTGCCATCGTTTTTTCCATCGGGCTGTACAGTCTTACCGTTTTCTTATCTTTTGCTTTTGTAGTGAGCAGATTTTTACCGGGGTCTTCTCTGCCGCAGGCCGGCAATGACAGTGCAATCAAAGCTGCCAAGCAGACTGCCGTCCACCTTTTTACATTTCCCCCAAAGTTCCTTTTCATCTCCAATCCCTTTCTCAATTTTCATTACGCAATTCCCCTTCCATCACACCAAGGGTAATAAGAGGCTGTTAAGCATTTTTCTGAACACACTGTTTTATAGCTTTTTTTAACAGTTCCATATCGATCGGCTTCGCCACATGGACATCCATACCGGCCTCTAGCGCCTCCTTCTCATCCTCCGCAAAAGCATTTGCAGTCATGGCAATGATCGGGACAAGATTCGCATCCTCCCGCTCTAAAGCCCTGATCGCTCTGGAGGCTTCATACCCATTCATCACCGGCATCTGCACATCCATCAAAATCGCGTCGAATTCTCCCGCTTCGGAATCCTGGAAGCGCTTCACTGCCAGCTGGCCATTTTCCACAATCTCACAGGTGGCTCCCTCCATCTCCAAAATTTCCGCCAGTATCTCCGCATTGATCTCATTGTCCTCTGCAGCAAGAAAATGCAGTCCTACAAGCATATCCGCTTCTTCCATTGACCGTTTCTCTTCCTTCTGCTCTTCTTTAAGCTCTAAAATCTTCTCTTTTAAGGAGGACACGAAGAATGGCTTCTGGAGAATCCCCATATTTTCCATACAGGACAGCTCTTCCATCTCATCCGTGACCACATCTGTTAAAAGCAGGATCGGTACCGTGTCATCCACGGCCTCACGCAGCTGCCTGGCAGTTTGAAGGCTGTTTTTCAACACGTAATCTAGGATAATCAGATGATATTCCTCTTGTTCACTATTCTGCTCTTCAAACAGGGACAGGGCTTCTTCGCCATCGGAAACAATGTCCACCCGAATGCCGGTCTCCTTCATCAGAGACCGAATTCCCTCACAGGTATTCACGTCATCATCCACGGCCAGAATCTGCTTGATTCCGCTTTCCCTCCAGAACTGCCGATCTATCTGCTCCTCCGGCATACGGAATTCCAGATCGACCCGGAACAGACTGCCCTGATCTACCTCGCTGAAAACCTCAATCGTACCGCCCATCAGCTCCACGATATTCTTTGTAATCGCCATCCCTAAGCCGGTACCCTGTACCTTATTTGTCGTACTATTCTCCGCCCGAGTAAAGGCGTCGAAAATCGTTTTCAAATATTCTTCGGTCATTCCATAACCGTTATCCTCCACCTCGATCCGGATATGCTCATACTGGTTGGACCGCTGCTTTAAGCCGATGATGCGGAACCAGATATCGCCGCCCTCCTGGGTATACTTCACGGCATTGGACAGAAGGTTCAGAAGAATCTGATTGATCCGCATCATATCCCCCATCAGATACTCATGCCGAATCCCCATCACCTCCACATGAAAATTCTGGTTTTTCGCCTGGGCCATAGGCCGGACAATCGCATCCACGGACACCACCAGATCGCTTAACGTAAACTTATTTAAGTTCAACACAACCTTTCCGCTCTCAATTTTGGAGACATCCAAAATATCATTGATCAGGCTGAGCAGATGCTGACCGGAGGCCATGATTTTTTTCGTGTAGTCCCTTACCTTTTCCGGATTATCCGCATCCCTGGCCAGCAATGTCGTAAAGCCAAGCACCGCGTTCATCGGCGTCCGGATATCATGGGACATATTGGAAAGGAAGGTGGTTTTGGAGTTGCTGGCCGCTTGAGCTGCCTGCAGTGCCTCTGCCAGCTGCTGGCTATGCATCTCCCGTTCGGCCTCCTGCTCCTTCCTGATTTTATTCTGTTGCCTCAAATTCACGAAAAACAGAGCGCAGCAAACAAAAAACGCGATCAGCATCACGGCAACGACGATAAGAATATTCTGGTTAACCGTCTTCCCCTCCTGCTGAATCGCCTCCACAGGCACATAGCCGACCAGGAAAATCGTTCCGCCATTCACCGACCACATGAAATTCAAAGAATCCTTGCCCTGAATATCATGATAAAACATAATATTACTCCCTGTTTCCAGGCATGAGGAGACTTCCCCTCTGATATCCTGTTCCCAGATCTCGTTAGCCCGGTAAAAATCCTCCAAATTCAGATGCCCTGCGTTTCGCTCTCCCATTCCCTTCGGCTTTAGCACCATCCGCTCACTCTCAGCATCCATAATGTACAGCAGGGCATTCCCGTTATAGAACCCCTCCGGAAGCGCATCATCTAAGGAATCGTAAATATACTCAATATACAGCGACCCAAGTACCTGTCCGTCTTTCTCCACGGGGCATTTGATCGTGTATGCCCATGCGCCCATATAATTCAGATAAGACTGAGAGACATGCAGCCCATTTACCATCCCCCCAGCGGCAAAATTCAGCTCTTCCTCGGTAAAAACCTCTCCAGTACTGGAAACCCCTTCTGTCTTGCCGACACGGATTAACGACATCTTTACCATCGTCTGGTTTCTCTGATAAGAACGGATATACTCCTCTGGGTCCCTCAACTCCGCAATCTCCTGCGCCACAAGCTGCTGGAATTCCGCTTCCTTATTTAAAATAGTCTCGATTGTACACCGAAGAAGATCCAGACTCTCGCTCAGGTTCTGAATTGCCGATGCCGACATCTCCCGGGTAAGTTTCGACGACACAGAAAATACCACTGCGGCAAGAACGAAAAAAACCAATAAGATAGGAAGAAGCAAAGAAAAGCCTTTATTTTTTCCTTCCTCGTTCCCATTTTTCACCATGTCACTCTCCATTTCATACGATAACCTTGTTGTCAATATACTCCAAATGCCTTATCCCCATTTAGCCTCTCAGCTCCAATGAACGCAAAAAACTGATTTACAATATAGAGACTCGCAATCAGTTGGGTATATTTTATCACATAACCATTCTGTTTTCCATAAAAAAATGACATTTCGGCAGTTTCAAAATCTCAGCGCATTACGGTTCATTTCGTGACCAGCAGCCCCAGTGCCATTTTCTTTTTAGTCTTTTTTATCATACACAGCGGACTCCCTCTTTTCCACATATTTTTTAATTTTAAGTGAATTTTATTTATGGGAAAAATATACATTCGACATTTTTCATGTTATCATTTCCGTAGAAATGATACCTATAATTTAACTGAAATCGATCATATTTGTGAATTATTTCCACTCGTTAGAAGATCAGATGCAGTGCCTCACCCTGTTTATGCCTCTCTCTCCAAGTCTGGCCGGCAGCTGGCGCCGGCATATCTGAAAGGGCTTGCTCGTTATTTATAATGGCAGACGACGGTATTGTTTCTTTGTATAGGCTGATTTTGTCATATTTCCCTTTCAAAAATATTGTTTCAAAAACTACAATCTGCTATCTTTTTTATCCCTGGAACGCTTTTGGAACGTCCGCGGAATCCCCCGGGAACAACCGCCGTGTAAAATACAGTTCAGCAACACGCAAATCCCCCGCCGCTCACAATGGGGGATCAGATGTTCATTATTCACAACAGGAGGATTTTTACCATGTATTTTGATATGATCGCTAAAATTGTTTCTGAACGGACCGGCTGTGACGTCGCCGATATTAAGCCTGAAAGCACCTTCTCCGATCTGGGCATCGACTCCCTCGACACGGTGGAGCTTCTGATGAACTTAGAGGATGAGATCGACATGGAAATCGAGCTGGACCAGAAGGTAGAGACCATCGACGACCTGGATCAGTTTATTCAGAATAAGAAGGGCTGAACCGATGATACAATCAAAGCTTTGCGACATGCTGGGGATTGCCTGGCCCATATTTCAGGGCGGCATGGCCTGGATCGCCGACGGAAGGCTGGCGGCCGCCGTCTCAGAAGGGGGCGGCCTTGGCATCATCGGGGCGGGCAATGCGCCGGGAGAGACTGTCCGGGAACAGATTCAAACCGCGAAAGCGCTGACAGAACATCCTTTCGGCGTAAATATTATGCTGCTCAGCCCTTATGCGGATGAGGTGGCCCGAATTGTGGCGGAAGAAAAGGTTCCCGTCGTGACCACCGGAGCCGGCAATCCCTCCAAATATATGGAGGACTGGAAAAAAGCCGGCATCCATGTCATCCCCGTTGTAGCCTCCGTGGCCATGGCCAGGCTGATGACCCGTGTGGGTGCATCAGCACTGATCGCCGAGGGAGGCGAAAGCGGCGGCCATGTGGGAGAACTGACCACTATGGCGCTGGTTCCTCAGATCTGTGACGCCACCACATTGCCGGTGATCGCCGCAGGAGGCATCGCCGATGGGCGGGGATTCGCGGCCGCTCTGATGCTGGGAGCCTGCGGCGTTCAGATGGGCACCCGGTTTCTAAGCGCCGCCGAATGCGGGATTCATCCCATATATAAAGAAAAAATTTTAAAAGCCACCGACCTCTGTACTATGGTGACGGGCAGGCGGCTGGGACACCCGGTTCGCAGCCTGCGCACACCTTTTGCGAGAGATTACGCAAAGGCGGAATACGGCGGCGTGCCCGATGATGCGCTGGAATCCCTGGGCACAGGCGCTCTGCGGCTGGCCGTACAGGAAGGCGACAAAGAAAAGGGCTGCTTTCTTGCCGGACAGATTGCCGCCATGGTCAAAAAAGAACAGCCTGCGGCCCAGATTATCAAGGAGGTTGTGGAGGAGGCAGAACCCCTTCTCCGAAATGCGCATTTATGGGTAAATTAGCTTTTGTATTTTCTGGACAGGGAGACCAGCATCCCGGCATGGGGAAGGAACTGTATGAGCGGTATCCTTTTGCCGCTGACATTTTCCGTCTGTGCGACAGCCTGCGGCCCGGCACCATGGAACAATGCTTTCACGGGACAGAGGACGCATTAAAAGAAACTAAACACACACAGCCCTGCCTGTTTGCCATGGAGCTTGCGGCAGCGGCGGTACTGGAAGAAAAAGGAATACGCCCTGACGCCGTGGCCGGCTTCTCTCTCGGCGAGGTGACAGCCGCCGTTTTCGCAGGCATTTTTGATACGGAAACCGGTTTCCGGCTCATATGCAGACGAGGCGAGCTGATGCAGCGGGAGGCGCAGCGGTTTGATACCGGAATGGCGGCGGTCGTAAAGCTGCCGCCAGAGACAGTGATTTCCCTCTGTGAACAGTATCCGGAAATCTATCCGGTCAATTTCAACTGTCCCGGACAGATTTCCGTGGCAGGGCTTACCCTGCGGATGCCTGACTTTTCCGCCGCCGTAAGGCAGGCAGGAGGCAGAACCATCCCGTTAAGGGTATCGGGCGCTTTCCATTCTCCTTATATGAAAGAAGCCGCCAGTGCTTTTGCCGGCGAGCTGTCAAAGGTCTCTGCCGGGAAAATGGCTCTTCCCCTCTACTCCAACGTGACCGGGAAGCCTTACGGCCAGGATTCCCGATCCGTGACAGAGCTGTTATCCCTGCAGATCAGCAATCCCGTCCAATGGGAAACGCTGATTCGCAACATGGCCGCATCCGGCATCGACACCTTTGTAGAAATCGGGCCTGGCAAAACGCTGACCGGGATGATTCGAAAAATCAATCCGGAGGTAACGGCTTGTTCATTTACGGAGTATCTAACAGAAGCCATGTGAAATTTAGAAAACATCTTTTGCAATCCACCTGACAGCATGGCAAACGTTTATCAATCAGACCATGTGTTAGAAAGAAAAAACAAAAAAACACCATATCTGCCTAAATGACGCGGCGGATATCCAAAGTAAACGCTGCGCCGGAAAGGAGAATTAACAATGCTGACAGGAAAAACCGCGGTGATTACCGGCGGCTCCCGGGGGCTTGGGGAAAGCATTGCCTACAGGCTGGCCTCCATGGGTGCCGATATCGCCATTGTATATAGAAGCAATCCTTCCCTTGCCGAATCTGTCTGCGCGGCATGCCATAAAAGCTATCTGGTGAAAGCAAAGGCATACTGCTGCGATGTCTCGGATTTCGGCGCTGTCAAAGAAACAATCAATGCCATCAAAAATGATTTCGGAACCGTTCATATTCTGGTAAACAATGCAGGCATCACCCACGACGGCCTTGCGGCCAGAATGAAGGAAGAAGATTTCGACAGCGTGATCGCCGTCAATTTAAAAGGCGCCTTCAACATGATCCGCCACTGCACCGGCCTTTTTCTGCGGAACAAGGAAGGCTGTATCATCAACATTTCCTCCGTCACCGGCCTGATAGGCAATGCCGGGCAGTGCAACTATGCCGCCTCAAAAGCCGGACTGATCGGCCTGACCAAGTCCATTGCCCGAGAGCTGGCTCCCCGGGGAATCCGGTGCAATGCCATCGCCCCCGGTTTTATCGCCACGGAGATGACCGCCCATCAGACGGAAAACCCGCTTCTTGAGAGGATTCCTCTGGGGCGGATGGGGGAAGCCGACGACGTAGCGGATGCCGTGGCTTATCTGGCCACAGCCGGGTATGTTACGGGGGAGGTTTTAAAAGTTGACGGCGGGATCGCCATGTAGATTTCGAGCACAAGGAGCATTTTATGGGTAACACAATAAACAATAACCGACGTGTCGTCGTCACCGGAATGGGCGCGGTCACTCCGCTGGGGTTAAACGCGCGGGAAACCTGGCAGAATCTGCTTGCCGGAAAGAACGGCATCGCTCCAATCACCCTTTTTGACACGGAGAATTACAAAGCGAAGCTTGGGGCGGAGGTCAAAGGCTTTGACCCTGCCCTCTATCTGGAACGAAATGATATTCTGCGCACCGACCGTTACGCCCAGTTTGCTGTGGCGGCGGCGCAGCAGGCCGCGGAAGAAAGCGGAATAGAAGGAACCGTGGAACCGGAACGGTTCGGGGTGCAGTTCGGCGCAGGCATCGGCGGCATCAACACCTTTGAGACGGAATACAAAAAGCTGATGGAACGGGGGCCCCGCCGGGTGTCTCCCCTCTTCGTCCCCATGATGATCGCCAATATGGCTGCCGGGATGATTGCCATCCGCCACAACTGCCAGGGCTCTGCCATGCCCTCTGTCACCGCCTGCGCCTCTGGCTCTAATGCCATCGGTGAGGCGATGCGGATGATCCGCCACGGCTATGCCGATGCCGTGATCACCGGCGGCGCGGAGGCGGCCATCACGCCTGCCGCCGTAGCAGGTTTTACCAACATGCAGGCGCTGTCCCAGTCAGAGAATCCCTACGAAGCCTCTCTCCCCTTCGACAGACGGCGTGCCGGTTTTGTCATCGGAGAAGGGGCCGTGGCTTTTGTACTGGAGGAATATGAACACGCCATGACAAGGGGCGCCTATATATACGGCGAGGTATGCGGCTACGGCTCCACCTGCGACGCCTACCATATCACCGCCCCTCACCCGGAGGCAAAGGGCGGCACACGGGCTATGGAAGACGCCATGAAAGAAGCGGACTATACGCCTGATGACCTGGTTTATATCAATGCCCACGGCACCGGTACCCCTATGAATGACAAGGTAGAAACCATTGCCATCAAGCAGGCATTGGGCACGGAAAAAGCTTATCAGTCCTATGTAAGCTCTACCAAGTCCATGACAGGCCATATGCTGGGAGCCGCCGGGGCTGTTGAGGCTCTGGCCTGCCTGCTGGCTTTGCAGGAAGGCGTCATTCCTCCCACCATTCATCTGAATGAAGCCGACGAAGCCTGCGACCTGAATTACGTGCCAAATACGGCAGTAAAAGCAGACATCAGCCTGGCGCTGTCCAACTCTCTCGGCTTCGGCGGCCACAATGCCTGCCTGGCATTCAGAAAGATCTGAGGCAGTCTCAGATGCACTATGAAAAAACAGCAGCGAACCGTACAAGCCCCCGGAAAATAATAAGCGGCTAAAAAACACCCGCTAACTATTTTCCATGCATCGCACGTAAGGGTCTAAAAGACAGACCCTAAGTGCACATAGCGATGGAAGGGGAGTTGCGGAACTAAATTTAGAAAAGAGGAAACATGAAAGAATCTGATATCCGAAAATATGCGGAGCTGATGAAGGAGCTGGAGCTTACCGGCCTGGAAATCACGGAGAAGGATCAGGTGGTGCGGCTGGAGCGGGCCATCCCTGCCGGGACAAAGGAGCAGATCATTCTGCAGCAGCCCGCTTCCGTTCCTGCTGCTGCCTCCGATCCTGTTTCCATTTCTGCTTCTGTTTCTGCTTTTGCAGGCTCTGAAGCTCTTCATCAGGGGGAGGCAGGCGATTATATCAGCGTCACCTCTCCGATCGTCGGCGTATTTTACGCCGCTCCCGCCGAAAACGCGGAGACCTATGTCTCCATCGGCAGCTCTGTCAAAAAAGGCGATGTCCTCTGTGTCATCGAGGCCATGAAGCTGATGAATGAAATTGCCGCCGAGGAATCCGGCGTTATTTCTCAGGTCTGCGCGACCAACGGCCAGGTAGTGGAATACGGCACGGAGCTTTTCCGGATTGCCAGAAGACAGGAGGCGGCAGGCTGATAATGAACAGAGAACAAATCATGGGGATTTTGCCCCACAGAGACCATATGCTTCTGCTGGACGATGCGGAAGGCAGGGAAGGCGTGGCTGTCGGCCACTATACCGTGAGGGGCGACGAATTTTTCCTGAAAGGGCATTTTCCGGGCAGCCCCATCGTCCCCGGCGTGATTCTGTGTGAAATTCTGGCCCAGTCGGCCTGCGTTCTGATGGAAGATGCGCTGACCGAAGGAATGCTTCCCGTGTACACGGGACTGAACCAGGTAAAATTCCGCTCTCCGGTCAGACCAGGCGATACCATAGAAACCCGGTGCAGCATTAAGCGGGCCAAACGTCCCTTTTACTTTGCCGAGGGCACTGTTTCTGTCGGCGGCAGGCTCTGTGTATCCGCCGAATTTTCCTTCTGTATTACGAAAGCCCATACTGACTGACGCAAAATAATTTGAAAGTAGATTGCTTCGTGCTATCGCACTCCCGCAATCCACCTGCACGACATTGAGCTATGCGCTTACGTATAACCATACAGGAAATACCATATTGAAAGTAATCAACGCATCAGGGAAAAGGAACCTATGTTTTCAAAAATATTAATCGCGAATCGGGGCGAAATCGCCGTCCGGATTATACGGGCCTGCAAGGAAATGGGCGTCGCCACGGTAGCGGTCTACTCCGAGGCTGACAAAGACGCCCTTCATGTGGCGCTGGCAGACCAGAGCTACTGCATCGGCGGCCCGGAGGCCTCTGACAGCTATCTGAACGAACAGCAGATCATCAGCGCCGCCCTCCTCTCCTGCGCCCAGGCCATCCACCCCGGCTACGGCTTCCTGTCCGAGAACGCCCATTTTGCCAGGCTATGCCGGAAACAGGGCATCGTGTTTATCGGGCCTGACCCGGACAGCATGGAACGGCTCAGCGACAAAGCACTGTTAAAAGAACTGGTGAAGCATACCGGCCTGACCGTCATTCCCGGCACAAAAGCTGTCTCCTCGCCCGAGGCCGCGATGAAGGCGGCCGATCAGCTGGGCTATCCGGTCATGCTGAAAGCCTGCGCAGGCGGCGGCGGACGGGGCATTCGGCTGATTCAGTCCCGGGAAGATGTGGAGGATGCCTATCTGCAGGCGGCGGCGGAGGCCGTCAGCTCCTTCGGCGACGGCTCCGTATATGTGGAAAAATACATTTTCCCGGCCCGCCATGTGGAGCTGCAGATTTTAGCCGACGAGGCGGGAAACGTGGTCTGCCTGGGGGACAGAGACTGCTCTTTGCAGCGGCGCAACCAGAAGCTTCTGGAGGAAACCCCTTCCCCGGCCGTAAATGACAGCCAGCGGCAGGACATTATAAAAGCCGCCATAGGCGCCACAAAGCAGTTAGGCTATGTGGGAGCCGGCACCCTGGAATTCCTTCTTGATCGTGAGGGACATTTCTGGTTTATGGAGATGAACGTCCGTTTACAGGTGGAACACTGTGTCACGGAAATGCTTACCAGCATCGACCTGGTCAAATGGCAGATCCGCATTGCCGCCGGTATCCCTTTAAGCTTCACCCAGGAGGATATCCCCTTAACCGGCACGGCCATCGAATGCCGCATCAACGCCGGAAGCTGCGGAAGGCTGGAGATGCTCCATGTACCCGGCGGGCCTTCCGTGAGATTCGACACCTATTTAATAGAAGGAACCGCAGTGTCTCCCTACTACGATTCTCTTTTGGGCAAGCTGATTGTCTACGCCAAGACAAGGGAAGAAGCGCTGCGGAAAATCCGGGCTGCCCTCTGCGAGCTGGTGATCCGGGGGATTCCCACCAATCTGGAGGAACAGCTTTGCATCGTTGAGGACGAACGCTTTACCTCCGGCAGCTATGATCTGACTTTTATGGGGAACAGGTGATTATTATGGCTCTGATTCATTTTCTTAAACCGAAAAACAAGCTGGAAGAAGGAGGGCGCAGCGCCGCCCTGGTTCATCAGGACGAAGGGGAACCGGAAAAGAACTGTCCCAACTGCCATAAGGACATTCCTTTAAGCCGTCTCTGGGCCAATCAGATGGTCTGCGCATGCGGCTATCATTTTCGCATGAAAGCCAGGCAGCGGCTGCATATGATCGCTGATAAAAACAGCTTTCACGAGCTGTATTCCGACATATGCTCCTCAGACCCCCTTCGCTTTCCCGGCTATCAGGATAAATTAGAGACGGTGCGCTCTGTCAGCAATGAAAAAGAGGCGGTACTGTGCGGTACCGCCACAATCGGCAGGCGAAGCTGCTGCATCTTCGTCATGGAGCCTTATTTTATGATGGGAAGCATGGGCGCCGCCGTAGGTGAAAAAATCACCGCCCTTTTTGAGTACGCCACCAGACAGCGCATGCCGGTGATCGGATTTACCGTTTCCGGCGGCGCCCGTATGCAGGAGGGGCTTCTGTCGCTGATGCAGATGGCCAAAACCAGCGCCGCCGTCAAACGGCACAGCGATGCCGGCCTTCTGTACATCGCCCTTCTCACCGACCCCACCACCGGCGGCGTCACCGCCAGCTTCGCCATGGAGGCGGATATCATTCTGGCGGAACCGGAAGCCACCGTGGGCTTTGCCGGAAAACGGGTGATCGAACAGACCACGAAAAAATCCCTTCCAAAAGGGTTTCAAAAGGCGGAATCTGTGCTGGAACACGGATTTATCGACGAGATCCTTCCCCGGAGCAATCAGAAAAAGATGCTGGCAGAGCTTCTGCGCATGCACGGCGGAGTCAGATAATTGAGAAAACAGCAGATCCCCTCCCAGATCCAGGGGATTGGGAGGGAAGTTGCAAAACTATATTTGGAGGATACGCCCATGAACCAGACGCCCTATAACAGAGTAAAGCTGGCCAGGGACAATAAACGTCCCACCGGCCTTGACTATATCCGGAATATTTTCAAAGGATTTATCGAACTGCACGGCGACAGACGATTCGGGGACGATCCGGCAATTGTGGGCGGTATCGCCAGGCTGGAGGGCAGCGCCGTAACCGTTATCGCCGTGGAAAAGGGACATACCGCTAAAGAACGGGCCCGCCGGAATTTCGGCGCGCCGAGTCCCGAGGGGTACCGAAAAGCGCTCCGGCTTATGAAACAGGCGGAGAAATTCGGCCGTCCGGTCATCTGCCTGATTGACACCTCCGGCGCCTGCTGTGACGTGGGCGCGGAGGAACGGGGACAGGGCCAGGCCATTGCCGAAAACCTGACAGAAATGTCCACCCTCTGCGTTCCCATTATTTCCCTTTTAATCGGAGAAGGCGGCAGCGGCGGCGCTCTGGCCCTTGCGGTGGCAGACCGGGTATGGATGCTGGAAAATGCCGTCTATTCCGTGATCTCCCCCGAGGGCTGCGCCAGTATTTTGTGGAAGGACGCCGCTTACGCGGAAACCGCGGCGGCCAGCTTAAAGCTGACGGCAGAGGACGCCTTGTCTTTCGGGGTGATCGAACAGATTATTTCTGAGAACGACATCGGCAAAAAAGAATTTTACACCCGCATCCGCTCCCTTTTGGCCGAGGAAATCCGGACCCTGTCCACAGATCCTGAGCTGGTGGGAAAACGCTATGACCGCTTCCGCCGCCTCGGCACAAATGCCATGGCAGGGCAGACGCTATAAGGAATATGGCAGTTTCGAATTTTCCATACACAATGGAAAGGCAAGGAGCTTTTATGAGCATTTATCAGAAATTTTGCAGGGAAACGACGGATGAGCTGGGACGGCTCCAAAGCATCGAGCTGGATTATCCGGACAATTTCAATTTCGGCTACGATGTGGCGGACGCCATCGCCGAAGCCACTCCTGGCAAAACCGCCATCATATGGTGCAATACGGAAAACGAATCCCATACCTTTTCTTTTGCCGATATCAGAGCTTACAGCAACCGGATGGCAAACGTCTTTCTTTCCGCCGGCCTGAAACGGGGCAGCCGGGTGATGGTGGTGTTAAAACGCCACTATGAATACTGGTTTGCCGCCATTGCCCTGCATAAGCTGGGCGTTACAATGATCCCGGCCACCCATATGCTGACGGTCAGGGACTATGTATACCGGCTGCGCGCCGCCAGTGTGGACGCCGTGATCTGCACGCCCCAGAATGAGACGCCAGAGAAAATCAGGCAGGCTGTCGGGCAGGCAGGACTGAGCTGTAAGCTGTGGTGCGTGCAGAAGGATATGGAAGGCTTCTGCAACCTCACGGCGGAAATGGAAGCTGCGGACAGCCGTCTTGCCCGGCAGGAAACCGCCGTCTCAGACCCCATGCTGCTCTATTTCACCTCCGGAACCACCGGCGAGCCCAAAGGCGTGATCCATGACTTTTCCTACCCGCTGGCCCATATCGTGACGGCAAAATACTGGCAGCAGGCGGAGGAAGGAGGCCTTCATTTTACGGTGGCGGAAACCGGATGGGCCAAAGCCTCCTGGGGAAAGCTGTACGGCCAGTGGCTTGTAGGCAGCGCCGTGATGGTCTGCGACTTTGACAATTTTGACCCCAGACAGCTGACTTCCGTCATCAACCAGTACGGCGTCACCTCCTTCTGCGCGCCGCCCACCGTCTACCGGTATCTGGTTCGCAAGGGCATCCCCGACATGCCCTCTCTGCGCCACGCTTCCACCGCCGGGGAAATGCTGGCACCGGAAGTATTCCGCCGGTTTACGGAGCGTACGGGAATTCCCCTTAGCGAGGGCTACGGGCAGACTGAAACCACCCTGTTAATGGGAAATCTGAAAGGATATGAGGCCGTGGAAGGCTCTATGGGAACCATTTCCCCCTTTTATCAGATTGCGCTGCAGGACAGGGACGGCAAACCCGTTCCCGCCGGAGAAATCGGTGAGGTGGTAATTATCCCTCCCGAAAACGGCAGACAGCCCGGCCTCCTTAGCGGCTATCTGGACAATGAAGAACAGTACCGCCATGTATGGCGGGGCGGCGTCTATCACACTGGGGACGCGGCGTATATGGATGAAAGCGGCCATTACTGGTTTCATGGCCGCTTTGACGATATCATTAAAACCGGAGGCTTCCGGGTAGGGCCTTATGAGGTAGAGCATATTTTGATGGAACATCCGGCCGTATCCGAATGCACCGTCATTGGCGTTCCCGACACCCTGCGGGGGCAGGCCATCAAAGGCGTGGTGGTTCTCCGAAAGGAATGCGCGCCTTCCCGGGAGCTGGAGCTGGAGATCAGAGATTTCTGCAATAAAAAACTGGCGGAGTATAAGTGGATACGCGCCATAGAGTTTGTGGAGCAGCTTCCGAAGACGATTAGCGGGAAGGTTCGGAAAGAAGCGCTGCGGAAGGGCTGACCCTTTGCCCAGGCCATCGGCGGTTTGGGACTTGGATGTTAAAATGCGTTGCTTGCGGCAACGGGCAGTTTTGCCTATAATAATGGCAACAACTGAAAGAAAGGAGGCTATTCCCAATGCTCAATGAAAACATGAAAGCAATCAGAAAATCAAAAGGGCTTTCACAGCAGGAGCTTGCCGTCAGGCTGAACGTGGTACGGCAAACCGTTTCTAAATGGGAGCAGGGATTGTCAGTTCCCGATTCCGATATGCTGATCTCCATATCGGAAGCACTTGAAACACCCGTGAGTACGCTGCTTGGAGAAAACGTTATTGTGCCGGAGGCTGATGACCTAAGGGCGATTTCCGCGAAACTGGAGGTGATTAACTTGCAGCTTGCACAAAGAAAAATCACAAAAAAGAGAGTTTTTCACTGGCTTCTTATCTCATTGTGCGTCCTCTCAACAGCAGTTTTCGCAACCCTTTTGGCATTAGAAAGCCCTTACCTGGGATGGGATTACAGTGATCCTGAAACCGCCGTCCTCGGAGTGATATTTCACTCATTTGAATGGCTGTTTATCAGAATTGTGCCGATGCTCCTGATTGGTGCGGCCATCGGAATTTTCCTGACACGAAGAAAAGAGTAATGGCGGCTGCCTGTTAAGGCGCCTGAATCTGCGACAAATACCAAAAGGCGGTTTTGAAACAATGGGTTTCAAGGCCGCCGGTTTTTATTGGAAAGCTCCGCTTCCATCGCCTTCTTATACCCATATCAGCCTGTCATCCAAAACCCCTTGGATATTCCTTCCCGCCGGGCAATCCGATTTTCATTTGACTCCACGCTGCTTTTGTGGTATATAAGCTATATATAACCGCGCCGGTTCCGAAATTTTGGTGCGGTATGCAAGTACGCAAACCTTCCATTGTCAGAAGTCAGGAGATTACATGAAAAATATGCCCGTAAGCCCGGAAATCGAATCCATCTTAAATCACAGCATCAGCGGCTTTCATCAGTATGCCCTGACGCCGCAACCTGCCCGCATGCTTTTCGTCAGCCAGAATCTCTGCGATATGACCGGGTTTTCCCGGGAAGAACTGTTAAGCGGAGAAGCGGATTTCTATCTGTCCCTGGTTCACCCGGCGGATCGTAAGGACTATCTCGGTTTTCTCAATCGGCTAAGCCTTGGCGAACAAAGGCTCACGGCAGAGTACCGTCTGGTCAGAAAAGACGGCGGCATTCTCTATGTCAGCGATTCGGCTGCCTCCCGGCGAAGAGAGGACGGTTCTCTTGTGGGGGATTCTGTCCTTACGGATATCACGCCGCTGAAAAAAGAAAACGACAGCCTTCGTTTCCTCAATGAAACCATCCCCTGCGGCTTTATCAGATATACCTGTGAAAAACAGCCGAAGATCACTTACATGAACCGGCAGATGCGGGCCATCCTTGGTCTTTGTGACGCTGGCGCCGAAGACGGCAGTCCTGACGACCTGGAATTCTACAAGGATAATATTTTCCTGATGTTTCCCGTGGAGGAACGGCGCAGATTCGCCCTCTACTTAAACCGAATTTACAGCCAGAACTCTCCCATGGCCGGGGAAATCACGGTTCTGCGCTGCGACGGCACAAAGGCGTATCTGTTCGGATGGGTTACGAAATGCGTCGGCGACCGGGGCACAGAAGAATTTCAAAGCGTCTGCATGGATATCACCAGACGGCGCCAGGAGCAAAAGGCAAAGGAATCCCGGCGGTATATCAAGGCTTTGTCCGACGTATATGACAGGATTTTCGAGTATGATCTCTCCAATCACACGGTACGGTATCTCCATGGGCAGAATACGCCCGCTTTTCCATGGATGAAGAACATTCCCATGCAGCTGGAGGAGGCGACGGAAGCCTGCATCCGGGATATGGTGGCAGAAAAGGATCAGGAGCAGGTACGGGCTTTTTTCGACGCTTTTCTGCATCGGAAAGAGGATACGCCCGGCCTGCGCCCGTCGCAGATCCGCTATCAGGCCCGCTCCTTTGACGGCAGTATCAGAACCTATACCGGCATTTTTCTGAAAATCGAGGATTCTGTCAGTCTTTTTTGCAGCAGGCGCATGCCGGATACCCGGGAGACGGATTCCCTGCGGACTGAGAATCGATCCCTAAAAGAAAATTTAAAGGAGCTGGTAACTCGGTTTACCGACGGAATCGCTGCTTTTGAGGTGACAAATGACCTGGTGACGCCTCTTTACGCCAGCGACAATGTATGCGGGTTTTTTGGATTTAACAAAAAAGAATGGCTGCAAATGATGAAAAAAGGCACCCCGCTAAAGTATTTCGTGGAGCGCAGCCGGGCATCCTTCGAAGAATTTCAGGCCCTGCTCCAAAACGGAGAGGCGGAATTTACCTATTTTGACCTGAGCACGGGGACCCAACGACAGATCAAAGCCATCTGCTCCCCAAAATCTGCCGCCGGCACCTCTCCCCGCTATGTGATGCTCTACAATGTGGACAGAAAGCAGCCGGAGGAACCGAAGCCCGGCCGGAACAGCGCTCTGGCCTCCATCCGCGCCTTCGGTTATTTCGACGTGTTTGTGGGCGGCAGGCCCATCCCCTTCCGGAATAAGAAAGCAAAAGAACTGCTGGCTCTTCTGGTTGACCGCAGAGGCGGCTATGTCAGTTCAGAGGAAGCTATCAGCTTTTTGTGGGAGGATGAACCGGTAACGCCCGTGACGCTGGCCCGGTACCGGAAGGTCGCCCTGCGATTGAAAAATACATTGGCGGAATACGGCATCCCCGGGATCGTGGAAGCCGTAGACGGAAAACGCCGGATCGTTACGGAGCTGGTGCGGTGCGACCTGTATGACTATCTTTCCGGTGATGAAAAATATGCCCAGTTATTCAAGGGCTGCTATCTGACCAATTACAGCTGGGGGGAGAACACGCTGGCGGAACTGAGCGGCGGACTGTTGTACCCGTGAATGAAATCCGGCCAAAGGAAACACCGGCACGTTTTTCGTGACACAAATCAGCTCCTCTTTTTTTTCACCATTAACCGATCCGCCATAAATTGATTGGCCTTATGCTCCAATTCGTCAGGCAACGGCGAAAGGGAGATATCCTCCCCATATTTGTGAGCCAATGCCCGCCTAAGCAGATCATCGCAGATCTCCGGATTCTTCGGAAGCAGAGGGCCATGGAGATAGGAGCCGATCACATTTTTGTATACCACGCCTTCCCACTCGGCCTCCTCGGTATTTCCATATCCGTACAGCACTTTACCGAACGGGGGATACTCGCCGATATAGGTGCGGCCGCCATGATTCTCAAATCCCACCACCGGCGCTTCGGACAACTCGCTTTTAAGAATAATATTTCCGGTCAGCCGTTTAGGCTCCCATTCCGTATAAATATCCAGAATCTCCAGACCCTCGATCATCGCCTGGTCGGTTTTATAATACTTCCCCAAAAGCTGATAGCCACCGCAGACGGCCAGCGCAGTGCCGCCTGCCTCCACATAGTCCTGAAAGCCATGCTTCTCCTGTTTCAGATACCGGCACACCAGCTCCTGCTCCCTGTCGGAGCCGCCGCCCAGCAAAACGATGTCCAGGCCGGAAAAATCGACGGTTTCTCCCGAAAGAAAATATTTTGTCTCTGTCTCGATCCCTCTCCATTCCAGCCGTTTCTGAAAACAGCGGATATTTCCCCTGTCGCCATACAGGTTCAGCATATCCGGATACAGGTGTCCAATGGTCAGTTTCATAGTAAGGCTTCCTTTCTATCGTTCCACTATTTGCTTTGTCCGCGCTTACGTCCCTTCTCCGATGCGGCCTGCATTTTGCGCAGCATCTGATTCGCCGGAAACAATCCCGTATAATTTACAATCATATAAATATTTCCCGTCCCGTTTACGGAAAGCTCCCGCACCGCTTTTTCCAGATCCTGCGCCGGCTCACAGGCGATATCCTCATATTTCAAACGCAGCGCCATATCCAGACGGCGGATGCCTGTGACGGTAATAGACGCGGCATTCGCATCCCTCAAATAGAGAAAATCCACGTCCCAGAGCCAGGAGATATCCGTCCCGTCCTGAAAATTGTCATTGATCTGAATGATGATATCCTTTGGCGCCGCGTCTTTCATAACCAGAGAGATTTTCTGCTGGAACCCCACCGGGTTTTTCACCAGATGCAGATGTACCCGGGAGCCGTTGACCGCAAAGGTTCCCTCCCGGTTATTTCCATAATTAAATTCCTCTATCGTCTGCCGGAACCTGCCCGTGGGCGCATCCGATACCCGCAGCGCCGTATACGCCGCCAATGTATTATACACGCTGTAGGCAGCCGACGCCCGGGAACGGATGGGTATGCCGTCGATGGAAAAAGCATAGCCTGTCTCCTGAAGGCTGATTTCCTCTGCCGTATAATCCGGCGCAGGCCGCTCCCAGCCGCAGGAGGGGCAGTGATAAATGCCCAGCTGCCCGTAATGGAAGAAATCATATTCCAACTTTGCCCCGCAATAACGGCAAAACGTGCTTTCCCTGACTTCCGAATTGGAAATGCCGTCGAAAATCCGTTCGTTGATCCCATAGGCCACCACAGGATTGCCGCACTCCAATGCCAGGGTGTAAGAAATGAAATCATCGCAATTAGAGACAAACACCGCCTTCGGAACGCTGGAAATAGCAGCTTTGATCCTGTCCCGGATCGTGTCGATCTCGCCGAAACGGTCGATCTGATCCCGGAACAGGTTGGTGAGCAGCACGCAGTCCGGTTTCAGCCTGGGCAAAATCTGGGTGGAGGCAAACTCGTCCACTTCGATACAGGCATAATCGGCGTCCAGCTTCCCGCCCCTTTTGGCTGCCTGTACGAATGCGGCCACTACGCCATTCAGCATATTGGCGCCGGCCCGGTTTGCGATCACCTTTTTTCCCTCCGCTTCCAATGCATGGTAAATCATGCTGTTCACGGTAGTTTTTCCATTGGTCCCCATCGTCACGATAATCTTTCCCTGGAACTTGTCCGCCATATAAGACAGAATATCCGGAGCGATCAGCCGGGCCACATGCCCCGGCAGTACGCTGCCTCTTCCTTTTCCAATCCTCCGCACGATTGCGCCTGCGATTTTCCCGCAGAACATTGCCAGTCTTCTTCGTAATTCCAACATCATATATCCAGTCCCTTTGACGTCTATTTTTCAAGTTTATGGCAAATGGCAAAATATTTACTATTTGCCGTAAGCGATGCACACGACCGTATAAGGAGTTTAGCCATTTTACAGCTTGCGGTCGGCGTATGGAAGCGCAAATATATTTGCATTAACAACGCAATGATTATACAACAGCCATCCTCCGGCCGTCAAGGCGAAGCCAGCGCCTTCCCCTTCCATTTTCCAAAACGATAGAAAATGAACGTGATCACGGCTCCCAGTGTCCAAGAAAACAGCAGGGAAATAAATACACTTTCACAGCGCCCGTTCGGATATAATTCGCTTCTGGTCAGATAGGCAAGCCCATAAGCCACAGGAACGCGGATCGCAACCGTCGTAATCAAAGAAATCCACATAGGCGTCACGGTATCCCCCGCCCCTCTCATCACGCCAGACAACGACTGGGTAACTGCCATAGCAATATACCCCACCGCAAGGATTTTCATCATCCGCATGCTCATGTCCACCAGCTCCGCCGTCTCCGTAAAAATACCCATCAGATATTTTCCGAAAATCAAAATCATCGCCGTAATCACTGCCGATACGCCCATGGCAATCCAGGTTCCCTGTTTCGACCCCTGCTCCACACGCTCATATTCCTTCGCTCCCACATTCTGCCCGGCAAAGGTGGTCATCGCTGTTCCGAAGGAAAAGTTGGGCATCATCGCAAATCCATCCACCCGCATGACGATTACATTCGCCGCAATAAATAATTCTCCAAAGCTGTTGGTCAGCGACTGGACAATAATCATGGCCATGGAAAAAACAGCCTGTGTCAAACCGGAAGGCAGACCCAGACGGATGGTCGTCCATGCATACTTCTTATGTAGCTTAAGATATTTCATTTTAAAATCGAAAATATCTGACATCCGCATCAGCTTAAATAGACAGAGAAGAGAAGAAACAGCCTGCGCGATCGCCGTGGCCAGCGCCACGCCTGCCACGCCCATCTGAAAATTCGCCACAAATACAATATCCAGCACTATGTTGATCACAGTGGAAACCAGCAGGTAAAGAAGCGCCGACACCGAATCCCCCAGTCCACGCAGTACGCCGCTTAGAATATTATAGTAGGCCATCCCGGCGATGCCAATGAAAATAATATTCAGGTAGGACTCGCACCAGCCCAATATGGTATCCGGCGTGTGCAAAAGCTCTAACAATGGCCGGGAAAGGAGCGGTCCTACAATCATAATAAACAGAGATGAGATCGCCGTCAATGTCACACAGCTCCCAATCGTCCAGGACAAATCCTCTCTTTCCTTTGCGCCAAAATACTGGGACACCATAATACCTGCCCCCACAGAGATCCCGACAAACAGCACCAAAAGCAGGTTCAGAATCGGCCCGGCGCTCCCCACTGCCGCCAGCGCATTGTCCCCCACGTACCTGCCTACGATAATACTGTCCACCGTGTTATACAATTGCTGGGCAATATTTCCAATTAACATAGGGATAGCAAATGCCACAATCTGCTTCCCCGGCGATCCTTTTGTCATATCAACTGGTGCGAACAGCTTTTGTAAGCTAATCATTGGTATGAACCCTCCATTTTCCGATATTTTATCAAATTTTCACGAAAAAAATCTATTTTTGCTTCCCCTTATTATATACAATCCATTTTTAAAAAGCAACATATTCATGTCACCGTCAGCCGTAAAAGCAACCACTTGGAAACACAAAAACCTTTGCGAATGACATGCACATGCCACTTACAAGGGTTCTCATTCCTATTGTGATGTAGTATAAAAAAAGTTGACAGCCCATTCTCAAGGATTTGAGATATAATCAAGAGAA
>CAJUPT010000037.1 GCA_910588405.1 uncultured Lachnospiraceae bacterium | reverse complement strand
CAGCCATGTTTTAGTGCCTTAATTTTACGGTGGCTTTGGAAAACAAAGCTGCCGCTTTTATTTGGAAAATTAAAATGGAATGGGTTAAATCAGGAGGCCAATTGATATATCACATCATTTTCCATATATCAAGAGTATTTATATGCATACCCGGCAGGAGTAATATGCAATTTTTTATACAGTTCAGATTATATACACTTATTACAAAAACCTCTTGCAAACCGGCACAAAGCAGGTTATAATAACTAAGAAAACACAACTAAATCTTCAGGGCAGGGTGAAATTCCTGACTGGCGGTACAGCCCGCAAGCCGCAAGGCAAGACCCGGTGAAATTCCGGGGCCAACAGTAAAGTCTGGATGGAAGAAGATGAATACGCGCAGGTTTCGCGCGGATCGTATATACCGGTATAAAAGCTGCTCTGGAATGTTTTTCATTTCAGAGTTTTTTATATATCAGAAGCAATATGATCATCACAGCAATGCAGGATTCTCCCATAGGTTTATGTATGCCCTGAAAAATTTCAGGGCATTTTTTATATCATAAATAAGAATTGTGCTTCGCAGGATTCTGCGCCGCAAACGCGTCGCTTTTAAGCGATAATTTCCTCTGCGTTTGCGTGTGCGGCGGTAAGGTAAAATGTTGCCAAGGCAACCCGCCGCAGGCGGAGAATCTGCAGAGGCAGATTCTTATTCATAAAAATTATATCGGCCTGCCGGCCTTTGCCCTGATTTTATATTTTCAAAACATTTCCGAATAACGTTCAATAAGGAGGCGAAACATATTGAATGACCAGGAATATATTGCCCGGGCGCTTGCACTGGCCCGCAACGGGATGGGATGGACCTCTCCCAACCCAATGGTGGGAGCCGTAATCGTAAAAGACGGACGAATCATCGGCGAAGGCTGGCACCGGCGCTGCGGCCAGCTCCACGCTGAGCGGGAGGCGCTGGCCGCCTGCCGGGAAGACCCGGCCGGAGCCACCATTTATGTAACATTAGAGCCCTGCTGCCATCAGGGCAGGCAGCCTCCCTGCACCCAGGCTTTGCTGGAGGCAGGCGTCGGCAGGGTGGTTGTAGGAGCCGGAGACCCGAACCCTCTGGTAGCCGGCAAAGGCATCGGCCTGCTGCGTCAGCATGGCGTCACGGTGAAGGAGCATGTGCTGGAACATGAATGTATGGAACTAAATCAGGTATTCTTTCATTTCATCCGCACCGGGCTTCCCTTTGTGGCCATGAAATACGCCATGACCCTGGATGGAAAGATCGCCGCCTGCACCGGCGCTTCCAAATGGATTACCGGGGAAGCCGCCAGAAACCACGTACATTTGCAGCGCCACCGGTACAGCGCCATTATGGCCGGCGTGGGAACCGTGCTGGCAGACGACCCGCTTTTAACCTGCCGGGCCGAAGGAGGGAAGAACCCGATCCGCGTTATCTGCGATTCCGGGCTGAGAACGCCCCTGACATCCCAGATTGTGCAGACCGCAAAGGACGTTCCCACGATTCTTGCCACCTGCAATACGGACTTGCAGGCCGCACAGCCTTTCCAGGATGCCGGCTGCACCGTTCTTGTTTTACCTCAGCAGAAGGGGCATGTGGACTTGCAGGCGCTGATGGCGGAGCTGGGGAAACGGCAGATTGACAGCGTCCTGCTGGAGGGCGGCGGCACACTGAACTGGGCCGCGCTAAAGGCAGGCATCGTAAATAAAATACTGGCATATATCGCGCCGAAACTATTGGGCGGCAAAGACGCCAAATCTCCCGTAGAAGGAGAAGGCTTCCCCTCCCCCGATGAAGCTGTCACGCTGGAAAACGGTACCGTTACCCCGCTGGGGGAGGATTTGCTGCTGGAATATGATGTGACTGTCGTAAGGAATTCCCTTAAATAGATTTAAAAATATCAAAAAGAAAAGAGGTGAACAGTTACGTTCACAGGAATCATAGAAGAAGTAGGCACCATAAAACAGATCAAAAAAGGACCCCATTCCGCCGTTCTGCATCTGCAGGCCGAAACCATTCTGAACGACCTGAAGATAGGGGACAGTGTGGCTGTCAACGGCGTATGCCTGACAGCCACCCAGGTACACAGCCACGGCTTCTGCGCCGACGTGATGCACGAAACGCTGAACCGTTCCAGCCTGGCCGCCCTGCAGATCGGCAGCCAGGTAAACCTGGAACGGGCCATGGCGGCAGACGGGCGCTTCGGCGGGCACATCGTAGCCGGACATGTGGACGGATTGGGCCGGATCTCACAGGTCGCAAAAGATGACAATGCCATCTGGTACACCATAAAAGCCGCCCCGGACATCCTGCGCTATATCGTGGAAAAAGGCTCCGTCGCCATCGACGGCATCAGCCTGACCGTGGCCCGGGTATCGGAGGACAGCTTCGCCATCTCCGCCATTCCCCATACGGTCCGCGTCACCACCCTCTGCCAGAAAGGACCCGGCGATCCGGTGAATCTGGAAACGGATATCATCGGGAAATATGTGGAAAAGCTGATGGCGCCTGTACAGCCACAGCCGAACGGCAGTAAAATTACCCGGGATTTTTTGGAGAAATATGGTTTTTAGCAGGGGAATGGTAGGAAAACCCTTCAAAAAACCTTTATCATTCTTGCCATAAAAAATTATCGTAAAAGCTAATGATTTTTAATCATTGCCATCAAACGCATGCAACGCATCGTTATACGCTTTTGCAATTGACAGAAAGGAACACACCATATGAACCAATTCAACACCATCGAAGAAGCCCTTGAGGATCTGCGGCAGGGCAAAATCATTCTGGTGACAGACGACCCGGACCGGGAAAATGAGGGCGACTTTATCTGCGCCGCCCAGTTTGCCACCACGGAAAACATCAATTTTATGGCCACCCACGGCAAAGGGCTGATCTGTATGCCCATGGCGGAGGAATATGTGAGGAAGCTCCAGTTTCCCCAGATGGTCGCCGACAATACGGACAATCATGAGACGGCATTTACCGTGTCCATCGACCATGTGGACACCACCACAGGCATTTCCGCCGCAGAACGCTCCGTCACCGCCATGAAATGTGTGGAAGACGATGTCCGCCCTGAGGATTTCCGGCGGCCCGGACACATGTTTCCGCTGCTGGCCAAGCCCAACGGCGTGCTGGAACGGAACGGACACACGGAAGCCACCGTGGACCTGATGCGCCTGGCAGGATTAAAGCAATGCGGCCTCTGCTGTGAAATCATGAAAGAAGACGGAACCATGATGCGCACGCCTCAGTTATGGGAGGTGGCAAACAGGTGGGGACTGAAATTCATTACCATCCATGACCTGCAGCAGTACCGGAAACGGCATGAAAAGCTGGTGGAACGGGTAACTAGAAATAAAATGCCCACAAAATACGGCGATTTTACAGCTTACGGCTATATCAACCTGTTAAACGGCGAACATCATGTGGCGCTGGTGAAAGGAGACATCGGTGACGGACAGGATGTACTGTGCAGAGTCCACTCCGAATGCCTGACCGGAGATACCTTCGGCTCCCTGCGCTGCGACTGCGGCCAGCAGTTTGCCGCCGCCATGACACAGATCGAGGAGGAAGGACGGGGCATTCTGCTGTATATGCGCCAGGAGGGCAGAGGCATCGGCCTGATCAATAAGCTGCGGGCCTATGAACTGCAGGAACAGGGCATGGATACCCTGGAAGCCAACCTGGCCCTGGGCTTTGCCGGAGACCAGCGGGAATACTATATCGGCGCGCAGATTCTTAAGGATCTGGGTGTCAAGACCATGCGGCTTTTGACCAATAACCCGGACAAGGTGTACCAGCTGGCGGAATTCGGCCTGGAGATCACGCAGCGGGTTCCCATCCAGATGAACGCGACCGCCCACGATCTGTTTTATTTAAAAACAAAACAGAACCGGATGGGGCATATCCTGAATTATTAGAAAGCAGTTCCGCCCCGTAAAACGCGGAATTTGAAACGCTGATCCGCAATGACTGAAAATGGAAATTTAACAGACATGTCTGCCCGCGCGGACATCACCAAATATAAAAGGAGATCAAACACTATGAGAACATTTGAAGGAAAACTGACATCCAACAACATCAAAATCGGCATCGTCGCCTCCCGTTTCAATGAATTTATCACCTCAAAGCTGATCAGCGGCGCCATGGACGGCCTGATCCGCCACGACGTGCCAGAGGACAGCATCCATCTGGCCTGGGTTCCCGGCGCTTTCGAGATTCCGCTGATCGCCTCCAAGATGGCCAAAAGCGGAAAATATGACGCCGTTATCTGCCTGGGCGCGGTGATCCGGGGCGCTACCAGCCATTATGATTATGTGTGCAACGAAGTGTCAAAGGGCATCGCCGCCGTTTCTTTAGAGACCGGCATCCCTGTCCTCTTCGGCATCCTCACCACCGAAAATATCGAGCAGGCCATCGAGCGGGCCGGGACAAAAGCGGGAAATAAAGGCTATGACTGCGCTTTGAGCGCCATTGAAATGGTGAACGTAATCCGGGAAATCGAAGCGTAACAGCCGATTTCCGACCGGAAGAACATCTTTGTATCATAGGGGCGTTCACTGCAAAACGCTCTTATGATACAAAAATACCGGAGGGACTTTTGTATCCTCCGGTTCGGTGAAAATCACCTGTTAAATCTTTATATTTAATCCGCGCGCCTCGCCTCGAAGACACATCACATGCGTTACCTGTACAGTTAACTCGGCCCAGGCGCCCTCACGGCACACAGAAGGTCCTGCTTAGTGCTGCTCCATTCCTGACCTGACACGGTTCACAGGTTCCTGTTGCGTAAGACCCAGACGTCAACGCCACTTATACAGGGCAGCCATGCAATGGGAATCCTCAGCGGAGGCATCACCCCTGCTGTAGCGGATTGCAGGTACAGGACACCGCTAACTCCCCGGCTGCGCGGAAACTTGAAAACTACTTTGACTTTCATAGTATAACCGTTCCCGGAACGTTTGTCAAATTTTTTTATTGGTTGCCCGGTCCGGTTTTTCTGTTTCCATCTCCGTGCTTTCTGCTGGCTTCCCTTCCGATTCTATGGCCTTCCTGGCAGCTTTTTCTTCTTTTACCTTTACGCGCAGTTCTTTGAAAAAGTTTTTCAGCACGGACGAACATTCTTCCTCCATGACCCCCCGGACGATTTCCACCTGGTGGTTAAATTGCGGCATCTGCAGCAGATTCAGAATCGAGCCCGCACAGCCGGCCTTGGGATTCATACAGCCGATCACCACCCGGGGAATCCGTGCCTGGACGATGGCGCCGGAACACATCTGGCAGGGCTCCAGCGTCACGTACATGTCGCACTCCTCCAAACGCCAGTCGCCCATCACCCGGCTGGCCTTTCTGATAGCCTGCAGCTCGGCATGGGACAGGGTATTCTTATCGGTCTTCCTTCTGTTATACCCTCTGGCAATAATTTTATCCCCATAGACTATGACGCAGCCAATGGGAACCTCTCCCAGCTTATAAGCTTTTCTGGCCTGCTTTAAAGCCTCCTTCATGTATTTTTCCTGTATCTCCATGGCAGAAACTCCTGATATGTGATATGATATGAACACCCGGCTGCCGTACAAAGGAATTTCTGCCTATGTCGAGGCAGCGCGCCAACAGCCAGAGTGTTATAAATATTTAATGAGGTAGATATATACTATGCATATATACGGACTGCAAAAAACAACTTTACTGGATTTTCCCGGTCATGTGGCCTGCACCATATTTTTAGGCGGCTGCAATTTCCGCTGCCCTTTCTGCCAGAATCGGGACATCGTTCTTCCAAACAACATAACGGCAGCAAAAATAGAATCCACCGACTGCAAGACCAGCCTGAAATCTTCGTATATTTCACAAAAAGCGTCCATAAACCCGCAAAAGACGGCTACAATTTCAGAAGAAACATTGATCCGGTTCCTGCAAAAACGGCAGAATATCCTGGAAGGAATCTGCATTACCGGCGGCGAGCCTACCCTTTCGCCAGATCTGGGAGAATGGATCGACCGGTTTCATTCCATGGGCTATCTGGTCAAGCTGGACACCAACGGCTACCGGCCCGATGCCCTCTGCCGTCTCCTCGGCCGCCACAGTCCGGATTATATCGCCATGGATATCAAAGCCGCGCCCTCCCGCTATGCCTGTGCCAGCGGCGTGGCGCAGGTGGATATGAACCGCATCGAGGAAAGCGTCCGTCTGATCCGACAAAGCGGCATTCCTTATGAATTCCGCACCACCACAGCCAGAGAGCTCCAGTCCATGGAGGATTTCGCCGTCATAGGGAAATGGCTGGCAGACTCCCAGGCCTACTATCTGCAATCCTACCGGGACTGTGAAACCTTATCCGGCCTCCATTTTACGCCATATACGGAGGCGGAGCTGAACGCCGCCGCTGAAATACTGCGGAAATTCATCCCCAATACTTTTTTACGCGGTATTTAGTTCCTAACTCAATTTATTGCGGTACATCTCCTGGGCTTCGGACAGGCTGTCTGCCCGTTCTTCCTCCAAAATTTTCGCCAGCGCGTCCAGCTTTTCCGGAACCATGAATTCCCGGCCAATCCGGCTTTCAAATTCATCTGTCACATTGATTGTCATCCGTTTTAACTGGCCGGACAGCTCTTTATACCGTTCCTCGCATTCCTGTTTCTGTTCGGACAGACTGTCAATCCGCCCCTGATAATTCTGCCTGATCTCCTTCGTGATAATCAGCGCCGTCTCATTTTCAAACACATAGAGGGCATCTTCTTTGCGGGAACCGATATCTGCCAGTTCCTCCTCGATCTCCTCGATCTCCCTGTCATATTTATCGAGGTCATAGAGATCCTCATTCCGGTCTTTTTCGATGGAATTTTTAATGGCGTCCATCTTCCGCTCGTTAGCCTTGATCATCATGCGCAGCTTCCGGCCTTCGCGCAGCACGCCGATATTATCCACCTTCGTCCGATTCGCAATGATAATGTACAATCCCACAAACACGAGAATCACGGCCGGATAAATCACGGCCAGATACCACATGGCCCTTTCCGGCAGGGCAAAATAAATGCCCCAAGGGATGGCCAGAAAACAAACCAGCACCGTCAGAAGCAAAATCAGAAAATCCTTCGGCCCCCTGGTGAAAAACAACGCATAATAGAAGGTGGTGTTGCAAAAGCCAGGCAGATGATTCTGCTTAAATAACGTAGTCAGCCGGGTGCGAAGCTGGCGGTTTTCCTCGTTCAGCTCGGCAGTTTCCTCCTCTATGCGCAGCTTCATCCCTTTGTTTTTCGCCTTTTCCCGTTTCGCCCTGGCCTTTTTCAGCTTCTCCTGATCTCCCCTGATTTCCCGGTCATAAGCCTCGGCAATCTCATCCTTCCGCTTTTTCACGGTCAGGGCGATCTGATCCGCCACGGCTTTCCGTTCCGCGCCCAGCGCCTTCTCCAGTTTCTTCCCCTCTATCTCCGCAGCGTTCACATTTTTCTGTAAAACGCCCAGGTCCATTACCGATTGTTTGGCGTCATTTAAAAACTCCACCAAATTCTCATGTTCCTCTCTCATTCCGGTTTCCTCCGTCAGTAAACCTTCTTTCAATTCTTTTCCTATCAGTATATCACCTTATTATAGATGATATCCAAAATGATTGCAATGTTGTGGGAATAAAAAGTTCATGCTATAATATCCCCATGAACAATGCCAAACTGTAAGATGGTGAAACCACTGCCCGCAGGCAAATTCACCGGATTGCAGTTTGATAGGGCGAAGCCCGGGAAGAAGGAAAGCCCCGGCTTTCCTTCTTCGCACTGCAAAGTAACGGGTTTAGCACAATAATACGGAGGAACCATCATATGTTTCGTTTATGGGGAAAAATTTTCAAAGATAACCATCTTTTACAGGATACGGTAATCGAAAATGATGACAGGGAGCTGAACCGGACCCGGAAAGTATTTCAGGGATTGGAGGATATCTGCAACCAGTTTGATCTGAGCAACCCGATCTGGCTGGACCAGAATATTTCCGAATTCAAACGGCACTCTAAAACCCGGTTTCACCAGGACAGTTTTATCGAAGGAATTCCCTTCGACTATTTGGAGATTCATGTGATCGAAGAAGACTGATCAAAATCGAACCGTTCTCATACTAAAATCCCGGAATGCCGCGCGTTCGGCCTTCCGGGATTTTTTACGTCTGTTTCGTCTATATTCTGTTTTCTTTATTTCATTCTTTATATTCAGTTTTCATTATCTATATTCAGTTTTTATTTTTATTTTTTTTACTGTCTGCCCTCAAGGTCTCTTTTTACAGCCGTTTCAGCAGTTCTTCCCGTTCCGCCTCATAGCCGGGCTTGCCGAGAAGGGCAAACATATTTTTCTTATAGCTTTCCACGCCTGGCTGGTTAAAGGGATTGACACCCAGAAGATAGCCGCTGACGCCGCAGGCAAACTCAAAGAAATAAAACAGCTTGCCCAGGCAGTAGGCGGACTGTTCCTCAATATGAACCATCAGGTTTGGAACATTGCCGTCCGTATGCGCCAGAATCGTCCCGTTCATAGCGCTTTTATTTACAAAATCCACGGTCTTTCCGGCCAGATAATTCAGTCCGTCCAGATCGGTCTCCTCTGCTTCCAGCGTCAGCTGGCAAGTGGGTTTTTCCACCTCTAATACCGTCTCGAACATGATTCTGGCCCCATCCTGGATAAATTGTCCCATAGAATGAAGGTCTGTAGTCAGATCCACGGCGGCCGGGAAGATTCCTTTCTGGTCCTTGCCCTCGCTCTCTCCGTAAAGCTGCTTCCACCACTCGGAAATATAATGAAGGCTGGGCTCGTAATTCGCCACGATTTCCACTGATTTTCCTTTACGCAGCAAAATATTTCTGACAGCCGCATATTTTACCGCGTCGTTCTCTTCAAAAGGAGCTTCCAGCGCATGCTTTCTTCCGGCAGCGGCCCCTTCCATCAATGCGTCGATATCTGCTCCGCTGGCCGCGATCGGCAGCAAACCTACCGCAGTCAGCACGGAGAAACGCCCTCCCACGTCGTCCGGTACCACAAAAGTCTCGTAGCCTTCCGTATCGGCCAGATTTTTCAGCGCGCCTTTGGCCCGGTCCGTGGTGGCATAGATTCTCTTCGCCGCCTCTTCTCTGCCGTATTTTTCAGTCAGCAGCTTTTTAAACACACGGAACGCGATGGCAGGCTCCGTGGTAGTCCCGGATTTGGAAATCACGTTCACGGAGAAATCCTTGCCCTCAAGCACCTGGCACAGATGGGCGATATAGGTGCTGCTGATGCTGTTTCCCACAAAATAAATTTCCGGCGTTTTCCGCTGCTCTTTGGAAAGGCAATTGTAGAAATTGTGGCCCAAAAATTCAATTGCGGCCCGGGCTCCCAGATAAGAGCCGCCGATGCCGATTACCAGCAGCACATCGGAATCTGACCGGATCTTGGCGGCCGCCTTTTTGATCCGGGCAAACTCTTCCTTGTCATAGTCCACTGGCAGATCGATCCAGCCCAGAAAATCATTTCCGGCGCCGTCTTTTGACACCAGCGTCTCTTTTGCCGCCAGCGCCAGCCCCTTCATATAACCCAATTCTTCCTCAGAAATAAATCCTGCCGCCTTTGAATAATCAAAACTCACTTTTCCCTGCATTTCTCATTCTCCTTTGTTATATATTGACTCTATTGATACACAGGAGCATCCCTGTGCTTTGGTAACGCGTTTTGGCAAATCTGCTAAATGACCTGCTGTTTTTCCTCTATCCTGAAACCGTCTTACGCAAAATACTCCCTCAGTATATCCTCAATCAGCCCCTGCTCCTCAGGGGATAACCTGGGTTTTTTACGTTTCCGCCGCTCTTCCTCCGCCTGGGGTTCTCTCCCGGAAGCAATCCGGTCCAGGCTCTGTCTCAGATAATCAATTTCCTCCCTGTGGGATTCCCTGTCGCCATATGCCGGCTCATAATCCGCCGGTTCTTTAAAGGATGCCGCCCCGGAAGCAGACAGACCACCCCCTTCCGCGGGCTTTAAGCCCTTTCCGGCTGACATTGACTCCTCCCCGGAAAACCTTACTGGTTCCCCGGAAACTTTCGTTACCTCCTCTGCCGCCTGCACGGTTTCTCCGGCAGGTTTCTCCCCATATTCCTTTACAGGCATGTCCGCCCCGCCGGTTTCTCTGGGCGCCGTGGCGGCAAGGCGGCTCGCCAGCACATTCTCCAGGTAGTCCTGGATATGTATACAAAAGTCTCTGGCCCTTCGGCCCACATCCGCATTCTTCCAATAAAGCATAGCAGCCGCCGAAATCAGCAGGCTCAGCGCCAGATTCACACGCACCGTATCCATCGCCGTCCCCGCCCGGTAACAAAACAATGCGGCTCCACAGCCTAACAGAAAGGCCAGGCTGCCGGCCCCGGCGGCCATATTCTCCAATTTGCTCAGCCTGACGCCAAGGAGCCGGAATTCCGCCACATTTCTCTCCACAAACAGCCCTACGTTATTGACTCCCCTGTTGACCCGATAGCTTGTCTCAAATTTATTCCTCATTTGTTTCAGGTATTTGCTCTGCCCTCCTGACAGGCTTTCCATTTCCCGGGTCAGACGACGGTAGCGGCGGCCGGCCATCCATGTGCCCGCAATCCCCAATAAACAAATCACTGCCAATAAAATGTTTCCATATCCCGCTTCTAAAAATCCCAACATAAAAGCTCCCTCCTGTATTCCATATTTTTACAGACATTATAGGCACAGGATTTGGAATTTGTAAAGATCAAATATGAAAAATCGTTCGACAGATTTTGCCGTGCAATTCATTTGGCGTTTCACAAAACAACGCCGCAGACTCACAGAAAACTCATTTTTGACGTTACGCGTACATCCTTATAATTGCGCGCACATCTCCAGCAGCAGATTCACACTGTGCTCGATGGCCTGGGCCTCGAATACGCTGTAATCCATGCCCGCGCTGTCATCCGCTTTATCGGAAATGGCGCGGATAATCAAAAAAGGAATCTCGTTCAGATAAGCCGCCTGGGCGATTGCCGCCCCTTCCATCTCCGTACAAAACCCATGGAACTTTTCTTCCAGCCAGTTCTTCTTTTCTTTATTTGAGATAAACTGATCGCCGCTTACCACCCTGCCCACGAAAGTCTTGATATCCGGATTCACTTTCTGGCAGGCCTGTTTCGCCAGCTGGATCAGATGACCGTCTGCCGGAAATACTGATCTTGGCATCCTGGGAATCACCCCCATCTCATAGCCAAAGCCCGTAGCGTCCATATCATGCTGCAAGGCGTCGGAAGATAAGACGATATCTCCGATATCGATCTGTGCATTCAGGGAGCCGGCTATGCCTGTGTTCACCACACAGTCCACATGAAAATCATCCGCAAGTATCTGCGTACAGATTCCGGCATTCACCTTGCCGATTCCGCTGCGCACTACCACGGCATCTTTTCCCTGAAGCCTCCCTTTATAGAAATCCATGCCGGCCTTCTTCGATATCTCCACATCCGTCATAACCTCTTTCAGCCTGCCTACTTCCTCATCCATCGCTCCAATGATTCCAATCATATGTATCCTCCTGATCATTTTACTAAAGCCCCACGACTTCGTTCCCATTCCATAAGCATTCCGGGTCCATATTTCACCCCCCTGCTGCTTCTCAGACCGGTTCGCCGCCGTCTTCATCCACCCTTCCGGGCATGTACCATTACACGATTTCACATCCGGATTTCTCCGATTTCACATCCATCGATTGCTTCACTACCTTATTATATACAAAAACTTCAAGTTTTACAACTTGATTACGCTTTCGGGGTGAGGTATAATATCCACGCAGGCAATGAGCAGTGCAAACCGTAATCTGGGAAAGCCGACTGCTCGCAGTCGGCTTTCCCAGATTACGGTTTGATGAATCCACTACCAACCCAACCCCATAAATATATGAAAGAATACAGGAGGTTAATCATATGCTTTATAAGACACAGGGCGTCTGCTCCAGCGAAATTGAATTTAACGTTGTGGACGGAAAATTAAACGGCGTCACCTACTATGGCGGCTGCCACGGAAATCTTCAGGGCATCAGCCGTCTGGTAGAAGGCATGGAGGTACAGGAAGTGATCTCAAAACTTGGCGGAATCCGCTGTGGGTCCAAAGACACATCCTGCCCCGACCAGCTGGCCCGGGCGCTGAAACAATACCTGGCAAGAAGCTGAAACGAAACTGTTAACGGAGGATTGTATGAAACGGATTATTCTGACAGGGGGCGGCACTGCGGGTCATGTGACCCCGAATCTGGCCCTGCTGCCCGGTTTAAAAAAAGCTGGATTTGATATCAGATATATCGGTTCTTATGAAGGGATCGAAAAGGAACTGGTCAGACAGGCCGGTATTTCCTATGACGGCATTTCCTCGGGAAAGCTGCGCCGCTATTTCGATCTGAAAAACCTGACGGACCCATTCCGGGTAATCAAAGGCTTTTTTGAAGCCGACGCGCTGTTAAAAAAACATAAGCCTGACGTCATCTTTTCCAAGGGCGGTTTTGTCTCTGTCCCTGTGGTTCTGGCCGCCAAAAAGCGAAGAATCCCGGCAGTGCTCCATGAATCCGACATGACGCCTGGGCTGGCGAACAGGCTGTGCCTGCCGGGCGCTTCCTTCATATGCTGCAACTTCCCCGAAACATTAGACTGCCTGCCAAAAGAAAAGGCGGTGCTGACCGGCTGTCCGATCAGAGAAGAATTGCTGACCGGGGACCGGCTAACCGGATTGAAAATGACCGGCTTCTCCGCCTCAAGACCCGTTCTTCTGATTATCGGCGGCAGCTCCGGCTCCGTGAAGGTAAACGAGGCGGTCCGCTCCATTCTGCCAAGGCTCCTGGACACCTTTCAGGTCGTGCACCTGTGCGGTAAAGGGAACCTGGACCACACGCTTGACCATCTGGCAAACTATGTGCAGTATGAATACATGAACGAACCGCTGCGCCACCTGTTCGCAGCGGCAGACTTGGTAATCTCCCGGGCGGGGGCCAATGCGATCTGCGAACTGCTGGCGCTTAGAAAGCCCGCGCTGCTGATTCCCCTCTCCACTGCCGCCAGCCGCGGCGACCAGATCCTAAACGCCCGTTCCTTTAAAAAGCAGGGGTTTTCCGAAGTTCTGGAAGAAGAGGAGATGACCTCCGACAGACTTTATCAGGATGTCCTGAAGCTCTACGAGAACCGCAGCCAATATATCCACGCCATGAAAAGCAGCCAGCTTTCCGACGCATCAGGACAGATTACGGCGCTTTTGAAAAAACTGGCCGGAATCGGGAGCTGATCTCCAGCTCCCCTTCGCACCGGGTTATCTTAAATATTTGTTCTGATTTTATCCGCCAGTTCTTCCAGCTCTTTGCTGTCGGCTGACCCGGGTTCCCATGCGGCGATGCCTTTGGGTCCCCCCGCATATCTGGGAATCACATGCATATGGAAGTGGCGCACGGTCTGCCCTGCCGCCTCGCCATTATTCTGAACCAGGTTAAAGCCATCGCATCCAAGCCCCTGCTTCATTGCCCGACCGATTTTTGCCGCTAACGGCAGTACGCCTCCAGCATAGACTTCGTTCAATTGGCATACGTCGTCAAAATGCTCTTTCGGTAAAATCAGCGCATGGCCTTTCGTGGCCGGGCCCAGATCCAGAATCACCCGGAACTTTTCGTCCTCGTAAACCGTAGCGGACGGAATCTCACCGTTAGCAATTTTACAGAAAATGCAATTTTCGTCTCTCATCGTCAATGTCTCCTCTTCTTTTATATTCCCCTTTTCCCTGACGCAGCCCGCCGCGTCATCCCGGAAAGGTTTGACCGTTTAGTTTCAAACTTGTATCTATTTTAAACCTTATCGCCGCAAAGTACAATTCAAATTTTCCTGTCCTTCCTGTCATAATTGTGCTATGCTCTTCATAGTTTAGTATACTGACCTATCACTAATCGTTTTTATATAAGGAGCATCGCAATGAAAACCACCCCCAAATTTTTAATTGCCGGCCTTCCGGAAAAAACCCGGAATTATGAAGAAGCTCTGAAAGGAGCCGGCGTTGACATTGCAATCGGATTTATGGCTGAAAACGCATCCGAAGGAAATATCCCCACATCCTCCATAAGGCAGTTTAACGCCCTGCTGCTGCCCGGCGGCGCGGATATCGATCCGGCACTTTTCCATCAGCCGCCGAAAGGCGCCAAAAATATTGACCGAACCGTCGACCTGCGGCAGTTGCAGACGCTGGACGCCTTTGTAAAAGCAGGCAAACCGGTTCTGGGCATCTGCAAGGGCATGCAGATTATCAATATCTATTTTGGCGGTACACTGATTCAGCACATCAGAACGGCGGCCATCCACCAGTCTGATCAGGGCGATCTGATTCACCAGACCTGGACCGCCAAAAATTCTTTCCTGCATGAAGTGTACGGTTCCCGTTTTATCACCAACAGCGCGCACCACCAGGCGGTCGGCCGGTTGGGACGGGGTCTTCATATCATCCAGGAAACTACCGATCATGTCCCGGAAGCCCTCATACACGACAGCCTGCCCATCATCGCAGTCCAGTGGCACCCGGAGCGCATGTGCATGACCCACAGCCGCTCCGACACGGTGGACGGTATGAAGCTGTTCGATGCATTTATACAAAAATTATCGTAAATGATCAACAAGTAATCATTGTAAATTGTTCAATTACTCGTTATACTTAAGATACACTCATAAACCGGATGATTTGCCAGCAGATTTCTGTTGTTTCAACAAAACAGCGGCAGAAGAAGGAGGGAAGGACCATGGCAAGAGCCATAAGCATCGGACGTCAGAACTATGAGACAATCCGCCGGGAGAGATACTTCTATATCGATCAAACATCCTTTATTAAAGAATGTTGGGAATGCGGTTTTGCATTTTAGGGAAAAAAGTGTTAATTGGCCGGTAAATCAGGAATGCGGCAATTGTAAACCGCTCAGAAATTCATTATATTAGCGATAAAAGGACAATATAAAAAACATATGGCAAATACTACAACTTTCCACACATTCCATGCCCTGCTGATTCATCTGCAGGGCGGCCTTCCGGACACCCTGCCTGCATTTATACGCCGGCAAAAATCCCAGGGCGTCATCGTCCATCTTATGGAACCGTCCAAAATGCTGGCCGACTGCTTCACGGAATCTTCCGAGGCATCTGCCGGCCGTTTTATGGACCATTACGAAACATCAACTGAGTATCTTTCCCGGCATCGTTTTTCCCCGGAACACCTGCTGCTGATATCAGACAATGAGGAAACACTGGCGGCGGCCAGGAAATATTCCATAGCCGCCGCCGGATTTCAGAGAGCCGACGCGCCTGATCTGCCGGCCCCTTATTTGTTTCAGGATTTTACCGAAGACCTCGGCGATTATCTGCGGCTGGCCTACTGCCGTTTTCACGGCCTGCCTTTTACGATCGTGCAGACGCCCCGCCTGATTCTGCGGGAAACCTGCCTGGCAGATCTGCCGCCGCTGGCCAAAATCTATGGAGAAAACCACACGGCACACTGGTTTTTCCCCGCCCATGAACCGGAAGCGTTCCTAGACGCCTACATCCGGACCATGTACGGCCTTTATCAGCTGGGTATGTACACTGTCCTTCGCCGCTTAGACAATGCCGTCATCGGACACTGTGGATTCGATTTTAAAGCATCTCCCCTTTCTTCCTCTGCTGAGGAGGTTCCTTTTCTCGGATATATCCTATCCGAAGGCTGCCGCCGGCAGGGCTACGCGCTGGAAGCCTGCCGGGCCTGCCTGGAATATCTCTCTGATTGCACGGACTACCGGGAGGTTTTCTGCGCTGTCCCGGCGGACAATTCGGTTTCTCTGAAACTGGCCCGCCGTCTGGGGTTTCGTTCAATGGTTATACTGACTGATCACAGGCCACACGCCGCTGGTTTCCAGCCCCAGCTTCCAGCCGGCCATACCGGCAAGCTGATTCTGAGAAATCAACTTTAATTTCTCCTCCAGGGACCTTTCGTCTTCCAGCCAGATTCTCACTATTCCCTGTTCTGTCTGGTATTCGCCATAATACTGCCCCAATTCGGCATTCCACTCAGGAACGACGCCGTTCTCATCCAGGACCCGAAATGCCCGTTCCATGCCGCAGGCCTCCGAAGACAGCGCATATCTTGCGTAAACCGAATTTCCATCCTCTCTGATCTCCGCTCCCGGCTGTGCCTGCTCCTCCGGCGTTTCGGTCCAGATCCGGGTGAAAAAGGGCACGCCGCCGATCAGCTTTTCGGCCGGAACCATCTGCAATGAGGTGGAAATTCCCCTGTCCACAAAGGAAATGGAAGCGCCGGAGCCGGCCTCGGAGCCGTCCCAGTGTTCATCATACCCCATCAGAATCACATAATCCGCAATCTTTCCCTGGGTCTCCATATCATAAAAAGCGTTACCGCTGGTAGGCATGTAATTATCTATGGAGAGAACCAGGGACTCCCTGCGGCAATCTGCGGACAGTTCTCTTAAAAACTGTATAAAATCATCTGCGCAGGCCTGGGTAATATACTCGAAATCAATGTTGATCCCGTCGGCTCCCAGCTCTTTAACCTGGCGCACCAGCTCTTCCCGCAAATGATCCCGGGAAGCCCTGGATGCCAGCACCTGTTGAATACTGATCTCATGATTAAAATCATTGATCAGCACCCAGACGTCGATTCCCATGGCATGAGCCTGCTCCACATAGGAAGCGTCGGCTATGGAGGTAAAGGTTCCGTCATTGTGATCTACGGCAAACCAGGTGGGCGAGACGACAGTAACCCCCTGGGTCTGCCCGATCAGCTCTGACAATTTTTCATTCTCTTTGGCCTCAAATACCTGATGCCAAACAAGGGTAATTTTATGATCAAAAGAAATACTGGTATACTCTGGCTCATAAAAACTGCTTTCTCTGACACTTTGCGTATATTCTTTCAGAACCTTGTTCTGAATATATCCCATGTATCCGTCATCCGTACATACCTCCGACCAGTTCTCCATCTCATAAAGAACAGTTACCGGCGTCCCGGCAGGCGCTTTTCGGACAACCTCACTTTTAATCCCTCCCAGTCTGCGGATTGCGGCGTCCTTGCTGACTACAGCCCTGGTTCGTTCCTCGTTCCCCAGGCCGATTACCAGACGGGCCGGTTCCTCATAGATGCTATAATCCATATCTGTAAACAGGGCCGCATACTCAACCGAAACATAAAGGGTCTCCCCGTTTTCATAGGCAATGGTATGGGCCATAACCCGGGGCTCTCCCCCTGTTTCACTGCAGGCATTGCCGCCGATTTGTGCGGTATAGGTGGACAGTGCATTGGTATAAAGAAGCTGTCCGTTCTCTTTGTCCCAGTAAAAACCGGAATTCAGCAGAACCTTAACCGTATCCAGATCCAGATAAACGGTTCCTTCTGACAACACGCCTTTATATAAAGACAACTCGCCATTGACCACCAGCGCAGCCTGATCGCCGCTCACGTCATAGACCTGGTTTAAATCCGCCATTTCCCTGGAGGGAGAAAATCTCTTGTACAGGGTAAATCCGCCAAACAGGCAGACAATCAGAATCACAATTAAAAATATGCGGGCCACAGGCGCCGGTCTTCTTCTCATTTCAGAAATTCCTCCTGTTGTAAAAATACTGCTAAATGAATGTCTGGTAACATAAGTGTTCACATTATACCACATTAACATTCTTCCTACAACCTGATGGGGAATTCTCGGACAATACCATAACCGTCCTGTTTTTACATTGAAGCGGCGTTTGAATCGGGAATCTGTGTTTCTGCTACTTTTAATGGTGACATAAAAGCCTGATGCGCATAAGGACTTCTTAAGAATGGTTTTCGGAAAGGTCTCTCCTTTTTCAGAAGGCTTTGAAGGTTTCGTGATATATTATTTCGACTTTTCCTTAATTCGAGCTCGATGACATTATTATAAAGGAATTTTTTCCATTTTTCAAGACCTGCTTCGTGCCAGTTAAAGCCAAATTCGAGCCGATTTTGTGCCAGCTCTGCGCCAGAACAAGCATCTGGTAAAAGTTCCTGAAAAAGCCTCTGAAAAACCAAAAATATAGCTTTACATATCAAATCTATATAAGGTATAATGAATGAGTGAATTCTTTCCTTATAAAAACCCGGCGGGACATAAAGCCGGATTGTACTTATCGCAGAATGGGAGTGAGATCTTGGATATAGAAAAAATCAGCGACAACCAGATTCGCTGCACCTTAAACCGGGAGGATCTGAATTCCCGGGAGCTGAATCTAAGCGAATTGGCATATGGAAGCGAAAAAGCCCGTTCCTTGTTTCAGGAGATGATTCAGACAGCATATGAGCAATGCGGCTTCGAAGTCAACGATATGCCGCTTATGGTGGAGGCAATCCCCTTAACCGGTGAAAAAATCATTTTAATCATAACAAAAATTGACGATCCCGACGAGCTGGACAGCCGATTTTCCAAATTTGCCCCCTCCCAGGCTTTTCCTGACGGCACGGGCGGCTTCGGAAAATCGGACAGAGAACCTCCGGAAGGCGCAGACGACATACTGGATATCTTCAACATGCTTCTGGAAAACCGGAAAAATCAGCAGAGCAAGACGAAACAAAGCACTGAGGTGGTTCAGGAACACGATTTATTGCAGCCTGAAGCCATCAAGGACAGCGTAGACCGGGTAAACCTGGTGCGCATTTACTCCTTTAAAAATCTGGAGGATATCACCAGGGCGGCGGCGGTTCTGTCCGATACTTATTTTGGATTAAACACCCTTTACCGCTCTCCCGACGGCACATTTTTCCTGGTTATCAACAAGTCCTCCCACAGTCCGGAGGAATTTAACCGGGTGTGCAACATTTTGCTGGAATACGGCAGGAGAGTGAAGAGTGCTTACGCCACGGACGCCTATTATGAGGAGCACTATGAAAAGTTCATTGCGGATGTGGCCTTACAGCGGCTGGCGCTGATCTAAAGAAACGCTGTCGGTTCAATATAAAAAATGGGAGCTTTCCGCCCCCATTTTTTATTACGCTTTTTCAGCCTTTTAACGTCAGATATTCATTAATCCTCGCTACCAGCGCCTCGCCGTCGATGCCGTGTACCGCAGCCGCCTCTTCCAGAGACTCGCCCTGGGCGGAGGGGCAGCCGATGCAGCCCATGCCTGCAGCCATCAGAATCGGGACGATGCCGGGGTCAACCTCAAGAAGCTCGCTGATCAGCATATCTTTTGAAACCTGTTTTGCCATTATAAGATACCTCCATTGTTTTATCCGGGCATCCTGAAATTACCTTACGGCTATCTTTTACGGGTAAGCCCTGCCGGAATGCCCTGTCTGTTTTTTAACTCTATGAAATATTATAGTATAACTCCGATTTCTTGGCAAGCCCACTTTTGCGATTGGTCAATTTACGACCGGACAGTTTAAAGAACTTTCCTGTGAAACAAGAAAATTCCACTTGAATTATATACCTTTCTGTATTACAATGTAACCAGGTATTAAGGAGGGCTTACCGCCCCCTGCGTACATAAAAAGTCTAAAAGGAGGATCAGACCAATGGCATATGTAATTAGTGATGAGTGTGTAGCTTGTGGTTCTTGCGCTGATGAGTGTCCTAACGACGCGATCACCGAAGGCGATGGCAAGTATGTGATCAACGCTGATGAGTGTGTAGATTGCGGTAGCTGCGCTGACGCATGTCCCAACGATGCAATCTCCGCTGGCGAATGAGACTGACTCCAATCGGAGCACATTAAAATAGCCTGGCTGTCAAGCCGGGCTATTTTTTTATACCACAGGAAAATCTTCTGAACTTCCTATTGTAGGACCGTGAAAACGACAAGGGCATTTATTTATGAAAGCATGTCCGCAAACCGGGTCTTTCTGTTCTCTTTCTCCGCTTCTTTCCGGTTCCGTCCGAACAAACCTCTTTTCTTTTTCATTTGCACGATGCGGCTCTGGTCCGGCATCTCTGCCTGCAGCTTGCGACTCTTCTGTACGTTCCGCAATGCCTCGTCCAGCTTCTTATAGCGTTCTTCTTCCCGCTCCTCCCGCATACGCAGCTGGTAGTTCATCTCCTTTAACACTCGCTGGCTGACCTGTTCGCTGACCTGCTCTCCCAGCCGCTCATTGCTTGTTTCGATGGCCTGAGCCACCACATGAACCATCAGATTCTGAAACTGCTCCAACCGGTCCATCGGCAGCGCCCTGGCGTCTGTCATGGCCACCTCGTCGCCCAGCTCCCGAAACAGCGTTTCATTTCCCTCGTCTAACAGTCTCTGGCGGATTTCCTTCAGCTGGCACCCCAGCTCCTTCATCTCCTTGATTCTCTGAAATGTCTCGATATGTACATCGGTATAATAGCGATGGCCCATCTCATTCCGGGGAATATCCATCCCTAAATCTTCTTCCCAGTATCGTAAAACATGATCCTCTACGTTCAGCTTCTTCGAAGCTTCCGAGATACGGTAATGGTTGTCCCCCATCCTCATGTCCCCTTTCTGGATAAGATATTCAATTTTGCAACGTCTTCCGTGCCGCAGTTGCTTACTCCAACATTATAACATGTCCTACGGACATGTGCCTCCGGCGGATGGCCACTACGCTTCGCTTCGGGCCGGTATAATGTCTACCGACATTATACCATACAAATCCTCATTTGCAATAATGGATGTCCCATTTTTTGGAATTTATTTTCGACCCTTTCCTTTCTTTTTCACGCTGTATCCAAAATTTCCCCGCCATTTCCCCAATCCGTAATAGTCTCCGTGGGAATATACCAGCGGTTCACATCGGTTCAGGTGGAATTTTCCTTTTGCATCCAGGTACTCGGAAGATACCTGAACCGCCTCCACCTGCGCCAGAAACATATGGTGAGAACCAAGCTCCAAAACCTGGGTGACCCGGCACTCGATATTCACCGGGCATTCCTCCACGATTGGCACGGATACTGCAGATGGTTTTCCCCTGGTCAGTCCCGTTTCCTTCCATTTATCCACATCCCGGCCCGATTTGACGCCGCACCAGTCCGTCGCCCTGACCAGCGCTTCCGTGGTCAGGTTAATGACAAACTCTCCCGTCTTCTTTACCATCTGCCAGGAATAGCGGGAAGGGCGCAGAGAAATATAGACCATGGGCGGATTGGTGCATACCGTACCGGTCCAGGCCACCGTCACCAGATTGTCATGCCCTTCCCCGTCCGATACGCTCACCAGCACCGCCGGAAGGGGATACAGCATATTTCCCGGTTTCCAGATCTGTTTCGCCATCTTATGCCCTTTCCAAATTCGCGAATTTCGTGTAGTCGGGCAGCCATTTCAGCTCCACGGTCCCGATCGGACCGTTTCTCTGCTTGGCGATAATAATTTCCGCCACATCTTTTTTATCGCTGTCATGATTATAATAATCGTCCCGGTAAATAAACATCACCACATCCGCATCCTGCTCGATAGCCCCGGACTCTCTCAAATCCGACAGCATCGGCCGGTGATCCTGGCGGGACTCGCAGGCACGGCTTAACTGGGAAAGAGCGATCACCGGACACTCGATCTCCCTGGCCAGCGCCTTTAAGGACCGGGAAATATCGGAAATCTCCTGCTGCCTGCTGTCAGAACTTCTTGCGCCGGAGCCGGACATCAGCTGCAGATAATCGATAATCACCAGCTTAATGCCAAATTCCAGCTTAAACTTCCGGCATTTACTGCGCAGCTCACTGACGGAAATGCCCGGCGTATCATCAATAATCAAACCGGAATTTCCGATCAGGCCCACGCTTTCCACCAGTTTTTCCCAGTCCGTATCTGTCAGATTTCCGATCCGAAGCGCCTGGGAATCCACACGGGACTCCATGGCGAACAGACGGTTCATCAGCTGTTCTTTTGACATCTCCAGACTGAATATGGCGCAGGGATAGTCTTTCCGCAGCGTGGTATACTGGGCGATATTCAGCACAAATGCCGTCTTTCCCATGGAGGGCCTGGCAGCCACAAGCACAAGGTCAGAAGGCTGCAGCCCGGACAGCTTATAGTCCAGATCAGAAAATCCCGTGGGAATGCCCGTGACGGAGCTTTTGTTCCTGGCCGCCTGCTCGATGCGCTCCAGCGTATTCAGCGCGATCTGTGCCACCGGCACATAATCGCTGGCCGCGCGCTGTTTTAAAAGGTCGAAGATATTCTTCTCCGTCATTTCCAGAATATCCTCCACCTTTTCATTTCCCGCGTAACAGCTGTCCGCTATGGATTCGTTCACTCTGATCAGCCGGCGCAGCAGAGCTTTCTCATATACAATCCGCACATAATGATCAATATTCGCCGAAGTCAGGTGCAAATCCATCAGGCCCCTGACGAAATCCAGGCTGCTGATCTCCGGCGGCACATCCTTTTCCTTTAAACGATCCTGGAGAATGACCATGTCAACAGGCTTGCCCTCATTGTTTATCTCCACAATCGCTTCAAATACAACGCCCAGCTGCGGCTGGTAAAAATCCTCCTTCCGCAGAGACTCCGCCGCGATCACGATGGCTTCTCTGTCCATCAGCATAGCGCCGATCACCGCCCGCTCCGCATCCGCGTCATGGGGCTGTACCCGTTTAATCAATGCTTCTTCCATTTTCTCCTCTTTCGCATTGAATTCCGAAACTCTCCCGAAAAATAACAAAGGGATATTTTTTCGTCAGCCTTCCGTCACCTTCACCGTCAGCTTCGCCGTCACTTCCCGGTGCAGCTTAACAGGAATGATATGGTTTCCGCAGCTTTTAATGGGCTCCTCCAGTACCATTTTCTTCTTGTCCAGATCAAAACCGCACTGTTCCTTCGCCGCCTGGGCGATTTCTTTTGTGGAAACGGAACCGAACACCTTTCCGCCCTCGCCGGTTTTCACCTTCATCACCACCATAGCCGCATCAATCTTCTCCGCCAGCGCTTTCGCCTCCGCCAGCTGCTCTGCCGCCAGCTTGTCCTGATGCTGCTTCTGCAATTTTAAATCGTTCAGATTCTTAGCCGTGGCTTCCATGCCCTTTTTCTTCGGCAGGATAAAATTCCTGGCATAGCCGTCGCTGACTTCCACCAGCTCGCCTTTTTTCCCCAGCGCTTTTACATCTTCCAATAATACTACTTTCATCTTAAATTTCTCCCTCATCCAGCATTTGTTTGATTGTCACCTTTACATATTGCAGCGCTTCCTGGACGGTACATCCGGTCAGCTGAGCGCCGGCCATCGTACTGTGGCCGCCGCCTCCCAGCTTTTCCATCACCAGCTGCACATTGATCTCTCCGCCGGAACGGGCGCTGACATAAATCTTATTCTGATAGTCCGTGAGCACGATTGAAGCGTCCACGCCCACCACATTCAACAGCTCATTGGCCGCCTTCGCGCCCACGATCGTAGGACTTTCCACCCCTTCCGCCGGGCAGGTGGTGATGGCAAATACATTCTCAAAAATCTCTGCGCTGCGCACCGCCTCGGCCTGGGCCTTATGATCCTCCATCTTATCACGGAAGATTTTTCTCACCCTGGTCATATCGGCGCCGCTTCTTCTCAGGAAGGCAGCCGCCTCAAAGGTACGGACGCCCGTCCTGCTCAAAAAGCTGTCCGTATCCAGAATAATACCGCCGTACATCACATCCGCCTCGACTCCCCTGATTTTGATGTCGTCGCCGATATACTGCAGAATCTCGGCCACCAGCTCGCAGGTAGAGGAAGCATAAGGCTCCACATAGGACAAAACGGCATTGGTGATACTGTCCCTGGTCTGTCTGTGATGGTCAAGAATCACGATATAGTCCGACATATCAAGCAGCTCCGGGCACTCCGTAACGCTGGGGCGATTCACATCCGCCACAATCACCACCGTATTGCGGGTAACCGCCTCCATGGCCTGACTGCTGTTTAAAAACAGATCCTCCGGATATTCGCTGTCGTTTTTAAACTTTTCGATCACCGGACGCAGCGGAGCGGTGATATCATTGATCACGATGTGCGTTTTGCGGTCCAGCGTAGTCGCCGCCCGGTAAAGGCCGATGGCTGCCCCCAGAGAATCCACGTCTCCCAGCTTATGGCCCATGATCAGCACTTCCTCTTTGCTTAACAGCAGCTCTTTTAACGCATGGGCTTTTACCCTGGCCTTCACCCGGGTATTTTTCTCCGTGGCCTGGGACTTTCCGCCATGATAGGAAATATTCTCCCCATCCTTAATGACCGCCTGATCGCCGCCCCGGCCCAACGCCATATCGATGGCGGTACGGGCATACTCATAATTCCCTTCATAAGTGGCCGCACCGCAGCCAAGACCAATACTTAGTGTAAAGGCAATTTCTGTTCCGGTATTCATGGTTCTTACATCCTCCAGAATCCGGAAATGATCCTCCGTCATGACAGGAAGATACTTTTGCTTGACCGCCACAAAATACCGGTCTTTTTCCAGCTTTTTGATCACGGCTCCCATCTGGGCAAAATAGCGGGTAATTTTCCGGTCCACCAGGGCGGAAATCACGGTGACTCGCACCTCGTCCACCAGCGCCATAGCCTCCTCATAATTGTCCAGATAGATCAGCCCGGCCACCATCTGTTCCTCTTCCATGGTTTTTCGCAGGCCAATGCTCTCTGTCTCGTCAAAAATATAGAGGGCCAGCAGGCGGGGGAGCCCCCCTTCCTCCCCCATTCCCGCAAAACCGCTGTCCGTAAATTCTCCGGGCAGAACCACATTTACCAGCTCCAGCCGCAGGTATCGGTCCCCATGCCGCACGTTAATAATCCTATGCTCGTCGTCAACCGGAATATCCTTTCGCTTCACCTCGGGAAAGAGGGTCCTGATATTTTTATTTTTTTCTTTTCCGATCTCCCGCTGAAACGCGTAATTGATCCACAGAATCTTTCCCGCCTCGTCAATAATCGCATAAGGCATCGGCAGCGCCCGCAAAAGCTGATTCTGCACCTGGGCATGTTCCATGGAAAAATTCACCAGGTCTTTCAGGAGAAGGGGCTTCCGGTAAAGATAAAGGACGACGGAGAGAATCAGACAGATACAGCTGGCCGGAAGCATCAGCGCTGCCGCCCTCCGGTCCAACGCCAGCATCGCCACATTCGCCACAATAATCACCGCGGAACATAAAAAAGGGGTGATCAGATAGCTTTGCAGCCGATTTATGGATTGTTTGCCTTTTTTCATAATTGGATACCTCTGTCGGTACTATGCCATGTCTTCGGGCGAACATACGCTTCGCTCTGCCATAGACCGGCATAATGTCTTTTGACATTATACCATTAATCCTGCCGCTTGAAAAGTATATTAAAACAAAGCCAGGTAATAATAAGGCGGAAACAGCCTCTGTAAAAAGGCAACGGCCGGAATCCACTGCCCTAAGTCGATCACAGTCGGACAGAGCACCAGGCTGCCGAACAGCAGCGCCGGAATCACGGCACATAACAGCTTCTCCCGGCGCGCAATCAGCCACAGCAAAACCGCCGTCAGCGCCGCCGCCATGGAATAAAGTATAACGGCGGACAGCTCCCGGCCCGCTGACGTCCAGGCGCCCGACAGCGCAGTCGCCAGCAGACAGGAGCCGGCCGCCGGCAGCGCCGGCGTCAGCGTCGACAGATAAACTGCCGCATATTTCCAGCTTCCCGGCATACTGCCGTAAACCCCTTTTTTTTCATCCCCATAAACAGCCGCCGCCGCGAACAGAGCTGCCGCCCAGATATATACCGCGCCCAATCCCCTTGCCGGAAAGACCTGACGCTCCCACCGGCGAGGGTCTGTCTCTGTTCCGTCAGCCGTCTCATAAAGAAAGGAAAAGGTACTGCCGTCCGTTAAAAACCGGTCGTAAAGCTCCATCATTCTCACACGGACCCCTTCGGCGTCTGCGCCTGACTGCCGGAAAAAATCCTGAGAAGCCAGTTTCTTCAGGCCATCCGGCCCCACCAGAGACATGACCGCCCCGCTGACCGACTCGGCCGCCAGCTCTCCGGCCACCGTGGATGGGGACTGGACCAGCTCAACGGTTTTTTTCAGATCCCCGTCCTCAATTCCTTCCCCAAAACCTTCCCGGAATACAAACCCGCACTCTGCCCGTCTGGATTCCACGTCACGCAGCAGCTGTTCTCTGCTGTCGCAGCGGTAAAATTTCAGAGGGCCCTCCCGCGAGATCAGCAGCCGGGCCGCCTGCTCAGAAAGTCCTGTCTCGTCTGTCTCCACCGCCAGCGCCACTTTAAGAAGTCCTTCCTCCCGCCCTGCCGCCCCGTTGTATACAAACGCAGCCAGAGGCAGAATCATCAGCTGCATCCAGAACGTCAGCTTTTTGATCTGCCTTTTCACACATAGCCAAAACCAGAATCCTAATTTCATTGCCGCATCCGTCTCCTGCTCCAAAGTCCCAGGCTGAAAAACACAAAAAAACTGCCGATGGCAGCCGCGCCCGCCTGCCAGCCAACGCCATATCCGAACAGAGGCCCCAGCAGCCCTCTGACCGCCGACGCCGGATTCCAGCATGAGAACTGTCTTAATATCCCGGGCAAAAACGCTGCGGGCAGAAGTCCCCCGGAAAGGAAAATCAACGCTCCTGTCAGGACAAACAGCAGCAATGTCCCCGCCAGCAGTCTGCCGGCAGCCTCAAAACAAAAGACAATTACCGAAGCGCAGACCAGGATAGCCGCCGCTGCGCAGAGCGCCGAATATCCGTTCAGCGCCAGCCTTCGCATCCCCCATCGCGAGAGTCCTGCCGACACCGGAATGGCCAAAAGCAGCACGGAAGCCAGAAGCAGCGCCGCTGCCGCCAGAATCTTCACCAAGAGCTGTACACAGGGTCCTATGCCCTCTGCCCGCAGCTTTTCATCAAGGGCCAGCGGCTCCCGACAGCAGAAAGCGGCGCAGGGTATGCCCATCAGAAACAGCAGCAGCGCGATCGCTGTCGTCCCATAATATCCCAAAAGGTCCATTTCTCCCAACGCCGAAACCGTGATCTTTCTAAACCAGCTTTCCCTGTTCATCGCGTAATCCAGATAAACCTTATTTAAAAACAGCTCTACCTGGGGAATCAGCTGTTCCATCCCCTGCTCCCCACAGTAAAAGTCAGCCGCGTAGATTCCGGCCTGGGCCGCGTCGAGCATCTGGGCGCCGGACTCTGTCAGCTGCCGCAAAAGCAGCGTTTCCAGTCCCCCCTGTCCGGAAAGGAGTACCCTGACCGGCGTATTTGTGCCGTCCATAATCCCTTCCACCATCTGGGGCGGAATCAACAGGGCCGCGTAATAGCGGCCCCCCTTCAATCCTTCTCTTGCTTCCGGCTCAGTTGTCTCCACAAAATCACAGATGCTTTCCACACTGTCCATACTGCCAAGCATGGACAGCGCCATCTGCCCCGCAGCGTCGTCCGCCTCCGTCACGACCGCCACCGTAATTCTCCCTGCCGCCTGATCCTGATACAGCAGTCTGGCGCCGCCAAAGGCCGCCCCTGCCGCCAGAACCCCGAACAAAAGAGATGCGGCCACAACAGCAGGCAGCAGCTTTAACGCCCGTTTAATCTGAAGAAATTGATATTCGCAGATTTGTCTCATCTTACCAGCCAAGCTCCAGCTTGTCTTCCAGTTCGTACAGCTTATCGACAATCTCCATGGCCAGAATCTCCCAGTCCATCTCGCTGTCCGTAAGCATATCAAAGGTTTCCCCTTCCGGCTTCTCAAGGGCATCCATCGGTCCGCAGTACACCTCGCCGGAGAAATTCAGCGTGGCGCCCACCGCCCGCAGCCGCAGATTATCCATATCAAAATGGAAGCCTTTTCCCTTGTCGATCTGATCAAATACGCCGTCCGCTTTCATGTCCAGAGAAACATACATACTGTCAGCCCTGATCATGGCATCCATGGAGGCTTCCTTCGTATCCCGGTTCAGGGTACTGCCAAAGGTGGAGGTCAGAAGCTTCTCTCCGTCTACCCGCACAGACAGCTTGTATGATGTATCCGTTACTTCATCCTCCGTGCTGCCCTCTCTGGTCACTTTACATTCCACATCGCTGTAGCCGTCGTCCATTTCCACGGTAACTTCCATGTTCTCCGCCAGATAAGAACCGCCTTTAAAGAGGATTTCCTCACTGAAATCCACCTGATCCCCGTCAGCTTCAAAACCAGTCTCTATGGTCAGAGAAGCCATATTTCCGGAATGGTCGATATAGCCCTTCATTTTAATGTCATCAAAAGACTCGTCCAGACGGTCCAGCAGACGATCCAGATCCGCTTCCAGATCTTCCCTGTCCCCGCTGATCAGGCCGCCCCCCGTCAGCACATCCATCTGGCTCATAAACTCATATACCATCTGTCCGGCTTCTTCATCCGCCACAATAAAATCCTTCACATCCTCAAACATGGCCATCAGCGTGTCATGGGAAATAACGGCCGTGTATCCGGTGCAGGTGGTTTCCTTTCCGTTTATGGTAAAGCTTTTGCTGTCGGAGCGCTCAACTTCCATTTCATCTTCCAGCCGCTTTGCCAGATCCACCGTATTCTGAAAACGTTTCGCGATTTCTTGGGAGCCGGTCTGCTCCGCCGTCTCTGCCCCTTCCATCATTTCCCGCACGGCAATCAGCATAGCGGCAAATTCTTCCATCTCATACTGATCCATTCCCATACTTTCCATCATGTAAGACGAATACAGCCGCTGTTCAAAGCCCTCCTGATAATCCAATTCCAGAAGGCGTTCCGACAGCCCCGGCAGAAACAGCGCAATCCCTTTGGGGTCCAGATAATAAGAAAGCCCTGCCACATCCATGCCGCCGTAAGATACCATAAACTCGGCCATACCGCGCCGTTCCGTATTATAGTCCACGCCGACCTCCGCCGAAAATCCCAGTCCGCTGAATGCCGCCAGATCGGTGAGATTGCTGTCCTCCAGCACCAGAGAACCGCCGTAATGATAGGGCGTCTCTTTCACCGCCTCGGCCATCTGCTCAAAGCCGAACAGGTCCTCCGACTCTTCGGGCGCGCTGGTCATGGCTTTTACAAGCGCCGTCACAAACCTTTTCTGGCTGTTCTGAAAAAAGAAAGAACCTGCCACTGCTATGACCCCGATCACCGCAATCAGAATCACCGCCGCGCCGCCGGCCAGAAGCCATTTTTTCTTATTGTTTTTCGGCGGTTCAAATAAATCCGGGGATACTCCCTCATAAGGTGTTACCGTACTGTTTTCCATACTGTTCATCCCATTTGTTTCATCCATATTGCAATTCCCCCTATTTTAGTTCCGCTACAGTCCTCCCGGCCACAATCATAACCGCCAGCTCTCTGGCCGGCGTATCGGCCGGAATCTGTTTCAGCCTGCCGCCGCTCATCAAAAGCAGCCGGTCGCACAGGGACAGCTCCCGCTCCTCGTGGCTGGTCATAAGCGCCGTGCCTCCCTGCTTTAAGTAATCCGCAAGATACTGTCGGATCTCCTCCTTGCACACCACGTCCAGCGCCGCCCCCGGCTCGTCCAGAATCAGAAACCGGGGATGGTTAACCAGGGCGCAGGCCAGGCTCAGACGCCGCTTCATGCCGCCTGACAGCTTTCCTGCGGCCGTTTTTAACAGCGGCCCCAGCTCCAGTACTGCTATTATACCAGAATCCCGCTCCCGTTTCCATTCCTTTTCGCTACCTTTATACCATAATTTCAGATTATCCTGTACGGTAAGTTCTTCCAGCAGTGGATTTCCCTGCGGAACGTACCCTGTTTCTCTCCTGTATCGCCCGTTGTCCACAGGTTTTCCCTGATACAGAATTTTTCCTCCGTCCGGCTTCATAGCCCCTGCCAGAATCGCCAGCAGCGTGGATTTCCCGCACCCATTGGCGCCAGCGATACCCACGCACTGCCCCGCCTCAATATGAAAAGAAATCTGAGACAGCACCTGCCTGCGGCCATATGCCTTGCTGATCCGGTCAACCTCTATCATGTCTGCCTCCCACATAAATTCCGCAGCTACCCTCCATCGCTTTAAGCACGTAACGGCTCTTTTGGAGCCGCTTACTATTCTATACTGCGGTCCGCTGCTGTTTTTCACTCAATGCTGCCACTGCCAATGATTGTAACATACCGCCGCTGAAAATACAACTCCTCCCCTGTTCTCCTGTGACGCAGTGTCCCATAAAACAGAAAAGCTCCCCGGTATGGGAGAGCCTTTCCATATATGTTTGGAGTGTATTGCCATTATCAATTTTTACCGGCTTCCCGCTTTCACGCATTCAGCACCGGGAACACGCAGGTATGCCCTCTTCCGGCCACCCGGACGTCCCGAATCCGGACGTTAATGTCAAAAGCCCGGGTCATATTCTCTTCCGTGATCACCTGGGCAGTCTCTCCTGCCAATGCGGTGCCGTCGGAAAACAGGAGCAGCGATTTATGGGAAATTTCCAGCGCATGCTCCGGAAAATGGGTATTAATGATCGCGGCGATCCCCCGCTGTCCGCAGAGACCGCGAATCGTCTCCAGCACCACCTGCTGGTTTTTAAAATCCAGATTGGATTCCGGTTCATCCAGCACCAGCAGAGACGGTTCCCCCGCCAGCGCCCTGGCAATCATGACCATCTGAAACTCGCCGCCGCTTAAACGGCTGCATAGTTTTCCTCTTAAATGGGCGATGCCTGTCATCTCCAGGCATTCCTCCACGATCTCCCAGTCCTTTTTCCCCGGCTGTCCGAAATGTCCCAAATGACTGCTGCGGCCGAGAACTACCATTTCCTCCACCGTATACACAAAGGAGGACAGCTTCGCCTGGGGTACATAGCCAATGGTTTTCCACAGTTTTTTTGAGGGGATGCGGCGAATGTCCGTTCCGTCCAGATAAGAAGCACCCTCGGTCCAGGGCAAAAGCCCCAGCATACACCGCATCATTGTGGTCTTTCCGGCTCCGTTCGCCCCCAGGACGGACAAAATCTGCGGTTCTTCCAGCGTAAAGCTGACATTGTTGAAAACACGTTTCTTTCTTCCGTAAGCGAAGGCTCCGTTTTTCACTTCAAATTTCACAGCTTAATCCCTCCTGTCTTTCTCAGCAATATGATAAACACCGGCGCGCCGATCACCGCCGTTAAAATCGATACCGGAATCTCCGAGGCGGTGGCGCATCGGGCCACCGTATCGATGATAACCATAAAAATCGCTCCCAGCCCCAGACTGGCCGGTATCACGCTCCGGTTGTCATTTCCAAAAATCATCCTGGCCACATGGGGAATCAGAAGACCCACCCACTGAATCAGCCCGCACATGGACACCACGGAGGCCGTGATCATGGCCGCCGACGCGATCACCGCATACCGGATCTGCTTTACCGGAATGCCCAGCGCTTTCGCCTCGTCCTCCGGCAGCGTCATGGCATTCAGCTTCCACCGAAGCAGCCAGATCACAAAAATCCCGGTCAGAATCAGCGGCGCTCCCAGCAACAGGCTTTCCCGGCGGGTACCTGACAGGTTTCCCATCAGCCAGAAGGTAACGGCAGGCAGCATATCCTGCGGGTCAGCCACATACTTTACCAGAGATACCAGCGCCGAAAAGAGGGCGCTGATCACCATGCCGGCCAGAACCACCATAATAATAGACTGCTCCCGGCTATAGCTCAGCGTATACACCAGAACCACCGCCAGAATGCCCATCGCCAGAGCCGAGCCCTGCACCATCATGGAGGGCAGCCCCCACAGAATCCCCAGAACCGCTCCAAAAGAAGCGCCTGTGGCTACCCCCAGCGTATCCGGCGTAGCCAGCGGATTCGAAAACAATGCCTGAAAGGCAGCGCCGGCCACAGCCATGCCGGCGCCGGCCAGCAGTGAGAGCAGCACCCGGGGGATACGGACATTAAAGATTACGGTCCGCATCGTATCGGACACTTCCACGCCCGGCATCAGACCGGGAAACACCACCGCAAGAATCTCCCGTACGGATATGTGATACCGCCCCATGGTCATCGCCAGAACCGCCAGTATGATGACCGCCGCGGTCATGGCCGCGGCCCAGATTCTCTCTTTACCTTTCATTCCATTTCCCTTTTATTTACAGTTCCGCAGCTCCCCTCCCGGGGCCTGTACGGTCCGTTGCTGATCGTTGCTGATTTTTCATACGTCACTTGACACGACTCTGCCAGAATACCCTGTCATCAAATATGATTTGTATTTCCCGAGCCTTCCGTCGAAGGATTGTACATCCGCTCTACCTGCTCGTCAGTCAGCTGAATCCCATAAAGCTCTTGATAGTAGTCTTTTACCTCCTGGGTCATATCGATATCGGAAAACAGATCAGGATATACCTTCCGGGCCATCCAAAGCAGGGTTACGGGCGTATCCGCACTGGGCGTATAGCTTCTGTAGCTGCCCAGGGGCAGTTTATATACTTCCTTATCTTTTACGGCCGTAACCGTGCTCCAATCGTCGCCGCCAATGGCATTCTTGTAAAGGTCATCGGGCTGAACCGAGGTGAAATTCGTCACGAAAATCAGTTCCGGGTCCCACTCATAGATCTGCTCCATACTGATAATCGCATTGGAATTATCAGCTTCGACTACCTCCGCCACATTTCTGCCGCCTACGGCCTCGCACCAGAACTGGCCGAAAAAGCTTTTGCCCGAGGTCACGATTTCCTGATCGTCATACTGGAACAGAAACAGGATATCCTTTTTATCTTCCTCCGGGATGTCCTTTACCCTGTCCTGAATCATGTCATATACTTCCTGACTGTAAGCGGAAATTTCCTTACTCTTATCGCTCTCCGGGAACATCTGACCAAGCAGAGCTGCCCACTGATCATAGGTTTCCAGAATGTCATATTCCCATTTGCTGGGAGAAACGCCCACCGCCGGGATTCCGGCATTCTCCAGGGCGCTCATCAGCTCGGAATTGCCCGCGCCGCAGAATACCACGTCAGGGTCCAGATTCAGAAGCTGTTCCACATTCAGGTCGCTGCCCGTCATAAAACTGGTGTCCGCTTCCAGAATCTCAGGGAAGATTTCTCCCAGAAGACCGCTTTTCGCCGCGCTCATACATACGGGATGAATTCCCACCAGCTTCTCGGCAGAGCCTAAGTATACGGTGATCACCGACGCCATCGGATAAATATCCGCAACCACTACCCGGTTGACCTCCGCCGGCAGAGTTACCTGACGCCCGGCATGGTCTGTTACCACGATCTGGCCCTCCTGGCCATTCGCCGCTGCTTCCGATCCTGCCTCGGTTCCCGCCGGTGTCGCTTCCACATCCGCCGTTTCATTCGCGGCCCCGGTCACTGCCTCTGTTCCTTTCGTCTCCGCCGGCGCCTGGGTCTCCTTGCCGCCTCCGTTTCCCGAGCAGCCCGCCAGCGCCACCGCTGTCAGAGACAGAACCAGTAAACATGCTATGCATTGTTTCATTCGCTTTTTCATTACCTTTACTCCTAATTTAGTTCCGCAACTCCCCTTCCAGGCCCCCTTGAACTGGGAGGATTTCCAGCCACTAAAGTGTCTGTAAATCCTCCCGGGGCCTGTACGGTCCGTTGCTGT
>CAJUPT010000036.1:5126-33512 GCA_910588405.1 uncultured Lachnospiraceae bacterium | reverse complement strand
GTCTGTTTTTGGAGGTAGTGAAATGAGTGGATATATTGCTTTTGTGAAAAAAGAACTTGTGGAAATGTAGATTTACTATCCGGTGAAACAGTATCGTCGGATTTCATTATGCCTGTCTCGCTTTCCGTTGCCATATCAATTTCAGGGCTGCTGGTTGCGATTAAGCTCTTTAATAAAAAACAATTGTAACTTACGCTGACTGACGTACTGGCAGCACTTTTTTACGGCAGTAGCCAAATGTCCACGCCTGCCCGTAAAACATTTAGCATGGCCATCTGACTCATTTGCCGGGAAAGAATTCTAACAGACCTTATTCCAGCGCCCTCGCAATAATCTCCTCACAGATCTCATACTCATTTTTACCGTCGGTATGTATAATAATATCGGCGGCGGCTTCATATTTGGGGCGGCGCTGTTCCATCAGCTCCGTGATAAAGGGAATGTTTTTATTATTTTCGATCACAGGGCGGTCGTGGCTGTCCTTGACACGGTCAAAAATCGTTTCCGGCTCTGCAGTCAGCAGAATCACCTTGCCGTTTTTCTTCATCTCCGCCACATTCACTTCCCGCAATGGCGTTCCGCCGCCGCAGGAGATCACCACATTCTTCCGGTTCTGCAGTTCGATTAACAGATTCGTCTCCGCGTCACGGAAATACTGCTCGCCGTAGGTTTCAAAAATTTCGGAGATGGACATGCCCTCCCGCTCCGCGATAATCTGATCCATCTCGATCACGTCCATGGCGAATATATGCTTCAACGTATTGGAAATCGTCGTCTTCCCGGCTCCCATAAAGCCGATCAGCACAAGGTTATACTCAAATAATGCCCTGGTCTGAATCTTTTTGCTGCTTAGAAGGATGGCGTCAAATACGCTTAAGATTTCCTCCTGGTGACGCTCTCCTTTCATGCGGCGTTCCAGAAAGCTTCTCTTCTTTTCTTCCTGATCCGGCTGCACGATCCGCATATCGTGAGACTGTTTGTACTCCGTGATATCCTCGGTGATCTTGTTCCGCATCCGCAACGCATCCAGAATAATTCCATCGCACATATCAAGATGGGCTCTCAGTTTTTCCAGCTGTTCCATAATCACTCACTCCTTTTCATCGTTGTTCCTGTAAGATAAATCCGATAAAACAAAACACGAAATGTACTCCCGGCATTCCGCCATATTTGATCCTGTGAATTTTGCGAAATACCAAGAGTACACTTTAAATTTACTGTTTCGGTTGATTATACCTGAATTTTTCCGGAATGGCAAGTTCGGCTTTTAACCGGTTCCCGGAGAATAATTTCTAGAAAAATCCTTTTTGCTCCAAAACATTCACGATATTCCGCCCTTCAAATGTCCCGTCAATCATCCGTCTCGCCCGCTTGCTGTCGCCGATATTAACCACTTCCACCGGATCGGAGGCAAAGCCCTCTGACAATGTCTCAAACAGCCGTCCGTTAGCCCGCATGCCCAGGCAGACAAACCCGTAATCGAAGGGCAGCTCAAACTCGCCGCCGGCATTCTTCAAAAGGAATGAAGACGCTCTCACTTCCTGCAGGGCCGTGCCGGTCTGCTGTGTCACATGATATTTCTTCATCATGGTTTTCGTATCATTTTTCGTGACGGGGTCCAGGTCACGCCCGATCTGATCCATCATCTCGATAATGGAAATATCCGCTTTTCTCGGCGCGAAAAATTCCACTACGTCAAGCCCCACGGCGCCGCCGCCGACTACCGCAATCTTTTTGCCTTCCAGCGATTCCGGGAAATCCTTGATATGGCGGATCATGCCGAGGATCGAATAAACCTTCCCGCCTTCCCGGTCGATCTGCTCCCTAAGCCCCTTGATGGGCGGCAATAACGGGACGGAGCCTGCGGCAACGGCTACGATATCAGGATGGAACCTGCGGATCACATCCTCTTTCCCTTCCGTGCCGGTCAGAATATACAAGTTATGTAGACGGGAAACCCGGTGCATCAGATAAGCAGGGAAATCCCCCAGCCGCCCCTTGGCTGGTATTTTGGAAATCTGGGAAGCCAGCCCGCCAAGGCTCTCTTCCTTTTCCAGCAAAAATGTGGTACAGCCCACCTCCGCCGCCGTACATGCGGCTTCCAGGCCAGCAGTTCCGCCGCCGACCACCACCACATTACAGTTTTTTGTCACCTTCCGCTCTTTGTAAACATCGCCCTCCAGCACAGAAGGATTGACCGTACAGCGGATCGGCCGGTTGAAGCCAATCCGGTTTCCGGCGCAGCCGATATTGCAGGAGATACATTTGCGGATGTCCTCTTCCCGGCCTTCTGCCGTTTTATTGACCCATTCCGGGTCGGCGATCAGCCCCCGGCCCATACCGATCAGGTCGGCATCGCCGTCGGCAAGGATTTTTTCAGCCACTTCGGGGTCACGGATATTTCCCATGGTGATACAGGGCTTGTGGAATTTTTCTTTGACGGCCTTTGCCATATAAGCCCGCCATCCGTCCTCGAAATAGTTGGCGTCGATCTGATACTGGATCGAGCCGTTCAGACCGCAGGAAACATTGAAAATGTCAACCTCATCCTGGAGATATTCCAGATATTTTAAAGTATCCTCCAGCGTATTGCCGCCCTCCATCAGCTCATCTGTGCTGAGCCGCAGAAGGATGGGGAAGCCAGGCCCTACCTGCCTTCTTACCTCGTCGACGACCATACGGCAGAACCGGGTACGGTTTTCCAGGGAGCCGCCGAATTCATCGGTACAGTTGTTGGTAAGGGGAGAGAGAAACTGGCTGATCAGATAGGAATGGCCCGCATGAATCTCCACGGCATCAAAACCGGCAGTCTGCGCCCGCTTCGCCGCCTCGCCGTATTTCCGGACGATACGCAGAATCTCTTCTTTTTCCAGAGGACGGGGAATCTCCCCGCCTTCCTTGGAAGGGATGTCAGAAGCGGAAACCGGCTGCATATTTGTCCTCGCGGAGACAGCCGAAGCGCCTGCATGGTTGATCTGGATGGCGACACATGCGCCGTATTTATGAAGGTTTTCACAGCATTTAAACAGGCGGGGAATATAATTGTCGTGGTCGATTCGAAGCTGGGTGGTGCCGTTGGAGCCCAATGGAGAATCCACGCTGGCATTTTCCATAATAATCAGGCCCACGCCGCCCTTTGCCCGCTGTTCATAATAGTTGATATGGAGAAAGCTCATCTCACCGCTCTGCTCGCCGTAATTGGTTCCCATCGGCATCATCACGATACGGTTTTTCAGCGTCATGTTCCGAACCGTGAGCGGAGAAAAAATATGTCGGTAGTTGTTTTTCATTTCGTTACCCCTTTCTATTATAGTTCCGCAACTCCCTTCCCAAGCCCTTTTGAACTGGGAGAATTTCCAGCCATTAAAATGTCAGGAAATCCTCCCGGGGCTTGTACAGTCCGTTGCTGTAGTAGTTCCGCAACTCCCTTCCCATCGCTATGAGCACTTAGGGTCTGTTGCTGTTTTTCATATTTTGATAAAAAATCGGACGTCCTGTTATAGTTATGTTAATTATATAATGGAATAATATAATAAGTCTAATCAATGATTTTAAAATTATAAATAAAAATATTTTATTAATAATCATAAAAAAGAGGACGGTGTTCTCGAATATCACCGTCCGTCCCAATACGCCCTAATGTTCAAAATACGCCCCCGCATTCTCCTTCACATACCTAATAAAGGAAACCAGCGCCGGGGACTGGTATACGTCCTTCAGCGTCGCCATATAAAAATTCCGCTCATAAGCAACATCCTTCAACGGTAGAACCTTTACATCCAGCGATTTCAGAACCGGCATGTTCGGCACCACTGCGATCAGCCCTTCGCTGTGGGCGATAAAGCTTGCGATGACCTGATCTTCCTCCAGCTCATAGGCGCTGTCCGGCAGTCTTCCCACCGTATTCATAAACATATCAAAAATAATACGGTAAATACCGCTGGTGCTTTTAAATGTAATATGCCTGTACGCCAGCGTCTCATCCAATGTAACGCCCGTTTTTTCCGCCAGAGGATGGCCAGAAGGCGTAATCAGTACCAGTTCTTCATGAAAAACAGGCACAAAATCCACGGCATACTCTCCCTCAATCTTTGAACAGAACGCAACGTCAAATTTCCGGGCCTTTAAGTCGGCAATCAGATCGGCGGACACCACCCGGCCGCAGAAAGGCTGAAACGTAACGCCTTTTTCCCTGTTCCCATCCTTCTCAAGAAATCCTTTCATCAGCCACGGAATAAAGCCCATGCCCAGGGTGCGCAGAAAAGCGATCACGATCTCCCCTGAGCCCCGTCCCACCTTCTGCATTTTTTCCACGGAGCGGTCCAGCTGCTCCAGAACGTACTCCACATCCGCAAGAAACATCCTCCCGTATTTTGTCAGCGCCACGTTCCGCCCGTCCTTCTCAAAAAGCTTTACGCCCAGCTCCTCCTCCAAAACCCGCACCGTATAGGTCATACAGGGCTGGGTAATATTTAAAATCTCGGCCGCCTTTGTGTAATGCTCCACATGGGCCAGGGTCACAAAATAACGCAGCTGCGGCAGGTTCATGGCCATCGTCCTTTCTTCGGGTGGAATCGTTAAAACATAATTAATATATGGTATTACTTGATCTGATTTGATGAGCAAACGTTATACCACTTATGATCCCATCTGTAATATTAAGCATAAGATATTTTCTATCCGTGATCATATAATAACCATCTGAATTCACAATTCCCTGCTTTTCCAAAACAGCGACAGCAGCTTCTTCCGTCATTCCAACTTTTACTCCATAAACAGAGAACCCGTCTATATCCCGTAACACCCAAACAAGATAACCATCATTATTGGCAGACGCCCCAATCCTCATCCCTCCATCGCCGAGCGTGTACGCCGCCCATCCATCATCATATGAAAATACAGGATTATCCGGATACAATAAGGCTGCTAATGTTGCCGATAAATTACCTCCAAATTCTTCCGGCAAAGTATCGGAATAATCCTTTAAATCATATGTATCAAAAACTGGGGCTGTCGTCAGAGTTTCCTGCTCCGTAACAGAAGCATCTGCTTCTTCCGTTGTCTCTGTCTGATTGCTTTCCTCAAGAGAATCCTGGGTCAGGTCGGATGTTTCCATCCATTGGCGCACTATATCATTGTCCGATTCATTAGCCACAAACACAGGTATATCATCAGGCGTTAAGTCATCTACTTCAATCGCAAAGTTCCCGTCGTCATTTCGAATCAGGCTGATTTTTTCACCGGCAGAGACCATGACAGACTCCTCCTTCCCGGTGTCCGGATTCCGGAAAATATATTCTGTTTTTCCATCCAGCAGATACAGCTTAAGATGATTCCACTCATCCACCGTTACCCAGCCGCAGGTTTCACGAATTCCCACGATTGTATCGGAGGTATGGATGTCAAAGGATTCGTCTGCTGCCAACGGCTCTTTCACATAGAAGAACAGACTTCCATTTTCTACCAGAATTTCCAGCGCCTTATCTTTTTTCAAAATGCTGATCTCGCTGTCAGCGTCCATTTTTGTCAATTTGACATCGTCCAGGTTGATCCAGGCATAGCTTTCTGTCTCCGTATCCACACCATAACCGCTGTAAAGTCCCATTTCGTTCACCAACGGGACCTCTGCGCCAGCATCATCTGCCACACCGACTGCTCCCTCTGTCTTAACCAGCTTCATTGTCACAGCCTGAACCTGTACGGCATCGTTTCCTTCCACGCGTTCAATCATGGATGTTCTCTCAGTACTTCCGTTCGCGTCTTTCCTTCCGTTACAGGCTGTACAAAAAAGAAGCCCGACAAAAAAGAGCACAGCCACACGATAAATCTGTTTCTGATTTTTTTCCATTTTTTCCTCTTTATACATTCTTTTTCTCTCTCCGCCTCCACACCAGTATCCCCGCCGCCGCAATCACCATCACGGCCGACAGCAGCTGGGACACGGCAATCCCCGTGGAAAAAAGCATCAGCTGGTCCACTCGGATGCCCTCGATCACAAAACGGCCGATGCCATACAGGATAAAGTACAGGCACATAATCTCCCCGTCAAATTTTTTCCTGTAAAGCCCCTTGCGGCCTGCCCCTTTTAAACCGCTGCCGGAAGGAAGGCTTTTGTAAAACACCCACATCAGTATCACAAAAACACAGAGATCCCAGACCGATTCATATAGGAAGGTAGGGTGTACCTGGATATATTCCACGCCGTCCTTCACCACCAGATGATCGAGAAGCTCCTGGGATACCATAGCCGGGTCCGCCAGGGAGCGGCGGATCTGCATGGCAAACAGGTTGTCCGTATACCCGCCGAACACCTCGCAGTTCACGAAATTCCCCCACCGCCCGATGGCCTGCCCCAGGATCAGCCCGGGAATACAGCAGTCTCCCAGCTTCAGCGCCGGCACTTTTTTCAGCCTGCAAAATACAAAAAGCGTCGTTACCGCCGCGATCACCGCCCCGTAGATGGCCAGCCCGCCGTTTCGGATGTTAAACACCTGCACCAGGTCATCCTTATACATATCCCAGGAAAAAATCACGTAGTAAATCCTGGCTCCCAGCACGGAAAAGATCACTGCATAAATTCCGAAATCATAGATAATATCTCCGCCCATCCCCGCAGCCTTCGCGTTCCTCTCAGCCACAAACATTCCGGCCAGCACACCGATGCCGATAATCAAGCCATAATATTTAATCTCAAACCCGCCGAATACAGGCAGCGCAAATCCATTCACAATGCGCTGAATCTCTATACCCAGATTGACAAAAGCGATATCATACCCAGCCGCCAAAACCATACCGATTCCACCTCATATCATAAATTCCTGTCCAGAAACACAGGTTTTTTGCTTTCCTAACATCTTACTCTATTTTTTTGTAAAAAGCAAACCAATTCTCTTTCCCTTTTCCTAATCTTGTGTTAGACTAAAGGGTAAACATTTTCAAAACGGTTTTTACCCATGAGTAAATTTATTTGGCAAATGATTTGCCATGACAGTACATCCAATGTAATTAAGGAGGATATAGATCAACATGAAACTGGGAATCGTCGGCCTGCCCAACGTAGGCAAAAGCACCTTATTTAACGCCCTGACCAAAGCAGGCGCGGAATCTGCCAATTATCCCTTTTGCACCATAGACCCGAACGTGGGAATCGTCCCCGTGCCGGACTTTCGTTTACAGCTTCTGACGGATTTATACCATTCCAGAAAAACCACTCCCGCCGTGGTGGAATTCGTGGATATCGCCGGCCTGGTAAAGGGCGCCTCCAAGGGCGAAGGGCTGGGCAACCAGTTTCTGTCCAATATCCGCGAGGTGGACGCCATCGTCCATGTAGTGCGCTGCTTTGAGGATGCCAATGTAGTCCATGTGGACGGCAGTGTGGACCCCGCCAGGGATATCGAAACCATCAACCTGGAGCTTTTATTCTCCGACCTGGAGATTCTGGAACGGCGCATCTCCAAAACCGCCAAGGGCGCCCGCAACGATAAGACGCTGGCTAAGGAGCTGGCCCTTTTAGAACGGCTGAAAGCCCATCTGGAAGACGGAAAGCTGGCAAAAAGCTTTGAGGCTGCGGACGAAGATGAGGAAACATTGCTTCACTCATTAAATATGCTGACAGGAAAACCGGTCATTTATGCCGCTAACGTAGCGGAAGACGATCTGGCTGACGACGCCGCATCCAATGCTTACGTACAGCAGGTACGCAAATTTGCCGCCGAAGAAAGCAGCGAGGTTTTCGTGATCTGCGCCCAGATCGAGCAGGAGATCGCCGAGCTGGACGAGGAGGAAAAGAAGCTGTTCTTAGAGGATCTGGGGCTCGCGGAATCGGGGCTGGAAAAGCTGATTAAGGCCAGCTACCAGCTTCTGGGCCTGATCAGCTACCTGACCGCCGGAGAACAGGAAACCAGAGCCTGGACTATTAAAAAAGGCACGAAGGCTCCCCAGGCCGCCGGAAAAATCCACTCCGATTTTGAACGGGGCTTTATCCGGGCCGAGGTGGTAAACTACCAGGATCTTTTAGACGCCGGCACTTACGCAGGCGCAAAAGAAAAAGGGCTGGTGGGGCTGGAAGGCAAGGAATATGTGGTAAAGGATGGGGATGTCATTCTCTTCCGCTTTAATGTATAAAGGGAGGTTAAATTCAGATGGAAAAACATACGGACAAGCCCGGCCGGATTTTATTATTCTACCCGCCGGGACCCTTATTTCAGCGCGGCGAGGACCGCTGCCAGCAGAACGTGGACGACGGCTCCGCCCAGGCCATGCGGGCCTGCAACGATTTAGGCTACGCCGCCGCCGTTTTGTTAAAAAAAGATTATAAAGTAAAGCTGCGGGACTACCAGACGGAGAAAGCTACCGAGGAAGACCTGTTCCAGGATATGGAACGGTTCAAGCCGGATATGATCATGCTCAGCATTACCAATACCACCATTTTCGACGATATCAAAATCGCCAACCGGTTAAAAGAGGCTTTCGGCTGTCTCGTGGTATTAAAAGGCGCTCTGTTCTATGACCCGGAGGACGCCATGTTAGAGCTTCTGGATCTGTCCCAGGTCGATTATATGATCGGCGGCGAGGTGGATTTCGCCATCGATAAAATCGCCGACTACGCGCTGCGGGGACAGGGCGATATCACGGCTGTCCACAGCATTTTATATAAGGATGAAACGGGCGCGATCCGTAAAAATCAGTTCCACGTCTGGGACGAGGACCTGGACGGACAGCCCTTCCCGGCACGGCATCTGATGAACAATAAGCTGTACACCAGGCCGGACACCGACGAGCCCATGGCCACCATCGCCACCTCAAGGGGCTGCCCCTCCAACTGTATTTTCTGCCTGTCGCCGGAGATTTCCGGCAAACGGGTGCGGTTTCGAAGCCCCCGGAACGTGCTGGACGAGATGACGGAATGCTATGAGAAGCACCATATTAAAACCTTTTTCTTTAAAGCCGATACGTTTACGATCAAAGCAGACTGGGTGGAAGAACTGTGCAGACTGATTATCGCCTCCCCCCTCCACAAAAAAATCACCTTTACGGCCAATTCCCGGGTAAATCCTTTAAAGCGGGAAACCATTTTCCTGATGAAGGAGGCAGGCTGTTTCCTGGTGGCCTTCGGCTTTGAATCCGGCAGCGACGAAACATTGAAGCTGGTACACAAAAATGCCACCGTGGCCCAGAACTACCAGGCCATGAAATGGTGTCGGGAGGCCGGGCTTTCCGTGTGGGGCTATTTTGTCATCGGGTTCCCCTGGGAGACGAAAAAGCATATCATGAAAACCAAAAAGCTGATCTTCGATTTGTCCCCCGACTTTATCGAGATCACCATCGCCCTCCCTTTTTACGGGACGAAGCTGTATGATATGTGCAGGGAAAACAACCTGCTGGCCCAGTCCGTGCTTGGGAGCGATTTCTTCCACTCCAGCATGACCGGCACCAAATACCTGACCACGGAAGAACTGATGAAGCTCAGACGGAACATCCTGCTCCGGTTCTACCTGCGGCCCACCTATATATTGAAAAAAATGAAGGAATGCGTCCGCCAGCCAAAGGTATTTCTCAATTACGCAAAATACGGCATCAAGCTGGTGGTGAATCTGTTCCGGCACTGACAGATGGTGTCAGGTGACTTATGAAAAACAGCGACGGACCGGACGAGCCCCGGGAGGATTTACTGACGCCTCTGCGGCAGGAAATTCTCCCAGATCCAGGGGGCTTGCCAAATAGTAAGCGGCTAAAAGACACCCGCTAACTATTTGCCATGCATCGCACGTAAGGGTCTAAAGAACAGACCCTAAGTGCTCATTGCGATGGGAGGGAAGTCGCGGAACTATATTAAGGAGACTCCCATGAAGCTGTCCATGTCCATACTGGATGCCTGGTTTCATTCCCAGGGCTATTCCCCGGAATCCCATATCGTAAACGACAAGCTTTGTCTGACCGGGGCAAGGTTTTTTCAGAATGCCCCCCATCCGAACTATGTCTGCCTTATGACAGCTTCCCAGCTCAGTGAACAGATTTCTCCTGCAAAAGATCCGGACAGCCCGGTTCTGGTCAACGGCAAGGATTATATCCTGCTGCCCGGACAGCCGGTAAACAGGATTATCGACCTGACCATGGAAGCCTTTGAATTCTATTCCAGCTGGGAGACGTCTCTGCTGCAGAAAATTATCACGGAAACCACCCTGCAGGACCTTTTAGATCTGGCCCATGTGGTGATCGGCCGCCCCATGAATATCTGCAATACCAGAGCCTGGATTTACGCCGTCACCAAAGGCTACGGCTCTTATGTACACCCTCACTGGAAAAATTATGTGTCCAAGGATACTTCCTATGAATTGAACAACGATATCAGCCTGGAAATGAAAAACCGGCCGCTAAATAAGGACAACCGGCCTACCGTGGCCTACTCTACGGCCTCAGGCGGCATGGTGCTCTATGCGGACATTGTGGTGGAGGGCGAGCGGATCGGAGAAATCATGGCCTATGAGAACAACCGGCCTTTTACCGAAAAAGATATTCAGATTATGCACATTTTCCAGGACGTGGTGGCTGCTTACGCCCGGAACAATCCCAGCGTACTCCGCTCCCGCTCCGTGGTATCGGAATATCTCCAGGACATGCTGCTGCAAAAACCTCTGGATCATTACAATGTGGGCTATCTGCTGAACCTGTACGGCTGGGAAGCGGACAACCCTTTCGTCGTCCTCTGCGTCCAGGCCAAAAAGTCAGGGCAGTCTGACGTAATCGGCCGGCTCTGCGATGACCTGGAGGACTCCATCGCCAATGTCCAGGCCTTTCCCTATGACAATCTGGCCGTGGCCCTGATCAGCTTGAAGTACTGGAAGGATATCGACGAAGTAATTCAGATGCTTCTGAAGATTATCCCCAAGCGGTCCTTTTCCTGGGGCTTAAGCCATGGCTTCCGGGGACTGGACAGCTTTCTGGACTATCACCGGCAGGCCGTCTATGCGCTGGAGCACGCTGTCCGATTCCGCCTGCCCTACAGCACCATGCGCAATATTGCCATCGGCTGCCTGCGGGAAAACCTGATGCAGAATCCCTGGCTGAAAAGCCTGCTCCACCCGGATTTCCTGACGCTGACCCACTATGACATTGAAAACAATACCCAGTATACCAGCTCTCTGTACTGGTATCTGTTCTATTCCGGCAATTATACGGATGCGGCAAATCAGCTGGACCTGCACCGGAATACGCTGATCTACCGGATTAACCGAATCCGGGAGATTGTCCATATCAATCCGGAAGATATCAATGAAAAGGAGCTGTTTCTTCTCTCCTACCTGCTGTATCCTTACGACAGCGCCAACCTCACCGCAAATCCTGAATAAACCGCTCCCATGCCTCCTGATTTCTCACATAATACAGGGGGCATTCTTTTCCTGTCACGTCATAATGACGAATCACGTCCTCACTGCTGTCCAGCTTAAAAGACTCGCACAGCCATTTGGTCAGCCGAACCAGCGACTCATAGGTGGCCTGGGTAAATTCTCCGCTATCGTCGGGATGGCAGCACTCGATGGAGATAGTGTCCTGATTCCGGTCATTGGAGCAGTAGGCGATCTCGTCCAAAGGGATACACTGAATAATTTCCCCATCCAGTCCGATAATAAAATGACTGCTGGCATAGGTCTTATGACTCTCGGCCAGACCGTTGAAATAGCTCTGATTCTGCCTGGCGGTGGTGCCCGGATTGCCCACATAATGGACGACGACGCCATTCACCCACTCCAGCTCTGTCTGAGGGCGGGAATAAGGATTGGGCTCGATATAGTCTTCTTCAATCCACTGGGGCTTGTCCAGCTTCGATATGTCTATTTTTTTTCGAAACATAGAAAGCTGAGACAGCCACAGGTACGCAGATACCAGGCCAGCCCCGATCACAGCGACAAGCAGCAGCCAAAACAGCCCTTTTCGCAGTCTGCGCCACCGGCTCCGCCGCTTTCTGCGCCGCAAAAGCTTCTTTTTCCGGCGCTGGAAGTCCTCGTCACGCCGCTGCTTTGCCCGCTGACAGTTTGCCTGCTGCCGTGCATTCTGCTGTCTGCTGCCTTGGAAGCTTCTTACAGGCAAATCTTCTTTCTGAGGATATTCTTCCCGGCGATGATCTTCCCAACGATATATCCCATATTGTTGTTCTTCTTGTTGATCTCCTGTATGCCGACGCCCTGCCCTGCGACATTCCTTTTGCCGATGTTCCGCACTCTTCTCTGTATTTTCCCTCTTCGTTCCTCTATCATTTCTTCCCGTAAAACGGTTCATAATAATCCAATCTCACCTGTTCCGTAATTCTATGACATATCTGGTTCCATAAACAGTATACCAGCTTTCGACATTTTTTTTGCATATGATATCTTACAAAATAATTACGGAAATATATAGATTGTCTAAAAGAACGCAATAATCACTTGAAGACCAGCGCAAATACATCTTTTCCCTGATCTGTATCCTTTCATTTACCATTACCGCTGTTTTTTCATAAATTATTTTTTTAACGCTGCCAAAACTTCACTATGGCTGATCCTTTATTTATTCTATCATTGCGCCCGGAATCTGTAAAGAAATCCGGCAAAATATGTCTTTGCCGTTGGCTTTGACGAACTGACAGGCAGCATAAAAGGACGCTGCAGACTTTTATAAAGCAGAACGGCCGGCATATCGCCTACTCTCTCCATTATTGTAAGGGAAGCTTTGGCGAACTGCATGGAACCGCGGGAGATAAACAATAGGGCGAATACATTCTCTAAACAAAAATATAATCTTGGAATCCCACCAGGAAGCCCGGGGCTTACGCCCCTGCCTCCGGCAGGATTCCCTGTTTACCACAGAATTTACCTCTTTCGTTCTTTTTTACTCTCCTTATCCTCCGTATCCTTTTCCTCCTCCTTTTTCCTCAGACATTCTTCATCTGTCTCATACACGGCATCTCCATCTATAATCAATTTTGCGTACATAATCATTCCTCCTGACATATTATAATATGCAGGAAGGATATAGAAAGGCATAGTCCCACCTCTTTTTTCATAAGATAAAAGAAAAGCCTTCATGTGCTCTCGAAGTCTCACAATGCCTGATTTTGCGAGAGTACATCTCAGCTATAAGGAGGAACCTATGGAAGATTCTTATCAGGCGACCGACTTCGACCAGCAGACTACCAACCACCATTTGCAGGTGCTGAAAGCCGCCATCCCATATATGCCGGTCAGCCAACAAAAAACCATGTCTTTCCTGATCAAATTTCAGGAACTGCAAAACGCCATGCATCTTTTTCAGTCGGACGGCGACGAGCTGGGAATCTGTTCACTGACAGAGGAGGAAAAAAATCCTTTGGATATGCTGGAATCCATAAAATCCTACTGTTCCGACAAGGAGAAGGAGATGCTGGATATCCTGTCCAATTTCCTCCAAGCCTCCCAGCTTTATCGCCAGTATCAGAACGCCAGCCGACAAAACACCGACAACCCTGATAATTCCCTGAACCCCATGGAAACCCTGCTTCACCTTCTGTCACCCGAGCAGCAGGAAGCCTTCACCCAATATCAAAACCTGCTCCAACACCCCCAGCAAACCTGAAAAGAGGACTGTAGCGGTATTCAAAATAGGAGGTATAATTTTTTATGGACCCACAAAAACTTGCATTTCTCACAGCCCTGATGAACGACGCCAAAGGACAGAGCAAAGACAACCTGCTCCCGTTCCTGATGGCCGCCGCATCCAGGGCCGGCAATGACGGTATGACCTTTACCGATGAGGAAACCGATCAATTCTACCGGCAGATGAAACAAAATTTAAAACCAGAAGATCAGATGCGGGTGGAAATGCTGTACCAGGCCATCCGAAAAAGAAAATGATTCCGGCAATACGCTGATACATTTTGCCTCATATGATCCAAAAGTATTTCATGATGTCCTGAAAGCAGCCTCCAAAGGAAATAAATGCCCATCCCGGCTTATCAGATCAAGCCGGAACGGGCATTCTTATAACAAAATATCCTGTAAGACGCACTTATGGCGGCTTTACGCCAAACTCCTACTGAATGGACAACACCTTATAATCCTGGGCTTCCACTGCATTTTTCAGCACGTCATCAGACACATCTTCTACCAGAGTTACCACTGCTGTTCCTGCCTCGTGGCTGACCACAGCCTCCGTTACCTGCTCTAAGGCTTCCAGGCACTTTTTCACTCTCGCCTCACAGTGTCCGCACATCATGCCTTCAATGTTCATTGTCTTTGTCATTTCCGTTACCTCCGTTTGATTCTGATTTGTTTTTCTTTTTTTATCCTTACTTCCATCATGGATGGAAACCAGGTTCAGCCGCAATGCATTGGTCACCACGCAGAAGCTGGACAGGCTCATGGCCGCCGCCCCGAACATGGGATTTAACTGACAGCCAAACAGGGGGATCCATACCCCTGCTGCCAGCGGAATACCGATAATATTATAGAAAAATGCCCAAAACAGGTTTTCATGAATGTTTCTCAGCGTAGCCCGGCTCAATCGGATGGCCGCAGGCACATCGCTTAAGCGGCTTTTCATCAGCACCACGTCCGCCGCGTCGATAGCGATATCCGTCCCTGCGCCGATGGCAATGCCGATATTGGCCCGGGTCAGCGCCGGCGCGTCGTTGATGCCGTCGCCTACCATCGCCACCTTCCCCTTATTCTGCAGACGACGGATCACAGCCTCCTTGCCATCCGGCAGCACACCGGCAATCACCTCGTCCACGCCGGCCTGACGCCCGATGGCATTGGCCGTCCGCTCATTGTCGCCGGTCAGCATCACCACATGGAGTCCCATGTTCTGCAGTTCCCGCACTGCCTGGGGGCTGTCCTCTTTGATTACGTCAGCCACGGCGATTACGCCGATCAGCTGCTCTCCTCTGGCGAAGAACAAAGGCGTTTTTCCTTCTCCTGCCAGCCGCTCATACTGCCCTTTCATCTCATCCGCAACCGAAACCTGCCCGCTGATAAACCGAAAGCTTCCGCCTAACAGCCGGGTATCCGAAAGCATACCGGAAAGGCCGTTGCCCGGCAAGGCAGTAAATTCCGACACCTCCGAAGGCTTCACATTTTTCTCTTCGGCATACTCTAACACCGCCCCGGCCAGCGGATGCTCGCTTTTCTGTTCCAGGGAGCAGGCCAGGGCCAGAAGCTCTGCCTCCGTCACACCCTCTGCCGGAAGCATATCCGTCACCTTCGGCTGGCCACTGGTGATCGTTCCTGTCTTATCCAAGGCCACAATATCCATTTTCCCCGCTTCCTCCAGGGAAACGGCAGTTTTAAACATAATGCCGTTTTTAGCACCCATTCCGTTGCCCACCATAATGGCCACCGGCGTTGCCAATCCTAAAGCACAGGGGCAGCTGATTACCAGCACTGAGATTCCTCTGGCCAGGGCAAAGCCCACGCTTTGTCCGGCAAGCAGCCATACGGCTATGGTAATCACTGCGATGGTGATCACTGTCGGCACAAAGATACCCGACACCTTGTCCGCCACCTTTGCAATCGGCGCCTTCGTGGCCGCCGCATCGCTGACCATCTGAATGATCTGGGACAGGGTGGTGTCCTCGCCCACCCGGGTAGCTTCACATTTGATAAAACCGGACTGGTTGATGGTGGCCGCAGAGACATGGTCCCCCTCCGCCTTATCCACCGGGATGCTCTCTCCTGTCAGCGCCGCCTCATTTACGGCGCTGTGTCCCTCTAACACCACGCCGTCCACGGGAATATTCTCGCCGGGGCGCACCACAAACATGTCACCTTTTTTTACCTGGTCGATGGATACCTCCACCTCCGCGCCGTTTTGCAACACCACAGCCGTTTTCGGCGCCAGCTTCATCAGGCTTTTCAGCGCATCCGTGGTTCGACCTTTTGACCTGGCTTCCAGCATCTTGCCCACTGTGATCAGCGTCAGGATCATGGCTGCCGACTCAAAATAAAATTCATGCATGTATGCCATGACCCCTGCCATGTCGCCCTTCATCTGGGCATCGGTCATGGCAAACAGCGCATAAGTACTGTATACAAAGGCAGCGCTGGAGCCCAATGCCACCAGGGTATCCATATTCGGCGCCCGGTGCATAAGCCCTTTAAAGCCGCTGATAAAGAACTTCTGGTTGATTACCATAACGATCACGGTCAGCAGCAGCTGAATCAGCCCCATGGCCACATGGTTTCCCTCCAGGAATCCGGGAACCGGCCATCCCCACATCATATGCCCCATAGAGACATACATCAGTACAATCAAGAAACCGATGGAAGAAAACAAGCGCTTTTTCAATAACGGCGTCTCCCTGTCCTTCAGGGCATCCTCCGCCTGGCTGACACTCCCCTGGCTCTGTGCCTGCTGGCCGGCCTTTTCCGCCCCCTTCTTTGAAGCGCCATAACCGGCATCCTCCACGGCTTTGATAATCTCCTGCTCTGTGGCAGTGCCTTCCACGCCCATGGAATTGGTTAAAAGACTCACGGAACAAGAGTCCACTCCCGGAATCTTGGATACCGCTTTTTCCACACGGCTGCTGCATGCCGCACAGCTCATGCCTGTCACTACATATTGATCCATATCGATACCTCCTGAAACGATATCAGATTAAATTACTATGCTTTTATTATATACCCCTTTGGGGTATATTGCAAGAGGAAAATGAGAATATAGGGTATGAAAAAGAATCTGCCTTTGGCAGATTCTCCGCCTGCGGCGGGTCGCCCTGGCGACATTTTACCTTTCCGCCGCAGTGCGATCCTGCCCGGAGGGCTTTTTCTATCATAGGAAAGTTCGGAGGACTTTCCTATGATACAAAAAAAGTGTCTTTGCCATATATTATCCGCAAAGACACTTCTTTTTAATCACTTTGTTCTTCCCCGCCGGCCCTCAAAACTCCGACAGGCATTCCTGTTATCTCATAAAAAAGCTCAAATGCTTATTGCTATGCTCCAAATCCTCCCATACCCGTTCCATCCGGGCACTGTAATCCCCCAGGGAAGCCCTCATCTGCTGGCTGTTCAGCACGAATACAAAGGTGTTTTCCCTGATATCGGACATCACGTCATACATGGCGTCCAGATTTTCCCCATAATACTCGGGCAGCTCCATACTCTCCTTTAAATGAATATGGGTGTTTTGAATCGAATCCATCTTGCTGCCATCCAGTTCCACAATCTTCATTTTCCTTCTCCTTGCTTAATCCCCTTTTTAATATAATTGTTCAAAGCTTTTATAATGATCACCGGAATAATAAATCAGGCCGTCATTGGAGAAAACGATCCGTTCCCCGTTCCGGTAGCCCTCCTCATAACCGATGTCACATTCCGTCCATTTTCTTCCGTCTTTCTCTGGCAACAATCCCTCATAATTGCCGAACCGGTCGCCGCCGATGCTCTTGCCGGGAGCAACCTTTGCCAAATTCCCTTTGGAATTATCCCATCCCAGCTTTTTGGCCTCGTTTTTGGTGATGAAATTATCCGGCAGGTGGCCGTATGTATAAAGGTATAACGCTACTTCGTCCTTTGAAGTATAACTGCCCGCCTCATCCGGAAGTCCATCCTCTGCCGACAGACCGCTTTCATCCTGCGGACCCTCTCCAACCGGCTGACCGTCTTTTTTCGCCTGACTGCTTCCATTGCTTTCGGAATCCGCTGATTCCGTTCCGGCATTTACGGCATCCGGCGTTCGTATCTCATCCTCCCCGGTTTCGGGATATTCTGTCTCTCCACCTCCGGCCTGCACTGATTTTGTTTCATCGCTTCCGATGATTTCCGTTTCTGCGGCTTTTACCGGAAGCGTTTCTTCCGCTTCACCATCTGTCCGCAGCGCGGCGATATCTGCCCTTTCCTGTAAAGATGCCGCTTCCTTCCCCGGCGCGTTTTGCCTGCCGCAGCCCGGCAGAAGCACAGCCAGCAGAAATACCGAAAAAATCCACAGCGCCAGCCTCTGCTTATATTTTTTTACCATAACAATATCCCCTGTCATAATCAGTTACTAAATGTCCACTATCAGCAACCGTCTGTCTCATACTGACCACCAGTTTAATCAGCCATCGCACTGTCCATCACCTGATCGACTTGCAATCCATAACTAGACGCTTATATTCAATCCTCCGGTTTGTACAAATCATCATCCACATCCGGTTCATGCGCCGCATGTCCATCCGAACTGTAAAATTCCTTTCCCACGACACGCTTCTTGTCCCTGGCCTTCTCCACCAGCTCAGACAGCATGTCATTTACCATTCTGGGCCGCTTTATATTTTCCAGAAGCACGTCACCGTCCCTGTTAGCCTTGGCGCATACCAGCAGCGTCCCTGTCCCAAAAATCTTCTGACCCAGCGTCTGGGTCATCGTGATATCCAAAATCCGGTACAAAAGCACCTCGTCATAGGTGGTGCGCAAAAGCCCTTTCTGGGTATATAACCGGTTGTTGCGCACCTCATATTTGGTAAAACTAAAGGGAAACCACATAAAATGCTTTCTGTCCTTCCACAGCACCGCATTTTTTGCGTCTCCCCGATCCTCCTGTTCCATTCCGGTACGATTCAAATCAGACATACTTTCCTCTTTCTTGATCACTACAGCATACCGCCACCCAACAGTACACCCGCGCCAAACCAACAGCGCCGACAGACAAAACCGCTCTTATGCGGACTTATCTTTTAAATATTATACCAAACAAGCGGTAAAATGACAATCTTAATTTTCGGTGCGGAATCACTCCTGTTCTGCCTTCACGCTATTTTTCCTGGGACGTCCGGGCCGTTTTTTCGCATTCTTTTGAAGCGCCAGCAGGTCCATCCTCCTGCGCCGATAATCCTGAATCATCAATCGCAGAAACGAATAAAGCAGCTGGCATTCTTCGTTTGTGCAGGATTCAGTCAATGTGACAATATGGTTTTTACAGGTGTCATAAGCGGATGTTTCTCCGATCTGCCCCGGAATGATCCCCTGATACAGATAACTGTAGCTGGTGTCAAAATATTTGCACACCTCATTCGCCATATTTTTTGACAATTCCTTGGCGTCCCGCTCTACCTGCCCATAATAATTGGTGGAAAAGCCCAGTTTCTCACTGAACTGATCCTGTGTCATCTTCGCGGACAGTCGCAGCTTCTTCAGTCTCTGTCCCACAGTCTTCTCCGGAAGTCTGGCGATCTCACCATCATCCATCTGTTTTCTCATTCGCAATTCCGCCGTTTCAAATTTAATCCCTGCAAGTAACAAACCAGGCAGCCACGTATGCCCATCAGACGGCCTGATCTAGTCGTCTCACGACAATCTTTTCCGCTCCTTTAACAGCTCACCTTCAAAAACTGTGCTCTGCCATGTATTTTTAATGGCGTACAGGAAGCGGGAACAAAAATGCAGTCGCCTCTGAAGAAATTCAACGGCTCCCCTGCTTTCCCTGCGTCAGCCATCACACCGCAGCCACCGATACACAACAGCACCTGAAAAGAATTGGCTTCTGTCTGAAAATCCATCATTTTCCGGCATCGCTCCGTATTGACCAGCATCCGTTCCACCTGGAAATATTTACAACGGCACAAAAGCTCCGACGCATAGCCGGGACGATACCGAAGCATACGCATCGGCTGCCTTGGCTCTGCCCTGCCCTTCAGATCCGCCACCTGAAGGGCCTGCTCCACATGCAGCTGTCTGGGCTGCCCTTTTTTATCCACGCGGTTGTAATCGTAAAGCCGGTAGGTGATATTGGAGCTTTCCTGAATCTCAGCGATCAGTGATCCGGCACCGATGCCGTGGACCGTACCCGGCTCCACAAAAAATACGTCATCCTTACGAACCGCCACTCGCTGCAGATATTTTTCCACCGTCCCCTCCAAGAGACCTTTCTTTAGTGTCTCACGATCCATATCATGATAGAACCCGTAAACCAGGTGGGTGCCTTTGCGAGCATCCAGCACATACCACATCTCTGTCTTTCCCAGAGAGCCATTCTCATGCTCCGCCGCATAGGCATCATCGGGATGTACCTGAACCGACAAATCCTGACAGGCATCGATCAGCTTAATCAGAATCGGAAGCTGGCCTTTTTCCGCCCTGGGATGGGTTCCCAGATATTCCGGATGGTCCTTAAGCACCTCCGGCAGAAGCCGCCCGGCAAAGGGCCCGCTGGCTACGGTGCTCGGACCGTCCGGATGCGTGGAACATTCCCAGGTTTCCGCCAATGGCGCGAGCTTAATTCCCTTAGAAAAATCATCGTTCAAACGAGTACCGCCCCAGAGATAATCCTTTCCCTGGGGCTTTAACAAAAAGGGAAAAGGCCGACCGGCCTCATCCTTCCAGCTCATACTTTTGTTTATCATGCACACTGATCTCCCTGCCAAGCTGAACCTCGATTACCTTCAGCTCTGTGTCCGCAATAATCGTATGACGGCAGCCCGCTTCCATGGTTATTACATCTCCGGCTTTTACCGGCTGCTCCATACCATCCACAATGGTCCGACCCTCGCCGGATATGACAGTCCATACCTCGTCCCGTCTCTCATGACTGTGATAATTCATGGAGTGTCCCGGATTCAGCGTAACTTTGACCGTCATGCTTTCTTCCTCGATATCGATTACCTGAAAACTCCCCCAGGACTTGTCCGCAAACATTACCTGCTGGTGAATCTGATCCACATAGGGCTTGATATAGCTGGATTGCTCCTTATCGGAAACCAAAATTCCTTCGGAGCTGGCAGATACCACCACATTCTTCAAACCCATGCACAGAACAGGCACATCCAGTTCATTGATCACATGAACATTCTCACAGCTGTCATTCATCACCGCATCTCCAATGCTGGTATCCTCCATGGCCTCTGTCAGCGTATTCCATGTGCCAAGATCCTTCCAGGCTCCGGCAAAGCGCATCACCTGGATGCTGGCTTCCTTCTCCGCCACCGCATAGTCAAAGCTGATCTTTTCCAAGGTATCATACTTTGCATACAGGTCCTCATAGTCCGTAAAATCAATCAGCTCGTGGGCCTTGTTTAACAGATATCGTAATTGATAGGCAAACACACCGCCATTCCAGAGCGCGCCCTTTGCAATATAATCGCGGGCCGTCTTTTCATCAGGCTTCTCCTTAAAGGTATTCACCCTGCTGACCTCTCCATGATCTGCCGGAATAATGTACCCGTATTTTTCACTGGGATAGGTGGGCTGTATACCCATCAGAACCAGATTTGCCTCCCCTGACTCCGCCAGCTTTCCCAGTCTGTTTAATGCTTCAAAATAATCATCCTCCACATAAGGGTCCACAGGGCAGACTACCACTGCCTCATCCTCAGAAACGCCTTGGATATCATGAAGATAGGCCGATGCCAGGGCAATCGCCGGAAAGGTGTCCCGTCTGCATGGCTCCACGGAAATACCCACGTGTTCTCCCAATTGATTGTGCAGGGCAGAAACCTGGGTTTTGGAGGTGGCCACGGTAATCTTCGCATTCCGATCCACCTTGCGAATCTGCCGGAACACCCTCTGCACCATGGATTCATACCCATCCTCATTCTTAAAAATTTTAATAAACTGTTTGGAACGGATCTCATTGGAAAGAGGCCAAAGCCGTTTTCCCGAGCCTCCTGAAAGCAATATAATGTTCATATGCAAACCTCTATTAAAGTTCCGCAGCTTCCCTCCCGGGGCTTTGCTACAAGCACTTAGGGTCTGTTCTTTAGACCCTTACGTGCGATGCATACAAAATAGTCAGCAGATATTCTTTAGCCGCTTACTATTTTGTTGTCCGGTACGCTGCCGTTCTTCATAAATCACTTGACACTACCAAAGTTTTATCGCTCTGCGCGCATCGGATTGCTCAAAAAGTCCTGATAAGAAAGGCGGATGCCATCCTCCAACTCCGTCTGATAATGCCATCCCATAGCGGCGCTCTTTGACACATCCAACAGCTTTCGGGGCGTGCCGTTGGGCTTTTCCGGGTCCCAGCGGATTTCACCGGTGTAACCGATCACCTTTGCCACCAGCTCCGTCAGTTCCTTAATCGTCAGCTCCTTCCCTGTTCCAGCGTTCACTGTCTCATTACCGCTGTAATTGTTCATCAGGAACACACACAGGTTGGCCAGGTCATCCACATAGAGAAACTCCCGCAGCGGGCTGCCGTCACCCCAGCAGGTCACATAGGGCAGATTCTGCTCCTTCGCCTCATGAAAACGACGAATCAGCGCAGGGAGCACATGGCTGTGAGTAGGATGATAATTGTCATTGGGCCCGTACAGATTGGTCGGCATCACGGAAATATAATCGGTTCCATATTGACGGTTCAGATACTCGCAATATTTCAGCCCTGATATCTTGGCTAGGGCATAGGCCTCATTGGTCTCTTCCAGCGCACTGGTCAGCAGGCAGCTTTCCTTCATGGGCTGGGGTGCCATTTTGGGATAGATGCAGGAGGAGCCGAGGAATTCCAGCTTCTTACATCCGTTTTTCCAGGCCGCATGAATCACGTTCATTTCCAAGGTCATATTGTTATACATAAAATCCGCCAGCGCGCTCTGGTTTGCCACAATGCCGCCCACCTTCGCAGCAGCTAAAAACACATATTCCGGCTTTTCTTCCTCAAAAAATCGTTCCACTGCCTCCTGACGGCACAAATCCAGCTGAGCATGGGTACGGGTAATGATATTCGTATACCCCTGCCGCTCTAACTCCCGTATAATGGCGGAGCCCACCATGCCTCTATGCCCGGCCACATAAATCTTCGCACTTTTCTCCATCATTGCTATTTCCTCTTTTCTGACGCGTGTTCTTTCGCGTCATACAGGTAGATTGGGAAGTTCACTTCCCAACTTTCCTCTTTTCTGACGCATGTTCTTTCGCGTTGTCCTACTTCACTACGCCCTTTTCCAGATATTCTTCCAGATTGCACTTGATATGCTCCTCAGCCCGTTCTACCGCCGCTTTTTCCATATCATGCTCCACCATAATCTTCACCAGCTCCTCAAAACTGGTTTTGGTGGGATTCCAGCCAAGCACCGTTTTCGCTTTCGTCGGATCTCCCCACAGATTCACCACATCGGTAGGACGGTAGAAATCAGGGGAAACCTCCACCAGCACCTTGCCGGTAGCCTGATCGATTCCTTTCTCCTCCATACCCTCGCCGGTAAATTCCAGCTCGATTCCCGCATAGTGGAAGGCCAGCTGGCAGAACTCTCTGACAGAATGCTGTTCCCCGGTTGCAATCACAAAATCCTCCGGCTTATCATTCTGAAGAATCAGCCACATGCATTCCACATAATCCTTGGCATAGCCCCAGTCCCGGAGACTGGACAGGTTGCCCAGATACAGCTTGTCCTGCTTTCCCTGCCTGATTCTGGCTGCTGCAAGGGTAATCTTTCTGGTAACAAAAGTCTCTCCCCGCCGCTCGGACTCATGGTTAAACAAAATGCCGGAGCAGCAGAACATCTGATAAGCCTCCCGATATTCTTTCACAATCCAGTAGCCGTATTGCTTGGCCACCGCATAAGGACTGTAAGGATGAAAGGGCGTATTCTCATTCTGAGGCACCTCCTCTACCTTGCCGTAAAGTTCTGAGGTAGATGCCTGATAAATTCGGCAGGTCTCTGTCAGGCCGCACACCCGCACTGCCTCCAATATCCGCAGCACACCGGTAGCCACCACATCCGCCGTATATTCCGGCACATCAAAGGACACCTGCACATGGCTCTGAGCCGCCAGATTGTATATTTCATCCGGGCGCACCTTGCCAATAATCGCCACCAGACTCATGGAATCTCCCAAATCACCATAATGGAGATGGAAGTTCTCTCTGCCCTCCAGATGAGCGATCCGCTCCCGGTAATCCACGGAAGAACGGCGAATCATCCCATGCACGTCATATCCCTTCTCCAACAAAAGTTCCGCCAGATAAGAGCCGTCCTGTCCGGTAACACCTGTGATAAACGCTTTCTTCATGTCCAATCAATCCTCAACTTTCTTTTTCAATCTATTATTTACGCAAAATACAGAAGAATTCAAAAAATTGTTTATAGCCTTTATGTGACAGGAAAATTTGAAATATTTCCTATGATATAAAGCAAGCGGCCGAAACGCCGCTTAACTTCAAAACTCCATTTATTGGCAACTATTTACGCAGCTTCCGCAGTTCCCCGAACACCACGTCGTTGATTACCTTGATGTATGTTCCCTTCATTCCTGAGGAACGGGACTCGATCACGCCGGCACTCTCAAACTTCCGCAGTGCGTTTACGATAACCGAACGGGTGATTCCCACCCTGTCCGCAATCTTACTGGCCACCAGAATGCCCTCGTTTCCGTCCAGCTCGTCAAAGATATGCTGAATCGCCTCCAACTCGGAAAATGACAGCGTGCTGATTGCGGACCTGACGATATTAACCTTTCTCTGCTCCTCCGCGCTCTCCTCATTGACAGAACGCATCATCTCCAAACCTACCACCGCAGTGCCGTATTCGCTGAGGATGATGTCATCTATATCGTACTGGGCATCACATTTATAAATAAACAACGTACCAAGTCGTTCTCCTGCAATGTCGATCGGCGTGATAATCGCCTGGTACATGTCAATCTTCTCCATAAACCCAAGGGTAGCCAGGTTTACATTTTCCTTTGTGGAAAGAACGCTTAAGAGACGTTCGTTCAGCAGTTCGTCGATATGCGCTCCCACCTGTCCGGTAATCAGCTCCGTGATCTCCTCCACACCCTTGCACAAGCCTACTCCCAATACCTTACCCTTTTTGCTGATTACCAATATATTTGAATCTAAAATCTCACTGAGCACTTCACAGATATCATTAAAAACTACCTTTGACGAGTTATTATTGTGCAGCAGCTTGTTAATTTTTCTTGTCTTATCCAGCAATTGTACACTCATTACAATCCTCCTCTTTAGAATATAGAATAGAAAATCGCAAGTTGCCAATACTGTTTTTATACTATCATAGCGGTTTCCGAAAAGCAAGCAGTTTTGCGCAAATCTTTTGCGTAAATTGGCTAAATTGCTTGTTCTTTTGGTTTATTTGCCGCATAACCACAAGTTTGGTCCGCGCATGTCAGTTTGTTTCCCCTCTCGATCATATATCCGCCGCACTTTGGACATTTCTCATTGGACGGCTTCTGCCAGGACATAAAATCGCATTCGGGACTGTTCTCGCAGCCATAATATCTTCTGCCCTTCTTGGTTTTCTTGATCAGAATCTCCCCGCCGCACTTCGGACACCGCACGCCGATTTTCTCAAAATACGGCTTCGTATTCTTACATTCCGGAAATCCGGGACAGGCCAAAAACTTCCCGTGAGGACCATACTTAAATACCATGTTCCGGCCGCACAGCTCACACACCACATCGGAAACCTCGTCTGCGATCTGCACCTTTTCCAATTCTTCCTCCCCGGCTTTTACGGCAGCCTCCAAATCGGGGTAAAAATTGCGGATCACCGTCTTCCAGGCTACCTTTCCCTCCTCTACCATATCCAGAAGGGACTCCATATTCGCCGTAAAGCTGGTATCCACAATGGTGGGAAATGCCTGCAGCATCATGTCGTTAACCGCTTCTCCCAGCTCCGTCACATAAAGATTTTTATTTTCCTTTATAATATACCTTCTGGCCAGCAGCGTGGTGATAATCGGGGCATAGGTACTGGGACGGCCAATCCCGTCCTCCTCCAGAGATTTCACTAAAGAGGCCTCCGTGTAATGGGCCGGCGGCTGGGTAAAATGCTGTTTACTCTCAAACTCCTTCAGTTTCAGCTGGCTGTCCACGGTCAGTGCCGCCACCGCCTTATTGTTCTCTGCCTTTTCCTCATCATCGGTATAGACCGATAAAAAGCCGTCGAATTTCAGCCAGGAAGAGGAAGCGGTAAAGGGATAGCCTGCCGCCTCAAGCTTTACATTCACGGTCTCATATACGGCCGATGACATCCGGCTTGCCACAAACCGTTTCCAGATCAGCTGATACAGGCGGAACTGATCCCGGCTCAGAGAATCCTTCAACAGCACAGGGGTAATCGTAATATCCGTTGGACGAATCGCCTCATGGGCATCCTGAACCTTGCCGTTCTTTTTGGCCGGCTGCACCGAACCTCCCACATACTCAGCCCCATACTGTTCCGTAACATAATCCCTGGCCATAGCCACAGCCTCGTCGGACACACGAACGGAATCCGTACGCAAATAAGTGATCACGCCCATGGTGCCTCTACCCTTTACATCCACACCCTCATAGAGCTGCTGCGCCAGACGCATGGTCTTGGATGTAGAATAATTCAGCGTTTTTGACGCCTCCTGCTGCAGGGTGCTGGTGGTAAACGGCAGCGGCGCTTTTTTCGTCCGCTCTCCGTTTTTTATGGAAATAATCCGGAATTCCGCATTTTCCAGATTTTTTAAGATTTTCTTTAATTCTTCTTCATTCTCAATGGTGTCCTTATATTTGACAGTCAATGCTTTTCTGGACTTTCCCTCTGTCAGATGGGCATCCAACGTCCAATACTCCTGGGGAATAAACGCATTGATCTGATCATCCCTGTCACAGATCAGTCTCAAAGCGGCGGACTGTACCCGCCCTGCGCTTAAGCCTCTCTTAATTTTCGCCCACAGCAGCGGACTGATGCTGTAGCCCACCATCCGATCCAGCATTCTTCTGGCCTGCTGGGCATCCACCAGATCCATATCGATTTCTCTGGGCGCTTTCAGGGAAGCCTTCACCGCATTTTTTGTGATCTCGTTAAAGGTAATCCGCTGCACCTTCGACTCATCCAGCTTCAGCGCATAGCAGAGATGCCAGCTGATGGCTTCTCCCTCCCGGTCAGGGTCAGTCGCCAGAAAAATCTTGTCAGCCTTTTTCGCCTTCTTGCGCAGATTCGCCAGCAGGTCGCCTTTTCCTCTTATGGTAATGTATTTTGGTTCATAATCATGCTCAATATCAAATCCCAGCTGGCTTTTCGGCAGGTCCCGCACATGGCCGTTTGACGCCTCCACCTCATAATTTGCCCCCAGGAATTTCTTTATTGTTTTTACCTTCGCCGGTGACTCCACAATAACCAGATATTTCGCCATAATAAACTCATTCTCCTATATACTTGCTTACTTCTTTCTATCTGCCTGCAATTGTGACAAGTGTACTGCTTCTCTCAAAATTCCGTCGTTGCCGTATACCGGCTGAATCCTGCCCGTCTGGCCAGTCCAAGAATTTCCAGCCGTACCAGCGCCTGGGCCGTTTCTTTTACGGTCAAACCGGTCTGTTCCACAAGCTCTTCCATGCTTTTGGCATGATAATCCAGACAACTATACACCTTTTTTTCATTCAAGACAAGTCCATTTTCAATTTCTTTTCGTTTTTTTATCGGATTTTTCCATTGAGGAGCCAAAACTTCCAGAATATCTTCTGGTGCGGACAACAGCCCCGCACCGTTTTTAATTAGCTGATGACAGCCTTCTGAAAGAGGGTCCGTCACCCGTCCCGGAAGGGCGAAAACATCCTTTCCCTGATCCAGCGCATACTCTGCCGTGATCAGAGAACCGCTCTTTTTTCTGGCCTCGATCACTACTACCAGATCGGACAGACCGCTGATCAGACGATTCCTCTGAGGGAAATGCCAGGACAACGGTTTTGAACCCGGCGGAAATTCCGACAAAAGCCCGCCTTCCGCCGACAGTCTTTCATATAGTGGAAAATTAGAGATTGGGTAACACTGATCTACACCGCATCCCAAAACGGCAAAAGTGGTTCCGGTTTCCAGAGCGCCCCACTGGGCCGCCCCATCGATCCCTGCAGCCATGCCACTGATTACCTGAATCCCTGCTTCTGCCAACCGCATCCCGGTCCGCCTGGCCGTCTCCCGCCCATAAGGACTGCAGCCCCTGGCTCCCACAATCGCTGCGCTTTTCTCCCTGGGCATCGGCAGCCGCCCCTTCACATATAATCCGCATGGCGCTCCATATATATGCAGCAGACGATCAGGATATTCCTGATCCGCCAGTGTAATCAGGCGGATTCCCTGCTTCTCCATCTGCTCATAGGTTGTCCGAAATTCCTTCTCCTCATTCCTGCTGTCGAAAAACTGTTTTTTCTCCCGTGCCGTCAGAAAATCCAGCGCCGCCAACTGTTTTTCTTCTATATTATATAGCCGCTCCGGCGATGAATACAGACGAAGCAGCCGGGTCTTTTTCACGGGACTCAATTTCTCCATGGAACAGAGCCAATGCCAGTATAAACATTCATCCATATATTCCTATTTTCTTTTATTATAGTTCCGCAACTCCCCTCCCAAGCCCCCATGCACTAGGAGAATTTCCAGCTGCTAAAGCATCTGTAAATCCTCCTGGGGCTTGTATGGTACGTTGCTGTTTTTATAGTTCCGCAACTCCCCTCCCAAGCCCCCATGCACTA
>CAJUPT010000036.1:0-5026 GCA_910588405.1 uncultured Lachnospiraceae bacterium | reverse complement strand
GCACTAGGAGAATTTTCAGCTGCTAAAGCATCTGTAAATCCTCCTGGGGCTTGTATGGTACGTTGCTGTTTTTATAGTTCCGCAACTCCCCAATATTTCTCTGTCATGCTTCTATAGAAGACTGCTTCGCTTAAATGTTCTTCCCGGATTTGATCTTCTCCTTCCAAATCTGCTATCGTCCGGGCCACCTTTATAATCCGATCGTACTGCCGTGGACTCATCCCCATAATCTCAAAGCTTTGCTTCATAAATGCTTCTTCCTCCCGGCCCAGAGGACAAAGCTCCCTTACCTGTTTTCCGGACATTTGGCTGTTAAAACGAATCGGCAGATTTTGAAACCGTATCTGCTGCAGCCGGCAGGCTGCCTCCACCCGAGAACGAATCGAAGCAGAGGTCTCCCCTTCCTTTTCTGTTCTCCAATCCTCGTATACCAGCTTTGGAACCTCTACAAGTAAATCCAGCCTGTCCAGCAGAGGCCGGCTAATCCTGTTCCGGTACTTTCTGACAGAACCCTCGCTGCAAAAACACTGGCTCCGATCCGGATAATATCCACATTTGCAGGGATTCATGGCAGCGCAGAACAGGAAATCTGCCGGAAAATGGCAAACTCTGCGCACTCTGGAAATCGTCAACTCCCGGTCCTCCAAAGGCTGCCGCAGACTTTCCAAAGCGGTCCTGGAAAATTCGGGAAGCTCGTCCAGAAACAAAACGCCTCTGTGCGCCAGCGTAATCTCCCCTGGTTTCGGTATGGAGCCTCCCCCTGTCAGCGCAGCTGTGGAAATCGTGTGATGGGGAGAACGGAACGGACGTTTTCGAATCAGCGACCTACCGGAATCTAACAGGCCGCATACACTGTAAATTTTCGTTACTTCAAGCATCTCTTCCTGATCCATCAACGGCAAAATACCGGGAAGTCGTTTAGCCACCATCGTTTTTCCGGTACCTGGCGGCCCCACACACAGTAAATTGTGCATGCCGGCAGCCGCAATCTCTGCCGCCCGTCTGACTGCAGTCTGTCCGGCGATATCGCAAAAATCCCATTCAATCTCACCCTCTGACAACGCCGCCTGTATAATCGGCTGTCTCCACGACTGTTCCGGATGCATCATCCACTCCGCTGCCTCCTTCAGCGTCCGTAACCCTACCGCCTGAACGCCTTCCACAGCTTGTGCCTCAGGCAAGTTCTCCACCGGAACCGCCATCAGGCTCAGCCCTTTTTCCCTGGCGGTAAAAACGGCAGGCAGCACGCCGGACACCGGGCAAAGCCTGCCGTCCAGGCTCAGCTCGCCACAGAGCATACATTTTTTTAAATTTTCAGCCGGGAACAATCCAAGGGCGCAGAGAATGGCAATGGCAATCGGAAAATCAAAACCGGACCCCGATTTTCTTAAATCGGCAGGAGAAAGGTTAACGGTGATGCGTTTGGGAGGAAGGTGAAAGCCGGAGTTTTTCAAGGCCGTACGAACCCGCTCCTTAGCCTCCTTCACCTCAGAAGCTAAAACGCCCACCATATCGAAAGATGGAAGGCCGTCGCTGATATCCGCTTCCACAGTTACCAGGATGCCGTCTATTCCGTAGATGGTCACACTATATACTTTTCCAAATATGTAGATACACCTCCTAATTTAGTTCCGCTGCAGCCCTCCCATTCCCCCTTAACCTGGAAAAATTTCCGGCCACAAGTGTCCGTAAATCCTTCCGGGGCATGTCCGGGCTTCCGCTGTTTTTTAGTTCCGCTGCAGCCCTCCCATTCCCCCTTAACCTGGAAAAATTTCCGGCCACAAGTGTCCGTAAATCCTTCCTCGCTATGAGCACTTAGAGCCTGTCTTTTAGGCTCTTACGTGCGATGCATGGAAAATAGTTAGCGGGTGTTCTTTAGCCGCTTACTATTTTCCAGGGGCATGTCCGGGCTTCCGCTGTTTTTTAGTTCCGCTGCGGTTATTCCTATTTTTTACATTTATTATACAATAAAACAGGCGGCAGTTCAACTACGAACTTGTGCCGCCTGTGTGCCGGTTAATGCTAAATTAGTGCCAATTATGCATTTCTTCCTTTTAGGCTTCCATGTGGCCTTCCAGCCACTGTCTGATATCCTCGTATACCTGCGCCCGGTCTGTCTCGTTAACCAGCTCATGCCTGTCATTTTCATACAGCTTTAATGTGACATCCTGAAGGCCCAGATGCCTAATACTTTCATAAGCTTTTTCTACGCCGGCGCCAAAGGAACCCACCGGGTCTTGATCCCCGGATAAAAAGAACACAGGAAGGTCCTTCGGAATGCGACTAAACTGTTTTTCCCGGGCCAAATCCCGCAGCACTGTAAAAAAGTCATGGTAAGCAGAGGCCGTAAAAGCAAAATTACAGAAAGGATCTCTATTATATGCCTCCACGATCTCCCTCTCCTTAGATAGCCAGGCATTCCGGCGACCTTCATCCCGAAACGCCTGCTCGTATGCCCCCAACGTAAGCTTTACCAATAAGCGGCTGCGGTATTTTCCGCCCATCAGGCGTTTGATCACGCCAGATAACGCCCAGCCCACAGTGGCCATGGCCTCAGATACCCAGCCGGTTCCCATCAGAATCACACCGTCTGGCTCCTGGCCGTACAAGGTGATATAACGCCGAGTGAAAAAGGAGCCCATACTATGCCCCATCAAAAAACAGGGCAGGCCGGGATAACGCTTTTTCGCCGCCACGCTCAGCCTATGAATATCCTTCAACATGGCCTTTTCGCCGTTGGTCTCTGCGAAAAAGCCCAGTTCTCCTTCATCAGCCGCCGTCTTTCCATGGCCCAGATGATCATGGCCCATCACCGCAATCCCGGCATCCGCCAATACCTGTGCCAACGGCTCATACCGTTCAATATATTCTACCATTCCATGGGTAATCTGCAAAACCGCCCGCACCGGCCCATCCGGCTTCCAATGTACACAATAAAGTTTGTTCTTTCCATTGCTGGACGGAATGTAAAATACTTCCTTTTGCATCCCACACCTCCAAAACCTTCTGTTACACATTTGACATACTGCTCACCAACCAACAGGACTCCTGTAAAATAGAAATCACCCACACAAAACATGCAGCTCCGCTTTCTTTAAGAAACCATTAGATATGAACCGTCATCCCCGCCGCAGTCTCCAAATATGGCTGCATTCCTTCTCTGTCCATATTCTTAAAATCCAGGATTAACGGAATCGGACAGACTGCCTCCGCCGCATAGAGGAAGAAGCTGAGCATATTTCCATATTCTAATTGCTCGTCCCACAGAGCCGGATCGGCGGTGCAGTAAACATACCCCTTGGCATATCCCGTCACATCCGGAATCCTGTCCCCCGACTGGGGGCAGATCCCCTGCAAAAGATAAGGCGCACCCTCCTTCAGCAGATATACCTTTAACTGCGGCTGCTCCTCCATAGGAAGATCCGGAATTCTGATTCCGTCTACCCCAGCTTCCATACAGGCATCGGTAAACGCCTCCAGCCCATACCGGAACACCTGATGAAAGGACAGGCACAGCGCCAATGGCATTTCCAGGTGATGCTCCCGGCGTAATTTCTTTGCCAGTGCCAGCATCTCTCCTGCCTCCACGCCCTTCTCTGCCGCAGCAAGCTCCAAAATCTCCGGGCCATATTCCCCCTGCTCTTTCCGCTTGTTCCCAATCCGGTCCATCAGGGCGGCGCACTGTGTGTCTGCACTGATCTTTGCCTGCCAGACCATCACCATCAGGTTCTTTTGTTCCCCCTCCGATAAAACACTGTCGATTTTGTTCACTGCGCATCCTCCCCCTTGTTCAAAAATACTGTCAGATACTCCTGGCTGTCAAGCTGTTTTCCTTTTTTTACCGCCAGCGCCAGGCTACACGCATCATACCAGGACAGGCAGATTCCCTCTGTCCTGGCTGCCAATGCCCTCGCTGCCTCCGCTTCCTGCCCGCTGACCGTCTCCAGGCAAATTTTGCCGTTTTCCATAAGACTCGCCAGTTCCGGCCCCAGCACAGGCACTGGTTCATGATAAGATCTTGTAAAGCTGATCCGCCCTTTTCCGTCCTGGAAAGCCAGGGTTCTCATTCCGCCTGCAATCCCGGTTTCCCGGACGCCGCCCTTCCCTTCAGGCTCCGCGCCGTATAATTGTATATTTTCCTCAAAGAACGGGGCGAAAAGGCCGCCCAGCACATTTTCCGGGCGGGCACCGGCCACAAGAAGGCCGGGCAGCTTACCCTCCTGCTCCTCCATCTGTCCTTTCATTTCCTCTCCGATCAGCTTTTGGAGCGAGGCCACAGCCTCCGTATAAGGATAGGGACCCCAGTCGCCGGTCATAATCATACAGGTATCCCTGGAATGATCCGCCCAATAGGTTATTGCCTCACTAACGCTGTCCCGGCCAGCCGTAATTACCTTGGCGCCGCACAGCTTCATCGTCTCTATCATGGCCTGCTGCCGGGTTTCTTCCTCTGCTGTCACATACAGCACACACTCCATCTCCATCAGCGCAGCAGCCCTTGCCACCGCCACACCCCACAAGCCGCAGCCTGTTTCCGCCACCGCTTTGAGATAGCCAATTCGTTTCCACAGCAAAAGCTGTCCCACAGCGGAGCCGAAAAAAGCGGCGTCATTTGCATCTCCCCGTTTCAGATACAGTTTATGGCCCAGCTGCTCCGACAGATTTTCCGCCAAATAAAGAGGCGTCCTTCCTCCGGCCCATGCCTCCATGTAATGGTCATAGGCATCCCAGAAGCACCGGTCGCTCTCCGTTAAGTCCACCTCGCATTCCAGCGAAAACAACTGGTTCATCACCGCCTCCGGTACATAACGGCCTCCAAATTTTCCAAAGTATCCTTTTTGCATCTTATCGTTCTCCTATTTATAGTTCCGCTACAGCCCTTCCTGGCTCCCTGGTTCCGGAAGAATTTCCGGCCACTAAAGTGTCCGTAAATCCTTCCGGGGTCTTCGCAATGAGCACTTAGGGTCTGTTCTTTAGACCCTTACGTGCGATGCATACAAAATAGTTAGCGGGTGTCTTTTAGCCG
>CAJUPT010000035.1 GCA_910588405.1 uncultured Lachnospiraceae bacterium | reverse complement strand
ATGTCATTGGTTCATTACATGTGTTGTATGCATTCCGGGAGATACAATACCTTCATGGAATTCGGCGATGCAAAAACGATTCTCACCGAGGAAAAGCTGTCCCGGCTGTACCAGGTCAGGCTGCGTCTGGTGAAGGTAGAGGGGCTGGACAGAGAAGCCTGCGTGGCGTCCATGTCAGGGTGAGAGGTTGTTTATATAGCAGGAGGAGAATATATATGTTGGAAGGAAAATTGATTACGGTAGGAATCTGCGCATGCAGCCCGGCGCCGAAAGCCCTTGATCTGATCAGAGCGTTAAGAAAAAAAGGAGCCGAGGTACATGCAATCCTGACGCCGAATGCTCTGCATTTTGTGCCACCATTGCTGGTGCAGAGAGAGACGGGTACGCCCATTCAGGTGGAGGCCTTTGAGCTGCCTGTCCATTATGACGCCGGTCATAAATCCCTGTCCGGGGAGTCGGACCTGCTGCTTCTGGCGCCTGTCTCCGCGAATACGCTAGGGAAGGCGGCCAGCGGCATCGCGGATAATCTGCTGTCTACTACGGTACTGTCGGTAAAATGCCCGATCATAGCCGCAACCCATATTAATCCGAATATGTATGCCAATAAAAGCGTGCAGCGAAATGTAAGGCAGTTGAAGGAAGATGGCGTGATCTTTGTGGAAAGCGACGCGCCCAGGGAAAGCCTGTTCCCGTCGGTGGAGCGGATTGTGGAAACGGTGGAGCGGGTGCTGGCGGATTAATTGCCGCACAGTTTTATAACGAATATCAAAACAGCGGGGGATTTTCTGCCTTTTGGAAAATGCCCGCTGTTTTTTCGCTTTGGCGTCGTTTTTTGAAAAGGTATGTATCATTTGCCGACAGTATTTGTAAATCAGAGGAACGTTTGTTTTTCCCTGTCTTGCGGGATGGGTGAAACTGTGTTATGATAGCATAGATATACCCATGAGCGAAATGATTTGCCGCTATATGCGCTGATTTCGGAAAAGAACGCGGGAAGGATTTAACCATATGTTTTCATATATAAAAGGGGAGCTGGCAGAAGTGTCAGCGGATTCGATTGTGGTGGAAGCCGGGGGAATCGGCTACGGTATTGCGGTGCCGGGGGTTTTGCTTGACAGTCTGCCGCCGATCGGGACACAGGTAAAGGTGTATACCCATCTGTATGTCAAGGATGACCTGGTGGCATTGTACGGTTTTTTCACTAAGGAGGATCTGCGGATATTCCGTCTGCTGCTGGGGGTCAGCGGGATCGGGCCTAAGGGAGCGCTTGGGATTTTATCGGCCATTCCTCCGGACGAGCTGCGGTTTGCCGTGCTGTCCGGGGATGTGAAAAGCATCTCCCGCGCACCGGGGATCGGGTCGAAGACAGCCCAGCGGCTGATTATCGAATTGAAAGACAAGCTGGATATCCAGGAAGCCTTTGAAATCCAGGCGGCCAAGGAAGCTGCCGGGACAGCTTCAGGAAGGAAGGGGTCCGACGAGGACCAAAGGAGCGAGGCCGTCCAGGCGCTGGCGGCGCTGGGATATTCGCTTTCGGACGCCACGAGGGCGGTTCGCAAGGTGGAGAAGGCAAAGGAGATGTCAGCGGAGGAGATTATAAAGGAAGCTCTGAAAAATTTGCTATAGCTGAAAAACTTCCTGATTTGCGCTGATAACAAGGAAAGCGGTAAATTATGGCATCAAGAATGATTACAACGGAATTTACGGAAGAAGACGTTAAGATAGAGAGTCATCTCAGGCCCCAGCTTTTGGAGGATTACATCGGCCAGCAGAAAGCGAAGGAAATGCTGAAGGTGTATATCGAGGCGGCGAAGGCCAGAGGGGAAGCGCTGGACCATGTGCTGTTTTACGGCCCGCCGGGGCTTGGGAAAACCACGCTGGCAGGCATTATCGCCAATGAGATGGGCACCCATTTAAAGATTACCTCCGGCCCGGCCATTGAAAAGCCGGGGGAGATGGCGGCGATTTTAAACGGCCTGCAGGAGAGGGATATCCTTTTTGTGGATGAGATTCACCGGCTGAACCGGCAGGTGGAGGAGGTACTGTACCCGGCCATGGAGGACTACGCCATCGATATTATGATCGGGAAGGGGCCGACGGCCAGGTCGATCCGGCTGAACCTGCCCCATTTTACGCTGGTGGGGGCTACTACCAGGGCGGGGCTTCTGACGGCGCCTTTGCGGGATCGTTTTGGCGTGGTGCACCGGTTGGAGTTTTATTCGGTGGAGGAACTGACGGATATCGTCCTCCGGTCCGCCGGGGTACTGGAAGTGGAGATTGAAAAGACTGGGGCACAGGAGATTGCCAGGCGGTCCAGAGGGACGCCCAGGCTTGCCAACCGCTTCCTGAAACGGGTCAGGGATTTTGCCCAGGTGAAATTCGACGGCAGGATCTCCGGCCAGGTGGCCATGGAGGCCCTTGACCTTCTGGATGTGGACAGGCTGGGGCTGGATTTCCATGACAGGAATATACTGCTTACGATGATCGAGAAATTCTGCGGAAAGCCGGTGGGGCTGGATACCCTGGCTGCGGCAGTGGGCGAGGATGTGGGGACGCTGGAAGAAGTGTACGAGCCTTATCTGATTAAAAACGGCTTTTTGCAGCGGACGCCCAGAGGGCGGATGGCCACGGAGCGGGCTTATCTGCATCTGGGCCTGAAGCCGCCAAAAGAAGAATAACAGCCCGTGTCTGAGAAAAGTATACGGATCGGAATAAGAGAATTTGAGAGTGAGTGATCAAAACGGCCTATTGGTGCGGCAGGCCGCATCGGGAAAGAGGAATATATGAGCCAGGGAAAGAACAGCACGCAGGTGTACATAGCCGGTAAGGTTTATACGGTGGAGGGCTATGAGGAGGAGGATTATCTCCAAAAGGTGGCCGCCTATATCAATACCAGGATTTCAGATTTAAAGCAGTCGGGGAATTTCCTGCGCCAAGGCGTGGATTTTTTCCATGTGATGGTGGAGCTGAATATTACCGACGATTATTTTAAGGTACGCCGCCATGCGGATCAGCTAGAGAAAAAGCTGGACGAGCTGGAGAAGGAGCTGTACGGCTTAAAGCATGATCTGGTTTCCGCGCAGATGAAGCTGGAAAAACAGGAGCAGGAGACGAAGGAATGGCAGAGCATCTCCGAGGAGATGGCAGAGCAGGTGGAAGAGCTGAAGCTGAAAGCGGGGATTGGCCCAAAGGCGGGACAGAATGCAGGAGAAAGTCCGGATGCGGGACAGGGCCAAAATGCGGACCATGGACAGGAAACGGAAAATGGTACAATGGAAAATGTCCCGAAAGAAAATCATGAAAATAGTAATGGGCCGGAATCAGAATAAAGGTGAGGGAATCTATGGTAGAACTGTTAGCGCCGGCAGGCTCCTTTGACAGCGTGAAGGCGGCGGTCAGCGCAGGGGCGGATGCCGTATATATGGGCGGCAGCAGGTTTGGCGCCAGGGCTTTTGCCGAGAGCGTGGAGGAAGACCGGACGCCGGAAGCGCTGGATTATGTACATTTTCATGGGAGAAAGCTGTATTTGACGGTGAACACTCTTTTGAAAGAGCGGGAGCTTGCGCAGCTTCCCGGGTTTCTTGCGCCATATGTGGAGCATGGCCTGGATGGGGTGATACTCCAGGACTTTGGCGTATGGCAGCGGATTAAGGATTGTTTTCCCGGGCTGCCGGTTCATATCAGTACCCAGATGACGCTGACCGGGGCGGAAGGGGCCGGGTGGATGGAGACGCTGGGAGCATCCAGGGTGGTGCTGGCCAGGGAATTGTCACTGGAAGAGATCAGGGAGGTCCGCGGCAGGATTTCCATTGAGATAGAGGCTTTTGTACATGGTGCGATCTGCTACTGCTATTCGGGGCAGTGTCTGATGAGCAGCATGATCGGCGGCAGAAGCGGCAATCGGGGACGCTGCGCTCAGCCTTGCCGGCTGCCTTACGAGTTGGAGTTTGCCGATCATAGGTCTGTTGATCGCAAGTCTGCCTCTCAGAAAAACCGTTATCTATTGAATCTGAAAGATATGCGCACGGTGGAATATATCCCTGCGCTTGTGGAGGCTGGGGTGAATTCCATGAAGATCGAGGGCCGGATGAAGAGTCCGGTTTACACGGCAGGCGTGGTCAGCGTATACAGAAAATATCTGGACCGTTATCTGGAATATGGCAAAGAGGGATTTGCCGTAGAGCCGCAGGATATGCGCATACTGTCGGAGCTTTTTGACAGGGGCGGTTTTACCGACTATCTCTGGAGACGGAATGGCCAGGAGATGATAGCGCTGACGGAGAAGCCCCGGTTCCGGTCCGTGGACCAGCGTATAATAAATGCCATAGAATCGCAATATCTCTCAAAGGAATTGAAACGAAAAATTTACGGAATTGTAACACTTAAAAAGGGAAAACCTGCTAGAATAGCTTTGGAATGCGATGGAATCCATTGCCAGTGGGAGGGAGAAACCGTGGAGACGGCAAAATCCCGGCCGCTGACGGTGGAGACTGTCAGAAAACAGATGGAAAAGACGGGAAACAGCGGGTTCTGTTTTGAACGGCTGGATGTCCGGGTGGAGGAAGGCTGCTTTTTAACTGTGCAGGCGTTAAATGAGCTGAGAAGGCAGGGGCTGGAGCAGCTGAAACAGGAGCTGACAGGGAAAAATTTAAGTGGCGCGGTTTACGAAGATGATAAAAATAACGAGAATGATCAATATACCGGATACAGGGAAACCAATCAAACCAACGAAACCGACGACGAAACAATCCCTGCGATTCCTGCGCTTACCGTTCTCGTCCCGGATTTTTCTTCCGCCCTCTGGGTTATAGAAGAGCCGGAAATCGACCGGGTGATTGTGGACGAGGGGCAGAGGGATGATCCTGAGCAGCTGGAAGAGCTGGTTAAGCGGGCTCATGGTTGTGGAAAACAGCTGCTGCTTCGTTTGCCTCCGGTGCTGCGCGGCCGGGATGCCAAAAGGCTGCGGGGCTGTCAGAGGCTTTTGACGGGCAGCGGTCTGGACGGCCTGGTGCTTCGAACTGCAGATGAAGCGGGGCTGGTCTGCGAGGAAGGATGGGAGATTCCGGTGGTTTTGGATCATTCTTTTTATACGTGGAACCGACAGGCGCTGACTTTTTTGAAAAAGGCCTTGGGCAGCCGCCTTTCCTATACGACATTGCCTCTGGAACTGAACCGAAAGGAGCTGGCCGCAAGGGGCTGTAAGGGCAGCGAACTGGTGGTATATGGCCATGCGCCGCTGATGGCGACGGCCGGATGCATCAAAAAGACCGAGAATGCCTGCGATCACAGGGAGGGGCTTTTGTATATGACGGACAGAAAGAAGAAACGTTTCCCGGTAAAAACTCTGTGTAAAAGCTGTTGTAATCTGATATATAATGCGGAGCCTCTTTATCTTCTGGATCAGATGGTTGAGGTGATGGCGCTGAAGCCGGCCTCCGTCCGGATGGAATTTACCATTGAAAGCCGAAAGCGGCAGCGGCAGCTGACGCAGGTTCTGCAAAATGCCCGGCAGAATGTGCTGGCGGGCAAGCCGATGGACGGAGCCTGTACCAGAGGACATTTTAGACGGGGAGTGGATTGACGGATGAATCATCTGATAGTGGAGCTGTCCAAATATTTACTGATTGTGATGATGATCTGCTATGTTTTCTGCAACTTTTATTATTTCAGCAAGAAAACAGAGCGGGGAAGAAACTATGTGGTGAATCTGCAGATATTTTTTATGCTGTTTATTCATTTTCTCGGGTTTCTGATCTTATATCTGAATACGGAAGATATGCTGATGCTGCTGTTTTATGCCATGCAGCTTGCCTTTTTCGTGGCCTATCTTTTTATTTACCCGGAAATTTACAGGAGGGTCAACCGGCAGCTTGTGGTGAACTCGGCGCTTTTGATGGCGGTGGGGCTGATTATGCAGACCAGGCTGGAAGGGAAGCTGGCCTTTCGTCAGCTTGTTCTGATTCTGGTCGCAGCGGCGGCATCCCTTCTGATTCCGCTGGTGATCAGCCATGGAGAGCAGGTGCTGTACCGCTGTACCTGGCTGTATGGCATAGCGGGTATTCTGGCGCTGTCCTTGGTGTTTGCGGGCGGCGACGTGGAATACGGGGCCAAGCTGTCGATCAAGATTGGCGGCATCTCCCTGCAGCTTTCGGAATTTGCCAAAATCACCTACGTGTTTTTTGTGGCGGGAATGCTGCAGAAAAGCCGGTCCTTCGGAAGGGTGTTTCTGACCAGCGCGGTGGCGGCGGTCCACGTGCTTTTGCTGGTGCTCTCGAAAGACCTGGGGGCGGCGCTGATCTTTTATGTCGCCTATGTGCTGATTATCTATGTGGCGACTGAAAAGCTGCGCTATGTGGCGGCTGGCGTGGGAATGGGCATAGCGGCTTCCGTGGCGGCTTATCAGCTGTTCGGGCATGTACAGGTCCGTGTGGCGGCTTGGATTGACCCGTGGGCGGATGTCACGGGCAGCGGCTGGCAGATCGCCCAGTCTCTGTTTGCGGTGGGCAGCGGAAAATGGCTGGGTTCCGGCCTGTATCAGGGAATGCCTTATAAGATTCCGGTTCCCAGCAAGGACTTTATCTTTTCCGCTGTGGCGGAGGAAATGGGCGCGATCTTTGCCATCGGCATGATTCTTGTCTGCCTGGGAACGCTGATTTCTTTCCTGTGGATTTCCACCTGGATGAAGCAGGTGTTTTTAAAAATCGTGGCCTTTGGCCTGGCGGCCGTCTACGGCGTTCAGGTATTTTTAAATATCGGCGGCGTGCTAAAGCTTTTGCCCTCTACGGGAATTACCCTGCCCTTTGTCAGCTATGGAGGCAGCTCTGTGCTCAGCACATTTATCCTGTTCGGCGTTATGCAGGGCCTGTATATCATGAAGCAGAAAGAAGATGAAAAGGTTGAGTAGAAATCAGAGCAGGTATTTAAATCAGAAGAAAAGAGAAGCGGGAACAAAGAAGCATGGCCGCAGTCCCAACCGGCAGATTCTGCAGGTGACTTATCTGTTTGTGTTTATGTTTTGCGTTCTGATCGTATATTATGGGTATTTTCTGGTGGTAAAAAGCGAGGAAGTGGTGCGCAATCCCTATAATGTGGCCCGGATCGACAAGGAAGCAAAACGGGTGCTGCGGGGCAGCATTCTGTCCGAACGGGGAGATGTGCTGGCCATGACGCAGGCGGATGAAGACGGGGAAGAAAGCAGATACTATCCCTATGGGAATCTCTTTGCCCACACAGTGGGATATTCCACCAGAGGCACCACCGGCGTGGAAGCGGCGGCAAACGCCCATCTGATTCACTGCAGTACGAGCGTGCTGGACCAGATCTATAATGAGCTGATGGGCCAGAAGAATGAGGGAGACAATGTGATTGTCACCCTGGACCCGGAATTGCAGCAGATTCTGGATGAAGCCATGGAGGGCTATACCGGAGCGGCCGTGGTTCTGGAGCCTGCTACCGGAAAGGTGCTGGCCATGACGTCCACGCCGGATTTTGACCCTAATTTTATCAACGAGACCTATGATGCCATTATTGCGGACGATTCCAATACCAACCTGCTGAACAAGGCGGCCCAGGGGCTGTATTCGCCGGGTTCCACCTTTAAACTGCTGACCCTGTTAGAGTATATTCGGGAGCATCCCTACACCTGGGAGAATTTTTCCTATCAGTGCGGCGGTTCCATCCGGGCCGGCGGCGTGGATGTAAGCTGCTCCGGCGGCACGGCTCACGGAACCGTGGATGCCAAAAGAGCGCTGGAGCTGTCCTGCAACGGCGCCTTTATCGAGATGGGTCTGTCCCTGGACAAAAAAGCATTTACCGAAACCTGCGAGCAGGCCGGCTTTAACCAGCCCCTTTCTTTTGAACTGCCCTCTAAGGCCAGCAGCTTTCGGCTGTCTTGGACATCCAGTGATTTTGATACGACCCAGACGGCTTTCGGACAGGGGGAAACAGAGGTGACACCCTTGCACAATGCCATGATTACCGCAGCGATTGCCAATGGAGGTGTTATGTGCAGTCCTTATATCATCAGCGGCGTGGAGACGGCTCAGGGGGATAAGCTGGAATCGTTTACCTCGCCGGGTTCCGTCCGGATTATGACCGAGGAGGAGGCCGCCCTGATCGGCTCGATGATGGAGGGCGTGGTTAATAACGGCACGGGAGGCTCCGTGAAATCCGACTTCTACCAGGCGGCGGCGAAAACCGGCTCTGCCGAGTTTGATGCAGAGAGCGAAACCCATGCCTGGCTGGTGGGCTATGCACCGGCGGACAATCCTAGGGTGGCAGTCAGTATTGTCCTGGAAAAGGCCGGGTCGGGGGGAACCAACGCAGGTCCGATCGCGAAGAAAATTTTTGACGCCAAGTGTCAGTGAATATAGTAAAACAGGAGGCGCAGCCTGATGATAGAAGCGACCAGTTCCGGCGGAGTGGTGATTTTCCGCGGAAAGATTTTGGTATTGTATAAAAATTTTAAAAACCGGTATGAAGGGTGGGTGCTGCCCAAGGGAACCGTGGAAAGCGGGGAGGATTTCAAACAGACTGCCGTCAGAGAGGTCAAGGAGGAAACCGGGGTGGACGCGGAAATTATGAAGTATGTGGGAAAGAGCCAGTACAGCTTCAACACGCCCTGGGAGATGATCGAGAAGGAAGTCCACTGGTATCTGATGATGGCGGACAGCTTCTACAGCAGGCCCCAGCGGGAGGAGTTTTTCCTGGATTCCGGTTATTACAAATATTATGAGGCGTATCACCTGTTAAAATTTTCTAATGAAAAGCATATATTGGAAAAAGCATACCAGGAGTATCTGGAACTGAAACGGAGGAACCGGTGGGGGACGTCGTGAAAAATGTACTGTCGGACATAAAACTTTTGTGAAAGGATATGCTAATCATGAAATCAGATCAGGAGGAAGAAGCATGCAGGAATTCTTATCGGATGCAATCAAACCATATTTAAATCGGATCAACGCCATCCGGACAGCCATGACGCTGATCGAGTGGGACAATGAAACCGGCGCGCCGAAAGGGGCGGCCGAGTATACGGCCAATGTGCAGGGCGTTCTGGCGGCAGAATACCAGAGAGCGGTTCTGGAGCCGGATTTTGTGAAGCTTATCAGACAGCTGAAAGCGGATGAAAATGGGACGGAAGCTCAGAGAGCCACCGGCCGGCTTCTGGACAAGGAGATCAGCAAGCTGGAAAAGATTCCGATTGAGGAATATGAGAATTATAACCGGATACTGGCTCAGGCTGCCGGCGTGTGGCAGAAGGCGAAAAAGGAAAATGATTATGCCGCGTTCGCGCCATATCTGGAACTGATTATCGAGTACTGCAAAAAGTTCGCCGCGCTGCAGGCCAAAGAGGGGCAGAAGCTGTACGACGTTATGCTGGAAGAATTTGAAGAGGGCTTCACGATGGAGGTGCTGGATTCCTTTTTTGCGGAACTGAAAGAAAAGATTGTGCCGCTGTTAAAAAAGGTGCAGGCAGCGCCTCAGATCGACGCGGACTTCCTTCACCGGAAATATGACAGAGAAAAACAGAAGGAATTCTGCCTGTGGCTGGCAGAATATCTGGATTTTGACAGCGACAGAGGGCTGATTCTGGAAAGCGAGCATCCGTTTACCACGAATCTTCATAATCACGATGTGCGTATGACCACCCACTATTATGAGGATGCGCCGGACAGCGCTGTTTTTTCTCTGATTCATGAGACGGGTCATGCCCTGTACGAGCAGGATATCGACGATGAGCTGACTCAGACGCCTGTGGGCGGCGGCAGCTCCATGGGTATGCATGAGTCCCAGTCCCGGTTTTATGAGAATATCCTGGGGCGCAGCGAGGCATTCTGGGAGCCGGTTTATAAGAAGCTGACCGAAACCTTCCCGCAACAGCTGGGCGATGTGACGCTGCGTCAGTTTATCAGGGCGATTAACCGGGCGGAGCCGGGCCTGATCCGTACGGAGGCTGATGAACTGACTTACTGTCTTCATATCATGGTGCGGTATGAGATCGAGAAGATGATTTTTGAGGAAAATGTGAGCGTGAAGGAACTGCCCGAAATCTGGGCCGATAAATATGAGGAATATCTGGGTATCCGCCCGGAGAATGACGCGGAAGGTATTTTGCAGGATATTCACTGGGCCAACGGCAGCTTCGGCTATTTTCCCTCCTATGCGCTGGGAACCGCCATCTCAGCACAGATTTATCATCAGATGAAAAAAGACCTGCCGGTGGATGCGCTGCTGCGGGAAGGGAAGCTGGATCAGATTCATGCTTACATGAAAGAAAGACTGCATCACTTCGGAGCGGTGAAAAAGACCGGGGATATTTTGGAAGAGTTTTGCGGCGAAGGGTTTAATCCGGGGTATTATACGGAATATTTGGAAGAGAAGTTTGCGGGGTTGTATGGGGTGTGAAGCTGGATGAAACTATCAGCATCATATCTTTCGGGACAGGGGCTTTTACACAGAGCTTTTCCCCGGTAAATGGCTGGAAAAAAGAGAGAGCCTGGGCGTGGAGCGCTGTTCGTTTCATCTCGGGTGTCGCCCCGCTTCCGTACAGGGGATCGCCCAGAAGGGGACAGCCGATAGATGCCATATGCACCCGGATCTGGTGGGTTCTTCCGGTTTCCAGGCGCAATCGGAGCAGGGCATGGCCATGCCCTGCTGCAAGCATTTCATAGTGGGTGATGGCAGGCTTCCCCTCCGATGTCACACACATTTGCTTTCTCTTTTGCGGATCTGGTCCTAAAGGAGCATGAATCTGGCCGTTTGCCGGTTCCGGTATCCCTTCCGCGATGGCCAGATAGCTTTTTGAAATCTGCCCGTTCCTTCTCTGTCGTTCCAGCCGGGTGGCCGCCGCCCGGTTTTTCGCCGCCAGCACCACGCCGGAGGTGTCTTTGTCCAGCCTGCCGAAGATCCGGATGATTGACGCTTCCCCTTTGCTCTGCAGGTAGAAGGCCAGGCGGTTGGCCAAAGTATCCTCATCCCTGCGGCCTGCCGGATGGACGGAGATTCCGGCGGGCTTGTCTGCCACGATGACATCTTCGTCTTCATAGAGGACAGAAAGCTTTTCTTTTGAAGCCTTCAGCCCTTCCGAGCCCTCATTTCCGGTTTCCAGCAATACCTCTACCAGATCCCCTGCTGCCAAAGTGGCACTGACCTTACTGCGCACCCCATTTACACAGATCCCATTTTCACGGAATTTCGCCCTGCTGACTTCATTTTTGGTCAGACCGAGCCTGGTTTTTAAAAATCTCTCCAGCCTGATTCCATTATCCTGTTCCAAAACTTTGCCGTTTATTGTCTTTTTCAATTTTTCCACACATTCATCAAGATTATATGATGATTGTACTATAGGGGCGGCATAAATGGAATAGGGATTTTGGAAAAATAGAAATGCGGAAATAGAATAGAGAGTTTGGAAAAACAGAAATACTGAAATAGGATTGACATAAGTATCCGACCGGATATATGATAGGAAATGGTAAATATGGAAAGGGATAGAACGTGTACTGTCCGAATGGCGATGCGGATATGTCAGGATAAAAGGACTGAAACTGAGGAAGGGGGAGACAGCATGTACCATTTCTTTGTATCCCCGAAACAGATCGGGGAAGAGGAGATCAGAATCACCGGACCGGATGTAAACCATATCGGAAATGTGCTCAGGATGCGGCCCGGTGAAAAAATTTGTGTCAGTGATGGACAAGATGCCGATTATTATTGTATAATAGACAAGATTACCCAGGAGCAGGTGACAGCCAGGATCGTAAACCGGACAGAGGAGAGCAGGGAGCTTCCGTCCCGGATCTGGCTTTTTCAGGGGTTGCCCAAGGGGGACAAAATGGAGTTGATTATCCAAAAGGCAGTGGAGCTCGGCGTTTATGCCATTGTCCCGGTGGCTATGAAACGATCCGTGGTAAAGCTGGACGAGAAAAAAGCGGCGGCGAAAAAAAAGCGCTGGGAGTCGATCAGCGAGAGTGCGGCAAAGCAGTCGGGAAGACGGACTGTGCCTCTGATCGGGGAGGTAACGGATTTGAAGGGCGCATTGAAGCTGGCGGCGGATATGGAGCGGAAACTGCTGCCCTATGAAAATGAATCGGGTATGGAAGGCGCGAAAGCGGCCATAAAAAGCTGCGGTGCGGGAGAAAGCATCGCGGTGCTGATTGGCCCGGAAGGCGGCTTTGAGCCTGGGGAAGTTGGAATGGCACAGGAAGCAGGATTTACCCCGATCTCTCTGGGGAAAAGAATTTTGAGAACGGAGACGGCAGGGCTTTGCGTGCTGTCGCTGCTGATGTTTCAGCTGGAAGGACAGGCCGATTCATGTGCTGTTCGGTTCGTATTCAGGTAAAACCTGTCCCATGGCGTATCTGGCAAAATGTGCCGAAAACACACCAGTGTAAAAACAGAAGATATATTTGAGAAAAGGCGGTTTCTTTCCCTGTTTATTATGAATATGATAAATTGAAACCGATTATATAATGAAGGAATCAGATGCAGATGGAAGCATATTTAGATAATTCGGCCACCACCCAGGCTTTTCAGACGGTCTGCGATAAGGTGGTGCAGATGATGTCTCAGGATTACGGCAACCCTTCTTCCCTCCACAGGAAAGGGATGGAGGCGGAGCAGCATGTGCGGATGGCAAGGGAGATCATAGCCGGCAGCTTACGGGTCAGCGAGAAGGAAATCTTTTTTACCTCTGGCGGTACGGAATCCAATAATCTGGCCATTATCGGCGCTGCCATGGCGAACCGCCGGGCAGGAAACCATATCATTACAACACCCATTGAGCATGCCTCAGTGTCCGCCGTTATGGGATTTCTGGAGGAACAGGGATTTACGATTACCTACCTTCCGGTAAATCAGTACGGCATTGTGAATTTGAGGGCGCTGGAGCAGGCGATTTGCAAAGATACGATTCTGGTGTCGGTGATGTATGTGAACAATGAGATCGGCGCCGTCCAGCCCATAGAGGCCATCTCTCAGGTGATCCGCAGAAAGAAGCCGGATGTGCTGTTCCATGTGGACGCTATCCAGGCTTATGGAAAATTTGTGATCCGACCCCGGCGGCAGGGGATCGACCTGCTGGCAGCCAGCGGCCATAAGATTCACGGGCCGAAGGGCGTGGGCTTTTTATATGTCAGGGACAAGGTGAAGATCAAACCGCTGCTGTTCGGCGGCGGCCAGCAGAACGGTCTGCGGTCCGGCACGGAAAATGTGCCCGGAGCGGCAGGACTGGGCGAGGCTGTCCGTGAGATATATAAAAATTATGAGTTAAAGGTGGATTATCTATACCACCTGAAGGAACGCTTTACCAAAGGGGTGTTAAAGCTGGAGGGAACCAGGATCAACGGCCCAATGTACCGGGACGGCGCTCCCCATATTGTCAGTGTCAGCTTTGACGGCGTGCGCAGCGAGGTACTGCTCCATGCTTTGGAAGACCAGGGCGTGTACGCATCGGCAGGCTCCGCCTGTTCCTCCCACCACCCGATGCCCAGCGCTACGCTGAAAAGCATCGGCGTTGAAAAGGAATATCTGGAATCCACCCTGCGGTTCAGCTTCGGGGCGTTTACCAGAGTGGAGGAAATCGACTATGCACTGGATACGCTGGGAAAGCTGCTGCCGGTGCTGAGGAAATTTAAAAGAGCGTAGCGGGACTTTTATTAAAAGCGGAACTCTAATTCGGAGGTTGTATGAAATTTCAGTCTTTTATGATAAAATATGCCGAGATCGGCGTAAAGGGAAAGAACAGATATTTATTTGAAGACGCACTTGTCCGCCAGATCAGGCGGGCTTTAAAGGCGGTGGAGGGCAGCTTCCGGGTACTGAAAGAGGACGGCCGGATTTACGTGGCGGCGGATGCCGACTATGATTATGAGGAAACCATCGACGCACTGTGCCGGGTATTCGGTATTGCCAGCATCTGCCCCATGGTTCAGATCGACGATCTGGGCGTGGAGGATCTGTGCGCCCAGGCCGTCCGCTATATGGATGAGATGTACCCTGACAAAAAAATAACGTTTAAGGTACAGTCCCGGCGGGCCAGAAAAAATTATCCGCTGGATTCCAACGGTATCAATGCAAAGCTGGGGGAAGTGATCCTGAATGCATTTCCGGATATCCGGGTGGACGTCCATCATCCGGACGTGCTGCTGTGTGTGGAAATCCGCCAGCGGATCAACATTTATTCTGAGGCGATTCCGGGCCCGGGCGGAATGCCGGTGGGTACCAATGGAAAAGCCATGCTGCTTTTGTCCGGCGGAATCGACAGCCCGGTAGCCGGGTATATGATGGCTAAGAGAGGCGTGGTGGTAGACGCGGTATATTTCCATGCGCCGCCCTATACCAGCGACAGGGCGAAGCAGAAGGTAGTGGATCTGGCCAGGCTGGTGACTCGGTACAGCGGGCCTATCAACCTCCATGTGGTGAATTTTACCGAGATTCAGATGGCTATCTATGAGATCTGCCCCCATGACGAGCTGACCATTATCATGCGCAGATATATGATGAAAATCGCCCAGCAGCTAGCCGGGGAAAGCGGGAGCAGCGCCCTGGTTACTGGGGAAAGCATCGGCCAGGTGGCGTCCCAGACGCTGAAAAGCCTGGCGGCTACCAATGAAGTTTGCACGATGCCGGTGTTCCGTCCCCTGATCTGTTTTGATAAGCAGGAGATCGTGGAAGTTGCCAAAAAAATCGGGACCTTCGAGACTTCGATTCTGCCCTATGAGGACTGCTGTACGATTTTCGTGGCAAAGCATCCGGTTACGAAGCCGAATTTGAACGCGATCAAGCGTTCCGAGGCAAAGCTGGCCGGAAAGATTGAGGAATTATATCAGAAAGCGCTGGATACGGTGGAGACGATCTGGGTAGAGGCGGAGCCGACAGGGATATTCTGAAATTCCAAATTCGCCGACAATCAGGAAGATATGATGATTTACAAGGGATGAAAAAGAGAAGTAACGCAAACTTATAGGAAAAATAAATGCCAGAAAAAGCGCCGGCGAAAAAACCTTTGAAGAAAGCTTTTCTGCCGGCGCCGGATAAAAATATCATGTATACGATCTGTCAGCCTTTTGCGCTATATGGGAAGATTTCTCGAATCCGGATTTTTTTCTTATTCCACAATATAAGGCTTTAAGATGCTGAGAATGCTGTCCATATCCTCGGTAGCATGGATGTTCAGATCGATAGGCTTAGACAGATCCAGGCTGAAAATGCCCATAATGGATTTGGCGTCGATCACATATCTTCCGGATACCAGGTCAAAGTCGCAGTCAAATTTAGTCAGGGTATTCACGAAAGACTTTACTTTATCGATTGAATTTAAAGAAATCTGTACGGTTTGCATGGTAAATTCCTCCTATAATTGTTAATATATCATTATACTAACTTTTACAAGGGAATCTGTCAATAGATAGAAGTGGATAAAAGAAAAAACATGAGGGAAAATAACGGTTTTAAGACAGCGGCGCTGCACAATCTGGGCTGTAAGGTCAACGCCTATGAGACGGAGGCCATGGAGCAGCAGCTGCGGGAAGCGGGCTATGTAATCGTGGATTTCAGACAGCCGGCGGACGTTTATGTGATCAACACCTGTACGGTGACGAATGTGGCTGACAAAAAATCCAGACAGATGCTGCACCGGGCCAGAAGACAGAACCCAAAGGCTGTCGTGGTGGCGGCAGGCTGCTTCGCACAGGTTTCGGCGGAGGATCTGAAACGGGAACTGACGGCGGATATTATTATCGGCAATAATCAGAAGGGGCAGCTGTGCCGGCTTCTTGAGGAATATGAAAGAAATGATAGTCAGGAGAAAGCACAGGAAGAGGGCTTGTCAGGCCGGCGTTTGTCTGATCGTGGAATCCGCAGACCCGGACAGGCATTATCCGATCTGTCCCATGCCGTAGAATATGAGGAGATGGAGCTGTCCACGGTGCTGGAGCACACCCGGGCCTTTATTAAAATTCAGGACGGCTGCAACCAGTTTTGCAGCTATTGTATTATCCCCTATGCCAGAGGTCGGATTCGCAGCCGACGTCCGGAGCAGGCGGTAAAGGAGATCAGAGGGCTGGCGGATCAGGGATACCAGGAGGTTGTGCTGACAGGGATACATTTAAGCTCTTACGGTGCGGATTTCAAGGGAGAAGACATCAGTCTGCTGTCATTGCTGCGGGAAATTCAGGAGATTCCGGGAATCCGACGGATTCGCTTGGGGTCCTTAGAGCCTGGAATTATCACGGAGGAATTTGTCAGAGAGCTGGCGGCTCTGGATAAGGTATGTCCCCATTTTCACCTGTCTCTGCAAAGCGGCTGCGACGCGACGCTGAAACGGATGAACCGTCATTATACGACGGCGGAATATGAGGAAAAATGTCAGATCCTTCGTCGGTTCTATACCCATCCTGCCATCACTACCGATGTGATCACAGGATTTCCCGGCGAGACGGAGGAAGAATTTGCCCGGACAAAAGCATTTTTGGAGAAAATAGGATTTTACGAGATGCACGTGTTTCCCTACTCGGTGCGCAAAGGAACAAGAGCGGCGTCCATGCCGGATCAGGTACCTGAGCAGGTGAAAAAGGAGCGGAGCGCACAGCTTCTGGATCTGACCCGCGCCATGTCGGAGCATTTCCGCATGTACTACGCGGGGCAGGAGATGGAGGTGCTTTTGGAGGAAGAAGCGGAGTTAGGCGGTCATGTTTATATGACGGGCCATACAAAAGAATATATTCGATGTGCCTTTGAAAAGGGTGAGAAAAACAGGGTGGTTGCGGGGGAATTTATCAAAATATTACAAAACGACGTGGTATTTTGTCGCTAAAATTTGGACATTATTTTAATGTAATTGTGAAAAACCCTTGCCGAATCATGGAAAATGTATTAGAATATTACCAGCGAGGACAGCGTCGGACGGTTTACACAGTATGATGGCCATACGGCCACTGCGGGTTCAGGCAATATATAGTTGGAGTTTACGATGGCAAAAATTCACAGAACACAGTATTTTGAGGCGGCACAGGATAAGGAGATGGCGGTAAGCGATGTTTTGGAGGATGTATACCTTGCCCTGACAGAGAAGGGGTATAATCCGCTGAACCAGATCGTCGGTTATCTGATGTCCGGAGACCCTACCTACATCACCAGCTATGGCAATGCCAGAAGCCTGATTATGAAGGTGGAGCGGGACGAGATCATAGAAGAACTGATGAGCTTTTATATTAAGGAAAAGCTACGGAAAGCAAACACGCCGAAGTAGGCGGACAGACGGATGAAAGTTCGATATATTTCCGAAATTTTGCAGGAACGAACATTGTAAAATTTCGGGCGTATATGAAAGGAATGCAAAAGGCAGAGCGGCATGAGAATAATGGGGCTGGATTACGGTGCGAAGACCATGGGAGTAGCGGTCAGCGACCCGATGGGAATTATTGCCCAGGGAGTCGAGATCATCAGGAGAGAGGATGAAAACAAGCTTCGCAGGACTCTTGCGAGAATCTGCGAGCTGGCAAAGGAGTACCAGGTAGAGGAGATTGTTCTGGGGTACCCGAAGCATATGAACAATACGGTGGGCGAGCGGGCGGAGAAATCCGAGGCGCTTAAAGGGAAGCTGGAGGCCAGGACAGGTCTTCCGGTTATTTTATGGGATGAGAGACTGACGACTGTGGCGGCGGACCAGATTTTGATGGAGTCGGGCGTTCGCAGAGAGAAACGAAAGGATTATGTGGACAAGATCGCTGCGATATTGATTTTGCAGGGATACCTGGATTACAGACGTATGAAAGAGGACGAAACGAAAGAAGAGGCCCCGCTTTCGGGCGCTGACGGCTGAAAAGCTTCGATTCGTTCTGAATTCGGGCGTGCGCGCGGGAGGATGCGGACGAATGGTTGAGGAAAAGCTTTGTTTTACGACGGATGACGGGACCAAATTGGAACTGTACGTGCTGGAAGAGACAAGAATCGGCGGAACGGACTATATTCTGGTGGCTGACACGGCGGAGGATGACGGGAACTGCTATATTCTGAAGGATGTATCGGAGGAAGAAGCGGAGGAAGCCGTCTATGAAATGGTAGAGGACGATAACGAACTGGACTATCTGACGGATATCTTCAGCCAGCTTCTGGACGATGTGGATATAGAGCTGGAGTAAACAGGATAGCATAGGCGTTAGTGAGAAAAACATGTCTGCATATTTGGCAAAACTGTGAATTGTGATTGTAAATCATAGTTTCATGAGATATGGAGTGCTCATGAGAAATATGCAGTATGTTTGACGGGCGATAAATGCCGATCATGAATCAAAGATTTATGGTCGATAAAGTTTGCACAGGTGCAGACAAAAAAATTTCGTATGATCGGAAATAAAAACAGGAGGTAATTATTTGAAAACAGAACAAAAATCTAAGCTGCGTATCATTCCTCTGGGGGGAATGGAGCAGATCGGCATGAATATTACTGCCTTTGAATATGAGGACAGTATTATTGTGGTGGACTGCGGCCTTTCTTTCCCTAACGATGATATGCTGGGCATCGATCTGGTGATTCCCGATATCAGTTATCTGAAGAATAATATCGAGAAGGTGAAGGGATTTTTTATCACTCACGGACACGAGGATCATATCGGCGCCCTTCCCTATGTGCTTCGGGAAGCGAATGTGCCTGTGTACGGCACGAAGCTGACAATCGGAATTATTGAGAATAAATTAAAGGAATTTCCCAGCTTAAAGGGCGTGAAGAAGAAGGTGGTGAAGTATGGCCAGTCCATCAATATGGGCTGCTTCCGGGTGGAATTTATCCGGGTGAACCACAGTATTTCCGACGCGGCGGCGCTGGCGATTTTTACGCCGGTGGGCACCGTCATTCATACCGGCGATTTTAAAATCGATTACACGCCGATTTTCGGCGATCCGATGGACCTGGCCCGCTTTGCGGAGCTGGGCAAAAAAGGCGTTCTGGCGATGATGTGCGAGAGCACCAACGCTACCCGGGAAGGCTTTACCATGTCGGAGCGGACGGTGGGACGGACCTTTGACAATCTGTTCGCGGAATATAAGAATCACCGGATTCTGGTGGCTACCTTCGCTTCAAATGTGGACAGGGTTCAGCAGATTATCAATACTTCCTATAAGTACGACAGGAAGGTAGTGGTGGAAGGCCGCAGCATGGTGAATATCATCGGAACGGCCCAGGAGCTGGGATATATCAATATCCCGGACGGAACACTGATCGATATCGAGCAGCTGAAAAATTATCCCGATGAGAAGACGGTTCTGATCACAACGGGAAGCCAGGGCGAGTCCATGGCGGCTTTGTCACGTATGGCGGCGGGCACCCACAGAAAGGTGTCCATTAAACCGGGAGACGCCATTATTTTAAGCTCAAATCCCATTCCCGGCAATGAAAAGGCCGTGGCTAAGATCATTAACGAGCTGTCTCAGCGTGGGGCGAACGTGATTTACCAGGACACCCATGTATCGGGACATGCCTGCCAGGAGGAGATCAAGCTGCTCTATTCTCTGGTACATCCCCGATATGCCATTCCGATTCACGGCGAATACCATCACCGTCTGGCCCATTACCGTCTGGTCAGCCAGCTGGGGATTCCCAAGGAGAATATCTTTATGATGGCCTCCGGCGACGTGCTGGAAATGGACGGCGAGCAGCATGCCCAGATTAACGGACATGTGCATACGGGCTCTATTCTGGTGGACGGCTTAGGGGTCGGCGACGTGGGAAATATCGTGCTGCGGGATCGGCAGAGCCTGTCCCAGAACGGCATTATTATCGTGGTGTTATCCTTAGAAAGCGGCAGCGGCCAGCTGTTAGCGGGACCGGATATCGTGTCCAGGGGATTTGTATACGTGAGAGAGTCAGAGGATTTGATGGACGAGGCCCATGAGCTGGTGGCAGACGCCGTGACAGACTGTTTGGACCGGCATATTACCGACTGGAACCGGCTGAAAACGGTGATTCGGGATACGTTAAGCGATTTCCTCTGGAAAAAGATGAAGCGGAATCCGATGATTCTGCCGATTATCATGGAGATTTGATATGGCCAGAAAGGCTGCGAACAGCAGTACGGACAAAATTAATAAGGTAACAGGCACCGTGATTTTTATCTCGGTCAAGGTGATTGTCTATATTATCGTGGCGCTGGTGTTTTATTATGGGATTACCGGCGCCTACCAGCTGGGCCTCAATCTGTTTTCCAAACGAACCATGACCTCCGCGCCGGGAATTGAGATGCGGATATCCGTAGACGAGAAGGATTCTGTCATGGATATCGGCAGGACGCTAGAGAAGATGGGGCTGATCCATGACGCTTACGCTTTTGTGTTCCAGAAGTACTTTTATGAAGTTGATATCGGTCCGGGAGTCTATACGCTGAATACGGCTATGACTGTGAAGGAGGCGTTGGAGGCCATGGACGTTGACAATCAGGAAGAGGAAACGGAAGAATAGTTATGATTGTGGATGAGCGCACCGTATCTTATATCCATTCGCTGGAGCGGGAGGACAGTCCGGTCTGCATGGAAATCGCAAGGGAAGCGAGGGCGGCGGGAATTCCGGTGGTCAGGAAAGAGACGGCCAGCCTTTTGAAAACGCTGGTGGCGTTAAAGCGGCCGAAACAAATCCTGGAGGTGGGGACGGCGGTGGGATATTCCGCCCTGCTGATGTGCCAGGTGATGCCCTCTGACTGTACCATTACAACGATAGAAAAATATGAGAAACGGATTCCTGAGGCCAGAAGGAATTTTGCCCGGGCCGGGGAATCCGACAGAATCCGGCTGATCGAAGGGGATGCGGCAGAAGTCCTTTCCGGGCTTGACGGCCCTTACGATTTTATTTTTATGGATGCGGCGAAGGGACAGTATGTTCATTTTCTGCCCCAGGCGCTTAAGCTGCTGCCCCCGGGCGGCCTGCTGGTTTCTGACAATGTGCTTCAGGACGGGGACGTGATCGAGTCCCGGTACGCCGTGACCAGAAGAAACCGTACGATTCACACCAGAATGCGGGAGTATCTGTACCGGTTAAAGCATATGGAAGAGCTGGAAACGGCAATTGTGCCGATTGGGGACGGCGTGACCATCAGCACAAGGGTAAGGTGAGGAAAAGTCATATGAGAAAACCAGAATTGCTTATTCCGGCCAGCAGCCTGGAGGTGCTGAAGACGGCTGTGCGGTATGGCGCGGACGCGGTTTATATCGGCGGAGAAGCGTTTGGTCTGAGAGCAAAGGCAAAAAATTTCACTTCGGAAGAAATGGCGGCGGGGATCGCCTATGCCCACGATAAAGGGGTTAAGGTTTATGTGACCGCCAATATTTTGGCTCACAATGAAGATTTGCCCGGTGTCAGAGATTATTTTCAGGAACTGCGGGAATTAAAGCCGGACGCGCTGATTATCGCGGACCCGGGGGTTTTTCAGATTGCCAGGGAGACTGCGCCGGAATTGGAGCTGCATATCAGCACCCAGGCGAACAATACCAATTACGGAACCTGTCTGTTCTGGCATGGTCTGGGGGCAAAGCGGGTGGTCACTGCCAGAGAGCTGTCTCTTGCGGAGATCAGAGAGATTCGCGCCCATATTCCGGAGGAGATGGAAATTGAAACCTTTGTCCATGGTGCCATGTGTATTTCTTATTCCGGAAGGTGCCTGCTGAGCAATTATTTTACAGGCAGAGACGCGAACCAGGGGGCCTGCACCCACCCGTGCCGCTGGAAGTATGCGGTGGTGGAGGAAAGCCGTCCTGGAGAGTATCTGCCCGTATATGAGAATGAGCGGGGAACCTTTCTTTTTAATTCCAAGGATTTGTGCATGATCCGGCATATCCCTGATCTGATACAGGCCGGCATCGACAGTTTTAAGATCGAGGGACGGATGAAGACGGCTCTGTATGTGGCCGTGGTGGCAAGAACCTATCGGAGGGCTATCGACGATTATCTGAAAGGGGAAGCCTGTTACCGGGAGCATATGGACTGGTACATGGAAGAAATCGGAAAATGTACGACCAGACAGTTTACCACAGGCTTTTTTTACGGAAAGCCTGATTCGAATATGCAGATTTATGACAACAGCACTTATATTCAGGATTACATCTATCTGGGGACGGCAGGCGAGGGCTGCGGGGACGGCAGTTTTGCCCTGACCCAGAAAAATAAATTTTCTGTGGGCGAGACCATCGAGATGATGAAGCCGGACGGCAGGAATGTGGCGGCGGCGGTAGAACGGATTGTCAATGAACAGAGCGAAGAGCAGAAAAGCGCCCCTCATGGGGGACAGTCGCTGCAGGTAAAGCTGTCCATACCACCGGAGCCGGGAGATGTACTGAGAATCAGTAAAAGTGCGAGGGAATGCTTATGAGTCTGTTATTACTTACCGGAGCTCTTCTTTCGTTTCTGTATTTTCTGTTTCTGATCATCTATACCGGGATCGGATCGACGTTCAGTTATACCTGGCTGATGTTCGCCATCCTGCTGGCTGGCGGATGGGCGGCCAGGAAGTATCTGTTCCGGCCATTTTCTGTCAGGCTGCCGCTGTGGCTGAAGGTAAGCCTGATCACGACGGCCATGCTGGCGGTCTGCCTCTTTTTGTTTGTGGAAGGACTGGTGATTCACAGCATGTTTCTTTCCTATCCCGACGATCTGGATTATGTGATTATTCTGGGCGCTCAGGTGAAGGGGGAGCGGGTGACAAAGTCGCTGGCCATGCGGCTTGACAAGGCGCTGGAATACAACCGGCAGAATGATCATGTGATTTTCGTGGTGTCCGGCGGCCAGGGAGCGGACGAGGTGATTACCGAGGCGGAGGCGATGAAGCGTTATCTGATGGCGGGCGGCGTGGAAGAAGACAGGATTATTATGGAAGGCCATTCAAAGAATACCAATGAAAACCTGAAAAACAGTTTTTCCTATATCGTTGTGAACTGGTATGGCAGAGAGGAATGGGTGGAGGGCGTCAATCCGAGGGTAGGCGTGATCAGCAACAATTTCCATATATGTCGCGCCCGGGCCATCGCAAGGAAGCAGGGCTTTTCCAAAATCAGCGGAATTCCGGCAAAGGCCGATCCGTTTTTGCTGCCAAACCAGGTGCTGAGAGAATTTTTCGCGCTGTTAAAAGACTGGATGGTGGGGAATATATAAATATATACCCCGAAAATCCGAACAGCGGAAGTCCGTATAAGCCCCGGAAGGATTTTCGGACGGCAAAGACGGCCGGAAATTCATCCGGAACCAAGGGGGCTTAGGAGGACTGTAGCGGAATTAAATTAGTAGCGGAACTAAATTAGGAGGATTTTTGTTGAGATGAATATTGAAGCGGTAAAAGCTTATGAACTGATCAAAGAGGAACCGATCGGGGAACTGAATTCCCAGGCTTATATTCTGGAGCACAAAAAAAGCGGCGCCAGAATTTTCCTTTTGTCCAATGACGATGAGAATAAGGTATTTACGATCGGATTCCGCACGCCGCCGGCTGACAGCACCGGCGTGCCCCATATTCTGGAACACAGCGTATTGTGCGGTTCCCGGAAATTTCCGGCCAAGGACCCTTTTGTGGAGCTGGTAAAGGGTTCTCTCAATACCTTCTTAAACGCTATGACCTATCCGGATAAAACGGTATATCCGGTGGCAAGCTGTAATGATCAGGATTTCCATAACCTGATGGACGTTTACATGGATGCGGTGCTTCATCCGAATATTTACGCCAATCCAAAGATTTTCCTTCAGGAAGGCTGGCACTATGAGATGGAGTCCGAGGACAGCCCCCTGACAATCAACGGCGTGGTATACAATGAGATGAAAGGGGCCTTTTCCTCGCCGGAAAGCGTTCTGGAACGGCACATCAGCAGCGTACTTTATCCGGATACCCCTTATGCCTTTGAATCCGGCGGCGATCCGGATGTGATTCCCGCGTTAAGCTACGAGGAATTTCTGCGGTTCCATCAAACCTACTATCATCCTTCCAACAGCTATATCTATCTCTATGGCGACATGGATATGGAGAAAACGCTGAACTGGCTGGACGACGCTTATCTGAACGAATACGACCGGAAAGAGATTCATTCGGAGATTTCTTTTCAGAAGCCTTTTGGCGAGAGCAAAGAGGAGACGATTTACTATCCCATCACCGACGAGGAGAATGAGGCAGAGGGTACCTATCTGTCCCTCAGCATGGTGACGGGCACGGATTTGGACCCCCTGCTCTATGTGGCGTTCCAGATTTTGGATTACGCGCTTTTGGGAGCGCCGGGCGCGCCGCTGAAACAGGCGCTTTTGGACGCGGGGATCGGCAGCGATATTTTCGGCGGGTATGACAACGGACTTCTGCAGCCCTATTTCAGCGTGATCGCGAAGGGAGCCAGGCTTGAACAGAAGGAGCAGTTTTTACAGGTGATTTCCGATAAGCTTGAACAGATGGCGAGGGAGGGAATCAACCGGAAGTCTCTTCAGGCCGGTATCAATTATTTCGAGTTTAAATACAGGGAGGCGGATTACGGCCGTTATCCGAAGGGGCTGATGTACGGCCTGCAATGTTTTGACAGCTGGCTGTATGACGAAAAAGATCCGCTGATGCACCTGAAATATGAAAAGACCTTTGATCTGTTAAAAGAGAAAATGGAGGAGGGCTATTTTGAGGAGCTGCTTCGCCGGTATCTGATTGAAAATTCCCACAGAGCCTCTATTGATGTGGTTCCGAAAAAAGGTCTGCTGGCGGAAAAAGAGGCGAAGCTGGCAGAGAAGCTGCAGGCTTATAAAGACGGTCTGACGGGAGATGAAATTCAGCGTCTGGTGGAGCAGACAAAAGAATTAAAGCAATATCAGGAGGAACCCAGCTCCCAGGAGGAACTGGAAATGATCCCTATGCTAAGCCGCCAGGATATTAAAAAAGAAGCGGCGCCTCTTTATAACCAGCCGTATCAGGTAGAAGAGATTCCGGTGCTTCATCACAATCTGTTTACGGCAGGCATCGGCTATCTGCGGCTGCTGTTCAATACCCAGGGCATGACCGAGGAGGATCTGCTGTATGTGGGTCTGCTGAAATCCGTGCTGGGCTTTGTGGATACGGCGCATTTCACCTATCAGGAGCTGTTTGACGAGATTCATATCCACAGCGGCGGCCTGAACACGGGAGTGGTTACATTCAGCCGCCTGGATGAGAAGGAAGATCTGTCTGACGGGGACTTTACGGGACATTTTGAATTCAGGATCAAGGCACTGTATGAGAAGCTGGAGTTCAGTTTTTCTATTATAGAAGAAATTTTGCTTTCGTCGAAGCTTGAGGATGAAAAGCGGCTGCAGGAGATTATCGGCCAGTTGAAATCCAGATCCCAGATGAGCCTGCAGGCGGCGGGCCATCAGGCGGCGGTGCTCAGGGGATTCTCTTATTTTTCCCAGGCCGGATGCTACGGCGAGCTGACCGGAGGCATTACCTTCTATCATTTTGTGGAGGATCTGGATAAGCATTTCCAGGAGAAAAAGGGAGAGATTATCGCGAATCTGAAACGGGTGAAGGACCTTTTATTTGTCAGAGAAAATCTGCTGGTCAGCTATACGGCGGATGAAAAAGGCTATCAGGCATTGCCTGGTTATCTTGGGGCTTTTGCCCGGAAGCTTGGCGGTAAGGGAACGGGCAGAAAGGGCTATCAGTTTGTGCCTGCGAAAAAGAACGAAGGTTTTAAATGTTCCTCACAGGTGCAGTATGTGGCCGTCTGCGGCAATTTCGGAAACGCAGGACTTCCCTATCACGGCGCCATGAAAATTTTGAAGGTAATTCTGGACTATGACTATCTGTGGATTCATCTGCGGGTAAAGGGCGGCGCCTACGGCTGTATGAGCGGCATGAGCAGAAACGGCGAAGGATATTTTGTGTCCTATCGCGACCCCAATCTGGAAAAAACCCTTGGGGTTTATGAGAAGCTGCCGGAATATGTGGAGCAGTTTGATGTGGACGAGCGGGAGATGACCAAATACATTATCGGCACCGTCAGCAACATGGACACGCCCTTAAGCCCCTGCGACAAGGGAGCCAGATCCCTGTCTGCCTGGATGGCCGGCCTGCGCTATGAGACGCTGCAGAAAGAACGGGAGCAGGTGCTTGGCGCACAGCCGGAGCAGATCCGGGCTTTGGCCCCGGCTGTCCGGGCGATTCTCGGGGAGCATGCGCTGTGCGTTGTAGGGAATGACGGTAAGATTGAGAGCGAAAAGGAACTGTTTGGGGAAGTGAAGAATCTGTTTCACTGAAACGAAAGTGAACTGCGTGAAAAATGTTTACGGGAATAAATACGGGAAAATAAAATGGAACAGGAACAAAACAAATACAAATCGGGATTTGTCACGCTGATCGGCCGTCCCAACGTGGGAAAATCCACGCTGATGAACCATCTGATCGGCCAGAAAATCGCCATTACCTCGAATAAGCCGCAGACCACCAGAAACCGAATTCAGACGGTGTACACGGATGAGCGGGGACAGATTGTATTCTTAGATACGCCGGGGATTCACAAGGCGAAAAACAAGCTGGGAGAATATATGGTGAACGCGGCCAGGGAGACGCTGAAAGAGGTGGATGTGATTCTCTGGCTGGTGGAGCCCACCGCCTATATCGGCGCGGGAGAACAGCAGATTCTCCGGCTGTTAAAGCAGATCAAAACCCCTGTGATTCTGGTGATTAACAAGGTGGATACGATTCCGAAAGAGGACATATTGAAATATATCGACCGATACCGGGGCGAATATGATTTCGCGGAGATTGTGCCGGTATCGGCGTTAAAGAAGCTGAATACGGATACGCTGCTTGCGGAGCTGTTCAATTATCTGCCCTATGGCCATATGTTCTATGATGAGGACACGGTGACGGATCAGCCCGTGCGTCAGATTGTGGCGGAGCTGATCCGGGAGAAGGCGCTAAGGCTCTTAAGCGACGAGATTCCCCATGGCATTGCGGTGGTAATCGAGAAGATGAAGGAGCGGAAAAACGGTATGTTTGATATCGAAGCCACAATTGTCTGCGAGCGGGATTCCCACAAGGGTATCATTATCGGAAAGGGCGGCGCCATGCTGAAAAAAATCGCCAGTTCTGCCAGGTATGAGATCGAGCATATGATGGATGCAAAGGTAAATCTGCAGGTGTGGGTCAAGGTACGCAGAGAGTGGCGGGACAGCGAGCTGTATCTGAAAAATTATGGGTATAAAGAGTCATAGAAATGTCTGATCTTGTTACTGTTACCGGAATGGTGCTGAAGGTAGCGCCGCTTTTGGAAAATGATAAGAGACTGGTGATTCTCACAAAAGAGCGGGGAAAGATCGCCGCTTTCGCAAAGGGCGTCCGAAAGCAGAACAGCCCTTTGCAGGCGGCTTGCCGCCCTTTTTGCTTCGGAGAATTTACGCTGTATGAGGGAAGAAGCTCCTATACGGTCAAATCGGTGGAGATCGCCAATTATTTTGAAAACCTGGGCAATGACATGGAGCTGGTCTGCTATGCCTCCTACTTCGCGGAACTGGCCGATTATTATACCAGGGAAAATAATGACGAGCGGCAGATGCTTCTTCTGCTGTTCCAGTCCTTCCGGGCGCTGGAAAAGGAGACGCTGCCGAACGGGCTGGTGCGTCTGATCTATGAGATGAAAGCGATGGCGGTTAACGGCGAATATGCCCCGCAGCTGCCTTTTGAGGTGTGTCAGGCTACCCTGTATACATTGAAATATATCGTCGCCTCCCCGGTGGAAAAGCTGTATACCTTCCGGGTGTCCGATCAGGTAATGAAGGAGCTCGGAAGGGCGGTGGGGTGGCTTCGGCAAAGGTTTATCGACAGACAGTTTCACTCGCTTAAGGTGCTGGAAAGCATGACGGCATTTTCCGGGCTTGCGGATTCGCCTCAATTATAGCTTGAAATTATTTCAATTTCAGAGTAAAATGATTTAGTGCATATTCGGAAGGTCCCAGGGAGGAATTTTCGGTATACATATTAACCTGTACAAAGGTTTAGGAGGAAAGGGGAAATCATTATGAGAAAAATAAGACTGGCAGGTCTGACTGCGGTTCTTTGTCTGGCGGTATTTCTGCTCGGCGGCTGCAGCAAGTCCGATAATTTTGAGCCCCTCCAGGATTGCCTGTATATTCGAGAAAACGGAACAGTGGAGGAGGCGTTATTCGATACGCTGGATAAGGAGTATTTCAGCTCGGACGGACTTAAGTCATTTATAGAGGAAGCGGTGATCCGATATAATTCAGACGCGGCGGGTATTGCCAGGGCGTATGCGGAAGACGACGACGATAACCTTCCCGTTTCAATTAGAAAGTTGGAGACGGACAAGAATAACAAGGCGATTCTGATTCTGGATTACGCCACGCCGAAGCATTATATCGACTTTAACGGCGAAGCCGGCCTGGCGAAGCAGCTTACAACAGGCTCGGTGGAATCGGCGCTCTCCGTGGGCGTGAATCTGGACGTGGGATTAAAGGCGGCAAAGGACGGCAGTGCGGTGACGCCGGATACCATCAAGAAGCATGGAAAGTACAGAGTGATTCTGATCCAGGGCGTGACGCCGGTTCAGGTACAGGGTAAAGTGATGTACATTTCGGACAATGTGACGGTTATCGATAATAATGTGGTGTCCGTAAACGCAGAAGACGAGGTTGCGTACATTATCTTTAAGTAGCTTCATGCTGACAAACAGGTTTTACCGGATATTCCGTGACAGGGAATATTCCGTTATAAAAGAGAAAGATTTTGTGAGAAAGAGGTTTGAGATGGAAAAGACGATGGAGAAAATTGTGGCTCTGGCCAAGTCCAGAGGATTTGTGTATCCCGGTTCCGAGATCTATGGCGGCCTGGCCAATACCTGGGATTACGGAAATCTGGGCGTGGAGCTGAAAAATAACGTAAAGAAAGCCTGGTGGCAGAAGTTTGTCCAGGAAAGTCCTTACAATGTGGGCGTGGACTGCGCGATTCTAATGAATTCTCAGACATGGGTGGCCAGCGGCCATCTGGGCGGTTTTTCCGACCCGCTGATGGACTGCAAGAGCTGTCATGAGCGGTTTCGTGCCGATAAACTGATCGAGGACTATAACGAAGCTCAGGGCATTCAGATGGAAGGTTCCGTGGACGGCTGGTCTCAGGAACAGATGATGGACTATATTAAGGCGCATCAGATTCCCTGCCCCACCTGCGGCAAGCATGATTTTACGGATATTCGTCAGTTTAACTTAATGTTTAAAACCTTCCAGGGCGTAACCGAGGACGCGAAAAATACGGTGTATCTGCGGCCGGAGACTGCCCAGGGTATTTTCGTGAATTTCAAGAACGTGCAGAGAACCTCCAGAAAGAAGATTCCTTTTGGCATCGGTCAGATTGGAAAGTCTTTCCGGAATGAGATTACGCCGGGGAACTTTACCTTCCGTACCAGAGAGTTCGAGCAGATGGAGCTGGAATTCTTCTGTGAGCCGGGCACTGATCTGGAGTGGTTTGCCTACTGGAAGGATTTCTGCATTAACTGGCTGAAAACGCTGGGGATTAAAGATGACGAGATGCGGGCCAGAGACCATTCTCCGGAGGAGCTGTGCTTCTATTCCAAGGCGACGACCGATCTGGAATTCCTGTTCCCCTTTGGCTGGGGCGAGCTGTGGGGCATCGCCGACAGAACCGACTATGACCTGACCCAGCATCAGAATACCTCGGGAGAGGATATGGCTTATTTTGACGATGAGAAGAAGGAGAAATACATCCCTTACGTGATCGAGCCTTCTCTGGGCGCCGACCGTGTGACGCTGGCTTTCCTGTGCAGCGCTTACGACGAAGAGGAGCTGGAAGGCGGCGATATGCGTACGGTGCTGCATTTCCATCCGGCGATCGCCCCTGTGAAGATCGGCGTGCTGCCTCTGTCCAAAAAGCTGAATGATGGCGCGTTAAAGATTTACGGCGAGCTGTCCAAATATTATAACTGTGAGTTTGACGACAGAGGAAATATCGGAAAGCGGTACAGAAGACTGGATGAGATCGGTACGCCTTTCTGCGTGACCTATGATTTCGATTCCGAAACAGACAGAGCCGTGACAGTCAGAGACAGGGATACGATGAACCAGGTACGGGTACCGATTGAAGAGCTGAAGGCTTATTTTGAGGATAAGTTTACGTTTTAATCAATCTCTCCCCCAGGGTGGCGTGAAGTCATTCTGGGGGCTAGTTTTATAAAAGGGTGGCCTGAGAAGGCCCTGCTGACAGTATGGAGGGGATGGAATGGAAAGCCGGAAAAAGAAGCTTCCGATCGGGATTGAAAATTTTGAAAAATTACTGACGGAAGATTTCTATTATGTGGACAAGACATATCTGATTAAGGAACTCCTTGTTCATTGGTCTGAGGTGACTCTTTTTACGCGCCCGAGAAGGTTTGGAAAGTCCCTGAATATGAGTATGCTGAAACATTTTTTTGAATTGGGATCAAACAAAGAGATTTTTGAAAAACTGGCGATTGCGAAAGAAACGGCTCTCTGCGAAAAATTTATGGGGAAATTCCCTGTGATATTGATCTCCTTAAAGGGAATGAATGCAGGAACTTATGAGAAAGCGCTGGAGATGGCGGTTCAGACCATACGCGGTGAAGCAAGGCGGTTCCAGTATCTCCTGGACAGTGAGCATCTCACCTTCTATGATAAAAAGGCGTTTTCAGCGCTTTTGCAGGAGGAGATGACCGAAGGCGTTTTATGCAGCAGCCTGAAGGTATTGTCAGAATTACTGGAAAAACATCATGGCCGTAAAGTAATCCTGCTTATCGATGAGTACGATGTGCCGTTGGCAAAGGCATTTGAGCGGGGATATTACGACCAGATGGTGTTGTTTATCCGGAACATGTTTGAATATGCCCTTAAGACGAATGACTGCCTGAAATTTTCAGTCCTGACCGGGTGCATGCGTATCTCGAAAGAAAGCATTTTTACAGGGTTGAATAATCTTAAGGTTTTGTCGATTGTGGAGGTACAGTTTGACAAGGCTTTTGGATTTACGGACAGAGAAGTAAGAAAGATGCTGCAATATTATGGGCTTTCGGATCATTACGGGAAGGTCAAGGAATGGTATGACGGCTATCAGTTTGGAAATGCGGCGGTATACTGTCCCTGGGATGTGATCAACTATTGCGATGCGCTGCTGGCAGACGCGGATGCACAGCCTAAGAATTACTGGTCTAATACCAGCAGCAATGAGGCGGTAAGAAGGTTCATCCGGGAATCGGACAAAGCGGCGGTACGGCGTGAGATTGAAGCGCTGGTTGCAGGCGAAGTGATAACAAAAGAAATTTATCAGGAACTGACATATAAGGATATGTATGACTCCATCGATCATTTGTGGAGCGTATTGTTTACTACGGGATATCTCACGCAGAGAGGGAAACCGGAAGGAGACCGTTTCCCTCTGGCCATTCCGAATATAGAAATTCGGAAGATATTTACCGCGCAGATTATGGAATTTTTTAAAGAGAATGTGCCGAAAAACGGAGAGGCCGTAAGAGCATTTTGCGAGGCGCTGAAAAATGGAAATGCGGAATGCGTGGAAAAGCGGCTGGGCGAATACCTGAAGCGGACAATCAGTATCCGTGATACCTTCGTGAAAAAGCAGATGAAAGAAAATTTCTATCATGGCATCCTGTTGGGGATTTTAGGATTTGAAGATACATGGAGTGTTTCTTCCAATAAGGAATCCGGGGACAGATACAGCGATATTTTAGTGGAAACTGATGATGGAGAAACGGGTATTATACTGGAACTAAAATATGCGGAGAACGAAATGCTGGATACGGCCTGCAGGGCAGCACTGGAGCAGATTGAGCGAAAACGGTATGCGGAAGCGCTTCTTGAAGAAGGCGTTGCGCATGTGTTGAAATATGGATTTGCCTTTTACAGGAAGAGATGTCGTGTGATGCTTGCTCCCGGCTGATTTTTCGGTATGAGACGGAAAACTTATCATTTATGACTCAAACTTCTCAAACTGTTTGGTATGATTTCCATATGGGAAGTTTGAGTCATTTTTCACCTTTTTCCTGACGCAGCCTGCTGCGTCATCCAGGCAGATTTGAACGTTTACTTTCCTACTTATCCTGGTTAAAGCTCTCTTTGCCGTGTCATCCGATCTCAATGGTGGAGCAGCCTTCGCCCTCATGTCCGCAGGAGGAGCAGTCCCCGGCGCAGTCGCAGTCTTCTTTGCAGGTATTCTTTGCATTTTTTCCGTAAATCTGGTCATAATATTTTATCTGGAACTCGTCAAGCTTTCCTTCCAGAAGCAGCTTCACAGCTAGGTCGGGGTCTCCGGAGAGGCCGGCGTACAGGTCGATATTGCATTCCAGCAGCAAAAGGCTGCAGGCCTCCTTGCCGATGTTCTGGCAGATGACAGCCTGTATCTGATGATCCCGCAGGAAATCACACATTGCCACATGGCCGCTTACATTGGTATCGACGATATTGCTTTCCAGAATGATACCGGTGGGAGCGGTACGGTAAAGTTTCATTTGCTTTGCATGGCCAAAATGAGCGCCTACCACGCCCTGGTCGTATACTACTGCGATTTTCATAGTCTTGCCTTCTTTCTTATTTATAGTTCCGCAACCTAACGTTTCTATTGTAAACGATATATGAAAAAAAAGCAAAAGAAAATGCAAATTACTTGATTTTTCCTTCCGTCGGGGTTACTATAAATTGATATGATAAAAGTAGTGAATACAAGAATGTGATAAAAGGGAGAAATGTAAAGATGAAAGAACCGGCTTTGGTGATTATGGCGGCGGGAATGGGGAGCCGTTACGGCGGATTAAAGCAGATTGACCCGGTGGATGAGCAGGGGCAGATTATTATCGATTATTCGATCTACGATGCGGTACGCGCCGGCTTTAAGAAAATTGTTTTTATTATAAAGAAGCAAAACGAACAGGATTTCAGGAAGGCCATCGGAAGCCGGATTGAAAAGCATGTGGATGTGCGGTATGTATTTCAGGAGCTTGATAAGCTCCCGGAAGGATTTCAGATTCCGGAGGGCCGGGTAAAACCCTGGGGAACGGGACATGCGATCCTGTGCTGCAAAGATGTATTGGACGGCCCCTTTATGGTGATTAATGCAGACGATTATTACGGCCGCAGCGCTTTTGCCTCCATGTACGGGTTTCTTACAAGCCATGAGGACGACAGCCGGTACCGCTATGCCATGATGGGCTATATTTTGGAAAATACGCTGACGGAAAACGGATATGTGGCCAGAGGCGTATGTACTGCTGACGCAGACGGTTATATGACGGATATCACGGAGCGGACCCATATAGAAAAAAAGGACGGCAGAGTGGTTTATACCGAGGATGATGGGAAAAGCTTTACGGAGCTTTCGCCGGACAGTCTGGTTTCTATGAATATGTGGGGCTTTTCTGACAGCATTTTAACAGAGCTGGAAGCCGGATTCCCGGCGTTTTTAGAACAGGGGATCAGGGAAAATCCGCTGAAGTGCGAATATTTCCTTCCTACTGTGGTCAGCAGTCTCATAGAAGCCGGAAAAGCGACGGTATCCGTATTAAGGTCTGCGGACAGATGGTTCGGCGTAACCTATAAAGAGGATAAAGCGGCGGTGGCCGCCGCAATCAGCGCGATGAAAGAAGAGGGGCTTTATCCGGAAAGGCTGTGGGGCTAGTGTGCTGTAATTCGGCAGGCACAATGTTTCTTGGGAGGTGATTTTGTCCATGAAAAAATTGCTTTTTGTATTAAATCCCCATGCGGGCAAGGCGAGAGTGAAAGGCAAGCTGTCCTGGATCGTTGATTATTATATCAAGCAGGGCTTTCGTGTCGAGGTTTATATGACCCAGGAACAGGGAGATGGCGCCAGAGTGATCGGGGAGCTGGCCGGTGAGGTGGATCATCTGGTGGTCAGCGGCGGAGACGGCACGATGAATGAGGCTGTCACGGGGCTGATGCGGCTGCCAAAAGAAAAGAGGCCGTCCCTCGGCTATATTCCGGCAGGCACCACCAATGATTTTGCCCGGAGCCTGAACCTTCCCAAGAATATTGGAAAAGCGGCGGAAAGCTCCGTTTTGCTGCCGGCCTGTCCGACGGACATAGGACAGTTTGAAGACGCATATTTTACTTATGTGGCGGGATTCGGCGCGTTTACCAGCGTTTCCTACCGGACCTCCCAGGATTCAAAAAATATGCTGGGTCATCAGGCTTATATCTTTGAGGGATTGAAAAAGATTTCCGAGATTAAGAGCCAGCATGTGAAGGTGTTCTACAAAGATCAGGAGCTGGAGGATGATTTTCTGGTGGGCCTGGTGACCAATTCTGTGAGCGTGGCCGGATTTAAAAAGATCAGCGGTCCGGATGTAGAGCTGGATGACGGACTGTTCGAGGTGGTGCTGATCCGCGACCCGAAGAATCCCCTGGATCTGACCCGGGTGGTACAGGAGCTGTTTTTAGACGAGGCAAATCAATCCTTTGTCCTTCGATTTAAGACGGATGCGGTTCGTTTTGTGTCGGAGGAACCCATCGACTGGGTGCTGGACGGAGAATTCGGCGGTTCAAAAAAAGAGGTCGACATTCGAATCTGTAAAAATGCGATAGATATTGTGAGAAAATAATATAAATTCAGGAAAAACCGAAGAAAAAGGTATGTTTTGGTAAGAACTCCAAAAAAGACGAAAAAAATGATAAGTTTTAGAATGAAATTCGACAAGAGGTTTTAAGCCTCTGCCGAATTT
>CAJUPT010000034.1 GCA_910588405.1 uncultured Lachnospiraceae bacterium | reverse complement strand
TTGAAGCTGTTTTGAAATTGGTAGGTTAGTTTTGTGCAAATTTCATTATTTGCTTATTTATAGTAGTAAATTAAAATTGCCCCTTATGGAAAGGCATCCGGCAGAACCGGAGCCTTTCCATAAGGGGATTTTTTTATGTCAGGACTCGGCGGTTTGGTATCCCTTTAATTTGGCAGATTATCATTTCCGGACGGATTTGGATTCTTAAACCAGCCGGCATCCCGCAGTGTCCGGACAAATACCTTGATAATGGGTTCCAGCATCCGGCATTCTTCTTCCGAGCAGCTTTTGATAAAATCGGCCAGCATAGCCTGGTTTTCAGAAAGGCTTCCAAGCTTTTCCATAGTGCCGCAGGCATGTGGGCCAAAATACAGGTAATCAAAAGTGACATTAAAATAGCGGCAGATGGCATGAGCCATGTTATTAGAAAGCCCTATGGCATCCCGCTCTACCTGCCCGAAGTAGTTTGCCGTGAAGCCCAGCCGCTCCGCTAATTGCTCCTGGGTCAGCCCTGCGCTCAGGCGGAGCTTTAAGATCCTCTGGCCAGGCGTGTTTTCCGGAAGCGGGTTTGGCAGTTTTTTGTTCATGTGTGGTTCCTCCTCGTATTGTATTGAAATGTGAATGATGGCCTATACGGCCATTTATCATAAGAAATTGTAGAGGATACGGGCAGAGATGTGCGTAAATGAAGCAAAGAATGGCGATATCTGAAAAAATAGGATAAAATATGGAAAATATAGTGATTTTTGGGGAGATATGTGTTATAATTTGTAAAAGATAATAAAAAGTTATCCGTTGGGTATGACGGTTAGTGGGAAATGGGTAATTAAATATTAGCGATTATATAGATAATAAAGGACTATTGATATCAAATAAGCATTTCACTTATTCTTTGGAGAATGACACGGTAATGAAAAAAAAGCATCCAAAAAAAGGAAAACGCAAAAAAACTATCTCATATTCTTTTTTACTCAGATTTATTAACACATTAAAACGGAGGGCCATGTATACGATAACAGCAGTTGTAAGTATTATCATAGCTTACATTAATTATCATAGACAACCTAATTTGCCCCTTTTTCCATTGTTTTGGGCATTGTTCTTTTGCATACTTATGCTCTCTTTTTATTCTATAAAAATGAATGAACAAAATAATAAGAAACTAGATCAAAAAATGATAGCAGATGGTTTGCTAGTCAGAAAAAAACTAAAAAACAGAAATGCTTATAGTTCAAATTTCAATTTAATATTTCATATTTTATCTTTCTATGTATTTTTATTACCTATATGTTATAATAAGCCCATAGATAATTGGGTTTTATGGTCGTGTTTTATTGCGCTTTTTTTCATTGTTAACATGAGTATTATGGGATATATCCAATATATTTATTTTATTAGATTCATTCACTCTATTAAAATAGAAAGAGAACCCATTTATGTCTTTAATAGAGATAATCCAAACGATACTGATTGGCTGGTTCTTATTGCTCAAAACGTTCAAAAGTATAATGTTATGTTTTTCATTGTAGGAATGTGTTATATAATTCTTTTCTATATCTTTTCGTTTTCAGGAATGTATATTGAAGTAAATAGTATACTACAGTTCTTAATTATTCAGATAGCCTGGGGCATTTTAGTTGTTGGAATTATAGTTGCATATCCAATTTCCTCAGTTTTGGTTATAAAAGATATAAAATGTATTTCACTAAAGCTGAAACAACAACAACTCTTAAAACTTGAGAAAAGACGTTCTATTATTAAAGATGAAAGTATTAGAAATTCTTATACAAGCATTATATTACTTCTTAAACAAATGCCAGAATATCCAATTAAAGTTTATGTTAGTTCGATTTTCACCACTTGTATTGAAGTTGTAAATATATTTGCTGCTGTCACTTCTATTGAACCAATATATAATTGGGCAATGAAGTTAATTTAAGCGAGAGTTGCTTACAGCATAAACCGAACTAAGAAAAGAACTAAAATGTTCTTTCCAGCTAGGACTAAAATCTGATTTTTCCACCTCTATGAGGGCAATTGAAAATGTGTTTTTACACTCTTGCAAAACAAGATTAAGAACATCATATTTTTGGAGAAGAGAAAAAATGTAATCTTCTAACTTATTTTCTTTTAATAAATCTAATTTTTTCTTTTCTCTAGAGTTTGTAAGTTCATTAAGTAGTGCAATGCAATAATTTTTTCTTTCTCCAATAACATCAATATTGAGTTTACCTTTATGAGTGTGAATCCGTTCTACAAATGGTTCAAGATCATTAAAAAGCTGAAATACGAAACCAATTTTTTGCCCTATATTCATGAGAATATTTAATTCAACAGAATCGTCTCCACCTGCCAAGTTATAGCCAGAGACTAAACTACTACTTATAAGTTCGGATGTCTCAAGTGCCATAATTGTTTGAACTTCTTCAATATTCTGTGTAGATATTTTTCCTAAATCTAGTTCTCGTAATACCCCCTCTGTCATGGAGTTAAGCATTAAAATTATTGAATGCATACTACTAAAGTATTGAATTGAACTTTTTTTAGAAAAAACCTCATTGATTAACTCTAATGATTTGCTCAATAAATTCAGTGAATACATAATCATTCGCTCAATTCCATATTCAATATAAAATGAACTCTTTCCGTGCCTCGCTAGATCTTTATCAATATAATCATCAAGCAGCAGAGATGCTTTATGGATGAGTTCAATACCTACCCCCAATTTTCCAAGCAAATCTATGTCTGTGCTATTTACACAATTGCTAATCGATAAATAGCCCCAATAAACGAGTCTGGGACGTAATTTGTGTCCCATATCGATTTTTTCTGATGGGAAATAGGTATTGGCTATTACATTGTTCCAACTATTTTCATACGATTTAATAAATTCGCATTCTTCTGGAGCCGCATAATATTCTCCATCATTTTTTAATCCCCAATATATTTCGTTCATTTTATTTAATCCTTATTATTTATATTATCATTATCGTAAGGTAGTCCTAAACAATTCTTTGCTATCTATTTAATCGCTAATATTTAATTACCCATTTCCCACTAACCGTCATACCCAACGGATAACTTTTTATTATCAATTAAATCCCATAGTAAAAACCCTGGCTCATGCATTCGCATTCTTGATTCTGCATAAGTCAGGGTTCTTTATTATACTATATATGAAAGTTTTTCCGTGGATGTTTTGTTGCCAGGATATCTTTCTGCTTTGACACGGCAACATGTGTATAGATCTCAGTGATATTAATGGAACTATGCCCCAGCATTTTCTGTATGTATCGGATGTCCACATCAGCCTCCAAAAGGCAGGTTGCGAATGTATGGCGGAACATATGGGGTGTGATATGCAGTTCTATCGCGGCGAGAGAGGAGTATTTGTTAATCATCCTTCGGACTGCCTGGTCTGTCAGGGCCTTACCTGTCATGCTGACAAAAAAATGTCCGCACTGCCGGATTTCAGGAAGAAAGTGGGCTTTGTACTCATTTAGAAGCTGAATGACATCGCTGTTTCCGATCTGTATCCGTCTTTCCTTGGAGCCTTTGCCGTTGATCAGGATGCTTCCATCTTCCGTATTGACGTCATCGGTATTCAGGGAGCAAAGTTCCGAGATCCGTATCCCCGTGGAGAAAAGCATTTCGATGACAGCGGCATCACGGAGCGCGCTTTTTCTCTGATGGTTTGTTTTCCCATTCCTGCGCTGTCTGTAAATAACCTGAAGGAATGTTTCCACCGTGCTGAGCGGAATGGTTTTTGGCAGGGTAGAAGGTTCCCGGAATTTAATCCGCAGTTTGGTAAATGGGTTCTTTTCAATCAGTTCCCTGTATTCAAGGTAATGGAAAAATGCCTTTAGTGAGGCGATCTTCCGTTTTGCTGTCCGGGGTTTGTATGCCTGGTGGAGGCCGGCAATAAAATTTTCAAGTATAGCCGGCGTGATATTGGGAGCGTCCACAGGAGGGATTTGTCCGGAAAACTGTGTCAGGTCAGTCAGATATGCTTTCATGGTTTTGCTGTCCAGGCGTTTTTGGTACCGGCAAAATTCCAGATAGCTGTCAATGTGGGTTTGTAAGTGAGTCATGTCATATTTCCTCCGTTTTTGTATTAGTCTATCAAAAATCTTTAAAGACGCATGGTTTTGTTATAGCCGGACGTAGCATTTGTAAAATTTTGGCTTGTGCATCCTTCCACAGCAGCAAAATGGCACAAAAATGGCGCATTTCTGCCGATGACTGAGGAATGAAAATCTGTTATGCTTAACATGCCGGCGAGTGGGTTTTACGGCTCGCCGGGGATGCAGGGGATACAATAGAATCGCGCGCCGTACCGCCGTCCTGATGGATGGCTTTTTTTTGCGCAAGCAATGAGACAGGCGGAAGAAGATTCCGTAAATCGGGGAATGACTGCCGCCAGATAAAACAGGCCATGAAAAAAGGAGGATGAGCTGTTTGAAAAGGACATGGAAAAAGTTTGGAAACCGGGTTCCTGAAAAATTAGCAGGAAAATGGAAAAGGAAGCGGCAGGAAGATGACAGGCCTGATGGCCAGGAGTCCGGTATGCTGCCGGGAGAGGGGAATGAAGATGACGGATACGATGGTTATTATGACGACGTGCTGCCGGAGGATTACGGGAGTCCTGCGGAAGGGCTGGACAAGGAACTGTTAAAACGGGTCGCCCTGGTTATGGGCGGGATGTTATTTGCGGCGGTGGCCTGTGCCGCCATTATGTATCTGCTATGAGCCTGTGCTGACACCCCCAGACGGGATTGGAAAATCGCGCGCTCCCCCAGACGGAGTCAGAAAAACGCTTGCCCCCAAAACGATACTATTAGTATAATTATATAAAGTTATTCAAAATAATTATACTAATAGTATTGACAATGGGAAAATTATATGGTATCATTAGACCATGGCAAGGGGTCTGCGCCCAGGCTTTCGGTACGTCGGATGAGCTCCCGGCGTCAGACTTTCCCATGGAGGGGAAGGAACCGTCACGGACTTTGCGCACAGAGCGGTCCACAACGACGCAGGCTGCTTTGAATATTATGCCGGAAGGCTGCTCAGAAAACAGGAAGGATCATCATCCGGGAACTGTTCCCAGGTTTGGTTCTCCTGTCGTCTGGCACGCTTTCCGGCTTTTTTGATGCCCGGATCCAAAGGGGCCTTAAATGATTTTTTAATGGGAGGTATGGAATGAACAGAAAGAAACGAAAAGCTGCGGGGCAGCGGCCGGTGCGGTGCCCGTATTGCGGCAGTCCGGTGGAGCTGCGCAGCGCGGACGGTATTTATCAGGACAACAGACGGGATACCTGGCTGTACGTGTGCCGGAATTACCCGCAGTGTGACGCCTATGTGCGTGTGCATGCCGGGACGGATATCCCTGTGGGAACTATGGCGGATCGGAAACTCCGTGCCCTGCGCACGGAAGCCCACCGCTATTTTGACCGGCTGTATAAGAGCGGCTACATGAGCAAACAGGAGGCGTATGGCTGGCTGGCCGGCATCATCAGCGCCCCGCTGTCCCAGGCGCACATCGGGTACCTGGGGGAGTATTACTGCCAGGTGGTCATCGACGAAAGCAAAAAGCTGCTGGAGCGGAAACGGATATGGTATCCGGCACACCGCTTATGGAACGGGGAAGGAGGTGAGGCCGCATGCGGCTGAACGAGGAGCAGCGAAAAAAAGCGGAAGAAAATATGGGGTTGGTGGGGAAGGTCATAAAGGACCGGGTGCATGGCCTTGGTAGGCCGGGAATGATAAGCTTTGAGGATTTGTTCCAGACGGGCTGTGTCGGCCTGTGCAAGGCGGCCGCGACGGACAAGGGAGGGGGCAGCTTTTCCACTTACGCTTACAGGCTGATCTGGAACGAGATCAGCGACGCGCTGGCCAGGCATAACAGGATGGGCTGCAGGGAACAGGAAATGGTAAAGGCGATAAAGGAGGAAAGTGAGGGACTCCGGATGAAAGATGGCTCGGCCTGGGAGCAGGCATACGTAAAGGAGATGCATGACATGCTGTCGGCGGCAGGGGAACGGGCGGGAGGAGTTGTTTCTTTTGGGATCAGGGCGCTGGAACTGTCGGCCCAGGGCTACGGCAGCCGGGAGGTGGGGCGGATTATGGGAGCGAAGCCCGGCACGGTTCGCATGTGGATGACAAGGGCCAGGCGGTATCTAAAAGAGCGGCCTGGAATATCATACCTGTCTCAGTCCGTAAAAAAAGCGGAGTAATCAACATTAAACAGGACCTTCAGCGCTTTTAAATCGCTGGCTTTTATATTTCTTCTGCCGACTTCAATATTGGCCAGAGTGCTGCGTGACATCATGCTCCCCATCAGCTGCAGCTGTTCTACGACCTGCATTTGTGTCATACCCTTTTCCATCCGTACCGTCCGGATATTCCGGCCTAATGGAATGCCTGTTAATACCCGTTGCATAGCGTATTCCCCCGGAATCACAACTCCCCCTCAAAGGCCAGCCACTTGCTGCCATAATTGTCAAAGTAAAAGCGCTGGCGAAATTCATTCTCCACGTACCGGCTGCGTACCTGGTACCAGCCCTGGAGCTCTCGCTGGATTTCAGGGCATACGCCGACCGGGGAAGCCCATACCCGTTCATGGCTGCCAAGCCCGGAATAGGGGATGGGTTTTTCCAGCGGGCAATATCCCATCGCCAGGGCAGGCGGCAGTGCGGAAACCTGCGCCGTGTCCGGAAACGGGAGCGTCCGGCCGTCCACGAACATCAGCTGCTGGTGGATGGCGTCAACAAGCCCCCAGCCGTTCTTTTCCTCCCAGACCGGGCAGCCGTGGAGCAGCCGCAAGGTTTCCATAGGAACGGGGAGGGCTTCGCGGTTCAGGGGCTGTGCCGGGCCGGATCTTCCCAGAAGATAGTCCGTGGTGACGCCGTATAGGTCGGCCAGCCTGCATAAAGTGTCAACCGGCGGTTTTTTATGGTGGTTGTTCCAGCTGCGTACCGTGATCTCCGATACCTGGAGCGCGTTGGCCACCTGGGCGACGGAATACCCGGCCTGGAGCATGGCTTCCTTGAATCTGTATGGCATAAAGGGAATCCTCCTTGGTATGTCTGTTTTACTTTATTTATTTCAATATAATCCATTTACCGCGCGTGCGGCCATCCCGTGTGATATATTCTTTTGACTTTAGGCTTTTATAGATACGATTTACAGTGGATATGGATAATCCTGTTTTTAAGGAACCCTGGGCAGCTGATAAATGGCTGTCACTGTGTAGCGTTTCCAGGACAAGTGTTTCATTTTCACTCAAATTTTTGCCATTTTCTCTCTCATATCTATCACTATTTTTCTCATTACTGTCAATATCAATCTGCAAAGTGAGAGCAATACGGTCCGGATTCAGAGATTCCTCGATTACAGGTTGTTTGTATCCATCTGCCCCCCCAAATGTGGAAGATATCGCACAGGCCAGAGACAGAGCAATATTCAGTATCCTCTTGTTGGTATGGCCGTGCCTATTGTTCGGTTTGCCAGTAGATATATTATACAGGATGCATATGGTAAAAGAAACAGTTTTTAAAATATAGAAACGTGTATAGCAGATCTACAGGTAAAAACAGCATAGAATGAGTTTTATACAATGTAAATTATGATTAACCGGGCGCCTGTATTTCCTGGAATATGGGTTCTTAGTTAAACATAATTGTATCCGGGGCAGGGCATTTTGAGTTAAACATAATTATTTTGTGGCATAATTTACTCATCCATTTTTTCCAACGCCTTTAATTCCTCCTCTAAATATTTGATAAACTGACCGGCGATGGGACTGACAGCCTGTCCGGTACGCATAATATATCCGGCGTGCAGCGGTTCTATGGGCTCTTTCATGGGAAGGGCCACGATCTCCCCCATGCCTTTGTGGAAAGCATCGGCGTTGCTGTTTGGCAGGTCGGGGCCGATGCTGAAACAGTTGGTATTGCGGATCAGGGCAATTTTTGTGCACCGGTCGCTGACATGGATATTTTTATCCAGAAGTTCGTAAAACAAAAGCTCCTCGGTGAAATGGGAGGCGTTGATCTCCTGGTCGTAGGTGACGAACGCGTAGTCTTTTAAATCCTCCAGGGAAACAGAAGGCCGGTCTGCCAGCGGATGGGTGCGGCATAAGAATACAAAGATGGGGAGCTGTGCCAGCTCAGTAAAAGAAATTTCATTGGAATCCAGTGTTTTCTGGATTGTGCGCATATGGCTGGCGTGGATGGCCAGGATACCCAGCTCGCTTTTATTTGACGCGATATCGTGGATAACCGTGTAGGTAGGGCATTCTCTTACGGCCATGTCATAAGTGCCCATGTTTACCGTATTCAAAAGCCGGTTAAAAGCCCGTGCTACGAAAGGGAGGCGCTGGGAGGATACGGAGAAACGCATGGGCAGATACTGCCGGTGCTGGTAACGGCGTTCCAGGTATTCTACCTGTTCTACAATTTCCCGCGCGTATTTTAAAAAGTCTTCCCCGTCATAAGTCAGGGTTACGCCTTTATTGTTGCGGTTAAAAATGGCGATGCCCAAGTCTTTTTCCATTTCCCGTACCGCCACTGACAGGGTGGACTGGGAGACATACAGTGCCTTTGCCGCCTCGGAAAAGGAATGGTGGCTGGCAATTTCGATGATGTATTTCATATTCTGCAGTGTCATGTCGGATCTCCCCCTTCTGTGTCATTCTATCATTTTTTTTCATAGTTAGCAATTAAAAAAAGCCGGAGCACGATCGGTTGTAAGGGGGGCTTTCCCTGTGTTATCATGGTAAAAGGTATGGGGAAGGGGGTAGGGGAGTGAGAATGCTGATGAAAGTTTATCTGCTGCCTTATGCGATAAAAATCATGTGGGAGCTGCTGTTAAAGCTGGCCAGTACTTTGGGGGAGCTGGCGCTGCCTGTGATCCTGTCTTATGTGATCGATACGGTGATTCCGGAAGGAAATGTGGACAGGATTCTTATGTGGGGGATTGCGATGGCGGGCTGTGCCGCTTTCTCCTGTGCCACCCATATTGTGACCAACCGGATTTCCGCCGATGTGTCCGGCAGGGCGGCAGAACGGATACGGAACGATTTGTTTGAGAAAATCGGCGGCCTTTCGGAAGAAAGGGCGGAGGCATTTACGGCGCCTTCCCTGGTTTCTAGAGTCACGGGCGACAGTTATATTTTATATGATACGATGGTATATTTACAGAGGACGGGTGTGCGGGCTCCGATTATCCTGGCAGGTTCTTCCGTATTTATGATCCTGATGGATCCGGTGCTGGCGGCGCTGGTACTTTTTGCGGCGCCTCTGACAATCTGGGCGGCCTGGAAGGCAGCGGCCAGATGTGTGGCACTCTATCAGAGTGTGCAGGAGAAAAACGACGGGGTATGCGGGAAAGTGATGGAAGCAGTCACGGGACTGCGGATGATCAAGGTTTTTTCTAAAGAGAAGGAAGAATCGGAGCGTTTCCGGCAGATAAACGAAGACGCGGCAGAGCAGGAACAGAAAGCGGGAATGGCCATGGCTGTCGTGACGCCGATTTTAAATGTGTGTCTGCAGTTTTGTATCATTTTTCTGTTGTTTGCGGGCAGTCTGCGGGTTTATGCGGGGAAGCTGCTGCCGGGTAAAATGATTGCGTTTTTAACCTATGTCTCCCTGATTTTGACAGCACTGTTAAATGTGTCTAAAGTGCTGATGCTTTTTTCAAAGGCATCGGCCTGCGGGCAGCGGATTATGGAGGTGCTGCTGGTTTCGGACATGGCCATTTCGGCGGGGCGCACTAAAGAAGCGTTTGCCAGGAAGTGGGAGGAAAAAAAGGAGACTGGCTGTTTTGTGGAATTTGACCGGGTCTGCTTTTCATATCCGTTTTGCCAGTCAGGGGGAAAAGCAGGCGGATACGCCGTGGAGGACATCAGCTTCCGTTTGGAAGAAGGGGAATGGTTGGGCGTGATCGGCGGAACCGGATCAGGAAAAACGACAGTGTTGCAGCTGATGATGGGTTATTTTCAGCCGTCTCGGGGAGAGATCCGTATTCGGGGGATACCGGTTCGGAAGATGGAATCGGCCAAGGTGCGCAGTTTGTTCGCGCCGGTGTTCCAGCAGGATTACATACAAAGCGGCACGTTGGCGGACAATATCAGGTTTGGGCGGGAGATACCGCCGGGAAAAACGGAGCAGGCTGCCAAAGACGCACAGGCCATGGAATATATCGCCGGCAGGCCGGATGGATTTATGTTCCAGGCGGAGCCGGGGGGAAAAAATCTAAGCGGCGGGCAGAAGCAGAGGCTTTTGATCGCCCGTGCCCTGGCCGGGGACGAGCCGGTGTTTGTGTTTGACGATTCCTTCAGCGCATTGGACTATTGGACGATGCGGACGCTCTGGAATACTTTGCGCGGGGAGTACCGGGGGCGGGCGGCCGTCATAGTCTCCCAGAGGGTAGATTTTATGGCTGAGATGGATCAGATTCTGGTATTGGAAGCCGGACGGATAGCCGGTTATGGAACGCATGGGCAGCTGCTTAAAACCTGTTCGGTGTATCAGGAATTATGGAGGGCGGGAGAGAGTTGCGGGATCAGAAAAAAGGGACAGGGATGAAAAAAGAGGGGAAGTGGGAGGTCTTAAAGAGGCTGGCCGGGTACATATGGGACTGCAGGCTGGAGGCCGGACAGGCGCTGGTTCTGGCGGCTGCGGCAAATATACTGTCGCTGGCAGGCCCCCTTTTTATGGGGCGGGCAGTGGATGCCATGTCCGGCCTGGGCGCAGTGGATTTTGGAGCGGTTTTTCGCTGCTGCGGATGGATGGCAGTTTTTTATCTGGTATCCGGCTGCTTTTCCTGCCTGCTTTCCGCAGTGATGATCCGGTTAAGTAAAAAGATTACCTGCCGTATGCGCAGCGAGGCGTTTGACAGGCTTCTCCGGGTTCCTGCAGGCTATTGTGACGCCAGGGAAACCGGGGATATTTTAAGCTGTCTTTCTTATGATATCAATATTATTCATGACACGCTGTCTACGGATCTGCTGGCGATCATAACCAGTTTTTTTACCGTTGTGATTTCTCTGTATATGATGCTGTCCATCTCTGTGGAAATGATGCTTGTATTTGCCGTGGCGGTGCCGGTTTCTATCGCCGCCGCCCGATGGATTACGTTAAAGAGCCGGCAGGCGTACCGGGAAAAATCGGAGGAGCTGGGACGGCTGAATGGTTTTGCGGAGGAAAGGATCGGCGGAAGGCGCGCCATTCAGGCCTATGGGCAGCAGGCGAATGTGTGCCGGGAATTCGAAAAGAGGAACCGGGAGGCTTCCCGGGCCTGCTATCGGGCCCAGTGCTATTCGTCTCTGTCAGGGCCGGCCATTAATTTTATCAATAACAGTTCCCTGGCGGCAATCAGCGTACTGGGCGCTTTATTTTACCTGTCGGGAAGAATGAGCCTGGGGGCAATTTCCTCCTTTGTCCTCTATTCCCACAAATGTTCCGGGCCTGTCAGTGAGATCGCGTCCAATGTCAGTGACCTGCAGGCATCCCTGGCTGCGGCAAAGCGGGTGTTTGGTCTTCTGGATGAGAAAACGGAGCAGGAGCTGTGGGAGGGGAGGATAGGGCGGCAGAGCCGGAATACAAAAGAGTACTCAGGGAAAGGAATCGTTTTTTCTCATGTGACTTTTGGATATGATATGAAAACGTCGGTTCTTTATGATATCAGCTTTCAGGTTCCGGAAGGGACCACGACAGCGGTGGTGGGGGCTACCGGCTCCGGCAAGACCACGTTGATCAATCTGCTGATGGGATTCTACCCCTGCGGCCAGGGCAGCATTTTTATGGATGGAAGAGAAATCGGGGCATTATCCCTGGAAATGCTGCGGAAAACCTGCGCTGTCATTCTTCAGGAAAGCTGGATATTCAGTGGGACCATATATGAGAATATTGCGTACGGAAGTTCCGGAGCCAGCCGGGAAGCGGTAGAAGAAGCCGCCCGGAAAGCACAGCTTCATGATTATATCAGCCGTCTGCCGGATGGATATGACACCAGGCTGGGAGAAGGGGGGTTAAAGCTGTCAAAAGGGCAGAGGCAGATGGTCGCTATTGCCCGGGCGATGCTGTCCCGGGCGCCTGTCCTGATCTTGGATGAAGCGACTTCTGACGTGGATATACGCACGGAGAAACAGCTTCAGGCAGCCATGGCCCATTTGGCCAAAGGGAAAACCTGTATCCTGATTGCCCATCGCCTGTCTACCGTAAAGCATGCGGATCAGATTATCGTGCTGCAAAAAGGCAGGATTGCGCAAAAGGGGAACCACTGGCAGCTGCTTAAACAGGAGGGGCCGTATCGGGAGCTGTATGGGGCTTATGAGGACGGAGTATGAAAATAATTAATGGCCGGTCATGAAATTTGTCCGATTTTCAAATGGGAAAAGGTGTGTTATACTCAGATTATTAAAACAAAATATGATAGTGATAGGGAAGCAGCATACATGGAAACCGGTTAAATTCCGGTGCGGTACCGCCACTGTAAGGAGGAGCGTCTGCCAGTCAGGGGACTGAGCCACTGAATCAGATGATTTGGGAAGGCAGGCAGATGTGATGAATCCAAGCCAGGATACTTTGGCTGCTTTTGAAAACGGGACTTAACGGATTATTAAGCAGTTTTATTTTTTTGCTGTAAAAAGGCTTTCCGGATGTGTTATGTCCGGAAAGCCTTTTTCAGTTTGGCAGTATCAAATGGTATAAGAAAAACGGCAACGGGTTGGAGGAAACTTCGGGAGGGGAGTTGCAAAGCTAAAAATTGGAGGGTATATGGAACGGCAAACAGTAAAGATCGCATTTTACGGAAAGGGCGGTATCGGAAAGTCTACGATTGCCGCCAATGTGTCGGCAGCCTTGGGCGCCGAGGGGAAACGTGTGCTGCATATCGGATGTGACCCCAAAGCGGATTCGACGCGGTGCCTGACAGAGAAAAAGAGTCCCACGGTGCTGGAACAGATCAACCGGCTGGGAGAAGGGTTGTCCAGGGAAGATATCGTATTTCCCGGCGTATTTGGAGTCAGCTGCGTGGAAGCGGGCGGCCCCCGGGCCGGTTCAGGATGTGCGGGCATGGGGATCACGGTCATGGAGGAAGAACTGAAACGGTTGAATATTTTGGAGGAAAGCTGGGACGCCGTGATTTATGACGTGCTGGGCGACGTGGTCTGCGGCGGATTCTCCGTTCCTATGCGGAAGCATTATGTACAGAAGGTATTTGTAGTGACCTCTGCGGATTTTATGTCCCTTTATGCGGCCAATAATATCATGAAAGGGATCAAAGGCTGCTGCGGTGAAGAAGGAAAAATGCTGGGCGGCCTGATTTTAAACCACTGCCGGAGCGATGCGGACAGGGAGATTGTGGAATTATTTTCGGAGAGGACGGGGGCAAAGGTGCTGTTTGATATGGAGGAAAGCAGGGAGATCAAGCTGTCAGATTACCAGAGAACAGCAGTGTTAAAGGCATATCCTCAGGGAAAAGCCGCAAAGGCGTTTAGGAGGCTGTCCGGACTGGTTACGGGGCATGGGGAAGGGACGTTGCCCCAGCCGCTGGACGAGGAAGAAATGGAGAGTTTTGGGCAGACAATATTTGAGAAAAAGGAGTGGCAGCCATGAGCCAAAGCAGATGTATCGTAGAGACGGTAAAATTTGGCCAGGAGGAAGCCCATATGCTGTCCCTGCCCGAAATGATTCTCCAAAGGGAGGATATTGCCCTGGTTGCGGCAGGCTCCCTCTCCTGTATCCGGGATCTGTATGACAGGGCCAGGCAGATGGGCAGGTTAGGACAGTTTTTTCCCTGTGTGATCACGAAGGAGGAATATGCCGCAGGATTAAACGGCAGGAAGCTTGGGGAGTGCCTGAACCGGGTGTTAAAAGCGGAAGGCGTCGGCGGGATCATTATTTATGCATCCTGCATGGAAGTGATCACCCAGACGGATTTCGATGAAATCATCCGGAATCTGGACAATCCTGAGCAGATTCCGGTGGAGGTGTTATACAGGGGGCCTATGGTAAAACGGTATCTGAAGCCTGCCGCCATGCTGGAAGAAATTCTTGGCAGGATGCCTATAGGGCAGGGGAAGCTCTGTTCTGATTACCGGGAGCTGCCGCCTGTATATCCTGATTTTAATGGGATATCCGCCATGCTGCAGCACTGGGATGCACTCCCTTTTCTTATTACGGCAGGAGGCTGTACCGGCGGCCTGGCCCGGTTGGAGGAAGATGGGAGGCCCTACCGGTTGAACAATTCACGCCTGACGGATATACAGGTTACCCTTGGCTGCGAGGAACTGTTAGAGAATGGTATCGCTTATGCAGCCGGGGAAATGGGAACTTATACTGCCGGAAAAGCAGAAACTGACGGGGCAGGCAGCCATATGTTTGTATGTCTTTTGGGAAGCGCGGTTCCAGCTTTTACGGGCGTGGATTACACAAGGATATCACGGAACTTAAAAAAGGGGCAGGTTCCGAATATCCATCTTGCGTCGGACGGTTTCGGAGCCAGCCCGGCAGGGGCTTCGGATGCTTTGCTGGCGTTGGGAAAAGAACTCCTTGTCCCTGTGGAAAAGGAGGAAGGGCGGATCAATATTCTGGGGTACAGTCCGGCAGCTGTCGGCAGAGTGGAAAAAATCCGCCATGGCATGGAGCATCTGGAACGGAGGGGGTTTCACAGCCGGGTCTGGGGAGATGGCGGTTTGCCAGAGGTGAAAAAAGCTGCCGCGGCCGGACTGAACTGGGTCGTGTCCGGGGAAGGGCTTGCCCTGGCCCGTTGGATGGAGCGGACATTTTCGATCCCTTATCTGGCAGGTATTCCAATGGGAGTAAACGCCATGCTGGACTGGAGGAAGCAGGTTAACCTGCTGATGGGGAGGGACGATGAACTGCTGGAACCGCCCGGCCCTGTTCCGGCAGCCGCTGTTCAGCCCCGTATCCTGGTTACGGGGGAACCGTTATTGGCACGCAGCATTGCCCGGGCGTTAAAAGAAGATTTTGGGTACGGCCAGGTGATGATCGCCCTGTATGCACCGGTTCCGTCCCTGAGAAATTATTACAGGGATGTTTTGGGGGAAACAGGATGGATCGGCTTTGCCGATACCGATGAGTTTCTCCGACTGGCAAAACAGGCTGACCTGGTGGTTGGAGACCCTGTATATCAGGACTGCCTGGATATGCTTGGGAAAGAGAGAAATGTGCCGGGGCTGATTCCCATACCCGATTCCCTGGTCAGCGGCGAGCAGTATCTGGATATGGAGTATGAGATATTCGGCAGGAAGGGCGGTGAATATATGAGACGTTTTTTGAATGAAACAATGGATACATAATTTGTACTTTTTAATGTTTGGGAGAGGCGGTAGAGAATAATGAATAAACAAAAACGAATTGCGAAAAGCATTGTGGCCGGTTTGCTGGTTTTGATGTTGTCCTATGTTCTGACAGGCTGTTCAGCGGGTGGAAATGGGGAAGAAGGGAAAGAGACCGAGACAAAGGGTCAGAAAACGGATGCAAGCAATGTGTCGGAGACAGAAACGGAGTTACAGACATCAGAGGAAAGTGATGAAAGCAATACCTCTGCTTTGTCGGAAGGCGGTACCAGGATCATTGTGGATGCGCTAGGGACGGAAGTAGAGATACCGGAACGGCCTCAGGCCGTGGCGATTGTGAATGCTGCATTGCCGAGCATGGTGTATGCAGTGCAGGGGACAGGTGAGAATATCAAGGTGATTGTACCCAGCGCCTATAAAGGGTGGGAAAATTCTATTCTGAAAGATTTGGCTCCTGAACTGGCCGGTGTAAATACGGAAGTGATTTCAAACGATTTTGAGGTGAATGTAGAAGCATTGGCAGCAAACAAGCCGGATTTGCTTATTTGCCGTGAAAATGACGCAGGACAGGCAGAACAGATTCGAGCCATGGGCATCCCTGTGGCAGTTGTGAATGCGGCGAAAGATTTGGATGGTCTAAAGCAGCAGATTACTATGATGGGAGAAATCTTAAACTGTGAGGAACGGGCATCTTGTATTGTAGGTTGGTATGATAAAATTGAAAACCGTGTAAATGAGAAAGCGTCTGAAGTAGAGGCTCTGTCGGAATCAGAGCGTCCAAGGGTTCTGCACATTATGTATGCGGAGCAGTTGAAAATATATGGGGATGGAGTTGATCCCTATATTACAGACTGGGTAGGCGGTCAGAATATTACTTTGGCCGGTTCCTCTGCCGACACTTCCACGCCCACTATGGAAGAAGTGCTGGTTTATGATCCGGAAATAATATTTTTGAGCAATTTTGATGACGTGACGCCAGATGATTTATACAATAACCGTCTGGAAGGTCAGGATTGGAGCAATGTCAGTGCTGTTAAGAATCATAAAGTTTATAAAGTTCCTTGTGGCCTTTATCGCTGGGCACCGCCGAATACTTTGGAAAAACCTTTGTATGTGTTGTGGCAGGCATCTATTATCCAGCCGGGGATTTTTGGGGATGTCGATATGAGAGCGGAAGTGAAAAGTTTTTTCCAGGAATTTTTTGACTATGAGTTGACGGAAGAACAGATTGATTATGTGCTGCATACGGATCTGAATCAATAAAAATATTTGTGTAAAATGCTTTTTGAGAAAAACAGTGAAAACCTGGCAGGCTGTGTTTTAGAAGATGCTGCAACAGATATAAATCGAGGAAGGAAAGACATGAAAAAGAAAATGACAAGATTGATGGCGGCCATGCTGGCATTGGTTATGTTGGCTGGCTGCGGGTCAGGCACAAAGAAAGAGACAACGGCGGGAGCGGAAACGAAGGTCCAGGAGACCCAGGCGAAGATAGAGACGGAAGCCGGTACGCAAGAGCAGACGCAGCCGAAGGAGACGGAGAGTGGGAAAACGGCGGAAAGCGGTTCCACGGGAGACACCCGCATGGTGGTAGATGCCACAGGGGAGGAAGTGGAGGTGCCTGCCCATCCCCAGGCGATTGCCGTTATGCCGCCGGTGGTTCCCAACATGGTATATGCATTACAGGGCTATGCCGACAACATGATAGCCATTACTCCTAGCGCCTATGCCGGATGGGAGATTTCTATTATGAAGGAACTGGCTCCGGAGCTCGCGGATGTGGATACGGCTGTGATCGCCAGCGCGTCTGAGATTAATATGGAGGAGTTGGCAGCCATGAAGCCGGATCTGGTGATCTGCTGGGATACCCAGACTGACCAGGCGGCCAAACTGCGCTCTCTGGGCATTCCGGTGGTTATGCTGACGGCGGCAACGGATATGGATACGCTGCGTTCTATGATCACAATGCTCGGAGATATCTTAAACTGTCAGGAGCAGGCGGCTAAAATGATGGCCTGGTATAATGAGGTTGAGGGTTACGTAAACGGCAAGTCGGATCAGGTTCAGGCATTGGCCGATGAAGACAGACCCAGGGTACTGCATTTTATGTATGCGGAGGAACTGAATATCTATGCCAATGGAGTGAACCCTTATATCACCGACTGGGTAGGAGGACAGAATATCAAGTTGGAAGGGGCTTCCGCAGAGACTTCGTCTCCTACAATGGAAGAAATTCTGGCTTATGACCCGGAAATTGTATTTTTAAGCAACTTTGACAATGTAACGCCGGAAGATTTATACAATAACCGTCTGGAAGGCCAGGATTGGAGTAATGTCAGCGCCGTGAAAAATCATAAAGTTTATAAGGTTCCCTGCGGCCTGTACCGCTGGGCGCCGCCGAATACCATCGAAAAGCCTTTGTATGTGCTGTGGCAGGCATCTGTTATCCAGCCGGAAATCTTTGCTGATGTGGATATGAGGGCGGAGATTAAGGATTTTTTTAAAGAGTTTTTCCAGTACGAGCTGACGGAGGAACAGATTGACTTCGTGCTGCACACGGAACTGAACCGGTGATGAGGAAAAAATAAGATGAGCAATGAAGAACGGGCAAGGGAAATGAGCGGCAGGAATCTGTCGAAAAAAGCATATGGAACATTGCTGACAGGACTGATTCTTTTGTTGGCGGGCACGGCATTGTTTTCTCTGTGTGTGGGACGGTACCGGATAGGGGCGTCAGAAGTAGTGCGCATCCTTTTGTCCAGGTTCATGCCTGTGGAGAAGGCGTGGGAAGATATGCAGGAGAGCGTGGTGTTTACGCTGCGGCTGCCAAGAATTGCAGGGGCGGCGCTGGTAGGGGGAGCATTGTCTTTGTCCGGAGCCGCGTACCAGGGGGTGTTTAAGAACCCTCTGGTCTCCCCGGATCTTCTGGGGGTTTCCTCCGGAGCCTGTGTCGGCGCTTCCCTGGCCATTCTGATGCATGCGGGCTCGGCAGGCATTCAGGCGTCTGCTTTTGTGTGGGGAATGATTACGGTGGGACTTACGGTGTTGATCCCCAGACTTTTGAAAAACAATTCCATTACTATGCTGGTGCTTTCAGGCGTGATTGTCAGCGGCGTGATGAATTCTCTGATGGGAGTTATTAAATATCTGGCGGATCCGGAAACAGAGCTGGCGGAAATCACCTATTGGCAGATGGGAAGCCTGGCCAAAGTTATTCCTGAGGATTTGTATGCGGTGGCTGTTCCCATACTGGCGGCTTCCGCCGTGATCATAGCTATCCGGTGGCAGATCAATATTTTATCCCTGGGAGACGCGGAGGCCCGGACGCTTGGCATCCGCATTGGGATGGTCAGAGGTATTATTATTTTGTGCGCCACGCTGCTGACTGCCAGCGCCGTATGCCTGTGCGGCACCATTGGATGGGTGGGGTTAGTCATACCCCACCTGGGGCGCATTTTGGCGGGACCGGATAATGTAAAATCCATTCCGGTCAGTTTCGTGCTGGGGGCGGTGTTTATGCTGGCCATCGATACTTTGGCCAGGGCGCTGACCAGTATGGAACTGCCTTTGAGTATCCTGACCGGCCTGATCGGGGCGCCGTTCTATCTTTATATACTGACGAAGCAGAGGATGAAGCTGTCATGATTTTAGAAGTGAAGGATTTATGTTTTTCTTATCATAAAAAAGAGCCTGTTTTTCGGGATGTGAATTTTTCTTTGGATCAGGGGGAAACGCTGGCCATATTAGGCCCTAACGGGGCAGGAAAGTCCACCCTTTTGAATTGTCTGGCAAATCTCCTTACGCCCACGGGCGGGGAGATCCGTCTGTACGGAAAAAATATACGGGAACTGCGTCTCAGAGAAACTGCCCGCATTCTGGGGTATGTCCCCCAGACCCACACGCCGGCTTATGGATATACGGTCAGGGATTTTGTAGTGATGGGGCGGGCGCCTTATCTGGGGATGTTTCAGAAGCCTTCCGAAGCGGACTATGCACTGGCGGATGATGTGATCCATTCACTGAATATTGAGAAGCTGGCGGATTGTCCTTACACGGAAATCAGCGGAGGGGAACGGCAGCAGGCGTCCATTGCCAGGGCAATCGTGCAGCAGCCGCAAGTCATTATGTTTGACGAGCCTACGAATCATCTGGATTATGGGAATCAGCTAAGGATGATAAAAATGATGAAAGATCTTTCCGGTCAGGGCTATGCCGTGATTATGACGACTCATATGCCGGACCATGCCATCCTGTTGGGGGGCAAAGCCGCTATTTTGGATCATGATGGAAAGCTGTTGACCGGGCCGGCGGAGGAAATTCTCAAAGAAGATACGCTGAAACGGATTTACCGCAGCGATCTGCATATCATGTATCTGGAGCAGCTGGGGAGGAAGGTCTGCGTAGCGGGAAAACTGGAGAATTAATGATTGACAGCTAACCGGTTTTGTGCTATGCTTTAAGCAATCAAATACAACGAATCAAGTTCTCGAAAGAGATGAAAAGGGAATTCGGTTAGAATCCGAAACGATCCCGTCACTGTGATAGGGAGCCGGCACGAATGCCACTGGATGGTCAGTCTGGGAAGGCGTGTCAGGCGTTGAACTTAAGTCAGGAGACCTGCTTGGTTTGCGGATATGACCTACGGTGCATAGGGTACAGTCTACTGATCTCTGAGAATTCATGTACATATAAGCAGCCGTGGAGCTGCTTTTTTAGTATCATGAGGAAATTCTCCGGATGTCCACGGTCGAGATAAAACGCCGGGGTATAGGAGTCCTCGTCGGAGCCATAGCCCGTTGTATTTGACCGATCCTCCTTGGAGGATTTCCTCAATTTTTTACCTTCTTTTTTAAATTTAACCCTCTTTTTCAGAAGATGGCAGGCTGACGGGCCTGCCATTTTTTGAACCCCGGATCATTTAAGTGTTACGTGTTGCTTTGGTACGGAGGAAGAAATCAATGCAGAATCAAATTTTTGATGTGTCTTTAAGGCAAATCCAATATTTTCTGTCCATTGCGGAGACCGGAAGCATTACCCAGGCTGCGGAACGGCAATATATTGCCCAGCCGGTGCTAAGTAAGAAAATGATGGCGCTGGAGGAGGAGATTGGATTGCCATTGTTTGCACGGGACGGGCGTACCGTACAGTTGACACAGACCGGAATTTATTTATATGACAGATGGAAAAAGCTGCTGGCAGATTATGAACGAGATTTAACAGAGGCCAGCCGTATGCAGCGGTTTCTGATGAATCGTTTTTCCATCGGGTGCTTTCCGGTATTAAATACAGGCGCGTTTTTGTATCCGTTTTTAGAAAAGCTGACAGGCCGGTTTCCTGAATTGGAAATTAAGGTGAAACGTCAGAATCCCGCGCTTCTTTTGGAGGATATTCAGAGTAAAGAGCTTGACATGGCTTTTATACTGGAAACGGATATGCCGGAGGGGCAGGATTGCTTTGAGGTAAAGGAAGTGTCCCGGTGTCCCTTGGTGGCGGCGGTCCATGAGGATAATCCATTGTCCGGGTTTGAAACCATTACCTACGGCGATCTGAACGGACAGGACTTGCTGTTCTGCCTGCCGGAAAAGAGCCCGCAGAAGCATTCTGGCCTTCATCAGCTCTGTGTGGAGCATCAGGTGGAGGCGGCGTCAGTATGGTATGTAAACAGTGACGTCACCACAGTGGTTCAGGTGTCTATGGGACATGGAGTCACTCTGGGGCCAAAGCTGTTTTACCCGGAATATACGCCAAAGGTCAAGCTGATTCCGATGCGAACGGAGGACCTGCGTATTATGGCAGTGTGGAATAAACGCGATATCGCAGAGGTAAAAGAACGAATCCGCAGCCTGTTCCGGTAAAACGTGTCGGCCGCTTTGTTGGATTTGACGGTATATGAGTCGGCAGACATATCCATTTAGAATGAATTTATGCCAAATCCATATTTTACAATAGGGATGAAATCCGTTATACTGAGTTCATACTTTCGGAAGTAGCTTATAGCTGTAAAAAATACAATGGATACAGGGTACGCAGTGATCTGCGTTGAAAAGGGAATGCAGTGAGATTCTGCAGCAGCCCGCTTTACTGTAATAATTATGTCTGTTCCATATGTGCCACTGAAACTGGTTTTTTGGGAAGGTGGAGCAGATGAGGATTTAAGCCAGGAGACCTGCCCGTATCAAACTGACATTGCTTTTTGGTGGGAAGAAGAATGTACCCGGTTTGATCCGGATTGACACATCGCCATTTACGCAATGGAGGTGTTTTCTTTTTTTCATTTATTGGAGGAAAGAAGACAGTATTAAGAAATCTATGAAAAAACAGCAACAGAATCGTACAAGCCCCGGGAGGGGGTGTTGCGAATCTAAATTTAGAGGAGAATCAGATAATGAAACAAATGGTGAAAAATGGGTTGGCATGGCTGCTGGTATTGGCGATAGGTATGACATTGCTGACAGGATGCGGAAGTAAAAATATACAACAGGAAACAGGGACAGCGGATACTTAGGCAGCAACTGAGAAAGCAGGCGGCGAAGGGGAAACCCAGACTGCCCCGGCGGAAACCGACAAAGAAGGCGAAACGATGGCAGGCGCAGAAGGAGAAGTAAAGTATCCGAGGCAGCCGGAAGGCTCCGGGCTGATTTTGGAGGCGAAGCCGGAACAGGTGGTTTCTATGGTTTTCGGTACGGATGAAATGCTGTTAGGCCTTGCTGAGGCAACACATATCGCAGGTTTGTCAGGCCTGGATAACGGATGTGCTTATCTGGCAGCAGAACCGTCTGTTTATGAGTCAATTCCAGTGGTCAGCAATAACGCAGAAGTGCTTTTTTCTCTGGAACCGGACTTTATCATTGGTTCCGGATGGCTGGATGAGGATCTGAAAGCCCAGATTGCCGACAGTAAGATTCCTTATTATGGGTATACGACGCCGAAAACGATGGAAGAACAGATCCGGATTGTGGAGGAGCTGGGCTATCTGCTGGGAGAGGATGAGAAGACGGCTGCAGTGGTAAATGATATGCGGGAGCGGACGGAAGCAGTGAAGGCGAAAGCTGCTTCTATTCCTGCGGAAGAACGGGTGACTGTCATGGCCTATAACATGCATGAGAGCAGTAACGCCAAGGACACCATTTTTGACGACATGGTGACGCTGGCCGGCGGGATCAATCTGTCTGCCCAGGCCGGACTGGAGGGAACCGCGAAGATCTCGAAAGAACAGCTTGTGGAGCTGAATCCACAGGTGATTATTCTGGTGGAATGGGCGGCAGATACAGATGAGGAATTTCAGGCATTTGTGGAAAACGTGAAGAATGATGAAAGCCTTCAAAGCGTAGATGCCGTTCAAAATGGAAGGATTTATGCGTCCACTGATAATTCGATTACCAATGTCTCCCAGTTTGCCGTCGATGGCCTGGAATTTGTGGCAGAGTGCTGCTATCCGGAATTGTATCAGTAAAGGGTTGGGAAAATATTCTGCGAAATGAAGAAAAAATATGTATTCATGGCGCTGGCAGCAGTGCTTGCCGTCCTGTTTTTATTGGCGCTGGTCATCGGCTCCGTCAGCATGCCGTTATATGAGACAGCGGAAATCATTCTCAGCCAGCTGTTTGGCAGAGCCAGTCAGGCATCGGAAGCCCACATCAATATTATTTATAATATCAGGTTTCCAAGAGTGGTTCTGACTATGCTAACAGGGATGGCGCTGTCAGTTTCCGGCGCCGTGATCCAGGGTGTTTACCAGAACCCGATGGCGGACACCGGCGTCCTTGGGATATCCGGCGGCGCCAGCCTGGGAGCAATCCTGGCCGTGGCTACCGTCCTGTCTGGCATCAGTTTTCTTGCGTTGCCACTGATGGCCGTGGCGGGGGCGCTGATAACGGCTTTTGGTGTGTTTTTGTTTTCTTCCCGCCGGGGGCGAGTGCCGATTCTGACGTTGGTGCTGGCCGGGATGGCTGTTAGCGCCTTTCTGAGGGCTATGGTCTCCCTGATCCTCAGTTATATGGAGGAAGGGCAGATGAGGGAATATCTGTACTGGTCTATGGGCAGCCTTTCCTCCACCCGGTGGGAGCATGTGCGGCTGGTGTGGATTCCGATTCTGCTGGGTGTTTTTTATCTGCTCTGGCACAGCAGGGAGTTGAATATTTTGATGATGGGAGAGGAGGAAGCACTGGCAGTGGGCCTAAATCCCTACCAGAGCCGGAAGCGGTTTTTGTTTGTTACCAGCCTGGTGACCGCTATGGCCGTATGTGTCAGCGGCGGCATCCAGTTTGTGGGCTTGGTGGTTCCTCATATCATCCGGCTGATTCTGGGGGCGGATAACCGCTGTCTGCTGCCGGCCTGCGCTTTATGCGGCGCAGCCTTTCTGCTGTTTTGCGATCTGCTTGCCAGGACACTGATCGCACCGGCGGAGATTGCGGTGGGGATTATCAGCGCAGTGATCGGCGCGCCATATTTCCTATATTTGATCCAACGGGACAGGAAGGGGCAGATGCGATGAAAAAAGCGGATACGGGATCGGAAAATGGCATTTTTCTGAGACAGGTTGCATACGGCGTCAACGGACGGGAAATCCTTCATGATATTTCCATGGAAGTTCCCAAAGGTGTGTTTGCGGGTGTGCTGGGGGCGAACGGAGCAGGAAAAACTACATTGCTAAAATGTATCATAGGGATAAACCGGTGCGGCGGAGAGATTCGGATTTGCGGTCGGAAACGAGAGAATTGCACCGAGAAGGAATTTGCCCGGCTGATTTCCATGATGAATCAGAATACCAACCTGAATTTTTCATTTACTTGCAGGCAGGTGGTGGAGTTTGGTAGGTTTCCTTACTGGGACAGGGGCCTCTGGTACCATCAGGATGATCAGGCGGCTATTGAGGCGGCTATGAAAGAAACCGGAACTTTAGAGCTTGCCGATGTGCCGGTAACCCGTATATCCGGCGGAGAACGGCAAAGGGTTTTGTTTGCCAAGATTTTGGCGCAGGATACCCGGGTGATTCTGCTTGACGAGCCGACAGCCAATATGGACCTGTATTATCAGCGCCAGCTGTTCGCTTTTGGAAAGAAGCTGGCGGCCCAGGGAAAAACAGTGCTGGCGGCGGTTCATGATTTGAACCTGGCGCTGCAATATTGCGAACAGTTCTATCTACTAAAGGAAGGAAAACTGCTGGCCCAGGGAGAAGCAAAAGAGGCCTTTCGGAGCGAGGTGATGAAGCAGGCGTATCATCTGGATACGGTGCTTTACCGGAATCCTTTTTTTCCACAGCCGGAACTGACTGCTGCGGAGTGTTCACAGGAACTGAGAGATCTTCGCGTACATCTGATGTGTCGGAGCGGAAACGTAAGGGAATGGATGTACCGCTTATGGAGCAAAGGTGCGGATCTTTCAGCAGGTATGCTGCCGCCGGACAGTCTGGATGCGGAAGCTGCCCGTATTTTCGGCGTTCTCATGCTATCCCAGGCTCAGGCCGATGCACAGCTTAGACATGCTTGCCAGGAAGGGAAAAAGGTGGTTATTTTATCGGAAGGTGATGAAAAACTGCCGGGAGTTTTGCGGTTTACTATTACGGAGGCAGAAGGGGCTGCCGGGTTTGAGGCGTTTTTGGAATCGCTTTGAAATTGCTGAACCTGGTAGGCAGCCGTTTTCTGAAAAGTCAGGGGGAGCAGGCAGGCTGAGTCCGTAAAGCATATCCCAAAATCCCGGGAAACATTAAAGTATTCCTCCTGGCAGATAGATTCACGCTTTTTGCCCTTTTTGTTCGGCAGTGTTCCGCAGACATGGTAAAAACCGCCGTAAAGCAGCGTTCCATCCTCATTTGTGTAATGCGGTTAGAAAGAGGTGATATATGTGAAAATTGGTAAAAGAATTGAAATGAAAATTTCCAAAATCCACCTGGGGATCAAAGGAGCGCTGTTTTTGAAGGAGCAGGTGCGCAACGGGGTAGCGTTACGGCTGTGACGGATGGAAAAAGGATTGACTGTTGAAACTGTTGAAACTGCCGTGAATATATTGACAACTTTTTCTTTTTTCGTTAAAATAATATCAGCATGGATTAGGTGACTCCTCCGGGATGGTCGGCAGGAGCAGCAAATGGGGAATCGGGTGAGAATCCCGAGCGATCCGGTCACTGTGAACCAGAGGACGAAAATCTCTGAAAGTCAGGATACCAGCCTAATTTTGAGGATAAAGTGCTTCCGAAGAAAGCAGTTTATTTTTGTGGCAGTGAGCCAAGTACTCATGTCCCAGGCAGCCCTTTCGCCCTGATGGGTTCATTTTGCGTTTATATGGGCATTGCTGACTGCCGTTTTGCATGTTTGTTCATGGGCAAGAGGATATTCTGCCTGTTTTTAAACCTGCTTTTTCGGATGAAGGCAGGTTTTTTGGTGTTATGGGCTAGTTTCCCGGAGGTGGGGTATGAATCTTGCGCATATGAAATATGCCGTGGTAATCGCGGAAACGAAATCAATCAACAAAGCGGCGGAGCTGTTGTATGTGGGAGCGCCGGCTCTGAGTCGTGCCGTTAAGGAGCTGGAAGCGGGGCTTAATGTCACCTTGTTTGACCGCAGCGCGAAGGGGATGTTTCTGACATTGGAAGGGGAGCAGTTTATCAGACACGCAAAAGATGTGCTAAAACAAGTTGACGACATTGAGACAATGTTCGGAGAGGACAAAGACGGTGAAAAGGATTGAGGGACGGGGATCATTTTTTTATGCGTCGCCTATGTAAAAAAAGGCAATACCCAGGATAGGAGAATCCTGATATAATGAATCCAGGACGGAAGGGAAAAGAAGTTTCCGCATCCGTTTTCCATTCAATCATCATAACGGCTCCGTGCCTTTATGCCTTCCTCCTCGATATCTGGGGGCGTGGGAGCTGGTTATGAAAACCGGGCAGATGTCTTTGCCGATCATGCCGGGCTGGTAAGGAACACATAATATGAGATTGGGATCGGAAGAAGATGTCTGTGGTGATGAAAAAACAGCCGTTAAATGTCGGCTGTTTTTCATTTTTACATTGCCAAAAAACAGCGGTTTTCTCAAATCCTGCCGGGAAAAAGTTTTATCTTTCTGTTTCCGTCCCATCCAAAAACGCATTCAGAAATGCTTCATATAGCTGATTTAGCTGTTCCATTTTTTTTGCCGGGAACCGGGAGAGGATGCGTTTGTACAGCGCAAGCCGTTCCTCTGACTGCCGTTCATAAAAGGCATGTCCGGCGGGCGTGGCAGAAAATAACATGCTCCTTTTATCCCTGGGGTTTATGTCCTGGCGGATATATCCGTCGGCATGAAGCTGGAAAACCAGGCGGGTTATGGTCTGCTTGGGAATATACAGATGCTCGGTGATGTCACTGGAGCGCAAGCCTTCCGGCTGCCTGCAAAGTAGGCCAAGGATAAAAAAGGCCGTGTCCTTGTTATTTCCGAACAGACGGTTTTCCATGTAAAAAAGCTGGCTGTGCCGGTCAAACAGCGCAAAATCTTCCATGTCGGAGACTGGGGCGGCGCAGGCCGGCTTTACGGCAAAAATAAAAAACATAGCATGTTTTCTCACGGCTCCATGAGTAGAGTGTTCCTTTTTGGTCTGTTTGGATTTTGCGCCGTGGGGCGACAGTTTCCGGCTGATATTGCGCATGCATTCACAGTGGACAAAACCGATTTTGCGCAGGATTTCTATATCCCATTCAGGGCGTCGCACATGGCTGATTTCCAGCAGATCTTTATAGGCGTCGCATTCTTCCAGAAGGCGTCGTAGCCCGGGTTCCTGCACATTTTCGGACGAGCGCATCGTTCCATAATCAGCGTCATAATTTAAAAAGCATCCTTCCGGCTTTAAAACACGGTATATTTCCTGATAAATTTTTTTAGGGTTTTCTGCCGTCCATATGGTATTACGGCATAAAACGGCATCAAAAGTGGCCTCCGAAAATTCCAGTTCATCCGCGTCCATTTTAAGAAAGCGGATTTGCACCTGAAATTCACAGGCCGCATACCGGGCTTTCCGAAGCATTTCCTCCGACAAATCGACGGCGGTTACCCGGTGCCCTAAGGATGCGGCTATGACGGCTAGAAATCCGGTTCCCGTTCCCACGTCCAGGATATTCAAAGTACCGTCCGGAAGATGTTTTTTCAATTCCTGAGACCAGAACTGGAATTCCGGGCCATTCAGATGTTGCTGCCGCATTTCGTCATAAGTGGCGGCTCTTTGGTTCCAGTAGGCTTCAATTCGGTGTTTCAAATTCATATTACCCTCTTTCCTTTTGTATCCCTCTTTCAGAAAATGATATCATAATCTGTTTGGAAAAAGCAACCATTATTATTTAGTGCATTTTTGCTTTCCATTATCATTATCATTTGAGACAGAAATAGTTGACAAACAGACTGGTTTGTGTTAAATTAAATTTGTACCGAATGGTACAAAATAAATATAAATTCAAAGTGTGATTTCCTTTGGGAGATCATGAAAAGGGAAACGGGTGCGAATCCCGTACAATGCCGTTGCTGTGACAGCCGAGCCGATTTCATTATGCCACTGGGAGACCGGGAAGGGGAATAAGGCGTGGACGCTCAAGTCAGAAGACCTGCTTTGAATGTATCTTCAGCAAGCTGCGGGCCACAGCCGGAAGATTCGGAAAAGACGACATAGCCGGAAGCTGTTTTCCGGCGGAATCAGGTTGTCAGAAGGATGAATCATATTTGAACAGGGCTGCCGCCCGGCTGATGCCAGCCGAGGTGGCGGCTCTGTTTTAATTTCGTAATATCCAGGAAAATGAACTAATGGTGCATTTGTGTATATGTTTTTAGATGAGGTGGGCAAATGGGGAAATATATTGCAAAGCGGATGCTGGCGCTTTTGATTATATTATTAGGCTTGTCAGTATTAACATTCTGTCTTACCAGCGTTCTGCCCTCAGACCCGGCACAGCAATTGATGGAAAGTATGGGAGCCGGGTCAGATCCGGAAGCGATTGCCAGAATTAAGGCGGAATATGGTCTGGACCAGCCGTTGCCGTCGCAGTATAAAAACTGGCTCGCAGGAATACTCCATGGCGATTTTGGGCAGTCGGTGAAATATGGACAGCCTGTGTCCCTGATTCTCGCCAGAAAGCTTCCCAATACGGTCAGGTTAGCTTGCGTATCCTTTGTGCTGATGCTGCTGATTGCTTTGCCCTTGGGAATCCTTTCGGCAGTTTACCATAATAAAACTGCGGATTATGTGATCCGGTTTCTGGCTTTTATCGGGGAGGCTCTGCCCAGTTTTTGGATTGCGTTGGTGCTGATCTATCTGTTTTCTGTCAAACTGCATCTGCTTCCGGTGGGAGGCTCGGAGAGTCCCAGACATCTGATCATGCCTGCCGTCACACTGGCTTTGGGCATGGCTGCTTCTTATATCCGTCGGATTCGCACGTCGATGCTGGAAGAAATGAATCAGCCCTATATTATAGGAGGAATTTCCAGAGGCGTTTCCAAAAAGCGGATCATTTTGTACCATGTCCTGCCCAACTCCCTATTAACGATTGTAACGCTGCTGGGAATGTCCTTCGGCGGTTTGCTGGGCGGTACCATGATCGTGGAGACGATTTTCAGCTGGAATGGGATCGGAAGTGCTGCCGTAAACGCAATTACTAACCGGGATTATCAGCTGATTCAGGGCTATGTCATGTGGATGGGCGTGATCTACGTATGCGTCAATCTGCTTGTGGATATTCTTTACCGGTATCTGGATCCCAGGATTCGGTTGGGAGGAATGGAAGAATGAAGACAAAAACGAGAAGGAAAAGCCGCTATACCAGCTTTTATTTTTGCCTGGCCTGCGCTGTTTTGTTTACTCTGTTTTCTGTCTGCGCCGGGTATTTTGCACCCTATGATCCGTTAAAGACGGATTACGGCAGCCTGCTTGCGGCGCCGTCGGCAGTGCATGTGTGCGGCACGGATCAACTGGGCAGGGATCTGTTTTCCAGGATTCTTTACGGAGGGCGGACATCGCTGCTGATTGCCTATCTGGTGACGGGAATTGTTTCTGTTTTTGGCATTTTTATCGGGATTATAAGCGGCCAGGCGGGGGGCATCGCAGACGAAGTGATCATGCGCCTTGTAGATGTGCTGATTGCGTTTCCGGGAAACATTTTTACACTGGCTATGGTGGCGGTCATGGGTACTGGCATACAGAATCTGGTGATTGCCATGTGTTTTACAGGCTGGACAAAATATGCCAGGGCCAGTCGTTCTTTGGTTTTGTCTATTAAAAATGAGAATTACATTATTCAGGCCAAGCTGGGCGGAGCCTCCTTTTTCAAAGTGATTTGGAGGTACATTATGCCGAATGTGGTTCCGTCTCTTCTTGTTTTGATGGCGCAGGATATCGGGAACAAGCTTTTGACAGTCGCAGGACTTTCCCTGCTGGGGCTGGGGTCAAAGCCGCCCACGCCGGAATGGGGCTTTATGCTCAGCGAAGGAAGAAATTATATGTCAGAGGCTCCTTGGCTTTTGCTGTTTCCTGGAGTGGTTATATTAATCAATGTAATTATTTTCAATTTGCTGGGCGACAGTCTGCGCGATATTATGGATCCGCATTTTTAATAATCAGGCTGTCAACGCTTGCGGCCGTTTTTCGGATGATACAAATTGGAGGCGCGCGAAATCAGCGGAAGACCGGCGGCAAAGCTTGATGTGATAGAGAATTTATGAAAGGGGAAAAGTAAGACATGAAAAGAAAAATGTTTGCGATGTTTCTCTGTGGCGCATTGGCCATAAGCCTTACCGCATGTGGAAGTGATAATAAGGAAACAAAAGGGGCGGACACAAAAGAAACAAAAGTGGAAACGGCCGGCGTGGCTAATAAGGATGAGACAGAGGAAAGCGAGGCGATAGACAAAGATTCCCATATTAATATGGCGCTTTTTACTTATATTGAGGGCTTGGATCCGGCAGAAGGCTGGGGAGGCTGGAACCTGACCCGCTGCGGCGTCGGTGAGACGCTGATTACGGTGAACGAGAACATGGAATTTGAAGGCCAGCTTTCTGACCAGTGGGAACAGATCGACGATTTAACCTATCGTGTCCATATCCGCCAGGGAGTTAAGTTCAGTAACGGCACGGAATTGACGCCGGAAATTGCAAAGGCATCTTTGGAACGGTCCATTGAATTAAACTCTAGGGGCGGCGCTTTAAAGGTGGCTTCGATTGAGGTGGACGGAGAAAACCTGATTTTTACGACGGAGGAACCCTTCAGCGCGTTTATTGCGAACTTGACGGAACCGATGTACTGTATCATCGATACGACTGCCGATTTGAGCGAAGCTGCGTCCAAGCCTGTATGCACGGGGCCTTATATGATTACCGATTATGTGTCTGAAGAAAAGATTGAGATGGCCGCCAATGAAAACTATTGGGGAACAGTTCCTGCCATTAAGACCATAACAGCATTAAATATCGGATCCGATACTAAGGTGGAAGCGATTCTGGCAGGGGATATCGATCTTGCCCAGGGCGCGAATAATACTACGTTGGGTCAGCTTGAAGGCGCCGGGAACATCGACCTGGTAACGGTTACTGGGACGAGGGAGGATGATATAACCTTCAACTGCATGGAAGGAAACCCGCTTTCCGATGTGAATCTGCGGCAGGCTCTGTCTTATGCCACGGACCGGGAAGTGATTGCGAAAATTGCGGGTAACGGTTATGCTAAGCCCCTGGGAACGCCCTTCCCCGCTACGGTGGGCTACGATTCCGAAAAGGTGGAAGGCCAGACCTATGATGCAGATAAAGCTGCGGATCTTCTTTTGGAAGCGGGGTATCAGGACAGTGACGGGAACGGCTTTGTGGAAAAGGACGGCGAGGAGCTTGTGATTACCATTTCCCTTTCCAGTTCTTCCTCTCCGGCTGTTTCGGAAGCATTGAAGGATATGTGGGAGACCCTGGGCGTCCATACGGAGATTGAAATGCTGGAAAATATTAAGGACAAGAGAACCGAAGGAAGCTTCGATGTGATTTTTGGCGGCTGGCAGACCGTAAACGCGGGAGATGGGCAGTATTATCTGGCATCCCGCTGGCAGACAGGCGGCGTGGATAATTACGGGAATTATTCCAGCGAGGCTTTTGACAGTGTTATGAAGAAGCTGGATGAAGCGTTTGACCAGGAGAGCCGGGTGGCCGCTTTTGTCGAGGCGCAGCAGATATTGTCCGACGAATGCCCGAATCTGTGGCTGTATGCCAATGATAACATTACGCTGGTCAATACGGATAAGGTAAGCAATATTACCATGTTTCCCATCGATTATTATCTGGTAAGCCCCGAATGGGGGACGGGAAAGTAAGGATGACGGCATGAACGTTTTGCGTATTGAGGACTGCAGTATCAGTTATGGAACACAGGCTCTGGCAGTGGAGCGAGTTTCTATGGAAGCGAACCAGGGAGAGATTGTCAGTATCGTGGGAGAAAGTGGAAGCGGGAAGTCTACACTGCTTCGGGCCATTATGGGGCTGCTGCCTTCCGGAGGAACGGTTGTTCATGGAAAAATATGTTTTCAGGGCAGGGAACTGACTGCCATGTCGGAAGCAGAACTGCAGGTAATCCGTGGAAAACACATCGCCATGGTGTTTCAGAATCCGGGAGAGACGCTGGATCCTGTCAAACGGGTTGAAAGTCAGTACCGGGAATCGATCCGCGCCCATGAAAGACAAACATCAAAAAGTCGCTGCCATGAGCTGGCTGAAAAAATGCTTCAAGCCATGCATCTTGCCGATGCAAAACGGGTACTTCGGTCTTATCCTGTCCAGCTCTCCGGCGGCATGAAACAGCGAGTGGGCATTGCCATGAGTATGACTGCCAGGCCAGCGCTTCTGCTGGCGGACGAGCCGACCAGCGCTCTGGATGTGACGATTCAGGCGCAGGTAGCGCGGGAGATGAGAGAGCTGCGGGATCAATACGGAACCGCGATTGTACTGGTTACTCATAATATGGGGGTGGCGTCATATTTATCTGATAAAATCGGAGTGATGAACCATGGAAGGCTGGTAGAGTTTGGAACCCGTGACCAGATCATATTCCATCCGGAGGAGGCTTATACAAAGAAGCTTTTGGAGGCAGTGCCTAAGCTGGGGGGCGAGCGTTATGCAAGGTGAAAAATCGCTGGTGGAAATTTCACATCTGCACAAAACATTTTATGTGGGAAAGAGGAAACTTGCGGCGGTTTCCAATGTAAGCCTGTCTTTGAAAAAGGGAGAATGCCTGGGGATCGTTGGTGAGAGCGGCTGTGGAAAAAGCACGTTGATTCGCATGATTATAGGAGCGCTCCGGCCCACCTCAGGACAGGTGTTGGTGAATGGTGCGGATTATTGGTCTTTAAAAAGACGGGAGCGGCGGGCTTTTCACCGGAGAGTTCAGGTTGTGTTTCAGGAGCCAGCCAGTTCTTTCAGCCCCAGGATGAAGGTCGGCGCGTATCTGATGGAACCAAGGATGAATTATGACAGAATATCCAGGAAGGAAGCGGCAAAGGAGGCAGTCGGGCTTTTGGACATGATTGGGCTTCCGGCAGAATTTATGGGCAGGTATCCCCATGAGCTTTCAGGCGGCCAGCTGCAAAGGGTGGCGATTGCCAGGGCTCTTTCCATTATGCCTGATCTTCTCGTATGTGACGAAGCGACAGGAGCTCTTGACGTATCCGTTCAGGATCAGGTTGCCCGTTTGCTGGTGAAGCTGCAGGAGGAACGGGAAATCGCCTGCCTGTTTATCGGCCATGACCTGGCGTTGGTTCGAAGTGTCAGCCAGCGGATCGCTGTGATGTATTTGGGACAGGTGGTGGAAATTCTGAACAGTGAAACATTAGAGAGGGATGCGGTTCATCCTTATACGAAGGCGCTTCTTGGCGCGGTGCTCGATGTCTACTGTGATCAGGAGAAAGAATTGCCGCTTTTACGAGGAGATCCGCCAAGCCCTCTGGAAGTGCCAAAGGGGTGCGTATTTGGAGGTAGATGTCCTGTTTGCGAAGAAAAATGTATGGAAGAAAAACCACAGCTGTGTGAGGTGGAAAAAAGCCATTTTGTAGCTTGTCATATGGCTTGATATGACCTGTGGTGCATAGGGTACAGTCTGCTGATCTTAAGGAAATTCTCCGGATCTCCTCAGTTTTATTAAAATTTTGCTCTCTTTTTCAGAAAATGGCAGGCTGGCGGGTTTGCCATTTTCTAAACCTTTGGATTATATGGTCTGGTAAGAATTTTCCTCCTGAAGCACCCAGGGAAGGTTTGCGGAAATCTCAAGCTGTATCACCGGCGCCGGGAAGTTTTCTTCCAACAGGCAAACTGAGTCCGTAAAACATATCCCAAAATCCGGGGAAACATTAAAATATTCCTCCTGGCAGATAGATTCACGCTTTTTGCCCTCTTTGTTCGGCAGTGTTCCGCAGACATGGTAAAAACCGCCGTAAAGCAGCGTTCCGTCCTCATTTGTGTAATGCACATAGCATTCGCAGGGTTTCCTGATATCAATCCCAAGCTGCGCAAAGAAAGAGCGTACCGGCTGGGGAAGTGTCTCGGCTGCTCTGGCGAAGTTCCTGCAGCCGTCACAGTCGCACCCTCCGGCGGCCAGCCCGTGTTTTTCATAAAAGAGTTTTGTTTTGTAAACGTCGATATCAGCTTTGTATGGCCCAAATTCAAAAAGCATGTCATTTCCTTTCCGCATTAAAAAGAATTCCGTTTTTGTATTTTTTTAATGACCTCATCTAAAAAACACTGCACCTTATGTTCCTGTAAAAGCTGTTTTTTTAAACAGGCATACATATATAAGTGCGGAGGACGGTCAAAATCCATGGGGATGGAAATCAGCGAGCCGTTTTCCAGTTCGTCCAGGATAAAGGTTCTGGGAAGCAGAGCGTATCCGTCGCCGTTTTTCAGAAAATAAATCAGGTTCCAGATCACATCGGTCTGGATACGGTAATGGAAATTGGCCGGAAAGGTGCTGGCGTACCACTGTTTCATGTCACGGTTTACATGAAAAAACAGCGAGGCGTAAACAGGTATCCTACCCAAGGCTTCTTTTGAAATCCCGTTGACATATTCAGTGTTATGTCTGCCGGTGGCCAGAATAATTTCGTCTTCGGCCAGTGTAAGGGTTTCATAAGATTTGTCATAATTAGGGAGAAAGGAAATGCATATGTCAACTTGGTTATCCTGCAGGTAATTCATCATGTCAGGGGAACTTTTGCTGGTGAAGTTCAGGGAAATTTCCGGATGGGCTTTTAAAAAATCCGGAACCAGGCGGCGCATATAGGCATAATAAATGCTGTCGCTGATGCCTATGTTCAGGAACCGCATCCGCGTGTTGCTCCGGCTGATATTGTCCAGCATGGTCCGTTCCAGATTTACCATGTTTTCGGCATAGGGAACCAGCTTGTATCCGGCGGGAGTCAGAGAAAGGCCTTTGCTTGCCCGCTCAAACAGTTTTTGTCCCAGATGGTTTTCCAGTTCCTGGATGCGGGAGCTTACGGTGGATTGCGTGATGTGCAGCTGCTGCGAAGCTTTTCTAAAATTTTTGGTATCCGCTACGATTAAAAAAGTTTTCAGGGATTCGGTATTCATGGCTGTGTAAAGCTTGTAAAAGAGCGGAAAGGAGAAAAAGATGCAGGAAGAAACAAACAATTGCTGTCATGAGCATCACGACCACCACGACCACACTGAGACGCACTGCCATGAATTGGGCGCCAGCCATAATCATGAGCATGCCCGTTATGAGGAGGAAACCTACATCCACGAACATGCCCACGGGGGCTGCGACGGCCATACCCACGACCACCATCATGACCATGACCATGAGCATGACCCGCAACCTGACCTGGAATCTGGAACATCCTGAAACGGCTTACAAAAGCTGGAT
>CAJUPT010000033.1 GCA_910588405.1 uncultured Lachnospiraceae bacterium | reverse complement strand
GGATCGCACTACGTTGTACGCTATTACACTAAGCTCGAAAAAACCTCGCTAAGTGCAATATGTGTGCGAAGCAGGATTCTTATTTAAGTAGGCTACCTTATGTTTACATGGGCATTTGGCGGCTGCTGCGATGAGGAGCGGAATAAGGTGTAAAAGAGTAAAAGCCTGTTTATTGATTTTAATTGATAAAATCTTCTATTCGAGCTATAATGAGGTATCGTGAAAAATAGGTGCGGAAGGGAGCGTTTTCCATTGGAGGAGACATATATCAGAGAAAATCTGGAGCAGATCGAAAAGCGGATTCAGGCAGCCTGTGATCGGAGTCATCGGAGGCGGGAGGAGGTTCTGCTGATTGCGGTCAGCAAGACAAAGCCGGCGTCGATGGTCCGGGAGGCGATGGAAGCCGGAATCAGAGACTTTGGTGAGAATAAGGTGCAGGAGCTGTGCGAGAAGGCGGCGGAGATCGAAGACTCTTCCGGCCAGCCAGTGAGGAACGAAGCTTTTTCCGGTCAGCCGGAAACACAGGCGCAGCTTGCAGGCAGGCCGCTGAATTGGCACCTGATCGGCCATCTGCAGCGGAATAAGGTGAAATATGTGGTGGACAGGGCCTGTCTGATTCATTCTGTGGACTCTCTGCGGCTTGCGGAGGAGATTCAGAAGGAAGCGGAAAAAAAGGACTGTCACGTGGATATATTAATAGAAGTTAATATCGGTGATGAGGAAAGCAAATCTGGCATCCCAAAGGAAGAAGCGGCGGAGCTGGTAAAAGCGGTGGCCGGCTTGTTCCGTGTACATATCAAAGGGTTGATGGCCATTGCCCCCATTGTATCCGAGCCGGAGGAGAGCCGTCCCTATTTCCGGGAGATGGCCCGGCTGCGGGAGGAGATTGGTTCGATGAGGCTGCCCGGCGTAGAAATGCGGGAGCTGTCCATGGGCATGACCGGGGACTTTGAGGTGGCCATTGAAGAGGGCGCCACGATGGTTCGCGTAGGCACCGCCATTTTTGGAGGAAGGAATTACAACCGATGAGAGAGCTGGAATACCCTTTTGATAGTGAATATCTTCTGAAAAAGAAGCGTTCGATTAAGAAAGCGCTGTTGTCGGAGGGCGAACCCTTTACGGATAAAAAGATTGCGGTGTTTGGCGGCTCCACCACCCATGACGTCATCGCGATGTTAGAGCTGTTTTTGCTGAACCAGGGCATCCGTCCCCAGTTTTATGAGTCGGAATATGGAAGATTTTGGCAGGATGCCATGTTTCCGGAGCAGGAGCTTTTAGAGTTCCGGCCCGATCTGATTTATATCCATACAAGCAGCCGGAACATCAGGCGGTTTCCCGAGCCGGGGGATTCTCCGGAGCAGACCCGAAGGCTTTTGGAGCAGGAATTTGACTATTTCCGCCAGATGTGGCAGTCCGTAGAGAAAAAATTTGGATGCCCGGTGATTCAGAACAATTTTGAGCTTCCCGGCTTCCGGCTGATGGGAAATAAAGATGCCAGTGACCCAGGAGGGCGGGGCTATTTTATCACCAGCCTGAACCAGATGTTTTACGGCTATGCCCAGAGCCACGACAATTTTTATGTCCAGGATATTTTGTACCTGTCGGCAAGCTACGGGCTGGAGCGGTGGTCGGACCCCTTTTACTGGCATATGTATAAATATGCCCTCTGTGTTCCGGCCATCCCGGAACTGGCCTTTAACCTGTCGAATATGATAAAGTCGCTGTTTGGGAAAAATAAAAAAGCGCTGGCTCTTGACCTGGACAATACGCTATGGGGCGGCGTGGTGGGCGACGACGGACCGGAAGGGCTTCAGATGGGGCCGGAAACCTCCATGGGGCAAGCCTACGGTGAATTTCAGTCCTATTTAAAGGATCTGAGAAAGCTGGGCATCCTGCTGAATGTGAACTCGAAAAATGATATGGAGAATGCCCTGGCCGGGCTGAACCATCCGGACTGTTTGTTAAAGCCTGAGGATTTTATTGTAATCCAGGCCAACTGGGAGAATAAAGACCGGAATATCCAGGAGATTGCCCGCGTCTTGAATATCCTGCCGGAAAGTATCGTCTTTGTGGACGACAACCCGGCGGAACGGGAGATTGTGCGGTCACAGGTTCCGGACGTTGCCGTACCGGAGATGGGACAGGTGGAGCACTATATCAAGATGATCGACCGTTCCGGTTTTTTCGAGGTGACGGCATTTTCCGGCGATGACCGGAAGCGGAATGAGATGTACCGGGACAATGCAAAAAGAGCAAGCTTAGAAGCCGGCTTTGCCGATTACGGGGAATACCTGATGTCGCTGGAAATGAAAGCGGTAATCAAAGGCTTTGAGCCTGTCCTCTATGACCGGATTACCCAGCTGACCAATAAGAGCAACCAGTTTAACCTGACCACGATGCGGTGCACCCAGGCGGAGATTGCCCGTATGGCAGAGGATAATGGGTTTATCGACCTGTACGGGCGGCTTGGGGATAAATTCGGCGATAACGGCGTGGTGTCGGTGGTGATCGGCGAGCATCAGGAGGATACGCTGCATATCCGCCTCTGGCTGATGAGCTGCCGGGTGCTGAAACGGGGCATGGAGCAGGCGATGATGGACGTGCTGGCAAGGCGGTGCCGGAAGAGGAAGATCAGCCGTATTTTGGGATATTATTACCCCACGGCGAAAAACAGTATGGTAAAAAATTTTTATCAGGAAATGGGTTTTGAAAAGCTCCGGGAGGACGATCAGGGAAATACGGTATGGCAGCTTTCTTCCCTGGAACAGTACCAAAATAAAAATTTATACATAGAGGTGGCAGAGTGATGACAAGAGAGGAAGTTTATGAGAAGCTGAACGGGATTTTCCAGGAGGTGTTTGACGACGACAGTATCGAGGTCTGTGACAGCACCACCTCCGCCGATATCGAGGAATGGGATTCTCTGGAGCATATTAACCTGGTGGTAGCGGTGGAGCAGGAATTTGGTTTTAAGTTTGATATGGGGCAGGTGGTATCCATGAAGGATGTGGGCGAGATGGTGGATATTATCCTGGATGAGGTCGGTTAAGATGAACCGCTATACCTTTGAGCAGCTTTCCGTGGGGATGTCCGAGGAATTTACGGTGACGGTGACAAAAGAGCATCAGGAGCAGTTTGGGCAGATTACCGGGGATGTCAACCCGCTCCACTGCGACCCTGCATTTGCTAGGGAGAAGGGGTTTTCTGGCCAGGTGGTGTACGGAATGCTGGAGGCATCCTTTTATTCCACGATGGCAGGAGTTTTCCTGCCCGGGGAAAACAGCCTGATCCACAGTATAGAGGTGCTGTTTAAAAAGCCGGTCTATATCGGCGATACGCTGACCGTGAAAGGCCGGATCGCGGAGAAAAACGACAGGTTTCGGTTTATCAAAGTAAAATGTGAGATCATCCGCAACGGGACGGAGAAGTGCTCCCGGGCGGTGATGCAGATTGGGGTGCTTTCATGATTTTATTTGTAAGCGGCGGCTCATCGGAGCTTGGCAGGACATTGATCCGGCAGGTATGGGGGCAGTATGACAGGATTGTCGCCCATTATTGCAGCCATAAAGAGCAGCTTAAGGCGCTTAAGGCCGAGCTGGAAGGGGAAAATGCCCCGGAGGGCGGGAAGCTGGTTTTGGCGCAGGCAGACCTGGCCTGTGAAAGCCAGGTAAAGTCTCTTTGCAGTGTTTTGAAAGAGAAAGAGCTTTTGCCGGATCATTATGTGTCTTTTCCGGCTGCCCCGGCGCGGATCGAAAAGTTCCATAAAATGAAGTGGGAGGAGCTGGAGAATGATATGGGGCTGCAGCTGAAATCGAATGTCCTTATGCTGCAGCAGTTCCTCCCAGCGATGGCAAAACGGAAATATGGGAAGGCGGTGCTTATGCTGTCCTCCTGTACGGCCGGGACGCCGCCGAAATACTGGTCGGCTTATACCACGGTGAAATATGCGCTGCTGGGACTGGTAAAGTCTCTGGCTGTGGAATATGGGGAGAAGGGCGTGCGGGTGAACGGCGTGTCCCCGTCCATGGTTGGAACGAAATTTGTAGAAAATCTGCCTCATCTGGTGATCGAAAAGAATCAGATGGAGCATCCCCTTGGCCGCCTGGCCAGGCCGGAGGAAGTAACCGGCGTGATCGGGATGCTGTTATCGGAGCAGGGCGATTATATCAATGGGGAAAATATTGTGATCAGCGGCGGCAGCGTGATGGGGTAGCGGGCTGACAGCCAGGAGGGACGTATGAGTTTGGCGGAGAATGGACTATGGAAAAAATCCTGGTGGAAAAGGAATGGGGTAGTGATTCTGTTTTTCCTCCTTTTCTTTTTGTATGGCTGCACCGTATTCCGGGATTATGGAATCGGCGTGGATGAGCCGGTGGAGCGAAAGAGCAGTCTGATTACCTGGCTGCACCTCAACCCCTCTCTCCGGGATGTGGTGACTGACACCGTAGATTTTTCCCAGCTGCAGCCCCTTTCGGAGTACCAGGACCGGTATTACGGCGTGGCCGTTATGCTTCCCTGTGTAGCTGCGGAGCATCTGACAGGATTTGCGATGCCGCTGTCCGATGTGTATGAGCTGCGGCATTTTTATAATTTCCTGTTGTTTTTTGTGGGTAGTGTGTTCTTTTATTTTTTGTGCCGGGAGCTGGGTTTTGGAACCGGGCTTTCCCTTGTGGGCGTGCTTTTTCTCGTGCTGTCCCCCAGGATTCTGGCAGACGCTTTTTATAATCCGAAGGATTTGGTTTTTCTTTCCCTGTTTGTGGCCAGTCTGTATTTTGGCATCCGGTTTATCAAATGTTCCACAGTGAGGAATATGGCGGGGCTGGCCTTTTGCTCTGCGCTGTGTGCCAATGTGCGTATGGTTGGGGCGTATCTGCCGGCATTGTGTTTGCTCATTGCATTTGCCAGAAGATTCGTGGAAAAAGATTCCGGATTACGGAAGCCGCAGGCTGGTTTCGGGACGGGGCTGCCCACATGGGTTCGCCAGCTGGGCTACTGCCTGGCGGCAGGAATGTTGTGCCTGTCTTTTTACATTTTGTTTACGCCGATTACCTGGGATCATCCTTTGGGGCGGATGCGGGAGATCATAGAGCATTTCTCCGATTATTCCGTCTGGAATGATTACAATTATTATATGGGCCGGTATATTACCCGGGAGGAGATCCCCTGGCATTATCTGCCGGTCTGGATGGGGATTACGATCCCGGCCGTTACGCTGGTGATGGCAGTGTGCGGCTTCTGCCGGGAGACGGCGGTGCTGTTGGTGTGCGGGTTAGGCGCGGTATGCGGGGACAGGATCAGGCTGACGGCGTGCGTACTTGGGGCGGAAGCCGGAGAGCCGGGAAAGGAACGGCGTCCTGACGGAGCGTTTCTTGGGAACCGGCTGCTGGCCTGGCTGCTGCTTGTACTGCCGCTGGTTTATGTGATTTTGATGAAGCCGACCCTTTATAACGGGTGGAGGCATTTTTATTTTCTTTATCCGCTTTGCTGCCTCTTTGCGCTGTTTTTCGTGGAGTATTGCCAGGAGTGGCTCAGGAAAAAAGCGGGAAAGGTAAGAGCCGCCGGTTTATGCTGCCTGTGGACTGTGACAGCCGCCGGGTTTTTCAGCACTGTTTTGTGGATCGGCAGAAACCATCCCTATGATTATGTATATTTTAACGAGCTGGCCCGGGAGTGGGCGCTGCCCAGGTTTGACAAGGACTATTGGGGTGTGTCAGAAAAGGATGCATTAAATTATATCTGTGCCCATGACGGCAGGGAAAGGATTAAGATTTTCCTGCTGACAGATTTCAGCCTGCCGCTGCTTTCAGAGGAGGACAGAGGCCGGATTGACCGGGTAGGTACGATGGAAGAGGCGGAATACTATGTCCACGGGTACCATGCCGGAGCGCTGGGCGGTCTGCCGCAGGGCAGCGAGGGGATGGAGTCCTGGTATCAGATCAAGGTGGACGGATGCCCGGTCAGGACGGTGTTCAGAAGAGAATAGAGCCGCTGTGTGTGCAGGAAGCGCGCCGGGCAGGTAAAATACGGAATTCGGAGTGTTTGGATGGTTGAAAAGCAGATATCTCATTTTGATTTAAGGCAGATCGCCGAATCAGGCCAGTGCTTCCGCATGAAAGCCTTATCCCGGAGCATACTGCCGGAGGACAGCTCTGTGAAAGCATATGACAGTAATCGTTCTGGCGGAGCCGGCAATTGCTCTGGTGAAACGGACAGTGGTGCATCAGGGCCTGTCCGGTATGCCGTAACGGCGGCTGACCGGTATGTGGAGGTGGAGCAGGAAGGAGACTGGTTCCGTTTCTTCTGCGGGGAGCAGGAATTTGAGGAGTTCTGGTTCGATTATTTTGACCTGGGCGCGGATTACGGCCAGTTTATTGCTAAAATCGGCAAAAGAGACCGTTATTTGCAGCAGGCCGCTGATTATGGCGGCGGAATCAGGATTCTGAATCAGGACTTGTGGGAAGTGATGGTTACTTTCCTGATCAGCCAGAATAATAATATGAAGCGGATTTGCCGGTGTGTGGAACGGCTCTGTGAGAATTTCGGGGAACAGCGGGAAACTGCCGAAGGGAAATGCTATTATGGGATGCCGAAGCCGGAGGCATTGGCAGATCTGGGTGCATTAAAGGATATGGGGCTGGGCTACAGGGACAAATATATTGCGGCCCTGGGGGCTGCCGTAGCGGAAGGCGCTGTGGATTTAGGCCGCCTGCGCAGCCTGAAGGGGCAGGAAAAAGTACATAAGGAGCTGACAGGGATCTATGGGATCGGGGACAAGGTGGCAAATTGCATTCAGCTGTTTGGGCTTCACCAGATCGATGCCTTTCCTGTGGACACCTGGATTAAAAAGATTTTGGAGCGGCATTATCCCAAAGGGTTTCCGATGCGGCGGTATAAGGGCTGCGCGGGGGTGATGCAGCAGTATATGTTTTACTACGAAACTTCCGGGAAAATGTGACAGGGCGGTGCCAAATGTCGCGTGAAAAATGGCAAAGCCCCGGGAGGGGAGCTGCAAAATTATAAATCTTAAGAGGAAAAATGATGAACAGGGAAAGTTTTATAAAAGGAATCCGTGACGGGATTCCCATCGGGCTGGGATACTTTGCGGTGTCCTTTTCTTTTGGTATGCTGGCGGCAGCAGGAGGCTTAAGCGTGGGACAGGCCACCCTTTTGTCCTTGCTGAACCTGACCTCGGCGGGGCAGGTGGCGGGGCTGAACCTGATTATAGCAGGCAGCTCCTATCTGGAGATGGCGCTGACCCAGCTGACCATCAACCTGCGGTACTGTCTGATGTCTTTTTCTATCTCCCAGAAGCTGGAACGGGGCGTTCCCCAGTTCCACCGGTATCTGGTGGCTTTCGGCATCACCGATGAGATTTTCGGCGTGACTGCTTCCCAGGCAGGGCGGGTCAGCCCTTGGTATTCCTATGGAGCCATGAGCATGGCTATTCCCGGATGGACGGTCGGAACCATGTTAGGAGCGGTTTCCGGCAGCCTTTTGCCGGGATTTGTTACCAGCGCGCTGGGGATTGCCCTGTACGGCATGTTTCTGGCGGTGATTATTCCGGCGGCGAAAAAAAACCGGGCGGTACTGTGGGTGGTGCTTGGCAGCATGGCGCTGAGCACGCTGTTCCAAACCATACCGTTTTTGAAAAAAGTTTCGACAGGATTTATGATTATTATTGTGACGGTGGCTGCGGCAGGGACTGCGGCGGTTTTCTGCCCGGTAAAGGAGGAGGAAAAAAGTGAATCATAACATTTATCTTTACATCCTTGTGATGGCAGGCGTCACCTATCTAATCCGGATGCTGCCGCTGGTCCTGATGAAAAAAGAAATTACAAATCCTTTTTTTCTTTCCTTTTTGTATTATGTCCCCTATGCCTGTCTGGCGGCCATGACCTTTCCTGCGATTCTGTATTCCACCTCCTCTGTGCTGTCGGCAGCGGCAGGGATGGCGGCGGCTTTGTTTATGGCTTACAAGGAAAAGAGCCTGGTTACCGTGGCGGTCTGCGCCTGCGGCGCGGTGTTTGCGGCGGAACGGATGATGGCCTGGATGATGTGACAAGATACGCCTGCGGCGTATAATGGATACAACTATGATGCAAGTCTGTTATAAATTATTATGAATACATGAAATGATTCTGAAAGCATAATAAATCATAACCCGCTTTCAGTCATGCATCGGATAAAAGGGTGCGCTGCTTAGGTCACTCCTTACATGGGAGTGTGGATAAAAATATTGATGGCGGGATCAATGGCAGCCGGCAGGTGGGGAACAATGGTCAAAATACTGGTTGTAGAGGATGAAAAAGCCATTTCGGGACTGATCGAGATGAATTTGCGAAAGGCGGGATACCAGACGGACTGCGTCTATGACGGCGCGGCGGCGGTGGAGGCGCTGGACGGGAGGGTTTATGACCTGATCCTTTTAGATGTTATGCTGCCGAAGGCGGACGGCTTTGAGTTGATGGAATATATCGCGCCGCTGGGGATTCCGGTGATTTTTCTGACGGCCAAAACCTCTGTAGCCGACCGGGTAAAGGGGCTTCGGCTCGGGGCTGACGATTATCTGACGAAGCCTTTTGAGGTGATCGAGCTGCTGGCCCGGGTGGAGACGGTACTGCGGCGCTATCATAAAACGGAGACTGTGCTGACGTTGGACGACCTGGTCATCGACACGGTCTCCCGTACGGTAAAGCGGGGCGGGCAGGAGATCAGCCTGACGAAAAAGGAATATGACCTGCTGCTCTTATTTGTGCGCAATAAAAACATTGCTCTGTACCGGGAGACGATCTATGAACGGGTCTGGGGCGGCACTTATATGGGCGACAGCCGAACCGTGGATCTGCATGTACAGAGGATGCGCAAAAAGGTGGGGTTAGAGCAGAGGATTGTAACTATTTACAAGGTGGGATACCGCCTGGAGGACAGGAATACATGAAATTTTCCTGGAAAATCTTTTTTTCCACGATGCTGATTACGCTGGCCATATTCAGCGCGGGCGGCTATCTGCTGATCCAGGCATTTTTTCAAGCCTCCTATCAGCGGGAGGTGGCCAATGCGGTGGAGGAAAACCAGATGCTCCAGTATTCCTTCGCCGCAGCCTGGAACACCACGGTGCAAAGTACGGACCCGCTGGAGATACAGGCAGAGCAGGCGGCCAGGGCCATGTCGGAGCAGATGTCGGGGAAGGCTTTGCGCATACGGCTGTCTGACAGCGGAAAAAGAGTATTGTTTGACAGTGCCCAGGCAGCGCCGGACAGCGGTTTGCTGGACGGGATAGCGCCGGGAAAACGGGGCTATATGCTGCGGCAAAATGAGGAAGGGTATGAATTACAGACGGCCAGCGTAATCCGGCTGGACCAGGACTTTCTGTACCTGGAAAGCATCCGGGATATCTCTGCGCTGTTTGATGAGCGGAATGCCCAGTACCGTATTTACAGAAGGTGGCTGCTCTGGCTTCTGCTGGCCCAGAGCTTTTGCTGCTATGTGCTGGCGGTCTGGCTGATGAGGCCCCTTCGCAGGCTGTCCAGAACGACAAGGCGGATCGCCCAGGGAAATTTGAAGGTGCGGGCTAACGTAGACAGCCGGGATGAGCTGGGCGCATTGGCTGCGGATTTCAATAATATGGCCGACCATCTGGAGGAGCAGTTCCAGGAGCTGAACGATATGGCCAGGCGGCAGGAGGAGTTTATCGGCAGCTTTGCCCACGAGCTGAAAACGCCGCTGACCTCTATGATCGGCTATGCGGACATGCTCAGATCCCAGGAGATGAGCCAGGAGGAGCGGTTCCAGGCCGCCAATTATATTTTTAAGGAGGGGAGGCGGCTGGAAGCGCTCTCCTTAAAGCTGCTGGAGCTTCTGGTGGCCGGCCATCAGGAACTGAAACTTTTTAAAGTCAATGCCCGCTGGCTGGCAGGGGAGATCCAGGGCGTTCTGCAGCCGGCGCTTAAACGGCAGGGGCTTACGTTAAAGGTGAATGTGGAGGATGAAATGGTTTCCATGGAGCCGGATCTGATGAAAACTGTTTTAATGAACTTGATTGATAACGGGCGGAAGGCCATGGAGGGACAGCCTGGATTTTTGTACCTGCTGGGACTGCGGGAAGCGAAGGGGTTTTCTTATTATGTCAGGGATACCGGGAAGGGAATCCCGGAGGAAGAGCTGAAAAACATCACGGACCCTTTCTATATGGTGGATAAATCCCGGGCCAGGCAGCAGGGCGGCGCAGGGCTTGGGCTGTCTATCTGCCAGGAGATCGTGGCGCGGCACGGCGGTCTTATGACCTTTAAAAGCGCGGTGGGAAAAGGAACCGTTGTGCGTGTGTTTCTGCCAGACGCGCCTGTAAATACAGTGAAAGAAGCTTCGCTGTGAGCAATTTAGTGCAAATGTATATTATTCTTGGAGGGAACAATGAAAAAAACGGGATCATCGGGCTCGGCGGCCGGCTATCTGCTGTCCGTTCTGAGCCTTTTGCTGGCTCTGGCGCTGTGCTGGCAGCTGCCCTCGAAGCTTCTTGCGTGGCAGGATGAGAAACAGACGGGGACATTCCATATTCAGACGGCTCAGTCCGTAGTGGCAGAGGCGCCGGAGGGCATGGCGCTTTTGGAAAAGGTGGCGCTGTTTCACAATGGGCCGACTACCATGCTGAAGGTATCTGGCGGTAAAGGCTTTGGGTCGGAACGGGAGGCGGCCGGCCAGGCGGAGAAGGAATTGCAAAAGCTTAAGGAAATGGGGGTTCTGATGGATTTTGGGACGGAACCGATCAACGCCTTTTCAGCGGAGACGATGTTTTTTATAGACCGGGAGGACAGTGGCCGTTCCATGCTGGTCTGGTATGGCTCCTTTGAGGTGGAAGGCTATCTGCTCACCTGGTACATGGACGATGAGACCGGGTCTTTACTGGGGGTCATTCAGCTGGACACAGGTTTGGCGAAGGAATGGGGCGATATCGGGCGGTACTCATTTCCCGAAGGGATTTACAGCTTTAATGACGACGGGGAGTTTCAGGTCGAATGGGGTCTGAAAGATGAGTGGGAAGCGGAAAAATGCGGGGAAAAGTGGGCGGAATACCTGGGGTGTGATATTCAGGAGATAGGTTATGCCTGTGATTACCAGGCCATGGACCAGGAGTGGTCTGTCCTTGTCCGGTCATTGATGGAGAGTGATGGCTTCAATGACCAGGAGGCTTATTTTGAAGCGGGGAACCTGATGGGATATTCCTGGGATTTTCTTACTTTTCTCCGCTATGAAGTCCTGACGGATGGGGAAAACAGGGCAGTCTGCTTTTTTAATGTCTTTCCTTACGGGCGCTGCTTCTGGCGGTTTGGGGAGGGGACAGAAATTATATGGTGACGCGCCGTATCTTTCGGAAATAGGCTGTGTGCTTGCTTTGTTTTTCTGATATAATGGAAAAAAGAGGCCACGGAATCATGACTATGCAAGCCGCGTGGAGGTGGAAAGATGGGCAGCTATTTGAATCCGGGAAAAAAAGGCTTCCAGGAGAGCCTGAATTCGGATATTTATAAGCTTTCTCTGGAAAAGGAAACGCTGCAGAAGATAATGGATAATTTTTCCATATCCACAGAGTTAAGCGTGGTGGCGGTCAATATGGACGGGGAAGCTTTCTTGTCCAGCACCCAGTATGAAGAAAATGAATTCTGCCGCTACATCCAGTCCTCCAAGGAGGGGCGAAGGCGGTGCGAAAAATGCTACAAAAAAGCATGCAAAGAGGCCTTTAAATGGGATGAGCCCTATTTTTTTCGCTGCCATGCCGGACTTGTGATGTGGGCGTCGCCCCTTCAGATCGATCAGGCCAGGGTGGGCGCGATCGTCTGCGGACAGGTGCTTTTGTGGAAGGCGGATCATCTGTTTTTAAATGAGATCAAAAACCTCCATCTCTATGTGGGGCAGCCGGAGCAGCTGCTTAGCCGGGCCAGGGAGCTGAAGGTGATTTCTGTCCGCCAGTGCCAGGCGGCGGCGGAGCTTTTAAAGGTGGTGGCGGAGCATTTTGGCGATACCGGCTATTACCTGCTGATCGATCAGAAAAATAAATTCAACTGGCGGAATATGGTGCTGTCCCAAATCCGGGAGAGAAAAAAAGCCTATGAGCATACGGCCTTTGACCGGTCGGTCTATCTGAAGCGGGAGCGGAATTTTCTCCAATATGTCCGTATGGAGGACAGGAAAAAAATCGTGGAAATGTTTCCGATTCTATATACGGATATGGAAATTATTTCCGGCTATGACAGGGCGGAGGCGAAGCGGATTGTCAGAGACTTTATGGTGCTTGTGTCCAGAGCCTGCGCGGAGGCGGGTCTTGAGGCGGAGCTGGCACAGCAGATGCTGCGCCAATATGAAAAGGAGACGGAGCGGCTGAAAAACTCGGAGGAGATCTATGCCGTCTCCTATGGGACGATCTGCAACTATCTGGACATGATTTTCCAGTCAGGCGAGGACTCCCATACCGGCCTGATCCGGTCGGTGACTGATTATATCCGGCAGAATTTCGGGCAGGAGATTTCCTTAGAGGATATCGCCGGCCATGTCAGCTTAAGCAAGTCTTATCTGTGCGCTTTGTTTAAGGAAAATATGAATATGACGGTCAACGACTATCTGACCCGGGTTCGGGTGGAAAAATCCATCGAATTGATGAAAAACCGGGCGTGGAGCGTGGGGGAAATCGGCCGGAAATGCGGCTTTGCAAGCCAAAGCCATTATACGAAGGTATTCAGGAAAATGATCGGCATGACGCCGGGGCAGTACAGAAACAAACTGTTATCCTGACCGGGGCAGGAGGATGGTAGTGTCAGATGATTTGTGAAAAACAGCAACGTACCGGACAAGCCCTAGGAGGATTTACTGACGCATCAGCGGCAGGAAATTCTCCCGGTTTCAGGGGGCTTGGGAGGGGAGTTGCGGAACTGAATTGGGGAGCAGGGGGTGCAAAATGGATATTTATGAGGAAATCGGCAATTCCCTTTTGGAGGGGGATGCGGAAAAGACCGACGGGCTGGTCCGCAAAGCATTGGGGAAGCTGTATCCGGCGGAGATGATTCTGGAACGGGGGCTGATGGGCGGAATTAAAAAAATGGAAGAAAAGTTCCAGTCTATGAGCATGTTTGTGCCGGACGCCCTGTTAGCCGCCAGGGCACTGAATATCGGCTTGGAGAGCCTGCGCCCTTACCTGAAGCAGAAAAACGGCTATAAATGCACGGCAATCCTGGGGACGGTGGAGGGCGACTACCATGATATCGGAAAAAATCTGGTGCGGATCTATGTGTCTACGTTAGAGATTAAGGTAATTGACCTGGGCGTGGATGTGTCAAAGGAGGAGTTTGTCCATGCAATTCGAAAGCACAATGCGCAGATTCTGCTGCTTTCCGCCCTGCTTACTACCACGATCAAGGAGATGGAGCTGGTGATTAGGGAGCTGGAAAAGGAAGGGCTGAGGGACCAGGTTTCCGTATTTGTGGGAGGGCTGCCGGTTACAAAGGATTTTGCCCAGTCCATCGGAGCGGATTATTATACCAGGGACGCGCTGGCTTTGCGGGATTTTCTGGGGAAAAACCTGGACAGGCTGCTGAAATAAAATGCCTGCGGAAACAAAAAGCAATTACAGGACAAATAAGCAAAAAACAATAATATTTAACAAAAAATCAAAGGCCGGTTTTGTGGTATCCTTTCCGTAGAGAGGAAAACAAAACCGGTTTATTTTTTTCTGAAGGATGAAAAGTGTAGCAAAGCTAAATTTGTAGCGGGACTGTAGCGGAATTGTAATTAGAGAGGAGTAAAAATATTATGAGGCCAGAATTAAAATATTTATCAGATCAGGAGCTTAAGCGGGTACATCAGAAAGCATTGGATATGCTGTGGGATATGGGGATGCAGTTCGAGAACAGCGAGGCGCGGGACTATTTTGCCAAAGCCGGCGCCGTGGTGGAAGGGGATATCGTGAAAATCCCCGGGGACATCGTGGAAAAGGCGCTGGAAACCGTGCCCAAGAGAGATAAATTCATCCTGTACGGCAGGACGCCCGAGCATGATGTGAAGGTGAGTGAAAATGTGCCCTCCCTTGCGGCCATGACCATGGCGACAAATGTAATCGATATCGATACCGGGGAGCGGCGTCCCGCCACGGACAGGGATCTGGAGATGATCACCCGCCTGATGGAGCGGCTGGACACCATCACCTCGGCCAGCGCCCTCGTAACGCCTCAGAATGTGCCGATGGACGTATCCGACTGGTATACCTGGGCAATCTCCATTAAAAATACCACAAAGCATATCACAGGCGGCGCAGTGGGAAAGGAAGGCGTGCAGGACGCTATTAAAATGGCCGGCCTGGCAGCGGGAAGCGAGGAGGAATTTTTAAAACGGCCTTTCATTTCCTTCTGGGTGCTGACGATGCCGCCCTTGCGTGTGGATGAGAATACGGCCAATGTGCTGATGGAGGCTTCCCGCTATAAGGTGCCTACGGTGATCAGCTCCGGCGGAATCTTAGGCATCACCTCCCCGATGTCGGTGGAGAGCGCATTGATCCACACTCATGCCGAGATTCTGGCCTGTATCGCCCTGTCTCAGCTGGTACAGCCGGGCGCGCCGGTGATTTATTCCAGCTTTGTCAGGACATTGGATATGAAAACCCTTTGTGTGGCCATGTCCTCACCCGAATCCATTTTGATGCGTGCCTGTATGGGGCAGCTGGGATGGTATCTCGGCCTTCCCACGGAAATGCCTATGAACCTGCGGGACGGAAAGCTTCTGGATGCCCAGGCAGGCTTTGAAACAGGTATGGGCGGCGCCATCGGCGCATTGTCCTGTGATTTCCTCGTATCTATGCAGCTGGATATGGATTTGACCGTAGATTACGCCGACCTGGTATACTCCAATGAATGTATGCGCCAGCTGATCCGCCTGGTACGTCCGCTTCATTTTGACGATGAGACGCTGGCCTACGAAAATATGGTGGAAGTGGGCCATGGAAAAACCTTCTTAGAGACAGACCATACCATCTTTAATTATCAGGAAGAAATCTGGCAGCCCCAGATTATCGAGCGGAACACCTGGGAGTCCTGGTCCGAGAGAGGAAAGAAGGATATCCGCCAGGTCGCTTTCGAGAAGGCAACCCAGATGTACCATGAGCTGGAAAATACGGAGATCCTCCCGGAGGACGTCCGCCGGGCAATCGACGCAATCGCAGAAAATTCCGCGGAGAAGGCGAAGAATATTAAGCGGTGATGAGAAGGCGAAAAGGGAACCATAGCGGAACAAAATTAGGGGGAGTTATATGAATGAATCAAAAGGAAAAGCCAGCGGCCTGCTTGCAATGACTGTGGTGGTGACGATATACGGGGTGTCTTACATCTCGAGGGCAGTGATCAGCGAATACCTGTCCACCATCGCTATCGTGGGAGTACAGATGGGAATTATGACCGTCCTCTTCTTTCTGTATAACCTGATTACCAAAAAGGACATGAAGGTGAATAAAAAGGATATTCCGATGATTGTGATCTCGGGCCTGTTCGGCACCACCTTCTTTCACGGGCTGACGATTTTAAGCATTACGGAGATCGGCGCGACGGTGTCCTCCCTGCTGTATGGATTTGCGGCGGTGTTTGCCCTGCTGATCGAGATTGCCCTTTTCCACAGGACGAAGACAAAGCTGGGAATCGGAAGCGTGGTGATTTCCCTGGCCGGTGTGTATATCCTGATGGGAGTGAACCTGCAGAATCTGGCCTCGACGAATTTTAAGGGATATGCCTTTTGCCTGCTAAGCATTATCTCCTGGGTGATCTACTGCTTTCTGTGCGACCGGGTTTCCGACCAATATGAGAAAACGGTGCTTTTAGGCTATCAGGCGCTGGCCGGCGCCGCCACCACCCTGCCCTTGCTGCTTGTATTTCCGGTGTCGCCGTCGGCTTTTACGATGCCGGTGGTATTGGGGAATCTGCTGATCCTGGGCGTGTTTAATTCCACCTTCGCGTATTTTCTTAATATTTACGCGATCAAAAAAATCGGCGTTACCCTGTCAAATATGTTCCTGAATTTCCTGCCGGTGGTGACTATAATCATATCCATGATCCTTTATGGGGAGATTCCCGCCATAAACCAGATCGTGGGCGGCGTGATCATCCTGGTCGCCGTGTTCCTGCTGGATCAGGATCAGAGGAATGTGGAGCAAATGAAATAGGAAATTTTTATATTTTTCTTGCTATTGAGACGGCGGAATAGTATAATGACCGTGGCAGAAACAATCACAGAAATGACACGACCAAAAATCAGGAGGAATGTAAAATGGATAAAAAAGTAGCGGCTTTACTGAATGATCAGATTAACAAGGAATTCTATTCCGCTTATCTGTATCTGGATATGGCGAATTTTTATAACCGGAAGGGGCTTGATGGATTTTCTAACTGGTATGAGATTCAGGCGAAGGAAGAGCAGGATCATGCGATGCTGATGTACCAGTATCTGCATAATAACGATGAGACAGTTACCCTTGAGGCGATTGCAAAGCCGGACAAGACTTTCGAGACATTGATGGACCCGCTGAAGGCTGGACTGGAGCACGAGAAATATGTGACTTCTCTGATTAACACGATTTATGCTGCCGCTCAGGAGGTAAATGATTTCCGGACGACTCAGTTTTTGGACTGGTTCATTAAGGAGCAGGGGGAAGAGGAGAAGAATTCCACGGATCTGATTACGAAAATGGAGCTGTTCGGCGATGATGCCCGCAGCTTATACATGTTGAACAGCGAGCTGGCCGGCAGAGTGTATTCCGCGCCGTCTCTGACGCTGTAGCGTTTTGCCGTTAAAAACAGGATAATATTCTGAAACATAAAACGCCCCCTTAATCTCAGGCGAGTGATTTTGGATGTTCTTTGTTTTCTGATCGGCCGTAATGGCAGATGCAAAAGAATTTTCGAATGTACATCGGATGAGTTAAGGGGGATTTTTTGGATGGTCGTAGGATTAGCCCGGTAGTGTTGCGTATGGGGGCTTCGGTTCGGATTATTATCTCACCAATCCTGAAATTGTCACGAAAAGCGAAGAAATTCATACCACCAACGATTCAAACAGACAGCTTCGGATTTTGCCGGTCCGAAGCTGTTTGTTTGTCAGAAGCCGAGAGATGCCCATTGATTTTTACAGATGCTCCTGAGCGAAGGGGCTAAGCTATTCATTAATAGGGGGAGAGCGCTTCATAAAATTTTCACACATTTTTAGCACTCATCGCTTGACAGTGCTAACAATTAGTGTTATAACACATATAGAACAAAACAAAAACCAATGCAGGTAAGGAGGTCATTGTATGAATTTAAGCAAATTCACTCAGAATTCCATACAGGCGGTGCAGAACTGTGAGAAGCTGGCCTATGAGTATGGGCATCAGGAGATTGACCAGGAGCATTTATTATATAGTCTTTTGAAACTGGAAGACAGCCTGATTCTGAAGCTGATCGAGAAGATGGAGATCAACAAAGAGCATTTCCTGGAAAATGTGGAATCTAAGCTTGCAAGCCGTCCCAAGGTCTCCGGCGGCAGCCAGCTCTATATCAGCAATGCGCTGAACAAGGCGCTGCTCGACGCCGAGGACGAGGCGAAGGCTATGGGAGACGAGTATGTGTCGGTAGAGCATCTGTTCCTGTCCATGCTGAAAGAGCCAAACGGTGCGGTCAGCAGTTTGCTGAAAGAATACGGCATCACAAAGGAGCGGTTTTTGCAGGCGCTGGCCACCGTGCGGGGCAACCAGCGGGTGACTAGCGACAATCCCGAGGCTACCTATGACACGCTGAGCAAATACGGCGTAAACTTGGTGGAGCGGGCGGCGAAGCAGAAGCTTGATCCGGTGATTGGCAGGGATGGGGAGATCCGAAATGTAGTACGGATTCTGTCCCGGAAGACGAAAAACAACCCGGTGCTGATCGGCGAGCCCGGTGTGGGCAAAACCGCCGTGGTGGAGGGGCTGGCCCAGCGGATTGTCCGGGGCGACGTGCCGGAAGGGCTGAAAAATAAGACGCTGTTCTCTCTGGATATGGGCGCTCTTGTGGCCGGAGCCAAGTACCGAGGCGAGTTTGAGGAGCGGCTGAAAGCTGTCCTTGAGGAAGTGAAGAAAAGTGACGGGCAGATCATCCTTTTTATCGACGAGCTGCACACCATCGTGGGCGCCGGGAAGACGGAAGGCTCCATGGATGCGGGAAATATGTTAAAGCCCATGCTGGCCAGAGGCGAGCTTCACTGCATCGGCGCCACTACCCTGGACGAGTATCGGAAATATATTGAGAAGGATGCGGCTTTGGAGCGGCGGTTCCAGCCAGTAATGGTGGATGAGCCTACCGTGGAGGATACCATCTCTATTTTAAGAGGGATCAAAGACCGCTACGAGGTATTCCACGGCGTAAAGATCACCGATTCCGCCTTGGTAAATGCGGCGGTGCTGTCCAACCGGTATATCACCGACCGTTTCCTGCCGGATAAGGCCATTGACCTGGTGGACGAGGCCTGCGCTCTGATCAAGACGGAGCTGGACTCCATGCCTACGGAGATGGATGAGCTGTCCCGGAAGATTATGCAGCTGGAAATTGAGGAAGCTGCGCTGAAAAAGGAAACGGACCGCCTGAGCCGGGAGCGGCTGGAAAACCTGCAGAAGGAGCTGGCGGAGCAGCGGGAAGAATTTTCCTCCATGAAAGCCCAGTGGGACAATGAAAAGAAGTCGGTGGATAAGCTGGTGAAACTCAGGGAGGAGATCGACGCGGTCAACAGTCAGATCCAGGAGGCACAGCAGAATTATGACTTGAACAAGGCGGCGGAGCTGATGTACGGCAGGCTGCCTCAGCTGGAGCAGCAGCTGGAAACAGAGGAAAACCAGATCAAAAATAAAGATATGACGCTGGTTCATGAGAGCGTTACCGACGATGAGATTTCCAGAATTGTCTCCCGTTGGACCGGCATTCCGGTGGCGAAGCTGACGGAGAGCGAGCGGAACAAGACGCTGCATTTGGACGAGGAGCTGCATAAGCGGGTGATCGGACAGGATGAAGGAGTGGAGAAGGTGACGGAGGCCATTATCCGTTCCAAGGCAGGGATTAAAGATCCCGGCAAGCCCATCGGTTCCTTCCTGTTTTTAGGGCCTACCGGCGTGGGCAAGACAGAGCTGGCTAAGGCGCTGGCCCAGAGCCTGTTCGACGACGAGTCTAACATGGTCCGGATCGACATGAGCGAATATATGGAGAAGCATTCCGTATCCCGCCTGATCGGGGCGCCTCCGGGATATGTGGGCTATGACGAGGGCGGCCAGCTGACGGAGGCGGTGCGCAGAAAGCCCTATTCGGTGGTGCTGTTCGACGAGGTGGAGAAGGCCCATCCCGATGTGTTCAACGTGCTGTTGCAGGTGCTGGACGACGGCCGGATCACCGATTCCCAGGGCAGGACAGTGGACTTTAAAAATACGATTTTGATTATGACATCAAATATCGGTTCCGGCTACCTTCTGGAAGGCATCGACGGGGAAGGGAATATCAAGCCTGAGGCCCAGTCCATGGTGACCCAGGAGCTTCGTGCCCATTTCCGCCCGGAATTTTTGAACCGGCTGGACGAGACGATTATGTTCAAACCGCTGACGAAGGAAAATATCGGCGGCATTATCGACCTGATGGTGGCGGATGTGAATACGCGTCTGGAGGAAAAGGAGCTGACGATCCGGCTGACAGATGAAGCGAAGCAGTTCGTTGTGGATCACGGTTACGATCCGGTCTACGGCGCAAGGCCGCTGAAGCGGTTTTTGCAGAAGCATGTGGAGACGCTGGCGGCCCGGCTGATCCTGGGCGGCAATGTGGGCGCCGGGGATACGATCTGGCTGGATGTGGAAGGGGAAGGGCTGGTGGCCCGGAACGGAAACTGAATAAAGGGCGGCAAAGAAAACCGGTTCCTGTTTAAAGGAACCGGTTTTCTTCCGTGGAATACCGATAGTCCAGCTTTGCCAGCCTTTCGGTCAGCTCTTTTTCATCGACTCCCAGGTCGCGGCACATAGCTTCCAGAGAAGGATAAATATCCCGGAGCTTTGTGTTGACTACACTGAGGAGCATTACCGGGTCTTTTGGTAAAGCTTCCATAATCAATCACCTCCCGCTGTTATTGCGTGTTTTTAATATATCCGATGTATTTAGCCGGATTTCAGGTTTTTTATCTGCGGATATTTTATCATACTTCCACCTTGTTTTATAGCCTTTAAAATGGTAAAATATATTTCAAACAGAGACGATAACCCCTGGAGGACATTTATGGAAGAAAAATTGAATGAAATTATGGATTGGCCGGAGATAGAAGGTGTGGTGTGCGCGGATTGTGACCATCCTCATCAGGTGCTGGGTGCGCATAGGGTGGAGGATCAGCTGTTGATCCAGGCGTTTATTCCCCATGCGGAGGCTGTCAGCGTGAAGGTGGTTTCCACGCAGAAAAGCTGGCCGATGACGAAGGTGGACGAGGCAGGCTTTTTTGCGCTGCTTTTGAATAGAAAGTCAAAGGTGCACTATGTCTATGAGGTGACTTATGATAATGGGACGAAGCGTGAGATGGAGGACCCTTATGCTTTTGACCTGCAGATTACGGAATCGGATATGAAGCGGTTTGAGGCGGGCATCCACTACGAGATTTATGATGTGCTGGGAGCCCATCCCAGAACCATAGACGGCGTGGCGGGAACCATGTTCGCCGTGTGGGCACCCAATGCTTGGAGCGTCAGCGTCGTGGGCGATTTCAATCTGTGGGACGGCCGGACGCACCAGATGTCAAGGCGTGGGAATTCCGGCATATTCGAGCTGTTTATTCCTGGCATTAAGCCGGGCGAGATTTACAAATATGAGATTGAATTTAAGGGAGGTTCTCCTGCATTGAAATCCGACCCTTATGGAAATTGTTCTCAGCTTCGCCCCGATACGGCATCGGTGGTGGCAGATCTGGATCAGTACCGGTGGCAGGATGCAAGCTGGATGAAGGAGAGAAAGAAGAAAAAACCGCTGGAACAGCCCATGTCCATCTATGAGGTGCATTTGGGCTCCTGGCGGATGCCGGAGGACGAGGAGCAGGAGTTTTATAATTACCGGGAGATTGCGCCGATGCTGGCGGAATATGTGAAGGAGATGGGCTATACCCATGTGGAGCTGATGCCGGTGATGGAGCATCTTTTGGACGAATCCTGGGGATATCTGGTGACGGGCTACTATGCCCCTACCAGCCGTTACGGGACGCCGGAAGATTTTATGTATTTTATGGATTATATGCATCGGCAGGGCATCGGCGTGATCCTGGACTGGGTTCCTGCTCATTTTCCCAAGGATACGGTGGCGCTGGCTGATTTTGACGGCACCGGGCTATATGAGCATAAAGATCCCAGGCAGGGGATGCATCCTCACTGGGGGACGCTGATCTTTAATTACGGGCGCCCTCAGGTATCCAACTTCCTGATTGCCAATGCTTTGTTCTGGGTGAACCGGTTCCATGCCGACGGCATCCGTATGGATGCGGTGGCTTCCATGCTGTATCTGGATTACGGCAAAAACGACGGTGAGTGGGTGCCGAATATTTACGGCGGCCATGAGAATCTGGAAGCGCTGGAGCTTTTGAAACATCTGAATTCCATTTTCAAGAAGCAGGAGAACGGCGCCCTTTTGATCGCTGAGGAATCCACGGCATGGCCCAGGATTACCGGCGATGTGGACGACGGGGCGGTGGGCTTTGACCTGAAATGGAATATGGGCTGGATGAACGATTTCCTTGGATATATGCAGTGCGACCCTTATTTCAGGAAGCATCATTATAATGAACTGACTTTCAGCATGGTTTACGCTTACAGCGAGAACTTTATCCTGGTATTCTCCCACGACGAGGTGGTCCATGGGAAAGGCTCTATGGTGGGCAAGATGCCGGGAGAGAATTTTGAGACGAAATTTGCGAACCTGCGGGCGGCTTACGGCTTCTGGATGACTCATCCCGGCAAGAAGCTTTTGTTTATGGGACAGGATTTTGCCCAGATGGATGAGTGGAATGAGAAGTCGGGCATTCAGTGGCATCTGCTTCAGTATGATCTGCACAGCCAGATGCAGGCATGTGTAAAGGCGCTGCACAAGCTGTACAGGGAGAGTCCTGCCCTTTACCGGATGGACCATGATCCGGAAGGGTTTGAGTGGATCAGCTGCAGCGGCTGGGAGGAAAGCATCTGTTCCTTCTTAAGAAAGACGGATAAGCCGGAGGAGACAATGCTGGTGGTATGTAATTTTGATACTATCAACCATGAGGAGTTCCAGGTGGGCGTTCCGATGCCGGGAAAATATAAAGAAGTGTTTAACAGTGACACGGCGGCCTTCGGCGGAAGCGGCGAGGTAAACAGCAGGGTGAAGATTGCCAAAAAGCAGGAGTGGGACGAGCGCCCCTATTCCATTATCATTAAGCTGGCGCCGCTGTCTGTGGCTGTCTTTAAGTATATTCCTGTGGAGGAGAAAAAGGTTAGCAATAAGGTGGCAAAGGCTTCGAAGAAGAAAAGAGATTCCGTAAAGACGGCGGGGAAGGCTGCCGGCACAAGGAAGAAGACGGCTAAGGTAGACCAGCAGGTGGAGGAGCTGAAAAAGGCGGCGATGGAACCGGCGGAGGAGACTATGGAGAAGCCGGTGGAAGAAGAGGCAGTGAGACCGGCAGAAAAAGAAGCGGCCGAACCGGTGAAAGAGAAAAAGGAAGAGGCAGCAAAGCAGGCTGCGGAAAAACCGGTGGAGGAGAAAGTTGTGGATTCGGTAAAAGAAACTGAAAAGCCGAAGGAAGAAAAAAAGGAAACAAAAGAAAAGTAAGCATAGAAAGAAAAGGATTGATCATTACCGATGGATGACGCACCGCATATAGAAATAGAACAGGCTGTCCAGGAGCTGGAGGCTCACAGCCGGATTTTTCAGGCATGGCTGGATCAGTTGCTGGACGGCGCTTTGAATAAGGGAATGCAGATAATCGTGGCGCTGGCGATCCTCTTTGTGGGGAAGAAGCTTTTAAATCTGCTCTTGAAGATCGCAGACCGTTCGATGGAAAAAATCGGGACGGAAATCACGGTGCGGAAGTTTACCAGACATCTGCTGCGGGCGACGGGATACGGCATGATTATCGTCACCATGCTGCAGGTGGTGGGCTTTGAGACCACCTCTCTGATCACGGTGATCGGTTCCGCCGGCGTGGCCGCCGGTCTGGCCATGCAGGGCAGTTTGTCAAACTTTGCCGGTGGGATTTTGATATTGATTATGAAGCCCTTTAAGGTGGGGGATTATATTATCGAGGACGGCCATAAAAATGAGGGGACGGTTAAAACCATCGGCCTGGTATATACTTCCCTTCTGACCCCGGATAATAAACTGATTATGATCCCCAACGGCAACCTGGCAAACAACAGTATGACCAATGTGACGGCTCAGGAGAAACGCAGGCTGGATATTACGGTGGGAATCTCCTATAATGCGGATTTGAAACAGGCCAAGGAACTGATGATGGAAATCATGAAAGCCCATCCTGCGGTGTTGAAGGAGGAGGAGATGGTCTCCTTCGTCTCAAGCCTGGACGACAGCGCCGTGACCATGGGCTGCCGCTGCTGGGTGCCCACCAGCGACTATTGGCCAACCCGGTGGGGCATAACAGAAAAAATCAAGCTGGCCTTTGATGAGCATGGAATCGAGATTCCCTTCCCCCAGATTGTGGTACACAAAGGGGAGCAGGCGGAGGTGGGAGGACAGTAACAGAACGATAGGAAAGGCTGCTGGAAGGCAGCCTTTTGGATATGCCTGTATAAATATGTATATAATATATAGTTGTATACTTGATAGAAGAAAGGAAAACGGAAGCAATGAAGCAGAGAGAAGAAATGCGTACCGAAGATATATGGGCTCTGGAAGATATTTTTGCTGCGGACGAGCAGTGGTGGCTGGCAGTGGAGTGGGTGAACAAAAGGCTGCCGGAGTATGAAGAATTTAGGGAAAAATTGTCGGAATCTGCCGAAACATTGTACCGATGTCTGGAGCTAGACGGCGAGGTGGGGCAGACCATGGAGAAAATCAGCTGCTATGCCGGACAAAAATCAGATCAGGATACCACGGTAACGGAATATCAGGATCTGATGGGCAGGGCGGAGGATCTGTATACCCGGGCGGCGCTGGCCTCCTCTTTTATCCAGGCGGAGATCACCCATATAGGTGAGGAAACGATAAACCGGATGATTGAAGAATATGCGCCCCTGAAAAAGTATCGGCGAATGTTTACGGTCATGTTCCGGAAGAAGGAACATACGCTTTCGGATAAGGAGGAGGCACTTTTGGCGGCAGCGGGATTGATGTCTGACGGCGCAGCCAATGCTTTTCGTATGTTTAACAATGCAGATTTAAAATTTGCTCCGGTGACAGATCAAAATGGGGAGAAGCTTCCGCTGACCCATGGCACTTATATTGCTTATATGCAAAGCAGCGACAGGAATGTGCGCCGGCAAGCCTATGACCATATGTATGATGCCTACAGGGCCTATGAGAATACATTGGCGGCCATGTTTGCGGCCAATGTGAAGCAGCATGTGTTTTACAGCCGTGTGAGAAAATATCCTTCCTCCATGGCCTATGCCCTGTCAGGCAGCGCAGTTCCCATAGAGGTGTACGACACGCTGATTGAGACGACCCATGCCTTTCTTCCGGCCATGTACCGGTATGTGGGACTTCGGAAAAAGCTTTTGGGGGTGGAGCGGCTTCATATGTATGACGTGTATGCGCCTTTGTGTGAATCCTCCCTGGAACGATATTCCTTCGAGGAGGCGAAAGAGATTGTGGGTCTTGCACTGGCGCCTATGGGGGAGGAATATCTCTCTATTTTGCGACAGGGGTTTGAAAACCGGTGGATCGACGTCTATGAAAATCCTGGAAAGCGCAGCGGCGCCTACAGCAGCGGCCCTTATGGCGTACATCCTTACGTGCTTTTGAATTACAATGGAACGCTGGACCATGTGTTTACCCTTGCTCATGAGATGGGGCATGCGATCCATTCTTACTATTCTGATCATGCACAGCCTTTTTGCTATGCGGGCTATCATATTTTTGTGGCGGAGGTGGCTTCTACCTGTAATGAAGCCTTAACCACCCATTATATGCTGGAGCATGCGAAAGATCAGAGGGAAAAAGCCTATATTATTAATCATTATCTGGACAGCTTTAAGGGAACCATGTTCCGCCAGACCATGTTCGCCGAATTTGAAAAAATCGCCCATGGCTTGACCGAGGCCGGGGAAACGCTGACGGCAAAGCGGCTGTGTGCTGTTTACCATGATCTGAACGAGCTGTATTTTGGGAAAGAGATGGAGCTAGATGAGCGAATCGATATGGAATGGGCCAGGATTCCTCATTTTTACACGCCGTTTTATGTGTATCAGTATTCCACAGGATTCGCGGCAGCCACGGCCATCAGCAAAAAAATTCTGAATGGAGAAAAAGGAATTGTGGAGAGATATAAACAGTTTTTAAGCGGCGGCAGCTCTATGGACTGTATCGATCTGCTGAAGCTGTGCGGTGTGGATATGACCGGTCCGGAACCGGTACGGGAGGCGCTGACCGTATTCGAAGAATATCTGGATCAGCTGGAGCAGCTGCTGTAAAGCATCAAAATCCTTCGACGAGATTGTGCATCTGCCGGAGACGCAGAGGATCAACAACACAATAACAGCCATTTTGTGAAAGAGCAGGCCGTATAACCGGCCTGCTATATGATAATTGAGATGAAGCATTCGATTCGCATTCGATTTACATTGATTTTTACTACGATCATTGCTGCCACCATCGCTGCCTGCCTGTTTATCAATAAATTTTTTCTGGAGGATTATTATCTCTCTAATAAGCAAAAGGTATTGATGGAGGCTTATGAAAATATGAACCGGTTTCTCACGGGCGCCGTCAAGGAAAATGAGTCGGACAATATAAAACAGCTGCTTTTGGAGCTGAGGGAGAGCAGCAGTATCTCTGTGTTGGTGATCGACAGAAATTGGGACACATTATATTCCAGTACGCCGGACATGGTGGGGATGCTGGATAAGCTGCGCCGCTATATTTTTACCGGGGGAAAAGCCGGTTCATCAGAACTGTGGATTCAGGAAAAAAGGTATGAATCGGATAATTACAGTATTATGCTGACGATGGATCAGGCGGTCAAAACTTCCCATATGGAGAGCTGGGGCTTTTTTGACGAGGGAAGCTTGTTTTTGATGTCTCTGCCTGTGGAGAGTATTCGAGAGAGTGTAGCGATTTCCAACAAATTTTATTCATTGGTGGGTATGGCGGCGATTTTGTTAAGCGGCGGTTTGATGCTTTACATGACCAGGAAGCTGACCCAGCCGATTCAGGAGCTGTCAGTGATCTCAGAGCAGATGGCGAATCTGAATTTTCAGGTGCGGTATCGGTCGGAATCTCAGGACGAGCTGGGAATCCTTGGAAACAGCATGAATCATCTTTCCGATACGCTGCAGGAGACGATTGGAGAGCTTCAGGAAGCCAATGAAACGCTGAAAAGAGATATCGAGGAAAAAATCCAGGTCGATGATATGCGCAAGGAATTTCTGTCCAATGTATCTCATGAGCTGAAAACGCCCATTGCCATTATCCAGGGCTATGCGGAGGGGCTTAAGGACTGTATCAACGAGGACGAGGAAAGCCGGGATTATTACTGTGATGTGATCATGGACGAGGCTTGCAAAATGAACCAGATGGTACAGAAGCTGCTAAATTTAAACCAGCTGGAATTCGGCGATTCCCGGGCGGAGATGGAAGTTTTCGATATCATGGCGCTGATGAAGGGTGTGGTGCATGCGTCGGAGATATTAGTGAAGCAAAAAGAGGGAACCCTTCTTTTACCGGAGGGGGAGCCGGTTTATGTGCGGGCCGATGAGTTTATGATCGAGGAGGTTTTGAAGAATTACCTGAGCAATGCCATACATCATCTGGATGGGAAGAAGCAGATCAGGATCTCGTTAGAACGGCTTAAGGAGCGGTTGAAAATCAGCGTGTTTAACACTGGAAGCCAGATTCCGGCGGAGGATCTGGATAAGGTGTGGATCAAGTTTTTCAAGGTCGATAAGGCAAGAACCAGAGAGTATGGCGGCAGTGGGATCGGGCTGTCCATTGTGAAAGCAATTATGGACAACCACCGGCAAAGCTGCGGTGTGGAGAATAAAGAGGACGGTGTGGAATTCTGGTTCACATTAGAGCTGGCGGCGGAGAGTGATGAAAAACAGGCCGGCGATACATTTGCTTTGCCGGATTGATTTTTACATGGTTGTGACTTATAATGGTGGGGTGAGACGTAAGAGGAATTGATACGGAGCGTTATGCCGATCTGCCGTTCGGTATGACAGGATGCGCATGGCCATATATAAGAAAAGCTGTCTTGTATGTCACTGTGCGCATGGGGAGGGTATGGTATCTGCCTTTCCGTAGAATAGATGATTTACACATCACTGTGCGTATGTGGAGAGTATGGATTTAGGTGTTTATCAATGAGAGGATCAGGAGTGTTAAACCGTCTGCGAGCTGTGAGTGGCCGGATGGACAGCGGAGAGCGGCATAAATGGGAGCAAAAAAGATGTGTCCTTGCCGCTGTTCTGATGTCTGTTTTTTATGCCGCTGCGGTCACGGCGGTTTTTTCATGGGTGTATCAGATGAACGACGACCGCTTTATGAAAGAGGTACTGTCAGGCGTTTATAATGGAACGCCGGATGCCCATGTGATTTTTATCAAATATCCGTTTGCGCTGCTGATTCGAAAGCTGTACTGTTTTCTGCCTGGCTGGGACTGGTACGGGATCGTGATGGTGGGGATTAATCTGATCTGTCTGTCGCTGATTCTTTACCGCTGTCTTCGCATCTGGGAGACATGGAAAGGAAAATGTTTTTTTCTGATTATGGCGATGACCGTGTATACGGCAGCCTGGCTGCTGCGGATGCTGGCTTTTACCTATACGACTGTGGCGGCGATGGCCGGAGCTACGGCTTTGTTTTGGTATGGGTCGGGCAGCAGGCAGGCAGGAGAGGAGGGCATCGGCAGCGGGGCCGTGACTGTGGTGCTGGCGTTGCTGGCGTATCTGCTGCGGGATTCGGTTTTTTATATGCTGATGCCTTTTGCGGCAGTGTTGTTTTTTAACCGGCTGTCGCTGATTGCAGAGCAGGGCGGAGAGAAAAAAAATAGGCGGGTCGTAAAAAAAGAAAAACGCCGGCAGATTGTCAAGCAGCTGGCGGCGCCTGTTGCTTTACTGCTGCTGGTCGGCCTGTCCTGGAAGCTTCATCAGGTGGCTTACGGCGGTCAGGAATGGAAGCGGATTCTCGGCGACGGGGACGCCCGGTCCGTGATCTATAATTATTGCGGCCCGGCGGATTATGAGGAGCACAGAGCATTTTATGAGTGCATCGGTGTCAGTCAGGATACCTGGCAGGCGCTGGTGCGGTATAATCTGGTGGTGGATGAGAGCCTGGACACAGCGCATTTATATCAGATTGCGGAATACAGTGACGAGGTAAACCGGGCCTCCCGTACATTTGCGGAGCAGATTGGCGCAGGCTTTAAGCTGGCCTGGGAGGGGGCGGTGCAGAATGGCTGCAGGCCATTGGATCAGGTGGCCGCGGCGATGTTTTGTTGGGTGCTGATTTGGGCGGCGGTTAAGAAGGATAAGCGTACTTTTTTTACCGTGCTTGTATTGGCTGCGGCAGAAGTGGTATTGTGGATCGGCCTTGGGATGGGCGGACGGCTGCCGAAGCGGGTGGCGGAGTCATTGCATTTGTGCGGCCTTTTGTCAGTGGCGGGGGTGTATCTGCAGGCCGGATTGACGGCAGCCTGGAATTTCAGAGAAAGGCGGCAGGAAATCGGGCAGTCTTATCGTCCATACTGTTGGAACGGATTTCCCAGAGGTGTAAGAAACAAGGTGGTTTTCTGCCTGGCAGCAATTCCGGTATCGCTGGCCTTGTTAGTCAGCGCCTATAAGTGGATCGGGCATACGGTTCGTCCGGCATTGGCGGCAGTGGAAAATTATCAGATTATGCTGGATTACTGCAACCGGCATCCGGAGAAGTTCTATCTGGCGGATGTGTATAGCATAGTCGGGTATACGGATGTGTTTACCCTGCGTGACGAGACGGAGGAGATGAATTATCTGCCTTTGGGGGATTGGCTGGCATTCAGTCCCATGTATGAGAAAAAGCTGGCGGCGGAGGGGATTGAAAATCTGTCGGAGGCTATTGTGACAAAAGAGAATATACGGATTCTATGTCGGGATTATTATGATATGGGTTATCTGCTGGACTATTATGTCCGCCATGGCTATGATGTGGAGATGGTCGTGGAGGATCAGATTCAGCAGAATGGAGAGGCAATGGATGTGTACCGGTTTGCGCTGCGGCCGGCGCGATAGTCGTGGTTGATGTCCCGGTTGGGACCTTGTGAGATGGCAGTTGGCAGGAGAGCAATGGAATTATATAGAGACCAATCCTTTTGGGATGACTATTATCAGAAAAACAAACAGTATGTGGGCAATAACCGAAAGCTGGGGCGCTGGACTACGCTGCGGGATCGGCGAATGTATGAGGACAACGGCTATGCCATGGAGCGGCTGGCCTCCGGCGCCTATGATCGGATTCAGCCTGAGATGTTCCGGAAGAAATGGGGGAGCCATGTAAAGCTTTCCCAGCCTGTGCCTGGAGAAAAAACAGTCTTTCATTCTTATTGGTGTGGAGAGATTGGGGAGAAGCAGGCATTTTCCATAAAGTCCTGTCTCTGTACCCAGCCGCAGGAGAGTGCGGAAATCTGGCTTTGGCTAGACCGGGAGAGGGGCTATGAGGGGTATGAGGACAATGCATATTTAAAACCATTGCTTCCGTTTATAAAGGTGTTGCCTTTTGACGCGGATAAGGAAATACAGGGAACGCCCTATGAAAAGGCGGGATGGATGTTCCATGGTCCGGAGCTGACTTTTCGTGCGGATGGATTCCGTCTTTTGGAGCTGTATAAAAGAGGCGGCGTCTATTTTGATCTGGATGTGCTGTTTTTGAAAAGCATGTCTCCAGTGCTTGAAGCAGGGGAGTTTTGCTATACCTGGGAGCGGCAGCCCTATGCCAATAATGCGCTGCTGTACCTGAAACAGGGTAGTCTGCTGAATGAGAGGATTACAAAAAAAGCGTTGGCTTTGGAAACCTTCCGTCCATGGCAGCTTCTGGTCTATCAGGACAGAGGGCTTTCCTCTTATATTGTCTACCCTGCCGCCTTTTTTGACCCGCTGTGGCAGAAAAGAAAAGAGGAGCCAGGGTGGCTTCACAGCTTTGACGCGTTTTTCACCAGTCCAGTGCTGAAAGGGGGAGAGCCGTCGTTTACGCTGGAAAATCAGCAGTTTTTCCCGGGTGCTTACACACATCACTGGCATAATCAATGGAAAACAGAACCGGTGGAGGGATCAGTTTATCGATGGTTTGAGAGGCAGTTTGAGGAAAAGCTTGGGCATATGCGGGAATCGGGCGGATGAGATGACAGGGAAAAAGAGTTGGATCAAAGAAAAATTTCAAAAAAATGTGCCGGCGATTTGCAAGATCGGTCTGGCATTTCTGATCACGGCGGTTTATTTTCTGGCAGTATGGAAATGGATTGGATTTTCCTATGCCATCAATGATGATATCAATATGAGAGATATTGCCTCCGGCGCTTATACGGGGACGCCGGACGGCCATCTGATTTTTATGCTGTATCCCATGGGCTTTGTGCTGAAATCTTTGTATCAGATTTGGCCGGGAATCGAGTGGTATGGAGTTATGATGGTGGGCTGCTATATGCTTTCCATGTGGGTCATGCTGTCTGGCATTCTGTTATATGATGGCAGGCGGAAAAACAGAAAGTCTTGTTTGCGATTTTTGTTTCTCTATACGATTTTGTGGCTTCCCCAGGTGGTTCGGGTTCAGTTCAGCACCTGTGCGGCTTCCTTGGGCGCGGCTGCATTGTTCTGGTATGGTATGGGACCGAGAGGAACGGACGGGAGAAGCATTTGGGAAGACTGTGTGACGGCAGCGCTGGCGGCCCTTTGTCTTTGCGTGCGGATTGAGGTGTTCTGCATCACAGGAGCCTTTGCGCTGCTTTTATTTCTGTATAAGGAGATCCTGTATAAAGAGAAAAAGGAAGGGCTGCTGAAAGGGCTGCGTCTGATTTTTCTGACCGGGGTTCTCTGTCTCGCCTTATTTGCGGCGGACCGTCTGGCCTATGGTTCGAAGGAATGGAAGGATTATCTGTCCTATAATCTGAGCCGAAGCAATGTATATGATTTTTATGAGGTGCCGGTTTATGGGGAAAACCGGGCGCTTTATGAGAAGCTGGGTCTGTCTGTGGACACGGTTCAGGCCATCAGTGAGGCAAATATGCTGGCGGATGATTCTGTCAGCCAGGAAACCTTCCGCCGATTGGATGAGCTGGCAGGACAGCAATACCAGGAGCAGTTTTCTGTGGGAGACCGGCTTCGTAAAGGACTGCAATTGGTGGGGGAGAGTTTTTCTCCGTCTATTTATGGGTATCTCAGCGGTACAGCTCTGTTTTTGTGGCTTGTGTTATTGCGTCTGTTGATTTCCGCAAGCAACGAGCCAAGTGACTGCCTGCCGGCATTTGGCGACTGCCTGCGCGGCGCTGTCGATTCTGCTGTCGATACCAGACTGAAAAAGAATATCGCTTCCGGCCTGATTTTTTGGATGGGCGCGGTCTGTCTGCAGGGAGCGCTGTGGCTGTATCTGGGATATGGCGGTCGTCTGCCGGAGCGGGTAAGCTATTGTCTGCATCTGTGCAGCTTTGTGACGGCATTGATGCTGTGCAAAATGGTCCGGGACAAACAGAGGGAAGGAAGCGGGGTGCAGGAAGAATATGTGTCACAAGGCTGTCTGTCGGATGAAAGAGAGCTTTCCGGATGGGATCGGGTTTTGTTTTTCGGCATTGCGGCACTGCTCTCCTGGGGCAGCTTTGACCGGGCGGTTGTGGCGGCAAGAAATGGACAGGACGCCCGGCAAATGTCGGATCTGATCGAGACCTACTGTCTGAAGCATTCTGACAATTTTTATTTTGCAGATGTGTACAGCCTGTCCGCTCATACGGGGCAGGTGCATTTTACGAATACCCGGCCGAAGGGGCAGGATGTCAATTATATGCGTATGGGAGACTGGATGGCCTTTTCTCCGCTGTCAGAGGAAAAGCTGGACAGGCACGGCATTGATTCCGTTACGGAAAGTCTGGCTACCGACGACAGTGTATTTCTGATCACTCGGGATGACAATCCTATGGCATATCTGAAGCGGATCTGCGACAAGGGTTTTGGCCCGACGGTTTGGCATGTGGAAGATGTGCTGAACTGTGGGGAATTTCATATCTATGTCTATCGAATTGGCGTGCAAAAGGAGCAGGTGTTAGATTACCGCTCCTTCGAGAAGGTGCAGACCAATGTGAATCCGACAGAGGGTGGCCTGGCGGCAGACGGAGATGTTTCCACCCGATGGAACAGCGGAGAGCCGCAGCGTGCCGGCATGGCGCTGGATATCGTGCTGGATCAGGTTTATCCGGTGACTGGTTTTCGGTTAGATCTGTTTTTTTATGAGGATCACCCCAGGCGTCTGAAAATTTATACCTCCGAGGACGGTGAAAACTGGACTGAGCAGCAGGCCGATTCTGTCGGCCAGGTGGAATTTACGTTTCCCTCGCCGATATCCTGTAAAAATATCCGCCTGATGCTGGAGGAAGCGGAGGATGATCAGGAGCGGTGGAACTGGTCAGTCTATGAAATTTTGGTGTTTGCAGACGGGAATTAAATAACAGCGGAGGTTCGTACAGGCCCCGGAAGGATTTACGGACGAGAAACAGCCGGAAATCCTTTCGGGTTTAGGGGGCCTGGGAGAACCGCAGCGGAACTAAATCAGGAGGAGTGGAGATGAAGAGAAAGAGGCCGGGAAAAAGAAGAATAGGAGCGAAGCGATATGCACCCTGGTTCTGGCAGGCCGGCATCATCGGCGGTGTGATTCTGGCCGGGATGCTGATTGGAAAAATTCCTTTTGCATTGTTTTCAATAGAAACATTCTTTCCGCTTTTTGGGGGGCTGATGACTGCCGGAGGCATGTGTGCCGCCCTGGCGGTTTTTACATGGGATGTGCTTCAGTTCACCGGGCTGTGGGACTGTCTGATGGCCTTAGACCGCCGTGAGGTGATCAGGGTGATCGCTTTCGTGCTGCTGACAAATTTGTTTTTGGTTGTTTTTGTCTGTTCTGAGAACTATATTCGATTCTGGGATCAGTCGGCCTATTGGAAGCGTACAATCAATTTTATGAATGCGCTGTATGCAGACCCGCTGGATGCAATCCATTGGACCTGGTATACCATCAATCATGCGGATTACAATCTGCTGATCTCTCTGTTTTTGTCATTCCCCATGAAATTGACAGGAATTTCGTTTCTGAGCTTTATTCTGTGGGCGTGGAACCTGTTTTCTGTGCCTTCGATTCTAGTGCTGGAATTGATTTTGAAAAAAATTCGTCCCGGATATTTTCTGGGCTGTCTTGAAGTAGTGCTGACGCCTATGCTTCTGATTATCATCGTGGAGGGCTTCGGCGATTCGCTGGCGCTGTTATTTGCTGTTCTGGCGCTGGCTTTGATGACGGATGGGAAATATTATGAGGAGTTCGATGCCGGTCTCTGTTTTCTTGTATTCGCCACAGTGATGGGCGCTATGGTGTCAAGAAGGTATTTTGGGCCTTTTGGGGTAGGCTATGTGGCGGCGGTGCTCCTTTCTTATTTTGGGGCGAAAGAAAAGGAACCGGTGGAGTTTTTTAAGAATCTGATATGTACCGGCCTGTTTACGGCTGCTGGAATGCTTCTGTGTCATGGATATGTGGAGATGAGTCTGTTTATTGACCATAGTCTACAGTACACGGCGTACCGCACGGGAGGGATCGCGGAAAATTTTGTGATGGCTATGGAGTCCTTCGGCGGCGCAGTGCTGGTTTTGGCAGCTTTAGGGCTGTGGCAGATGCTCTCCAATCCGAAGCTTAAGCGCTATGGGCTGTTTCTGATCGTCCAGGTCGTTGTGACATCGGTGGCGATATTCTATATTTTGGATTTGTATATTCAGGTGTATTATGTGATTATTCCGGCAGTTACGATGCTGGCCCTGATCGGCCTTCAATATCTGTTGGAGCGCAGGAACCGGCTGGGGGTCATGGTGGCGGCCGCTTTGCTGGCATTTCAGTTTTTGAACAGCTTTTTGGATTTTCGCCTTCCTGTGCCAGTGTCCTATCTATGCTCATCTCAGATCAGAAAGCCCCAGGTTCGTCATGATCTGGACCAGATCGGACAGTTGGTGACAGATTTAAACGAGCTGCTGGGCAATGAGGAGGGACAGGTCCTGTGGAGTCAGAGCACATCAGGCAGTGGAAAAACTGTCTACTGCATCGCCAGCTCCGACACACTGAATTTTGAGGTGCTGCGCCATTATGAGCTGCCTGAAAAGCTGGAAAGCATTCCGGGGCTTCTTGGTACCTATGATGTGGATCTGCGGGACGGATTTCCGAAATCTTTTTTAAGTGCGGATTATCTGGTAGTCACCGATCCGACCCAGTACCATCTGTTAAAAGACGGACAGCGGACGGTGGTACTGTTAAACGAGGAAATTCTAAACGGAGGTCCTTTGTCAGAGCATTTTCGGCAAATCAAGTCTTACAGTCTGGATAACGGCGTGACGGCTTATCTCTATGAGCGCACCGCACCTTATGAGGAGGAGGATATATTGTATATCCGGGAAATGTTCGATCAGTATTATGAAGATTTTCCGGAGATTTTCCATGACAGGATTGTGATGCCGGAAAGATGAAATGCATGTGCCGCTGTTTTGTGAAGCGTGCTGCCGATTACAAAGCGGACAGGAACCCCAGGATTTCTATGAGTTGCTTTTTTTTCCATAATGTATTACAATGAATAAATATTTGCGATAAAAATGGCAGTTGTGGAAGCTTCAATATAGGAGACATGTTTTATGATAAGCTTTAATGTCCCGCCTGCGACGGGAAAGGAACTGGAATATATCGGACAGGCCGTAAAGCTGCAAAAAATCTGCGGCGACGGCATGTTTACCAGGCGGTGCGGCAAATGGCTGGAGGAGCATACGGGCACGGTGAAGGCGTTGCTGACCACCTCCTGCACCCATGCCACGGAGATGGCGGCTTTAC
>CAJUPT010000032.1 GCA_910588405.1 uncultured Lachnospiraceae bacterium | reverse complement strand
AAAATTCTAAGCTCGTCTCTCGCCTTCGGCTCGGACTCACTAAGAATTCAATGGGCATGTTCTGCCTCCTACCGTCGACAGAACGGCTAAAATTCTAAGCTCGTCTCTCGCCTTCGGCTCGGACTCACTAAGAATTCAATGGGTATGTTCCACCTCCTGGCGTCGGTGGAACCGCTAAAATTCTAAGTTCGTCTCTCGCCTGACGGCTCGGACTCACTAAGAATTTTATGCGTCTTTCGCCTCTGCGATCTGGCTGATTACACGAGCAAAGTTTGCCACAGGTGACTGGATGCTTCCGAGCAGTTTACCCAGCAGCTCTTCGCGGCTCGGGATCGTCGCGATTACCTGGATGCCCTTCTCGTCGTAATAGGTACCTTCTACAACACCGGCCTTTAATTCCAGATTTTCTGCTTTCTTTGAGAAGTTAAACAGAATCTTCGCAGGTGCGGCCGCGTCTTCTTTGGATACGGCCAGCGCCGTGGGGCCTGCAAGATGAGGCGCCAACGCTTCAAACTCGGTTCCCTTCACAGCAAAATTCAGCAGGGTGTTCTTGAAAACCTTGTAGGTTACGCCAGCCTCTCTCAGCTGACGGCGAAGAGCGGTATCCTCCTCAACCGTAAGGCCTCTATAGTCCACCAGTACCGCTGCCTTTGCACCGGAAAGCAATTCTGAAATCTCAGCAACAACCGGCTGCTTTAATTCAACTTTTGCCATGGTCCTTACCTCCTTGTTCATATTCCGCCGAAAGGAAAGAACTTTTTACGATGATATCATAATATGAAAAAGCCTCTTTCATCCAAAGACAAAAGAGGCATAAAGATTCTATCACTTTCTTATCCTCGGCAGGCGGCGAAGCTTACGCCCATAGGGCACCTGCTGTCTTCGGCGTATATAGCGTGCGCACTGCGCACTTTATATAAATTATCATAAATAATCCGTGCTGTCAAGCAAAACGTGTGCTAATCCCGGTCGTTTTACACCAATTTCGCCGGATTTAATCTCACGCCAGGGCCCATGGTGGAGGCGATGGTCACGCTCTTTAAGAACTGGCCCTTCACCGCGCTGGGCTTTGCCTTGATCACAGCACCGATCAGCGTCTGGAAGTTGTCCGCTAACTGTTCCTCCGTAAAGGAAACTTTACCAATCGGCACATGAATAATATTTGTCTTGTCTAATCTGTATTCGATTTTACCGGCTTTGATGTCGGCGATGGCCTTTGCCACGTCCATCGTTACGGTACCGGCTTTGGGATTCGGCATCAGACCTTTGGGGCCGAGCACACGACCCAGACGTCCTACAACACCCATCATATCGGGAGTCGCCACTACAACGTCAAAGTCCAACCAGCCTTCGTTCTGGATTCTGGGGATCAGCTCCTCAGCGCCTACGAAATCAGCGCCTGCGGCGGTGGCTTCGTCAGCCTTCGCGTTCTTCGCGAAAACCAGAACTCTTACGGTCTTGCCCGTTCCGTGAGGCAGCACTACCGCGCCACGGATCTGCTGATCGGCATGACGGCCGTCGCAGCCTGTTCTGATATGAACCTCAACCGTTTCATCGAATTTCGCAGGAGCCGCTTTCTTTACCAGCGCAATCGCTTCATCCGTATCATAGAGAGCGGCGCGGTCAACTAATTTCGCTACCTCTGCGTATTTTTTTCCTCTTTTCATTAAAAAACCTCCTAGTGGTGATTGCGGGAATCCGATACCCTCCCACATAAATTCTTTTTTCCTGACGCAGTTTCCGTCCCATGGGCGGTTTTTGCGCCCTCCAGGTAAATCTGGAAGCTTCCTTCCAAATTCCATTTAAGACAGTTCAAGCCGCGATCACTTTTTCAGCATTCCGGCAATTAGTCTACTACCGTGATTCCCATACTGCGGGCCGTACCCGCGATCATGCTGATGGCGGCCTCTACGGAAGCGGCATTTAAATCGGGCATTTTCAGCTCGGCGATTTTCTGAACCTCCGCCTTTGTGATCGTCGCGACCTTTGTCTTATTCGGAACGCCTGATCCGGATTTGATGTTGCAGGCTTTCTTTAACAATACGGCGGCCGGCGGCGTCTTTGTGATAAAGCTGAAGCTTCTGTCCGCATATACGGTGATGACTACGGGAATCACCATATCGCCCTGGTCTGCCGTTCTCGCGTTAAATTCTTTTGTAAACTGCACGATATTCACACCGTGCTGACCCAGAGCGGGACCAACCGGCGGTGCAGGTGTCGCCTTGCCTGCAGGAATCTGCAATTTGATATAACCTGATACTTTTTTTGCCATTGTAGGCACCTCCTAAATCGTACACTTAATTCTAAGTGCGTGTGGTATTGGCGGGAGAATCATCCCTCCCACGCCCGCTGAGCGCAGGGCTGTTACATCATTACCGTTCGACCGCCGCAGTTTTTCACCGCAAAGCGAACAGTAACCTTACATCTTCTTCACTTCCGTGAAGTTAAGCTCGACCGGCGTTTCGCGGCCGAACAGATCCACATGAATCGTGACGCGCTGTTTTCCATGGTTGATGGACTGGATCACGCCGACAGTGTCCTTCCAGACGCCGGCCATCACAGTCACCGTGTCGCCCACCTCAAAATCCACGACGATATCGCTGACCTTGATCCCCAGTGAAGCCATCTCTGCGACAGTCAGCGGAACCGGCTTCGAGCCCGGACCCACAAATCCGGTGACGCCTCTGGTGTTCCGGATCACATACCATGTGTCGTCCGTCATCACCATATTGATCAGCACATAACCGGGAAACAGTTTCTTTTGGACTTCTTTTTTGGCTCCGTTGCGGACCTCCGTCACGTTCTCCAGAGGAACCGCCACTTCCAGGATGAGATCATGGAGCTTACGGTTTTCGATCGTCTTCTCTATATCGGCCTTTACTTTGTTTTCATAGCCCGAATAAGTGTGAACCACATACCAGTTTGCCTCTGCCATAAAATCACCCAGTCCTTATTTAATAATAAATCCAAAACCAAATTTGATAATTGCGTCCAGCAATGCAATCAGAAATCCCAAGCTGACTGCTGAAGCTATGACAGCCACAGACTGTCTGATCAGCGATGTCCGATCCGGCCAGATAATCTTTTTGAACTCGGCCTCCAGACTTTTGAACCATGCGCCGATACCTGGTTTCGCGTCTGCTTCTTTCTTCCTTTTCTCCATACAGTCACTTCCCTTTTCAGACCGGATTACTTGGTTTCCTTATGCATTGTATGGGTCTTGCAGAACCGACAATACTTTTTCGTCTCCATCCTGTCGGGATGGTTTTTCTTCTCTTTTGTCATGTTGTAATTCCGCTGTTTACATTCCGTACATGCCAATGTGATCTTAACGCGCACAACTTCCACCTCCATTTATGATTGATGTTTGCTTCTCAAAGGCACACCCTTACGGGTACAACCCTTTTTAGGTCAAAAAAAAAAGACCTTTTCCTTCCATTCGCTTCTACAGTCTACCACAATTCAGGGCAATAGTCAATATCGGCATCACAAAAAGTCACAAAATTTCAAGCATTTATTATATCCGGAACCCATATTGTTTACAAGCTGTTTCTATGGTAAAATATCGGCAGAAAGGAGCATTTGACCAATATGAAACGATCCGACGATTTAAAACATTTACTGCTGTCCATCGACAGAAAAAGCTATCCGGCTTACAAGGACACCCGGGGCCAGTACCAGTTTAACGGTTTCGTTCTGTCCATCGACCATGTACAGGGAGACCCCTTCGCGTCTCCCTCGAAGGTCAGTATTATTATAGAAGGAAAACAGGCAGGCTTTCCCGCCCCCTATCTGGAACAGCGGCACACCCGGGTGGCGCTGCAGGATCATCTGATCCGGCTGTTCGGACAGGCTGTGGAAAAATATAATTTCAAGGCGAAAGGCTCCGGCAAAAGCGGCCTGATCTCTGTCAGCCGCTGCGGACAGGAAGTGCTGGAACGGACGGCCTGCACGCTGACCCCTGGCTTGGGACGACTTCTGGTACGGCTGGAGGTGGGCTTCCCGGCCAATGGGCGGACCATCAACTCCGGCGAACTGATCAAAATTTTTTTTGAATTTCTGCCGAAGGCGGTGGCATCCTCCCTGTTTTACCGGAATATCGACCAGAAGCAGGTGGAATCCGTGATCTGGCTGGCGGAGGACCAGCAGTTTATCCGCGACAGGCTGCCCGAACTAGGACTGTGCGCCTTTGTGGCAGACGGCTCCATACTGCCCCGGAAAAGCGGTGTCTCCCAGCTTCCGATGGCCCGGTCCGTGGCTTTTCAGTCTCCGGAATCTCTGCGGGTCACGCTGGAGCTTCCCCACAAGGGCTCCCTCGCCGGCATGGGCATTCCAAAGGGAATCACCCTGATCGTGGGCGGCGGCTACCACGGGAAATCCACCCTGCTGCGGGCATTGGAGCTGGGCGTCTACAACCATATCCGGGGCGACGGCCGGGAATATGTGATCACCGACGATACGGCGCTGAAACTGCGGGCGGAGGACGGACGAAGCATCTGTAAAACCGATATCTCCATGTTTGTCAATAATCTGCCAAACGGCCGGGACACCACCGCCTTCTCCACCGAGGACGCCAGCGGCAGCACCTCCCAGGCGGCCAATGTGGTGGAGGGGCTGGAAGCCGGTTCCTCCCTGTTCCTCATCGACGAGGATACCAGCGCCACCAATTTTATGATCCGGGACGAGCTGATGCAGCAGGTGATCTGCCGGGAAAAGGAACCGATCACTCCTTTTATCGAGCGTGTCAAAGGGCTGTATGAGCAGGCAGGCGTTTCCTCCGTGATCGTGGCAGGCAGCTCCGGCTCCTACTTCCATATCGCCGATCTGGTGATTCAGATGGACTGCTACCGGCCCTTTGATATTACCGCCATGGCGAAGGAAAAAGCCGCCGCCTATCCGTGCATCACGCCCCTTCCTCTGGCAGACCATGCCCTGAGCTTCCGCCGGCTTCCCAGACCAAACCCTTCGGTTGCCCGAGATTCCCGGGTAAAGCTGAAAGCGGGCGGACGGGATTCTCTGTCCATCAATCGGGAAGAAATCGAACTGCGGTGCCTGGAACAGCTGGCCGACAGAGAGCAGACCGAGGCTCTGGCCTATATGCTGTTATACGCCATCCGGCATTTCTTTGACGGCAGACGCACCATGGCACAGATCGCGGACGAACTGTTAAAGCTGGTAAATGAAAAAGGACTGGAAGCGGTGGGAATGGACGGCGGCAGCTACCTCTCCGCCGGACTGGCCATGCCGAGGAAGCAGGAAGTGCTGGGGTGCTTTAACCGGTACAGACGGTTGGAAATCCAATAAGCATATGTTATTCGACGCCGTATACCAGTCTGTAAAGTATTGCAGCAGAGCAGGATATTTTCCACCTTTCCTAAATATGATATGGGCAGTCTGTCAGTTCCTCCCGCTGCACACGCTGACGCAGAAAATCCGCCGTACTCCGGCTTTCTTAAGCGCCTCGGAGCAGGCGTTCATCGTAGCGCCCGTGGTATAGATATCGTCCACCAGAATCACGCTTGCAAGCCCTTTTGGCAGCTTTCCGGCCCGAAAGGCATGATAGAGATTTTTCCCTCTCTGGCTGCCCTGCAGCGTTTTCTGGGGCGCGGTGTCCTGCACGCGAATCAACCCTTTCGGATAGACCGGCAGCTCCAAAGAAGCGCCCAGCCTCCGGGCCAGAACCTCCGCCTGGTTATACCCCCTGTCCCGCAGCTTTTTTGCGTGCAGCGGGACGGGGATCACGGCCTGGGCCCCTGCCTGCCGCAGCCGGTCCCCATAGCGGTCCATCAGCTGCCCGGCATAATAATCGGCATATTCCCGCTTATTATGATACTTAAACCCCATCATGGATTCCTTCGCCTCATCCCGGTACGCAAACAGGGAGACCCCCTGCCAGAACAGCTTTGGATGAGCCGTACAGTCAAAACAGTACTCCTGAATCTCCGATTCCAGCTGCTTTCCGCACTTTTTACACAGCGGTTCACGCAAAAAGAGCCGCTCCGCCTTCGGAACACAATTCCGGCAGATCAGCCCTTCCTCTTTCGTAACAATCGTACCACACAGCGGACAGATTCTAGGAAACAGAAGATCCAGACATTCCCCGCCGAACCGCCGTGCCGCTTCGCGCAGGAAATCCGGTATGAATCCCGCCTTTCCCACGCCTGCGGTCTTAACTGTCCTTTTATTTTCAGTTATTGATATCACCTCACTTTCTCTATTTTTCCTCATGACAAATTCTTCACCATATCCTGGCTTTTCCCACTTCAGATTTTTCCTCAAAATACTCTCCAAAAATTTCTCCGGAAGCATGAGTGAAAGAACTGCCATCCACCTGACCGTTATTACAATACGAAACTATGCCCCCTCTCCTCACAGCTCCCGTATCCGTGCGCTCAGACTGGAATACCGTCTCTGCTGCCGCTCGTTCGCCACCATCTCCTGAAAGGTCTGGGGCGACCCTACGATGCAGACGCAGGAGCGGGCCCGGGTGACGGCCGTATAGATCAGGTTCCGGTTCATCAGCATCCGGGGGCCTGAAAGCAGCGGAATCACCACGGCGGGATACTCGCTGCCCTGGGACTTGTGAATCGTAATCGCGTAGGCCAGCTCCAGCTCGTCCAGCTGTTTAAACTCATAGGTAACAAATCGGTTCTCATCATATTCCACCGTCAGCTGCTCGCCGAACAGATCGATGCGGCGCACCACGCCCATATCGCCGTTAAAAACCCCGGTTCCCTTGTCAAGCGCCACATCGTACCGCTGACTGCGCACCTCCCATTCCATCTGGTAATTATTTTTAATCTGCATCACCTTGTCGCCTTCCCGGAAAGTCGCCGCGCCCAGCTCCTTTTCCTTTTTATCCGGCGACGGCGGATTTAAAAATTCCTGGAGGATCGTATTCAGCCGTTCCACCCCCAACGCCCCTTTGCGCATCGGGGTCATCACCTGAATATCATACATAGGGGCCCCCACATAGCGGGGCAGCTTGTCCCGGACCAGCGTGATCGACGCATTGATAATGGCATTGGCATCCTGCCGTTTGATAAACAGAAAGTCCTTGCTCCTCGCCTCCGGGTCAATCCATTCCCCGGCGTTGATCTTATGGGCATTGACAATAATATCGCTCTGGGCGGCCTGGCGGAAAATCTTTTCCAGCTTTACCACCGCGAAGGCCTCGGAGCCGATCACATCCCGCAGCACATTTCCCGGCCCCACGCTGGGCAGCTGATCCACATCCCCTACCAGAATCAGCCGGGTGCCTACCGTAACCGCTTTCAGCAGGGCATACAGCAGGTTGATATCCACCATAGACATCTCATCGATAATTATGGCGTCCGCCTCCAGGGGATTCTGCTCATTGCGCTGAAACTGCTCCGCCCGGGACTCCTCCTCCGGCACGCCGTTTAATTCCAGCATCCGGTGAATGGTTCTCGCCTCGCAGCCCGTGGCCTCCGTCATCCGTTTGGCCGCCCGCCCGGTGGGCGCGGCCAGCAGTATCTCCATGTCCTCCGACTCAAAAAACTGAATAATATTTCTGATCACCGTGGTTTTTCCGGTTCCGGGTCCTCCGGTAATCACCAGCAGACCGTTTCGGGCCGCCTTCATAAATGCCTGGCGCTGCTGCTCCTCCAGCTCCATACCGGTCTGGCTCTCGATTCGATCCAGCTTTTTTAACAGACCCTCCTCCGGCACCGGATACCGGACATTCAGATCATGGAGCATTTTGGCCGTATTTAATTCCATATAATAATATTTGGAAATATAGATGCCCTGGCCCTCCGGCACCGCCTTTACCACCAGCTTTTTATCAATGGTCAGATCCATGATATGGCGCTCCACGGAATCCAGCTCCACCTGTAAAAGCTGACTGGTCTGCGCCTTCAGTTCCTCTGCGGGAAGATAGACATGACCGTTCCCCAGTGCCTGCTGCAGCACATACATCAGGCCGCTCTTAATCCGAAAATCAGAGTCCGTATGCAGCCCTGCCCTGGCGGCGATCTCATCCGCGATTTTAAAGCCTACGCCGGAAATATCGTCCGCCATCCGGTAAGGGTTGGTTTTGATCACGGAATAAATCTCGTCTCCGTAACGCTTATAAATCTTTACCGCCAGATTCACCGTAATGCCGTACTGCTGCAAGAACAGCATGGCCTGACGCTGATCCCGCTTTTCAGCCGCCTGCTCTCCGATCTGAATGGCCTTGGACTCGCTGATGCCTTTCACTTCCACCAGCCGCTCCGGCTCCTCCTCCATAATACGGAACGTATCCGCCTTAAACTTTTTCACAATCCGGGCGGCAAGAGAAGGCCCCACGCCCTTGATCGCGCCGGAGCCCAGATAACGCTTTATGGAATCCACATCCTCCGGCGTTTTCAGCTCATACCTGGCGACGCGAAGCTGCTCGCCGTAGACGGGATGCTCGGTCAGCTCCCCCTCCGCCTCTATGTATTCTCCTTCGCTGATATAAGAAAAGGTTCCCACCAGCGTCATCGTGTCCTTCTCGACCGCCAGCTCCATAACGGTATAACCATTGTCCTGATTGCGGAAAATGATATGCTCAACATATCCTGATATGACTGCCATATATCCATATGCCTCCGGAAGTGAAATCGGCAGCCGCCTGAAAATACAAAAAGGCAGCCACCCTGATCAGACCATACGCTTCCGGAATCCCCCTGCGCCTGTTTTCGCAAAATTCCGGAAGTATACGGTCTCAAAACGTTCCAATCTCAAAAAGGAAATGTAAATCAGATAACGTGAAAAATCTCCGGGATGATTATTTCTCGTCCCGCTCTCCATTCGTAAACTCAATAAACTTGCCGGTTCCGATGGCCACTGCGGTCATGGGCTCCTCGGCGATCATCGTATTGATGCCGGTCTTTTCCTCGATCAGCGTATCCAGACCGCTTAACAGAGAACCGCCTCCGGTCATCACGATCCCCCGGTCATAGATATCCGCCGCCAGTTCCGGCGGGGTCTTCTCCAGTACGCTGTGAACCGCGTCCACGATAGACATGGCAGGCTCCCGCAGCGCTTCCAGCGTCTCGTCGGAGGTGATGGTAATCGTCTTCGGCAGACCTGTCACCAGGTTCCGGCCTCTCACGTCCATCGTAACCATCTCCGGCCGCTTGTCGGCACAGCCAATATTAATCTTGATATCTTCTGCCGTGCGCTCGCCGATCAGCAGGTTATGCTTCTTACGCATATACCGGACAATCGCCTCGTCGAAATCGTCGCCGGCCACCTTGACGGAGGTGCTGACCACGGTGCCGCCCAGAGAAATCACGGCGATATCGGAGGTGCCGCCGCCGATGTCCACGATCATATTGCCGCAGGCTTTGGAAATATCGATTCCGGCGCCGATGGCCGCCGCCACAGGCTCCTCGATAATCGTCACCTCTCTGGCTCCCGCCTGATAGGTCGCGTCCTCCACCGCTTTCTTCTCCACCTCGGTGGCGCCGCTGGGAATGCAGACGCTGATTCTCGGTTTCCTGAGCGTCTTTTTGCCCACAGCCTTCTTAATGAAATATTTCAGCATCTTTTCCGTCACGGTATAATCGGAGATTACGCCCTGACGCAGCGGACGGACCGCCACGATATTCCCCGGCGTTCTGCCGATCATCAGCCTGGCCTCCTCGCCGATGGCTTTAATCTGATTTGTGTCACGGTCAAAGGCTACTACCGAGGGCTCCTTTAATACCACGCCCCGGCCTTTTATATATACAAGTATGCTTGCGGTTCCCAGATCGATTCCAATGTCAGTTGACAACATCATTTTCTTTCTTCCTCCTGAATATTTTCTATGTTTTATCAGATCAATATGGTGTTTTCAAAACCATCTTTCTCCATGTCAGTATTTATATTATATACAATGCTGGCGGTTTTTCAAATGTTTTTTCAAATTTTAATATTTTTTTCAGGATTCCAACATAATATTATCATAATTATACGCTATACTATATGCGTATCATGAAAGTGATATAAGCTTTTTCATACTCATACCCGGTGGCTGTCACCCAAGGCAGCCGCCGGGCACCCCCCTTTCACAGACCGCAGGGCTGTGAAGAAAAACATAAAATTGCCTCCCCTGAGAATGCGGATATACTGCATACTTTCACCATAAAAAGAGCCATTGTCACAAAGCAATGGCTCTTTTGCATGTCGCTGCTTTTTCATAGATCACTTGACACTGCCCGAATCTGCCCCAACGTCCGGGCAGATTCGAACGCTTCCTCTCATCCTTCCTTTTCGGCTTTCTCGATGCTGTTTTCCGTCAGCCGAATTTTCCCCATTTTCAGCAGCCGTCCCACTGCCCGCTTAAAGGCATTTTTACTCAGGCCAAACTCTCTCTGTATCACCAGCGGCGCCGCCTTGTCGGTAAAGGGCAGCCTGCCGCCCCGCTCCTCAATCCGCTCCATCACAAGGGCGGCGTCCGCATCCATCTGCAGATAGGCTTTCTCCCGCAGAGACAGGTCCAGCTTGCCGTCCTCCCGGATTTTCACAATCCGGGCGCTGACCACATCGCCGGGCTTTTTATCCTGAAAAAAATCCTGACGGGGAACCAGGCCAAAGTACCTGTTTTCCACGGCCACCAGAGCCCCCAGCTCCGGCTTCACCTCATAGATTGTCCCCTTCACATGCTGTCCCTCCCGGAACAAGCCGTCCCTGGGACATTCCAGATGGGAATACACCTTTGTGGTGGCGCACAGCCTGTCGCTTTTATCAATATAAAGGGCAGCCAGACATTGATCGCCCGGTTTCAGTTTATGAGACTGCTCTTTAAAGGGCAGGAACAGATCTTTTTCCAGCCCCCAGTCCAGAAACGCACCAATATTCGTCACCTGGACCACCGGAAGCAGCGCCAGCCGCCCCAGCTCCACCTTCGGCTCCCTTGTAGTGGCAATCAGCCTGTCCTCCGAATCCTTATAGAGAAAGACTTCGATCTCATCCCCGATTTGCAGCTCCGGTTTTAAATATTTTTTCGGCAGCAGCACTTCTTCCTTTCCGCCCTCCGGCCCCAGATAAGCGCCGTGCTCCGTCGTCCGTTTCCAGACCAGACATTGTTTTTTCCCTAATTCCAACATATCTTTTCTCCTGATTGAGTACCGCTACGGTCCTGTCGTTACTTTTCTTCCGTTGTTATATCGAGTACCTCTACAGCCCTCTCATTATTTTTCTTCCGCTCTGATCACCGCATAGGGATTCTGTTCTTTGTCCGCTAAAACCACCCAGTACGCGCCATTCCGTTCCAGCACATAGGGATGGATGTGGTCCCCGAGCACTGCCGCCGTCTTATACTCTATCTGCAGCCTGCCGCACCGGAACCCCTCCGGCAGGTATTCCCAGGCCATCAGGGGATAGTAGCTGTTATTGACATGGTGATTCGTATCGATATGGTATCGCTTCACCGGGAACGTCTCCATGGCAGCAAATTCCGAAAGCTTCTCCGGCAGCTTCATCCGCCTGTCTCTGTATTCCATATCAAGCTTTGGCTCCATCCCATAGACGACCGCCTCCTCCGGCAGCACCCTGGCGGGATGGCCCGTGTCCGTATTTACATACACCCATACGGAATTGGCTTTGATAAGTGTCTCTCCCTGGCAGCTTTTGATAAAGAAATTTCTCAGGCCAAAAAATCCCTTAAAATCATAGGGGAATGTGCCAATCTCAATCTCCTCGCCCAACGCCGGATACCGCAGCACATCGATCTGCCAGGAATTCAAAAGCCATGCCCTGTGCCGCTCACATAACGCATCGATCCCCAGGCCCAGCGACTCCGACTGAAACGTGCTGCAGTCCTGAAAATAATTGATCACGCCAAACATACTCAAGTTTTCATCATTTCCGATCTCACTGTACCGGACTCTGCTGTTAAATGTATACATGTTTCTCTCACTCCGCCTGCGAAAGCACGCCGGCATATCATTACTCCGGTATGCTTTCGCAACATATTTTTTATCAGAAAGCAGTCAGTCTGCTGTACCGCCGTCCAGAATCTCCCGGTACACCCGTACCACATTCTTATAAAATATACCTTCTATTTCCCCGTTTGTAAACCCTGCCCGCTCCATATCCTCCGCCAATTTTTGCAGCATAGAGCAATTTTCCATTTCCATCGGGCATTCAAAACCGTCAAAATCCGTTCCCAGTCCCACGCTGTCCATGCCGGCTATGTCAGTCATATGTCTGATCTGGCAGATAATCGCCTCATTCGTGGTCGTCTCCGGATAAGTATCCTGACCGGCAAAATCTCCCGCTGCCGGCAAACCGCTCCTCCTTCCACAAGGAACCGACAAAAACCGGTTATAAAAATTCACCCCTGCCACGCCGCCTCTGTCCGCCAGACTTTTTAACATGGAATCAGTCAGATTCCGGGGGTGAGCGGCCAGTGCCCTGGCATTGGAATGGCTGGCGACGAAAGGACGGCTGGTATGCTCCAGCACGTCATAGAACCCGTCATCCGACAGGTGAGATACGTCGATGATCATGCCCAACCGCTCCATCTCCTCCAGAAAGGCAAATCCTGCCTCCTTAAGCCCTTTTTTCCGCTGTCCTGCCGCTGCGCTTTCCGGATCTGCGGACAAGCTTCCCAAACTAACGGACGAATCTCCCGAACCTGCGCTTCTGCCTCCCGAATCAGCAGAAAAGCCTCTCTGCAAAGCATCCCGGATAACGGAATGGGCCTTTCCGATTCCGGAACGCTTCTTCCTGCACCGGGGCGTCTGGGGATAAGCCAGCTCATTTTCATTGTTCCAGGTCAGAGTCACCATGCGGACACCCAGCCGGTAGAAATCCCTCAGAACGCTGAGGTTTCCCCGGCAGGCGTCACCGCCTTCCAGGGACAGAAGAGCCGACAGCTTCCCATCGTCCATATTCCGATCCACCTGGGCCATCCTAGTCACCGGCCGAATCAGATCCTGACTGGCTTCCATCTCCCGATAAAAAATATCTGCCTGCTCCAAAGCTGTCTCTAATGGGTCCTTTTCCTCCAAATCCGTAAAAATGGCAAAGGTCTGCAGCACATACCCGCCCCTCTTAAGCTTTCCCAGGTCTATATACATATCATTTTCACGCAATCCTATCCGCTCACCTCTGCCTCTTCTATACTGAATCATCGAAATCGTATCACAGTGCATATCTGCTGCTTTTACATATTCCATCTGCTTTTCTCCTAATCATGATCTGTTTATAATCGATAGACCTGACAGCCAGGTCAGTGGTCATTTAGCTCACTGCCCGCGGGAGTAAATATACCTGTGAGTATCATATGCATTCCTTTCCAATGTGTTGTCTGGTGTACCGCACCATTCATACCCAAAAATATTTCTCACAATATTATCTGAAAACCCGTTTACAACCATATCCACTCTTACAAACCAGACACAAAACCTTTCCGCACTGCATACCCTGATACAAATGTACTTTCACGGAGCAAAAAACCTATGGTAAAAATCGTAATTGATGCAGGACATGGAGGCAGCGACTCAGGAGCCGCATACAACGGACGTTTGGAAAAAAACGACACATTGCGGCTGGCGCTGGACATCGGAAAAATTCTGTCCGATCATGGAATCGATGTCTCCTATACGAGAACCACTGACATTTATCACTCTCCCTACGAAAAAGCCATGATAGGCAATAATGCGGGCGCTGACCTGTTTATCTCCATCCATCGAAATGCCGCACAAAAGCCAAACACCGGCACAGGAATCGAAACGCTGGTTTACGCTGACCGCGGTGTCGCGGCGCAGTTAGCCCGAAACATCAACAACGAGCTGGAGACCACAGGCTACAGAAACCGGGGCGTAATCGAGCGTCCCGAGCTAACCGTACTCAAGCGGACAACTATGCCGGCAGTCATTGTCGAGGCAGGATTTTTGAATAACAATTCCGACAACCAGCTTTTCGACACAAAATTAGACCAAATCGCCCAGGCCATCGCCAACGGCATCCTGGCCACGCTGGGCATTGAGACGCCAAAGCCCCAAAAGCTATACCGGGTTCAGGTCGGAGCTTATAAAAACAGCGATTATGCCAACCGGCTGGCAAACCGGCTGAAAAGCGACGGCTTCCAGGCCTTTGTAGCCTACCGCGACGGCTACTACCGGGTTCAGGCCGGTGCATTCACCAACCTGGACAACGCGGTCAGCCTAGAGCAGCAGCTTCGACGAGCCGGCTATGATACGTTCATTACCAGCTGAATCAGTATTTTACACTTTGCGTTTCCGGTGGCCGCGGCGCGAAAGCTTGATACAGGGATTTTCCGAAGGTTTCCTCTCAGGCTTTCTAAAGCGCCGCAGCCTCTCTCGGTTGACATAACCCACGGCCCAAAAAACCGCTGCCAGCGTAATCCCATAGCCAACCCAGAATATTTTCTTTCCTACAAACCTCACGGTAATCATCTGTTCATCCGGCGAAGTCGGTAAATTGACACGGACCCGGTTATTGCTGCCGGCTGCAACAGGCAGCCGCCGTCCCTGTTCATTAAACGCGCCATAACCGGGATAGTTAAAGATCGGTGCCTCCACATACTGGCCCTCCTGCTGACAAAGCAGTCTGACCTCCGCCTGATTGCCGTCCAGTGTATAATCGATTATGTGGACCTTTGTCTCGTCAGAGACATACACCTGACGGTTCAGATCGCCAAGGTCTGTTCCTTTAATCAAATATTCTCTCACAGCGGCCACCAGCGGCGTCCCCGGCGCATACATCCCTCTCTCACTGGAATAAGCTGTTAACACAATCTGAATAGTCATCAGTGATGCCAAAAGCAACATGCAACTGATCTGCGGAACATATTTTTTCAGCAAGTTGCTCTCATACAGCCATCCTACCCCAGCAAATACAAGGCACACATGAACAATCACAAGAAAACGATATGGAAACTGAATCATTTCCGTCATCCTATCAATGATATCACTTTGTTTTAACAATTCCCAGGGAACCAGATTTGTGATCAGCAGCGCAAATATAATGCTGCAAGCCATAAGTACCGCCAAATACATTTGCCGGCTGTCCTTATTTTTCTGGGTCAGCATGCCGATCATACCCAAAACCATACAGATCAGTCCTGCCATACCTAGACTGTTGGTCTGCAGGCCCCCGCCGGTATGAATCTGAAACAGCTCTGTCACATACAGAATATTCCTCCTCCACAATCCCCCGTCATACATCACCCTGTCCAGATCAAGATTAGCCTTCGTATAATAAAGGACAAAGGGAACCAGATACCAGGCATTAAATGCCAGCACACAGCCAAATACTTTCAGCAGCTCAATCCAGCGCTTTTCTCTGAAAAATCCATCCACATAAAACAAACTGACTACAACAGAAAACAGCGCGACCATAATACAGCTTAACATATGACACTGTAGCAACGCGCTATAGGCGATGGCCAGATACCACCATTTTTTTCTGTTGCCAGCCAACAGCTCATAAAGTCCCAAAATCACCAACGGTAAAAACATCATTGCAGCTACTTCTCCGAAGGCAGACCGAATCCACATGGAGCAGCCTACCCGATACAGCCCGGCCATATAAAGCAGGGCTGTCAGAAGCGGCGCAAATTTATGTTTTCTAAACAGTTTTTTTGCGGTCACATATGTCATCCATCCGGTACCCAGATTCATAGCAAACATCAAGGACTTAAAACAAACTTCTATCGTGACACCAAACATCCGCAGAATTGACGCCGGATAGATCAGTAAGCTGGGATACAGCGCCTGCAGGTATCCATAGCCTTTCAGTGTATAAGGATAAACATACACCGGAAACTGTCCTTGGAGCAAACCGTCCTTGATCCCCTCAATTTTATACGCATGATAGGACAGGTCATCTCCCCGAAATACATTCGGTCTGAGATAAGGGGCACTGATCATAAAAGCTGCCGCCGTCAGTACCACTATGGCAACAACCGTTTCCTGTGCAATTTTCCCTTTATTGCAAAACAGCAAATAATATAGGACTGCCGCACCCAGCGTCATCATCACAGCCAAATATGCGTAATCATTGTCTAAGGGCTGATCCCTTCCCACCTGCAGCGCCTCCACCGCTACGGCTCCTGCCGCCGCTTTTTCCACATGCAAACGAAAATCCGTGGAATCCCGCTCTAGGCTGATCGGAATCTGCAGCCTGGTCAGCTCGCTGCTCACCGGAAGCTCCGCCGTCGCAAAATCCCGTTCATAGGCTTCTACCACCAGGCTGCTCCCTGGCGCGCTAGCTGAATAATTGATCGTTACCATGTAATCCCCTTTATTCAGCGAATAATATGTTGTAGTCAGCATCCTCCCTTCCTGTCCGTCATCCGACACATACCGATCCTCCTGCCGCTCTCCTAAATCAACAGTCCAGTAGTCTTGACCAAACACAAAGGTCCGATTTGAAAAATGATGTCCAAGCATTCCGAATATAAACAGGACGCTGATTAAAATAAATAGAATCCTCTGTTTCATCGCGTATCCGTTCCTCCGAATTCCGCCCCGGCAAAATAGGCTCAAAACCGTCTCTCGCTGCAAAGCCTGATATAAATATTTCTTCCGAAAACAAAAATCTATGAAAAAAACATCATTTCCTGATCCGCTGCCTCAGCTTTTCCCGATTGATATAACACAAGGCCCATATAACTGCCACCAATGTCACCCCATAACCAACCAGGAAAATATTCTCCCCCACAAACCGGACCGTAATTTCCTGCACCTGCTCCGAAGGAGACAGCCGCACCCGAACCCGGTTATTGCTGCCCGTTTCAACAGGCAGCAGAGTACCGTCCTTTCCAAAAGCCTTATATCCTGGATAATTGAACATCGGCGCCTCTATATACTGCCCTTCCTCCTTGCAAACCAGCCACACCTTAGCCTTGGATGCCTCAAGCGTATAATCCTGAACCTCCACTTTTTCCTCGTCGGAAAGATATACAATATTTCTATAGTCAGAATTATCCGATCCCTTCAAAATATATTCTGGCGGCGTTTTGACCTGCGGCCTGTCAGGAGGAATGGCGATTCCCTTGCTGGCTGTCAGATTTGTAACATCCCACATCGCGAAAACCACTGCCAGCACCATAATGGCACTGATTGCTAGACGGTATGGCTTTAAGACCCCATTTTCATATAGCCAGCCCACCCCTGCCGAGAGCAGACAAAGATTGGAAATCGTCAAAAACCGCCAGGGAAACTGTATCGTTTCCGACACCCAATCAATAACTGATACCCTCCTTAACAACTCCCATGGAACCATGTTCGTTGTCAGTACCGTAAACACTACGCCGTACACCAGCAGAACTGATAAAAACTTTTGTTTCTGATCTTTTTCTTTTTTCACCAGTACTCCTGCCACGCCCAAGGCCAGGCAGATCATCCCCGACAGCCCCAGACTGTTGCTTCTCCATTCGTATGTCCCTGGAATTCCCGCCTTGTAGCTTTGAAATACCTCAGCTAAATTCATGACATGCAAATCCCATTCCATATGCAGCTTTGACAAATTCAGGTCAAGCTGGATATAAACTAAGAACGGAATCAGATACCATGCATTGAATACCAACAGACAGCCAATGATCTTTAGCAGTTCAATCCACCGCTTTTCTTTGAAAAAGATATCCACGTAAAAAATGCCGATCACAACCGATAAAATCAAAATCATCAGGCAGCTCAGCACATGGCTCTGAATCAGCCCGCTGTAACCTATTGCCAGATACCACCATTTTTTTCGATCTCCTACCAATAGCTCATATAATCCCAAAAGAATAAATGGCAAAAACATAGTCGCCAACAGCTCCCCTACAGCTGCCCGAACCCATAGGTTATTGATCCTGTAGGGTGCCAGCAAATAAAGTAATGAAAATAACAGCGGCGCCCACCTACTCCGGCCCAGCAGTCGTTTTGCTGAACAGTACGCAATCCAGGCAGTTCCCAGGTTTACGGCAAACATAAAGGACTTGTAACAGGTGATCGAGGATACGCCCAATATCCGCAGAAAAACAGCCGGATAAAAGAAGAAGCTGGGATAAAGGACATTGATATATCCATACCCGTTAAATGTATATGGATAAAAATAAACCGGAAACTGCCCGTTCTTTATGGCATCCCTCATTCCTTCTATTTTGTATATATGATATCCCAGATCATCCGCCTCGTACAAATCGACGCGAAACATGGGTCCGCTGATTAAAATACAAGCAGCAGCCAACACCAGTACTGAAAAAAACGTATCGGACGAAATTGGCCTCCGACGAATAAAGATCAGATAATAGATGCTCACCAGCACCAGCGCCGCCAATACCGCCAGATAAGTAAAATCCTGATTGACCGGTTTCTCGCTGGCTATGTCTATTTCCCATATCGCCAGCGAGGAGCCTTGCGTCTTTTCAATATATATACGGAAATCAACATAGTCCCGATCAAGACTGACTGGAATCTCCAATACCTCCACATCTTCGCTTGCCGGTAAATCCACTGTCATATACGGCCGGTCAACAGCTTCAACAATCAGCCTTGTTCCTGGGGCGGACGAATAAAATTTTATCGTCACCGTATAATCGCCCTGGTTCAGAGAATAATACCTTGTCTCTAGAATCCTTCCCTCATTCCCTTCATCGGCTGCCAGAGCGCCATTCACCGTTTTCCCGGACAAAACCACCCACCGCTCCTCATCGCAAGGAATCTTGTGATTTGTAATATTGTGCGATGCGATACATCCAACAAACAGCACACTGAAAATGATATATAAAAGCTTGTTCTTCATCCCTGCTCTTTCCCTGATTTTCGTTCCGCAACTCCGCCGCCAACCACCGGCCTGCGTGTTTTCAGAATGCCCCAAAGTGTCCACAGCGCTGCCGCCAGAGTAGCCAGATAACCACCCCAGAATATCCTTTTCCCAGCGAACTCCAAATGAATCGCCTGATCCTGGCCCGCAGAAGAAATCAAAACCCGAACCCGATTATTCGTACCCGTTTCAATCGGAAGCCTTGCCCGGTTCTGGTCAAAGGCCCGATAGCCTGGATAATTGAAGACTGGGAGCTCCACAAACTGGTTTCCCGACTCACTGGAAAAATAAAGGTCTGCCTGCTTTCCCTCTCGGCCGTAGTCCGTCACCGCCACCTTTCCCTCGTCGGAAACTCTAGGCCAAGGGGACAAATCTCCCTGATCTGTCCCTTGGAGTAATCCTGTCTGTTCGACAGCCACAGGCAGCTCATCCATCGATATTAAATTCACATTCTCGACCTGGCAATCTATCAGATTCAATACGGCCACCAATGCCGCCAGAACGGCTACCCCACCCCCTGCAAAAATTGCATATTTTTTCAAATAGAAGGATTCCCACAGCCATCCTGTTCCGGCAGCCAAAAGCGCTGTCACCGCGATACCGAGAAAACATCTGGGATATCGGATCAGCCTGGTCAGATCTTCGATCAATCCAGCCTGCTCAAACAGCTGCCATGGCACAAACTGCGTTGCCAAAAGGGCAAAGCCAACACCGGCCGCCAGCAAAATGGAAAGGTATTTTTGCCGTTCATTTATCTTTTTCTCCATTGTCAGTCCCACCAAGGCAAAAAATGCACAGAGCAATACGGACAGACCCAGATAACCAGCCTGCACCTCCTCTATGACTTTATAGGAGTCAAGCAGGAACAGATCCATCACATACAAAACTCCACCGGCAAAATCCACATGCTGGCCCATCACATTAACGCCTGCCTTGGCATATGTAATAAGCGGAACCAGATACCATGCATTAAAAACCAAGGCACAGCCAAGGGCTTTCAACATCTCCACCCATCTTTTTTCCTTGAAAAAGACATCGATATACCAAACCCATACAAATAGGGAAAACAAAACCGTGATCACAAGAGTTGGGATATGGCATTGGAGCAAACAGCCATATCCCAAAGCCAGATACCACCATTTTTTTCGGTCTCCTGCCAACAGCTCATATAAACCGGCGACAACCAAGGGCAAAAACATCATTCCCAGCAATTCCCCCAGATCAGACCGGCTCCATAAAAGGGATACACGATAAAATCCAGTTACATAAAGAATTGCAAACAGCAGAGAGGCTTTTCCAGCCTGTCCGAACAGCCTTTTTGCCGAGACATAGGCGATCACCCCTGTGCCCAAATTTACGGCAAACAAAAGGGATTTATAGCTGGTTATCAAAGAGATGCCCAGCAGTCGTAGAAACGCCGCCGGATAAAGAAACAAGTTCGGCAGCTGTCCACAGAACCGACCATAACCATTCAGGGCATATGGATCAACATAAGCTGGAAACTGCCCGCTTTTCAAAGCATTCTTCACGCCTTCGATTGCTGACATCGAAGACATCAGGCCAGAGGCTTTGAATATTCCTGGCCTGAACATGGGTGTGCTGACAAAAAAGGCCGCCGCCGCAAGAATAACCCCCGTAAGAATCGTCTCCCGGCTGATCCGCCCACGGTTCAAAAATAATAGATAGTAAAGAAGCACTGACAGCAGCACCATCAAAACAGCCAGATAAATATAATCGCAGTTCAACGGCCTATCACAGATAACCACCCCGGCGATCAGCAACACACTAACAATCATAAATAATATTTTTTGCTTCATTTGTTTCATTTTCCCACATTTCCTCTTATGGCTTGCTATATAAGCTCAGGTTCTCGCAATTTCTCTTTTTAGGAAGCTCCGGAAACAACGCTTTGAATCCGATACAACCGAAACGAATACTCATCCAAACCATATTCCCCCACCAATGTCCAGCCAAGCCCCATCTCCTCCATCCGTTCCTCTGTCAGTTCACGAAAGCATTGGCAGTACCACACGTCGCCGGATTCGTTCCAGTCCGTATCCGCCCAGTATTCCACTTCATAATCCGGATAATAATATTTCAGCACAAAGCCTATATGTTCATAATCATAGACCAGTCTATCTCCCGGCTTCAACAGCTGTTCCAGCTCTGATCGGGTTTCGGCTGTCTGGGTTCCGTATTCCTCCCTCCACACATCCCTGTATCCCAAGCCTCCGACAAGCAGCATCAAACCGCACAAAAGGGCTGTCAGCCGCCTAGGCAGCTGTGCTTCGAATACCGCCAGCCCGAAAGCAGCCAGCCCTGCTGCGGGAATCATGTATCTGGGAATAAAAACCGGACGGAATAATAGGGTGGCAGACAGTCCCGTCAAAACAGTCAGAAGCAGTACTCCATAGCCTGCCGCTCCTGACAGCAGCTCCTCTCTGCGTCCGGCCATCCCCCGCCACAAAAGCCAGAGAAAGCCCAAAACGAAAACCAGCGTATACAAAATAGATACCGGCATCACCTCTGTCTTAAACAGCCATCCGGCCCACCGAACGACCGTCCTTAGGGAGGGCTGCTCAATCCAGTAGGTCTCCCCCACCTGGGAGGTCTGTCTGAGAAACACAAAAAGCCAGGGCAGGTAAGCAGCGATGCTGGCGAACAAGCATAAAAACCAGCGCCGAATTCCCTGTGATAAAATTTTGTCCTTTAAAACTTTTAGCGCCAGGCAGGTCCGTCTCCTTTCTCTGTAGAACACATAAGCAAAGCACCAGAGCAAAAGTCCATAAATCCATGCCACGGCTACCAGTCCGTAATAATGGGTGTAGGCAGCCGCCACGCCCGCAGCCCAGAAGCCGATCCACTGCCGCAAAGAGGCCCTCTCCCCCTGCCGTCTCCACAGAGAAACAGCCAGCAGGCCACAGGCCGTCACAAAAAACATCGCCTGGGGATACATGCGCAGCTCCACGCCATGGCGAAGCAGCTGGGGCATCAGTCCCACAACAGCTATATACAACAAAGCCGTTTTTCTCCCATAATCAGGATATACTCTTGTGATTCCAAGCAGCATCGTCAGAAAGATAAAAAACGCCGAGATTCCTTTCACCACAGGTACCTGATAGCCAAACACTGTGCATACCAGCTTCACAATGATATAATACAGCGGCGGATGCACATCAGAAAGCAGCAGCCTCCACGCTTCCGGCCATGGCTTTTGCACCAGCAGCATCGTATATGCCTCATCCGCCCATACAGAATCATTGAAACACAGGCCGGCATAGGCCGCCGTCAGACAGATCGTCAGTCCCCACAACAGATATTTATCCTGTCCTTCTCCTTCTTTCAGAACCATTTTTCCAACCACTTTCTATATATAGTTCCGCTTCACTCCTACTAAGCCCCGCCAACCTTTTTATTCTAATATCGCGATACTGAGGTCCGATACCAGCAGCTGCATATTTTCCGTCTCATAAATCCGAAACTCAAATCCTGGGGCATTTTCCGTCAGGGTAAAAGGCAGCTCGACTGTCACAGTGCCCTGTCCCTCCAGTTCCTTTGCCGTATACTCCTTTACGCCATATACCTGGGTTCCCCCGTCCCTGCACACGTCTATGGTACAGTGCTCCTCTCCGGTAACTTCCTGAAAATCCTCTTTCAGCCGAATGGTTACTTTTGCCAAATAGGAGCCGGGAAGCATCTCCGTATAAGGGCCGCACACCACATATCCCTCGCTGCCTTTTGTATCGAATACAGTCTCCCCTTCTTCCATCCCGCTCATATTTTCCAGCGAGGCCGACTCTATGAAATCCGTATAACAATCCTCCGGGATACGGAAAATCCGAATTCCTCCCCCGGTATAACCAAGCCTGGAAATCTCCATCGCGTATCTGATATTCTCAGCCAGCCCGCCAAGGGCCGTAGGACTTTCCCCTTTACGGATCGGGATATACTCCCTCACCAGTTCAAATTCATCGAAAATATGGTTGTACAATTCAATTTCCCAGCCATACCGATCAGGAGAAGAAAAATACCTGCCCCACACATTGCTGTTCATCACAAGGTATTTCCGGTTACGGTACTCTCCTTTTACCGCCAGCCTTCCATCACGTATCACAAACTGGTCAAAAAGGGCTACGCCCTCCGTATCCAGGGAATCCACCCCATCGGACACCGCATTTTCCCGGGTAATCTGATGCTCCTGGCAGTAGCGCACCGCTACCTGCTGGCTGTCATCTAACACCTGGCAAAACAGCTCCACAGCTGTCAGCGACGCCATACTGAGCAAAACGACCGCTGAGAAACCCGCCAGACAGACGGATGCCGCCTTTTTCGCCGGGCTATCTTTCATCCACCCTTTGCAAAGCCTTGCGATCTCTGTAAGCCCCACGGAACCGATCATAATAAAAGCCGCATAGATGGGAATCCCCCACCGTACCCAGCAAAAGCTCAGGCTGCTTAAGCAAACCCAATACATCAGCAGAAAGCCAATTCCTGCCGCGGACTGCCGCTTCCGTTCTTTTAACAAAACCACCCCGCCCAGAAGCAGAAAGACGAGATACTCTGATCCGGCATTCTCCAAAAATGACCTGATATAAAACATAAGGTTTTCCCGGAAGCCCTGGGGCGCTATTCCCAGATGCTCATGATCCGCCTGCCAAAACAGAAACGTAATCACCGTTTTATATTTGATCAACAGCGCCGGAGAGCAGAGAAAGGTAAACAGCGCAAAAGCCGCCGCCGCCAGCAGGCCGTGGCCAAAAAATAATTTCCAGCTTTTTTGCCGCAGACTTTCCATCGTGACCACCAGGGCGATCCCCAGACACAAAGCCGCCGCCGAATATTTCACCGTCACGGCAAGCCCAGTAAAAAAGCACATTAGCAGCAGATTTTTTAAAGACGCTTTTTCCAGATAGCATACGCCGCACAGAACGGCCGCCAGCATCACGCACAGCAGCGGAATATCTGCCGAAGCGTATGCGGAATGAACCACGTACACCGGAAAAACCGCCGTAATCAAAGCGGCAATCACGCCAGAATTCTTCCGGATCTTTTCCATAATCAGAAAAATCAGTATGATCGACACCGTGCCGAAAAAAATCGAGACATACCTGGACAACAGATACAGCACCGCCGGATTCTGCTCATATACCAGCTCCACAGGCATACGCAGCTTTACCGCCGCGTACAGCTTATACAAAACCAGGCTCATATACATCATCAAATGTCCCGGCCACTGGAAAATTTCCTCTGGCGGCAGAAACGTATGCTCCCTGATCATATACATGGCGCCGTCCACAATCTGCCATTCATCCGGGTGCAGCAAAAGGGGGAGCCCCCAGCCCCGCCCATAAAGGCGCAGTCCGGCCCCCAGTCCCGTAATCAGAATCAATGCATAATGACGCCAGTCCATTCTGTTTAAAATGGTTTCCATATATTTCTTTATATTGCTCATCCTATCCTCTTTCCCGATTAATCCACCTCTGACAGCTTCACCACAGCCACATGATCTACCACCTGCACGGCATCCGCCGCCGGCCAGCTCCCCATCTCCTTCACCTGGGCAGATTCAATCAATCTCTGATATGTCTCAAGATCCGCCACCGGAAACCTCCACTCCCAGCTGTCTGGCACAGGCCACTGGGGCTGAGAGGAAAAATCCACCGGAGGAATCTCTTCCTCCGGATGCTCCACATAATAAGACAGCTCAAGCCCTACAATCTCCGATAAAAACAGTGTGGAATAAGTATTTCCGGCGCTGAACAGATCTCTGTGAACCTCCTTTAAAAGCCCCAGCTCCCTGAGACCCGACGCGCTTTCATATTCCTCCCTGTCAAACCAATCCGTCTTGCCGACGACCATAACAGACGTGATATCCCCCTGATCCAGCAAATGGATACGGGTGGCAATCTCCACACCGATTGCATAGGATCGTTCATAGCAGCGGTGAACATACTGATAAAACAGATTAGCCGTGATGCCGTTGTGCAGGATGATCACGGACAGAAACAGCGCGGCCAGACTGCTGTACGCAGGTTTTACCCACCGTTCCAGCAAAAAGGCAGTCAGAATATAAAGCAGACAGACGCTTTGCTCCATGCGGGTGGTGTACTGAACGCCCGGCGAAGCAAACAGCCAGATCAAAGCTGCAAAAGGAATCGCAACCGCACTGAGCAGAAACAGACCGCACTGCAGCCTTCTGCAAAACAGCCGGCTTTTTACCATAGCCGTAATGAGCGTTCCGACACAGAGCAGCAGAAACAGCATATTCAACACTGTATAAACGGTCAGGCCCTTCTCCATAAAATTCCACACGGCAAATACGGAAGCAAAGGCCCTCACCATCTCTCTTGCCGCATTCAGCAGAGTACCCAAGGTTATCCGGCCTACCGCGGCAACGCCCAGATAAGGAGCCGGCTGAATCCCCTGAACCAGCATCGCCAGCTTCCAAATCACATAATATGCCGCCATGGCAAATCCATACAGCAAAATCTGATTTCTCGCCCAATGAAGGTATTCCTTTGCTGTCCGCCGGTTCTCCAAAAGCTCCGTCATAAAATAACACAGCGCCAAGACCAGAGCAAAGGAGAGGTATGCCTGATAAATACCACAGCAAAGTACAATGCTTACAAAAGCCAAAAACAGACGGGACTTTCTCCCCTCACCGATTACGGAGCAGCGGACCCCAAGGGCGGCCAATGCCATCGCCATCATATATCCGTCCGCCGTAAATTCAAAATAAAAGGTCTGGGTCACAGCCGGAAATGACGCCAGAAATCCCCCGGTCAAAAAAATCAGCACCGGATTCTCCATACGGAAAAGATCCACGATCAGCACTGCCGTAACCGCGATCCAAAACAAAGAGAACAGCCCGTCGATCCACGGAAGATCAAAATATGAGCTGAAGCCACAGGCTATTGCAAGAAACCATCTGCCTGACTTGGCCATATTTTGGCTGCTGTATACATTAAACAGAGAATCATGACCGGGCAGTGTGTTGGTAAATTTATAGATATGAATCAGAAGGCCGCAAAAAAACGCCACTGCAAATGCCATTTTCCATTCTCTTTTTATCTTTGTATGATAGAAACGAATCAAGCCTTCTCCCATAACTTCCTCTCTCTGACATAACTTCCTCTTACTGAAATAGCTTCCTCTCTCCGGCACAGCTTCTGTCCTGACAGTATGGATACGCATGCGCATACTTCATTTGCCGAATGCTTTGCGGTTCTTTTTGCAGTTGCCCGCATAGATTGTATCACACATTGACTTACATTCTAGCACAAAATTCTTTTACAGACCACCATTTCTTATCAGAAACTTCCCTTGAAAAAAGATCGACTCTGTTGCCAATCTCGCAGATTTATATTAAAATATAACGTGATCAGCATAATTCTACAAGGACATTTGATGATAGATAATAAACGGCAAATAATTTTGCCACTTATTATAGATACGAACATTTTCAGGAGGAATACAAGAAATGAGTGACGAACATAAACCCTTTCCCCAGACTCTCTCCGGCCAGATCCTGCTGTCCACAGACAGCTTTGACTGGGATGTTTTTAAACTGCAGTTTTTCGACGACTGGCAGACAGAGATCCCCGCAGATCCCGTAGAAGACAATCTGATCTTCCAGCTCGGAGAGATCACAGTCACCCTCTCTCTGATCAAAAAAAATGTGCCCGAGGCCATCGAGACGGCGGAAAACAACTATCTCTGGATCAATGCTGCCGACGCTATCAAAGAACACAAGGCCCATATCACCCTAGGCATTATCGGCGCGGACAATCCGTTGCAGCGTCATATTCTGTTTACCATGGCTGCTGCCAGTATCATGCACCAGGAAAATGCCATCGGCCTGTATCAGTACCCAGTAACCAGAAAAGCTGCTGATTACATAGAAGCTGCCATGTCACTGAAGCAGGATAATTTCCCTGTTACGATCTGGGTATTTGCAGGTTTTTACAAAGGAGATTTGGGAAAAATCTGCTGCTACACCTACGGGCTGGAACAGTTCGGCAAGGAGGAGGTGGAAATCCTCGACAGCGACGCGGACATGATCATGCTCTATCAGTTTATCTATCAGATCATCGGCTACCTGATCGCCCAAAATGGAACCTTAAACGACGGCGAGTCCATCGGCTTTTCAAAAGAGCGGGCTTATGATGTGACACATTCCCCGGGTGCTGCACTTCAGGGGACAACTGTTAAAATCAAATTTTAGACAGGCTGATCCGGCAAAACCCGTGTCAGGCGCTTTTTGCCGGATACTTTGTAAAAGGTTCCTTCGATGCATCTTCCGTATCATTTTGATAAAACGGGGAGCGGATATCCGCTCCCCGTTACATTGATATATGTTATTCCACCACTGCCACACCCAATGGCCTTTTCTTTACATCGTCTATAAAATACAGCTCCTGACGAATCTCATCCAGTCTGCTCTTTCCGACCTGCTCCACCAAAAGAATCTCATCTGCCTGCCGGAACACGGGAAGGGCGTCAAGATTCTTTAAAGGATTCGCAGAAATGACATACTTCACAGAGCTGTCCTTCCCGCGCAGATACTCTGTCAGCTGCTCCACGCAGCTTTCTTCCGCCGTCCCTGTCACCAATACGGTTTTCCCTTTCAGCTCCCCGGTCAGATTGAACATTCTTCCATAAATCACATCGTATGCTTCTTCCTTCGTCTTGAAAATATGTCCGTTCAGTCTATCGATCAGGCCGTCGATTCCTTTTCTGGCCTCTCTCGTGGGAATCACGGAAAGCAATCTGAGACCATACATGTTATTCAGCGCCCCTGCATCGAGAAGCTTTCCGCTGAACAGATAAATCAGACACAGAATAAATGCCACCATAAAGACGCCGCCTACCAGACCGATCACCGCAAATTTCACAGCGTTCCTAAGAGGATCTGCAGCCACAACTGCCTCTTCCTCCTCTTCCTCCTCCGCCTCTTCCAGCGTCTTAAGCAGGGCGGCTGCATTCTCTGCATTTTCCTGCTCTTTTTTCTTTAAATTTTGTATCCGGTATTCCGTCGCGGCAATATCCCTCTTGCAGGACAGAACCGAATTCGCCAGCGTATTTTTCTGGCCGTACAGCAGAACGGCATCCTCACCGGTCAGATTTTTCCCCTGCCAAGTCTGATCAAATTCGCTTTGCTGCTGCTCAAGATCCTCCAGCTGAGTCCGGCTGACCTGAAGCTGGTATTCCCTTTCCTTGATTTCTTCCGAATAGCTGTTCGCTTTTACCTGCAGGTTATAATACAGAAGTACATCTCCTGTCAATACGGCAGGGTCCGACACCCCATTAATCACATCCCGTACCAGCTGCTCTGGGTCCTGCTCCTCTTCTTCCTCCTCATCCTGCTCCGGCACTACGGCCTGCTCCTTCCCCACCGAAACATATTTATAACCGCCTAAAGCCGCCATGCAAAGCAAAGCGGCCACAAGGAGCAGCTTCCATCTGCACAGTACATAATATAAGAGATTTTTCAGATCGATCTCTCTTTCGTATTCTTGTTGTTCCATACCATCACCTCAAAATTCGTATAGTCAGATACTGCTCTCCCCATTGTAAGTAAGAATCCCTTTGCTGTCAAGCAAATATTCCAGAGGACAGGAAATAAAGAAGCAGCTTCATAATGAGCGGCAATGGCCTCGAACTCCGAGGTGTCCTTTCTCGGTTCGATTCCCTGAGCTCGGTTTCTCGAAACCATATTGACAAGCTCCGGATAGTCACCCTCCTCCATCACCCGCTGCATATCCACATACTCATAACCGTACAAGCGGTTCTCCCCGGCCAGCCTGACACAAAAAGAGAGCAGATTAAAGGCCGGCATCACGCCGAGAATCAGCGCTGCAATTCGAAATAAAGGGCCTTTTTGCATCGCTTCTCTTTTATTCAGAAAGCCCCATCCTCCTTCCGATCAGAAGCATCAGCTCCTGGCTTGAAATCTCAGGCAGCCCGTCCGGATCTTGGTCCGTCAAATTACAGTAGATACTCCGAAAGCCTATGACTTTCAAAGTATAGACAGCCATGCGGTTACTGCCTGACAATCGCATGATTCAGCAGAAATTCCTTCCAGATCTGGTAATAAGCAGCCTTCAGATGAACCTGGTCAAAGGTCCATTCGCTGTTCAGGCAGCCTGTTTCATCACAGAGCACCTCATTCACATCCAGGTAAAATATATTCTGGTTATCCGCCAACTGTTTCAGCGGCTGATTTCTCAAATCAATATTCGTATTATTATAAACGGGGTCTGTTCGATTCTTTTCATCAGCCACATGCATAATACTCTGTATGTAAATGACCGCATCCGGCTGCAGCTGGCGGATACGGTTGATCACCGCCCCATAAGCCTTTCCAAAAGACTCTGGCGTGCCAAATCCCATCTCATTCAGCCCCAGCATAATGTAGATCTTTCCAAACTGATGTTCGGACAGCGCCTCCTCTACCGTGATCGAACCCCTCTCATCATCTGTTTCGACTATGGCCTTCGGATTCTCCATCACCTCATAAATCATCAAAGACGTCTGTGCATAAAACTGAGCTCGATCCTCGATCCGCCCATATTCAAACAATCCCACAGTCCGGGAATCCCCTATAAACAGCGCATCGTCAAAATAATCCTCCCCCACACTCCGGAACACAGGAGCTTCCGTTACACTGTCCAAAACATTATTCTGTCCGCCCGAAACATTCTCTGAAGGTCCTGACAGACTGTCTGATTCTTTGCCATCATTCCCGGAAACATTGCCGAGTCCATCTGCGCTGTTCTCAGAAACGCTGCCAGATCCGCCTACTCCATTTCCGGAAACGCTGCCGAATCCGTCTACTCTATTCCCGGAAACACTGCCGAATCCGTCTACTCCATTTCCGGAAACGCTATCCGCTCCGGGACTTTCATGATCGAGAACCATATCCGCACGCAGAGAGTCGCAATCATCGCAGGCGCTCACAGCCGCCGCTTTCAACAGACCGGCTCCGCTTTCATTCTCCCTTTTTGCTAAACCGCAATCCACACTGCTCCAGGGATAAATCCCCTCATGAATCCCTTTAAACATCGGCGCACAAACAGGCGCATAGCCTGTGGCTGCCGGGATATTCCGGTAAACACTCTGCTCCCCTCTCACACTGATGCCTCCAAACAGAACAAAGGTAATCAAAATCAAAAGAAACACCGGACATCTCTGAAATAACTTTTTCATTTATCAACACACCTTCTAAAAGGAAAAATACAAAAACGGATTGCTAGCTGTATTTACCAGATAGTAAATGCATATCCAGAACACCACAAGCAGCGAGACAGACCACAGCAGATTTTGCTTCGTCCTTTGATACCAGCGCTCCATCCATGGCTGAGAAAAAAGCCAACCGAACAGAAACAGCAGCCAGAACATTTTCCCGTATTTTATGTAATCCCCGCCATTCACGGTCCCCTGCGCCACGCCAAATATCGGAAACAGTCTGGTAAAATAAACCGCCAGCTCCTTTAAATCTGTAATAGCAAATACAATCCAGGTCACGGGAACCAGAATCAGCATATAGAGCCGGGACAAGATCCTATGTTTCTCCAGCCAGCGGCTCAAAAAAAGCTTTTCCGCCGTTAAAAGCAGCCAGAGCAATAATCCCCACAGCAGGTAATTCCATCCATTTCCATGCCAGATGCCGGTAAAAAGCCAGACCGCCAGCAGATTCAGACAGGTCCGTGCCCTTCCTTTGCGGCTGCCGCCTAAAGGAATGTATACATAATCTCTGAACCAGGCGCCAAGCGTAATATGCCACCTCCGCCAAAACTGGGTAAAAGAGCGGGCCGCATATGGATAATGAAAATTTTCCGGCAGCGTAAGCCCCAGCATCCTTCCCACACCCACAGCCATCAGCGAATAGCCGCTGAAGTCAAAGTAAAGCATCAGTGTATAGGCAAAAGCGCCCATCCAGGCCAGCGGCGTGGAAATGCTCTCAAAACCGATCACCTGAATCTCATGCCATAAGATTCCGATCCGATCCGCAATCAGCACCTTCGAGGCCAAACCTGTAATAAAAAGCCGAAGTCCTTTTTCCAGATTTGACAGAGACATGTTCTTTTCCAGCTGAACGCTGATCTGCCCATAACGGGTAATCGGACCGGAGGCCATCACAGGAAACATATACAGATAAACTGCCAGCTTAAAAGGCGACAGCTCCGGGCTAGACTGACCAGTATATACATCTGCCACATAGGAAACCGCCCGAAAAATATAAAAGCTGATTCCCAGAGGCATCGCTCCATTTTCCTTCCAAAAAGGAAACGCCGCGCATTTAAAACCAAATAACAGCCCAAAATCGCATAACACGGACAATGCAAGAAAAAAACGGCGCAAGCCCTTTCTCTCACAGCAGCCGATCCACCAGGCCAGCATGTAATTCACGAACAAAACCGCTAACAGCAGCCAGATCAAAGAAGGCTCCGCCATCCAGTATAACAGCAGGCTGCCCAACAGAAGGATACCGGAAAAACCGGTCCCAGGCATCAAAGCGCACAGCAGCAGGCAAATGGGAAGTATTCTAAAGATAAATTCCAGACTATGAAAAACAAGTACATTTTGATTTGGCAACGAAAACACTGCAATCACATCATTTCTATCAATCATTCAGGCAATGCCTGTCATCTATTGTACACTACTTTGCCCAATCTGTGATTTAAAAAAAATTTACACTTTTTTTACATTTTTTTTACGCAATGCGATTCTGCTCAGAAGGCTTCCTGTATCACAGGGAAGTCTGAAAGACTTTCCTATGATGCGAAAACAGCCCCCAGCGCGCCGAGAAGACCTGCGCTGGCCGCTCCCATAATGACGCCCGCCAAAAGAACACCGCCCATCACGGCTATAATACTGGATTTAAAATCCATATCCAAAAGGCTGGCGGCCAGCGTCCCCGTCCATGCCCCTGTGCCGGGCAGGGGAATGCCTACAAATAAAAGCAGTGCCACAAATAGTCCTCGCCCCGCTTTCTCCTGAAGCTTTTTCCCTCCTTTTTTTCCCTTTTCCAGACACCAGCTGAAAAAGCCGCCGATCAGCGGTTTATCGCACCCCCATTCCAGCACCTTTCTGGCAAACAGATAGATAATCGGAACCGGAAGCATATTCCCCACAATGGATACGATGTAAGAGGTCGTCAGAGGCAGCCCCATCACCTGCGAGACGGGAATCGCCCCTCTCAGCTCTACTAGAGGCACCATAGAGATCAAAAAAACCCAAAGATATTTTTTCAGCACAGTCATTCTCCTTATTCGTTATTCATTTTGTGGCGTAAAAGATGTTTTGGCAGTCAGCCGGAAAATTCGCCGTCTGCCATATAACATAGTCTATGAGCTGCCGATTCATTATACCCCATCTCTGCGGAATAATCCAGCAAAAAATGGCCTGTGTATCATATACACATAAAAAGGCGCTCCTTTCGGAACGCCTCTCTATAGATGATTCGGTTTTTATTAAGCAACCAGCTCTTTTGCCTTCTGAGCAGCACTTGCAGCGTCAGCGGTGTAAGCGTCAGCGCCGATTTCATCAGCGAATTCCTGGGTAATAGGAGCTCCGCCAACCATGATCTTAACCTGAGCCTTCAGACCAGCGTCGATGATAGCTGCAACAGTATCCTTCATAGCGGGCATCGTCGTCGTCAGCAGAGCGGACAGACCAACAACCTTGCAGTCAGGATTAGCCTTGATCGCCTCTACGAACTTCTCAGCGGGAACGTCAACGCCCAGATCGATTACTTCGAAGCCTGCGCTCTCGATCATCATAGCAACCAGGTTCTTGCCGATATCATGAAGGTCACCAGCTACGGTGCCGATGATGTACTTGCCAACGGTAGCGCTGTTGTCGCCAGCCAGATGGGGTTTCAGAACCTCAACACCCTTCTTCATCGCACGTGCAGCAACCAGCATCTCGGGAACGAAGATCTCGTTGTTTCTGAACTTCTCTCCTACAACGCCCATAGCGTCGATCATACCAACGTTTAAGATCTCTAACGGATCGCAACCCTCTTTGATAGCTTCTTCTACCAGACCACCGATAACTTTAGCTTTTCCGGCCTCTACTGCTGCAGCGATTTCCTGTACTTTGGACATGATAAAAATCCTCCTTCTTTTCTGGTGCCGTATCCGGCACGTTTTAACCCTTTTCTCTTTTCCTCAGACTGTCCGTTCCTCATCCGGCCAGCCCTCTATATGAACCTCACGGTCATATTTCATACTTGATACGCGTCATTACATACGATATCCGGTTCAGAAACCGTTCCATATATGAATGGCTTAGAATACTCGAACAAATTATGTATCGAAACCCTTTCAATTATTTAACCGGTCCGATCAGACCCTCACGGAATGCGGAGATATATTCCATGCAGTAATCATCCATGCCAAGCAGCGCTTCGGTCGCATAGATCATACCCATCATATCTCTGTTCAGCGGGTCCAGAATCGCGCTGTCCAGACCTGACTTCATAGCCAGAACCACGAAGCCCTGATTAATCAGCTTACGTGCGGGCAGGTTGAATGAAATATTGCTGACAGCGCCCGTGATGTGGATCGTCGGATACTCTTTTCTGATCGTATCCATCACTTCCTCCACCATGGCGATTCCGTCTTCTGACGTACACAGCATCTCTACCAGCGGATCAATATGGATACGGCTGGGGTCGATGTTGTACTTCTTCGCATTGTCCATGATCTGATGGAAAACCTTCAGACGGTCGTCCGCGTTCTTCGGGATACCCTCGTCGCCGTTTAACAGGGCGGCAACTTCCCACTTCTCATTCTCAGGCTTCGCAAGAATCGGGAATACGGTTTCGATCTTGTCGCCTTCCATGGATACGGAGTTGATCATACCCGGCTTGTTGCAGTACTGCATGCAGGCTACGCAGGTATGGGGGTTGGGGCTGTCCACTGCGATGGGCAGATCGGTAACTTCCTGTACCAGGTCGATCAGCCACTTCATCGTCTCAACTTCGATATCATCTTCCACAGATGCGCACACATCAATAAATGTTGCGCCTGCCTCTGTCTGTTTCCTTGCCAGGTCGCGAATCCAGTCAGCGTTCTTCTCTGCGATGGCTTTCGCTACGGAAGGAATGGAACCATTAATTTTTTCACCGATAATAATCATGGTTAACTTACCTCCTCAATCTATGCACCTATCTTATAATACTTTTTTCGACTTGTCAATACTTTATTTGTATGAATCAACCAAAATTTAATTTCCAGAATTTTCAGTTAATATGCCGAATTTTTAATTGTACTAGAAAAAGAACAAAAATACATGCTTCCGATTGCCGTTTTTTCTTTATTTTCGCTAATATCGTTTCTTTTCTATTACAAAATAGCCAAAAACAGCTTTTCCCAAAACAGAGGGATTGTTAATTTTTTCACTGCCCCTTCTATCGCCATCTTTTGTAGGATTCCTACAAAAGATACAGGTATAGCCAGATGGAATACACTAGTATCTATGGTTTTAAGCCATTTAATTACCTGCGTTTTTCGTATTTTGTAAAACGTTTATGGATAACATTTCACTTTCCTCTTCCCCGATACAATTCAAGAATCCGGATAGACAGCTTCATATAATCTCTGGTATAATCCTCCTCCATGTCGTATTCCAGAGCATCCAGAAGCTTTTTCACCCGGTACACCAGCGTATTCCGGTGGACAAACAGAGCGGCAGCAGTCTTGACCAGAGAACGCTCATTTGCCAGATAGCTCTTTAAGATTCGAATCTGGCCGTCGGCCTCTCCCTCCTCCTCCCACAATCGTAATACATCCGGCTGACAGGCGCAGACCAGCTCCTCCGGTTCGCTGTTTTCCACAATAAAGTCCATAGCGCAGTCATAAAAACGAAAATAGTTCTCCTCCGAGCGTTTCGCCGCGCCAAGCTTAAGCGCCGCCTCCGCCTGCCGATATAACGCATAAAGCTTTCTGATACCCCGCACGGCAAGACTGACGCCCGCCCAAAGATTTTTCTGCTTCAGGATATCTTCCAGCAAAAGCTTCACCTGATTCTCCCTGAGCTGATTTTCATTGACGATCACCACGATTTTATCACCTGTCCTGATCAGCGATGCCCGGGGAATATAAGCAGAAATCAGATTCGCCAGGAAAACCAGGTTCGTCTCTCCTCCCATACCCTCCCAGGTCTGCAATATGAAAATACGGAAAGAATCCTCCCTCTCCCAGCTCATATAAGCCAGCTGCCTGTCAACCGCTTCTTTCGCGACCCAGTTTTTACAGATCATTTCCCAGAACACATTTTTGCTGGAAAACTGCTCGTCCTTTTCATTTCTCCGGCTTAATGAGGGTGTAAACAGGGAGACCAGATACTGTAAGAGCTGGACATCCCCCATATTGTATTTCCGTTCCAGCTCCAGGACGTTCAGACGGCCAAGCAGCATGCCGTTTTCCAGTAGCCTGCCGCTCATCCATCCCACGGATACGCTTCCGCCCTCGCCCCGAAGCACCCTGACCGCCTCCGGCCTGCCGCCCTCCTTTCCCATGCCGGCCTCATGCAGATACCGGAAGCTGCCGGCGGAAAGATAACCATATTCCGAAAGATGCTTCCACTCCTCGTCTACCTCCTCCTCGCCATACTGGGCGCTCATGGCAAGCGCTTTACAGTTGGCGTCCAGAAGCAGCACCGGATTATGAAAAATATGCCAGCTCTCATCAATGGCCTGCTGATAATCCATCCGGCCAAGGGCCTCCATAATATCCGTATTCCAGTCGTCATAAAAATCAAACACACACTGGATAATCTCGAAAGCCTGGCTGGCGCTCATATCCTTTAAGCGTACATAGTCGCCCTCTCCATTACAAATCGCATCCTTCCCCACCTGAAACACATGAACACAGTTAGTCGCGTAGGCCCTGCGGGCGCTGCGCAAAATAATAGGCGCCGAATCCCTGATATGTACTTCAGGGTCCAGCGCACTCAGGCGGTTGGCGATCATCCACATGCTTAGCTTCATATTCTCCTCTTTTCTGACATAATGCCGGCTGATATCGTTTCATTTTAGGTATTTTCATTTTAACAGATATCCGCATTGATTTCCACTGCATAATCGAAGCGTTTGACACACGGACGGCATAGATAAAAAGAGGACCGGCTTTAGGCGGCATCCCATAAGGAAGTAACGCGAAACTGTCCCTGTCATGGACTTTATTTCACTGCTCATCCGGCATATCCCTGACTGGAATTTCAAGATGATACATTATTACGTCCTCTACGCCAGACACAGGAAACAAGACAAATCCTTACGCCGCGCCATCCAAAAAAACTGGCATCCTATCCTTAAAAGCTTTAACCACTGGCGGGCCGGCATATCATCTTCCTTTGGCTATGGCCCCCTGAAATGCGCCGAATGCGGACATCAAATGATACTGGTTGATCCATACCGCAGCCACATACATATTCCTCTTAAAGCACTTTATGAAAGGACAATGCTTAAAGCCAGACAAAAAGCTGGATGCCGTTCCTCTTGATTTTTTCTCCTGTCTGTTACATACTAAACACATCAACAGACAAGATGTAAGTCTTTCATGAATGATAAAGCTTTAGAGAAGCTCAGGCAAAAATACATCGACAATCCACCGGAAGGCATGACCGCGCGGCTGATCACCGTACCAACCGCAGCATAACAGGGATGCTTGGAATGGTAGGCTTCAATTCAATTTCCGAAAGATACCGTGGGTCAACATACACCTGCTCTGCCAGCGCCTTGATC
>CAJUPT010000031.1 GCA_910588405.1 uncultured Lachnospiraceae bacterium | reverse complement strand
GTGACCACGAATCCGTCCCTGATCGCGAAGGAAGGCCGGGATTTCAACCAGGTAATCGCCGAGATCGCTTCCATCGTGGACGGCCCCATCAGCGGCGAGGTAAAGGCCACCACCACCGATGCGGAAGGCATGATCAAAGAAGGCCGGGAGATTGCCGCCATCCACCCGAATATGGTAGTAAAAATCCCCATGACTGTGGAAGGCTTAAAGGCCGTAAAGGTTCTGGCCGCCGAGGGTATCAAGACCAATGTAACGCTGATCTTTACGGCAGCCCAGGCGCTGCTGGCAGCAAGGGCAGGCGCAACCTATGTTTCTCCGTTCGTGGGCCGTCTGGACGATATTTCCATGCCGGGCATCGACCTGATTGAAGATATCTCGGAGATTTTCATGACTCATGATATCCGGACTGAAATTATCGCCGCCAGCATCCGTCATCCGATCCATGTGATTGACTGTGCAAGGGCAGGAGCCGACATCGCCACGGTTCCCTACAAGGTAATCGAGCAGATGACCAAACATCCGCTGACCGACGCCGGTATCGAGAAATTCCAGGCGGATTATAAGGCGGTATTTGGGGAATAATAAACCGCATCATGATTCGGTAAAAAAGAATTACACTTATAAAAAAATGATTTAGCAGTATATTTATGCTTTTTGGAAACACTGTAGATCATTTGGAAAGTACAAGTATACGTTTGGATATAAAGTATAGATCGTAGGAGTTATGGAGAACAGCTGCTGTCTGTCCGGTACGTTAAAAAAACTGACATACCGGGCAAAGGGCGGCTGTTTTGATATTAGTAGGAAGGTCCTTCGTACATGTCCGCACAGAAAAATATCTGTTCATTTCAGGGCTGTTATGCTATGATGGAAACAGAATAGAAAATAGGATTCAGTTTTTCGTGTTCGAGAACGACCGCGTTATGGGATAAACTGAAATAAGAAAAAAAGGAGCGTGTGAAATGGCAAGTTATATTGGAAGAGAAGTAGAGGATTTCGCGGTACAGGCTTATCACAAAGGGGAATTTGAGACGGTGACAAAGGAAAACATTCTGGGCCACTGGTCGGTGTTCTTTTTCTATCCGGCGGATTTTACCTTTGTGTGCCCTACGGAGCTGGGGGATCTGCAAGATTTTTATGAGGATTTCAAGGAAACCGGCTGCGAGATTTATTCTGTGTCTGAGGACACCCACTTTGTACACAAGGCATGGGCGGACGCTTCCGAAACAATCAGGAAGATCGAATATCCCATGCTGGCAGACCCGGCAGGTCATCTTGCCGCCTTTTTTGACGTGTTGATAGCGGAAGAAGGTCAGGCCCTGCGGGGAACCTTTATCGTGAACCCGGAAGGGAAAATCAGGGCTTATGAGATCCATGACATGGGAATCGGCCGCAATGCCCAGGAGCTTCTGCGCAAGGTACAGGCCGCCCAGTATGTGGAGGAGCACGGAGACCAGGTGTGCCCTGCCAAATGGAAGCCGGGCGAGGAAACGCTGACGCCAAGCCTGGATCTGGTGGGATTGCTGTAGAAAACCCGTAAAAGAGAGTTTCCTGCCCAGCTGTATAAATCAGGAAGTCGTATGCTGAGAACTGAGATCGAAATTCAGGTGGGGAAACCTGCCTGAATATAAACCGGACAACACAGTGACGTAATGTCTGGGGGAATATGGGTATGGGCATGTTTTTAAACAGTATTGTCCCTTTTGAGGAATATAAAAATCTGTCCGGAACAAGGTTTTTTGTGGACAAAACTGAATTGATTGAGGAACTGATCCAGGCGATTGCCGTGGATGGCCAGCGGTATTTTTGTATTACCAGACCCCGCAGGTTTGGCAAAAGTGTTATGGCAAATATGGTCGGGGCGTTTTTTGGAAAGGCAGTTGAGGGGAAGGATATGTTTGCCTCTTTGCGGATAGCCTGCTTGGATTACTGTCAGCCATATTTGAACAGCCAGAATCTGATTTATATTGATTTCAGCAGAATGCCCAGGGACTTGGATGAAATGATTTTTGGGTGAGAGGGTGACTTGACCCATGGCTGCCTGGTTCGTTGCCAGCGAGAATAAACGAAAGTGGCATTCCGGACGCCTGTTTTGAGGAAGGGTGTATCCGAGTGAAAAGGAGTGTGGAATATTAATGATCGATTGGAATCAGTTTGAGGGAACCAGTCCTTTGCTGGACGAAAAGCTGCAGGGAGAGCTGAAAAAGATTTTCGGGAAAATGGAATTTCCGGTGACGCTGAAGGCTGCAATAGATATGGAGGACGAAAAATCTAAAGAGATGGCGTTATTTTTAAAAACGGCGGCGTCTTTAAGCGATTTGCTGACGCTGGAGCTGTATACGCCTCAGGAAGCGGAGAGCCTGGAGTTCCATACGGACTATCTGCCCGCTACGGGACTGTACAAAGACGGCGTATATTCCGGCGTCTCTTTCCACGGCGTGCCTGGCGGCAAGGAGATCAATTCCTTCGTGCTGGCCATCTATAATCTGTCCGGCCCCGGCCAGGAAATCGGCAGAGGGCTGGTCAAAAAGATACAAAAGATCAAAAAACCGGCCAATATCAAGGTGTGTGTTTCCCTGGCCTGCCATCACTGCCCGGCGGTGGTGGCCGCCAGCCAGCGGATCGCCATCCTGAACCCGATGGTGGAGGCCCAGATGCTGGATGCCAATCTGTATCCGGAGCTGGTGGAACGGTATGGGATCACCAGAGTTCCTTTTGTGATTCTTAATGATGAGACCACCTTTACAGGGCCGAAAACGATTGAGGAGCTGGTGGGGATGCTTGGATAAAAGGGGGGCGGCAGTCGGCTGGCTTGTAAATCCGGATGCCGGACGCGGAATTGATCCGCATAAGCAAATATGGGAAATATGCACAAATGAAGACGGGGAAAAGTTGCCTTTTTGTGCAAAAAAAGTCGTATTTGTAGAAAACATCAAAAATTATTGCGCTTTTATGGATATTATGCTATAGTAGTCGTAATGAAATAATGAGCGCTGAGAGTGAGAGCATAGAGAGAAGCAGCAGGGATGTTGTGTATTACTATGCTCTTTTTATATCCCACTACAAATGACTTTTAGTCAGTACTGTTTTAGATTCTTATGCATATGGAGGGGTTATGCAGAAAGTATTTTATGATATGCTGGAAGCGAATCCGGTGATTGCCGCGGTGAAAGATATGGAGGGCCTGGAGCAGTGCTGCCAGACTGAGGAGATCAAAGTGGTGTTTATCCTGTTCGGCGATATCTGTAATATAGAGGCCATTGTAGAGCGGGTAAAAGAGGCGGATAAGACGGCGATGGTGCATATGGACCTGGTGCAGGGTTTAAGCGCCAAGGAAATCGCCGTGGATTTTATCCGGCAGCATACAAAGGCCGACGGCATTATCTCCACAAAGCCCAGCATGATTAAGCGTGCCAGGGAGCTTTCTCTGTATACGGTGATGCGGTTTTTCCTTCTGGACTCCATGGCATTGGAAAATCTGGAACGGCAGATGGGCGTGCTCAGGCCGGATGTAATAGAGATCCTTCCGGGGGTGATGCCAAAGATTATCAGACAGATCTGCGGCATGGTAAAGGTTCCGGTGATCGCGGGAGGACTGATTACCGATAAAGAGGATATTATGGCGGTGCTTTCCGCCGGGGCCATGGCCGTGTCATCAAGTAATCAAGGCACATGGTCGATGTAAACGCAACAGATTCCGAAACCGCAGGAAAGTCCCGGCGGTTTGTGAATAGAATGTAATATGTAACCCAAACACATTTTTAAGGAGGTTTTTTATGGCAAAGTATGTAATGGCGCTGGATGCGGGGACAACCAGTAACAGATGTATTCTCTTTAACGAGAAGGGGGAGATGTGCAGCGTAGCACAGAAGGAGTTTACCCAGTACTTCCCGCAGCCGGGCTGGGTAGAGCACGACGCTAATGAGATCTGGTCCACACAGCTTGGGGTGGCTGTGGAGGCTATGCAGAAGATCGGCGCGACGGCGGCGGATATTGCGGCCATCGGTATCACCAACCAGCGTGAGACTACGATTGTATGGGACAAAAATACGGGCGAGCCGGTTTACCATGCGATCGTATGGCAGTGCCGCAGAACTTCTGAGTACTGCGATTCTCTGAAGGACAAGGGGCTGGTGGAGACCTTCCGCCAGAAAACCGGCCTGGTAATCGACGCTTACTTCTCCGGAACGAAGCTGAAATGGATCCTGGACAATGTGGAAGGCGTGAGAGAGCGCGCGGAGAAAGGCGAGCTGTTATTCGGTACGGTAGAGACTTGGCTGATCTGGAAGCTGACCAAGGGCAAAGTACATGTGACGGATTATACCAACGCGTCCCGTACCCTGCTGTTTAACATCCAGGAGCTGAAATGGGACGACGAGATCCTGGCAGAGCTGAATATTCCCAAATGCATGCTTCCCGAAGCAAAGCCCTCCAGCTGTGTATACGGTGAGGCGGACGCTTCCTACTTCGGCGCTCCGATCCCGATTGGCGGCGCTGCCGGCGACCAGCAGGCGGCTCTGTTCGGACAGACCTGCTTCACGCCCGGCGAGGCAAAGAATACATACGGCACAGGCTGCTTCCTGCTGATGAACACAGGCGAAAAACCGGTATTTTCCAAGAACGGGCTGGTTACTACCATCGCATGGGGCCTGGACGGAAAGGTAAATTACGCGCTGGAAGGCTCCATCTTTGTAGCGGGCGCCGCGATCCAGTGGCTGCGCGACGAGCTGCGCATTATTGATTCCGCCCCGGATTCCGAGTATATGGCCGGTAAGGTGAAAGACACCAACGGCTGCTACGTTGTTCCCGCCTTTACGGGACTGGGCGCTCCTCACTGGGATCAGTACGCAAGAGGAACGATTGTGGGCATCACCAGAGGCGTGAACAAGTGCCATATCGTCCGGGCTACCCTGGAATCCCTGGCTTACCAGACCAACGACGTGCTGCAGGCCATGAAGGCTGATTCCGGCATCGACCTGGCTACCTTGAAGGTAGACGGCGGCGCCAGCGCTAACGACCTGCTGATGCAGATCCAGTCCGATATCATCAACGCTCCCGTAAACCGTCCCCAGTGCGTAGAGACTACGGCGATGGGCGCTGCGTACCTGGCAGGCCTGGCAGTAGGCTACTGGAGCAGCAAGGAAGACGTAATCAAGAACTGGGCGATTGACAAGACCTTCGAGCCTTCCATCAGCGCAGAGGAGAGAGCGGCTAAGGTTGCCGGCTGGAACAAGGCCGTGAAGTATTCGTTCGGTTGGGCGAAGGAAGACTAAGACGGATTGCGGAAAGCCGGACGTGCATATAAAAGATGTAGTGTCAGATGAGTTATGAAAAACAGCAACGGGCTTGAAAAATAGTAAGCGGCTAAAAAATACCCGCTAACTATTACGAAGTATCCAGCAAAATGTGCCTGTACTCAAGAGTATGCTTCGCGATGACACATTTTGTCGGATTTCCCATGCATCGCGCTTAGAGCCTAAAAGGCAGGCTCTAAGTGCTCACAGCAATGGGAGGGGAGTTGCGGAACTAAATTAGAAATGGGGGAATTATAGTATGTTACCATATATAGCGGAATTTTTAGGAACAATGATGCTGATTATCTTGGGCGACGGCGTAGTTGCCAACGTAACTTTGAACAAATCAGGCATGAAGGGAGCCGGTTCAATCCAGATTACCATTGCCTGGGGTCTTGCGGTTATGGTGCCCGCCTTTATCTTCGGCGCAGCTTCCGGCGCTCACTTTAACCCGGCGCTGACTATCGCCCTGGCGGCTGACGGCAGCATGGGCTGGGATCTGGTGCCCGGTTATATCATTGCCCAGATGGCGGGCGGCTTTTTGGGCGGCTGTATCGTATACCTGTTATTCAAGGATCAGTTTGACGCCACCGACAATGCGGGGACAAAGCTGGGCGTATTCAGCACCGGCCCTTCCGTTCCCAATATGCCTCTGAATATTTTAAGCGAAGCCGTGGCAACCTTTATCTTAGTATTCGCGATCAAAGGTATCGGGAATGTGGCTGACTGTGCGCCCGGACTGAGCAATTTCTTTGTATTTGGTATCATCGTATCCATCGGTATGTCTTTAGGCGGCCTGACCGGCTACGCATTGAACCCTGCCCGTGACCTCGGCCCCAGAATCGCTCACGCTGTGCTTCCGATCAAGGGCAAAGGCAGCTCCAACTGGGGATATGCGCCGGTAGTAATCGTCGGGCCCGTAGTTGGCGCTCTCGTAGCAGTGCTGCTGTACGGTGCGATTCCGTGGTAAGAACGGTATTGTAAGAAGCCTACATTTTTGATAATATGACAGGGAAGAGTTCGGACACCCCATAGCGCTCTATGGGGTGTCCGGCTCGATACCCCAAAGTATGTCCGGAATATATAGTAAACGGCAATGGTTCTGCCTGTGCTGTCTGGCGCGGCAGGCATTGCAAATGCAGGTAGACTTAGTGTAGAAGGAGAAATGTCAGATGTATGATGTGATTATAATCGGGGCTGGCGTGTCCGGAGCGGCGGCGGCCAGGGAACTGACCCGTTATAAGCTTTCCGTATGTGTGCTGGAAAAAGAGGAGGACGTCTGCTGCGGAACCACAAAAGCCAACAGCGCCATCGTCCATGCCGGATATGACGCTGCCCACGGCTCTCTGATGGCAAAGCTGAACGTAGAGGGAAATCGGATGATGGAGGCGCTGTCCAAGGAACTGGACTTTTCTTTCACCCGCAATGGTTCCCTGGTTGTCTGCACGGACGAAACCCAGATGGACGGCCTGAAAAATCTGTATGAAAACGGCATGAAAAACGGTGTTGAGGGTCTTAGAATTATAGACAGGGATGAACTGAAGCAGATGGAGCCCAATATATCCGACGAGGCGGTAGCGGCTCTGTACGCCCCTACGGGCGGCATTGTATGCCCCTTTGGGCTGAACATCGCTCTGGCTGAAAATGCCGCGAAAAACGGCGCTGAATTTTTCTTTGATACGAAGGTGGAGCAGATCCGTCCCGTGGAAAACGGATATGAACTGTCCACCGGTAAAGGAACCTACACAGGCCGGTGCGTAGTGAATGCGGCCGGCGTTTATGCCGACCAGATCCATAACATGGTCAGCGAAAAGAAGATGAAAATTGTTCCCAGAAAGGGAGAATATTTCCTGCTGGATAAAAGCGCGGGAAGCCATGTGAGCCATACAATTTTCGCGCTGCCGGGAAAATACGGCAAGGGCGTTCTGGTATCCCCTACGGTTCACGGAAACCTGCTGGTAGGGCCTACCGCTACGGATATTGAAAATAAGGAAGGGGTAAACACCACCAGGGCCGGTCTGGACGAGGTGGCCGAGAAATCCCGGATTACTGTAAAGGATCTGCCGTTGCGGCAGGTCATCACCTCCTTCGCGGGGCTGCGCGCCCATGAGGAGGGCCATGAGTTTATCATTGAAGAAGTGAAGGACGCGCCCGGCTTTATCGACTGCGCCGGCATAGAATCTCCGGGCCTTAGCAGCGGTCCTGCCATCGGGAAAATGGTGGCTTCCATCGTAAAGGAAAAGCTGAATCCCGAGGATAATCCGGCCTTCGACGGTACAAGAAAGGGCATTCTGAACCCTGAAACCTTGTCCCTGGAGGAGCGCAACGAACTGATTCAAAAAAACCCTGCCTATGGAAATATTATCTGCCGCTGCGAAATGATTTCGGAGGGCGAGATTTTAGACGCCATCAGAAGGCCCTTGGGCGCCCGTTCCTTAGACGGCGTAAAACGGCGGACCAGAGCCGGCATGGGACGGTGCCAGGCCGGGTTCTGCTCACCCAGGACCATGGAGATTCTGGCAAGGGAGCTTAAACATCCGATGTTTGACATTTCCAAGTCCGGCGGAGGCTCTCAGATTGTGGTAGGCACCAACAAGGACCGGATATAAAACAGTGCCAAATTATTTATGAAAAACAGCGATGAAACCGTACAAGCCCGGGAGAATTTACAGACACTTTAGTGGCTGGAAATTCTCCCAGTTCAAGGGGGCTTGGAAGAGGAGTCGCGGGACTGTAATCGAAAGGGCGTAGATTATGAAAGCATATGATATTGTAATCATCGGCGGCGGCCCCGCAGGTCTGGCGGCGGCGGCTTCCGCAAAAAGAAGCGGCACGGACAGCATCCTGATTCTGGAAAGAGATAAGGAGTTGGGCGGTATTTTAAACCAGTGTATCCACAATGGCTTTGGGCTTCATACCTTTAAGGAGGAATTGACCGGCCCGGAGTATGCGGGGCGGTTTATCGACCAGGTGAAGGAATTGGGCATCGAGTACAGGCTGAACACTATGGTTATGGATATCAGCCATGAAAAGGTTGTGACGGCCATGAACCGGGAAGAGGGCATGTTCCGGATTCAGGCGAAGGCCGTGATTCTGGCCATGGGCTGCAGAGAGCGTTCCAGAGGCGCGCTGAATATCCCCGGCTACCGTCCGGCGGGCATCTTCTCCGCAGGCACGGCCCAGCGGCTTGTCAATATGGAAGGCTACATGCCCGGCCGCAAGGTAGTGATTCTGGGCTCCGGCGATATCGGCCTGATTATGGCAAGGCGTATGACGCTGGAAGGAGCCGAGGTCAAGGTGGTTGCGGAGCTGATGCCTTACTCCGGCGGCCTGAAACGAAACATTGTCCAGTGCCTGGACGACTTCGGCATCCCGCTGAAGCTGAGCCACACGGTGGTAGAGATCCGGGGTAAGGAGCGGGTGGAAGGGATTACGCTGGCCCAGGTTGACGAGCACAGCAAGCCCATTCCCGGCACCGAGGAGGATTATGAGTGCGACACCCTGCTTCTGTCCGTAGGCCTGATTCCGGAAAATGAGCTGTCAAGGGGAATGGGTGTGGAGATGAATTCCGTCACCTCCGGCCCCAGCGTGAATGAAAGCCTGGAAACCAGCCTGGAAGGCGTATTTGCCTGCGGAAATGTGCTCCACGTCCATGATCTGGTGGACTTTGTGTCCGAGGAAGCGGCGGCGGCAGGCCGGAACGCGGCAAGCTATGTGCAGGGGAAAAGGAAAGAGGATGGCGGCCGGATCGTGCATCTGAAGCCGGAAAATGGCGTCCGTTATACGGTGCCTGTCACGATTAACCCGGAGCGGATGGACGAGACGCAGATTGTCCGGTTCCGTGTGGGGAATGTATATAAAAACTGTTATATCGGCGTTTATTTAAACGATGAGCAGATTCTTCATAAAAAACGCCAGGTGATGGCGCCGGGAGAGATGGAGGAAGTGAAGCTTTTGCGCGAAAAGCTGCTGGCTGTGAAAGACCTGGAAACCATTACCATTCGGATCGAGGAGGAATAGCAGGATGGAAAAGAGAGAATTAATCTGCATCGGCTGTCCTATGGGCTGTCCGCTGACAGTGGAGATGAATGGAAAAGAAGTGGTCAGTGTATCGGGCAACACCTGCAAGCGGGGCGCCACCTACGCCGAGAAGGAAGTGACCAACCCTACCAGAATCGTGACCAGTACGGTTCGTGTACTGGGCGGCACGGCGGAGATGGTTTCCGTCAAAACAGCGGAGGACATTCCGAAGGCGAAGATTTTCGACTGTGTGAAAGCGCTTAAGGGCATCACGGTCAATGCGCCCGTGCAGATCGGCGATGTGATCCTGGCCGATGTGGCCGGAACCGGCGTGAATATCGTGGCGACGAAGAATGCGTAAAAGCGGCTTCGGCGCGGCGAGAGAGGTGTAAACGAAGCGAAAAGAATGTAGGCCCGCAAAGCCTCCCAAAGATGCGGATGGAGAATGGAAATTTAAAATCAGCAAAGTTTTTGGGATATACTGTGGAGGAAGGTACGGATATGGGAGCTTGGCTGAAGATTCCTCCGTTGTAAAAAGTATCAGGGAGGCGAACGGGCGATTCAGAGAGGGGTAGCATATGGATGAAAAATTAGGCCTCAACAATATGAACGGCATCACAGAGGACGAGGATAAGACCTGTGGACTGAATGACATGAACTGTCTGGCGGACGAGGATGACAAAACCTGCGGGTTGAACGACATGAACTGTGTGGCTGACGAGGACGACAAGACCTGCGGGTTGAATGATATGAACTGCCTGGGCGAGGACTGATAGGCGACGGTAATGTATGTTAATATTTTTTCAAGGTGAGTCCTGCCTATAAGTGGAAGCTGTAAAAGCGAGGGAATCGCCGATGGTGATTTCACAGTATGGCTATGCCGTAAGGCATAGCCATTTTTATATCATTTTTCATAATAAAAGAGTTATTGTAAAAAGATTGTCATAAAAATTTATCACACTCCCTTTCTTCCATGTCCCCAATTTTCAAAAGTCTTTGGATACCGTCTGCCGATGAGGCATTGGAAGGTTGTTATCAGCTGCTGAAATGCCAGGAAAGGCGGAATTGGCGGCGAATTGATCTTTCAATTATTTTCTGATATGATATAGAAAAGCAATTTAAAGCAGAGAGAGGTGATTGCTGCATGCACAGGCTGATTATTAATAAGTTGGGGCCAATTGAGCGATGTGAGCTGGATTGTGTTCCATTTCTTACGCTGACAGGGTTTCAGGCATCGGGAAAGAGTACGATTGCCAAAGTTATTTACTATTTTAGAACGATAAAAGAAGATATTGAGGAACTCGCCCAAAAGCAGGCGTTCAATGCCGTTCCCATAAGCGGGATGGAGGATGAATATGATGTCGGGCATGGCATGGGGCTAAAAAAGAGACTGGAAGGCTGTTTGCGGGAAAAATTTTTGAGTACGTTTGGCTCGTCATGGGGAATGCCTGACGATATGTATATCGAATATTATTATACGGAAACTTGTTTTGTGAAGATTTCTCTGAAATGCGATATGGAGCATCAGACGCCCAATTATATATGGGTAACTTTTAGTTATGAATTGAGAAAATTCTTGCGGGAAAATAACGATTGTTTTTCAATGACTCCGCTTGGGGTGCCGGAGGACGAAATCAGGCTGTTCAGAAAAAAATTGTATGAAATGTTTGACGACAGCTGTTCTGTTGTGTATATTCCGGCAGGCCGCAGTATGATCACTTTGTTGTCGAATCAGCTTAATTATATTTACGCGAATATGGATGACATTCAAAAGCGCTCGCTGGACAGGTGTACAAAGGATTATCTGGAGCGGACTCTGCGTATCAAGCCTGAATTTTCGGACGGTCTTCGGGGACTGGCCGCGTATTCCCGCGGCAAGACGGGGGTGTCGTCCACGATTGTCCGTCAGGCGTTGGAACTGGTTGAAAAAATCCTGCGGGGCACATATTGCTACAGCAACGGCGAAGAACGGATTAATCTTGACGACGGAAGGTATGTGAAGATTAATTTTTCATCCTCGGGACAGCAGGAATGTGTTTGGATATTGAATTTGTTATTTTATTATCTGTTACAGCAAAAACAGATTTTGTTTGTTGTGGAGGAACCGGAATCTCATTTGTTTCCTGCTTCGCAGAAATATATTACGGATCTGATTGCACTGGTGAGCAATTCCGGCCATTCCGTGGTGCTGACGACGCACAGTCCTTATGTGCTGGGAGAATTGAATAATCTGTTATATGCCCATGGGATTTCGGCTGAATGTTTGAAAAAAGCGGAAAAGATTATTCCGCAGTCGCTATGGCTTGATTACCAGTCCTTTGACGCGCGGTTTGTGAAAAACGGCATGGCTGAAAATTGTATGGATGCGGAAATTCATATGATCTGCAATGAGCGGATTGATGAAATTTCAAAGGTAATTAATGATGATTTTGACATGCTTTTAGAATTGCAGTGTGTAAATGAGAAAGGTGCGGTGTGATCTATGCCCTTGAAAGGTTTTCAATCATTATGCAATAAGCACGCCGCTCGAATTGTGTCAAAGGATGAGGGCAATCCGCAATATCATAAAGGAAATAATATTGGAAAAGCATATGTGACACACTATAAAATCGACGGCGTTGTGATCACGAAAAAAGAGAGATGCGATTACCTGCTGATAAATGAGGAAACACATACGGCGTATTTAATCGAATTGAAGGGTTCGGATTTGGTGAAAGCGGCAAGGCAGCTGGAAATAACGGAAAACCATTTGCATCGGGAGCTTTTCGGCTATCAGGTGCGGTATCGTATTGTGGCGAACAAATGCAAAACCCAGGAAATCCGGACGTCCGAATACAGAAAGTATCAAATTCGATGGAAAGGACGGCTGATTCAGCGGACGGGGTTTATTGAGGAAAATATATAGCAGACGCCGCTTAAGAAACCGAATGAGATTTCAAAAGAGGAATACGAGGCGTTCCTGGTAAAATATGCAAAGAAGCATTACATAAAAACATGGAGTCTGAGGTATAAACAAAGTATATATGATCAAAAACAATAAGGAACTAGATAGATGAAAAAAAAGATTTACGCGGTAAAAAACGGGAGAAAGACAGGAATTTTTAATGAATGGCTGAAATGCTCCGAGCAGACGGGCAAATATCAGAATGCAAAATTCCGCAGCTTCGAATACCGGAGCGAGCTTGAGACGGAGGCGGAGGATGTGCCCGGCAGCCTGCGGCATGCGATAAAAGAGGCGCAAAGGTATCTGGGGGATTTGGTGTATCTGGGTGAAAGCGCCGACTATTTGGAGGATGAAAGCTGGGAGGAGGACGGCTTTCTGTCCTTCGGCGATGGGTCCGAAGCGGAAAATCCGGAGCTTTTTTCCGGCAGGAGGGAGGAGGAAGATGCGGATACCGGGGATGCCGGCGAAGAATTTGACGACTGGAAGGATGCTTACAGGGAAAAAAACACCGGGCTGACAGAATACTGGGCAGTCGCGGAAGACATGAAACAATGCGTTCTTACTATCAAAGACCGGGAACAGAGCGACAGTACCAGGGCGGCGGCGGCAGCCAATCTGAAACGGCATTTGGAAAAGTGCCTCTCGGATGCGAACCTGAATAAATTGACGGCTGTTTACAGGGATAAAAAAGAGGATAACGCCATTGGCTATGATCCGCCTGCCGTATCGACTTTTGTGAATCGGATGTTATCCGCATACCCGAAGCCGGAACCGTCAGAAGAAGAGAACAGGAAAGAAGAGCCGGCAAAGGAAGCCGGTGACGAGGCTTCCATGCGGCAGCTTCTTATGCAGGCCGAGGCCGTGGAATACGAGCTGAAGGCGATGGTTCTTGGGCAGGATGCGGCCATCGAGAAGCTGCGGGCGGCATATTTTGACAGGGAGCTGACGATCCGGCTGCAGCCAAGTAAGGGGGGCCCCAGAAACGTATTCCTTCTGGCAGGGCCTCCGGGAGTGGGAAAGACTTTTATGTCCGAGCTGTTTGCCAGGAAGCTGGGATATCCTTTCAGGCGGTTTGACATGTCAGGATATGCCACGCAGGATGCGGAGGGAGACCTTCAGGGCTGGGCCCGCCAGTACAGGAATACTGACAGCGGCGGCGCGCTTACCGAGTTTGTGGATGAACATCCGCAGTGCGTCCTTTTATTTGACGAGATCGAAAAAGCGGACCGCGGCGTCATCTTGATTTTTTTACAGATTTTAGATGAAGGCGTCTTAAGGGACAGGTTCCATGAGAAGGACGTATCCTTTAAAGATACCGTTATATTTTTCACAAGCAATGCGGGCCGGCAGCTTTACGGCGGCGGGCAGAATGAAAACCTTACGCTGCTTCCGGAGAAGGTGGTGATCGACGCCCTAGGGAAGGATATCAACCCGAGGACAAAGCAGCCCTCCTTTCCGCCGGAAATCCTTTCGAGAATGTCTTCCTACACGGTTCTGATGCTGAACCATTTAAAGGCGGATACCATTCTGAAGCTGGTGGAGAAGGATATAGAGAGCCGGCTGAAAAAAATAAAAAAGAAATATGGCTATGAGCTGGCGCAGGGAAAGGAATACCTGGCCCGGACTATATTATATTCCATGGGCGGCAGCGCGGATGCCAGGAATGCTTCCAAAATAGCGGGCAAGCTCATTCATAAGGAATTGTATGAGTTTTTGAAGCTGGCGGAGGAAAAGCGGGGGCTTGATGAAAGCGGCGTGGCCAGGATCGAATGGAAATGTGATTTTGAAGATGCCGAAAAGAACATAAAGGACTTCTATTTCGGGGAGAGGGACTGTGTCATTCCGGTCTTCGGGACAGTGAAATATGAGCCCGCCGGCAGGATCAAAAGTAACAATGTCCATGTGAAGGACACAGTGGATCTCAAAGAGTTTACGGAAATGCTCCGTAAGGAAAATGTCCTTTTCGCAGTCGTCGATTACATCTATGGCCTGGAAAATGCGGGGAACGGGCTGAACGCCGTAGATGCCAGGACGGCCGGTCGGGATGCCTTCTTAACGCTCCGGGAGGAGGATAAGGAAATCCCGGTGTATATTCTGGACAGAAGCGGCGGATACGGCTATACGGAAAAAGAAAAAAATGCCCTTATGTTAAAGGGAGCCGGGGGATTTATCGAGAGCAAATATTTCAGGAGCCAGCTGGAACAGGCCTACCTGGACGTATGCTGCCAGGCGGTAATGGAGACTCTGGCGGTGCGGCATCAGATCCTGACCTATAAGACCAGAAAAGAATTTGATGAGAAAGCCAATGCCGGAAGTATCATTTTCTGCGATTTCAGGCTTGAAACGGCAGTGGAGACCGAGGATAAGTCTTTGATGCTGTCCGACGATCTGCGCCCGGATAAAAGCTGGGATGATATTTATGTGTCGGAGGATCTCAGAAAAGAACTTGAATTTTTTATCCATTATCTCCGGAATCCCAAGATGTACAATAAAAAAGGCGTGAGGCCAAGGGGCGTTTTGCTCTATGGCCCTCCGGGAACCGGAAAGACCTCGCTGGCCAAGGTTGTGGCCTCGGAATCCGGCGTGAATTTTTTGTCCGTCAGCGCAAGCGAGTTGTCTAACAGCGGTCCTCAGAAGGTACAGGATGTATTTCGTGCCGCGAGGAAATATGCGCCTGCCATCCTGTTCATTGATGAAATCGACGCCATAGGCATGAAACGTGAGGATTCACATTTGCCAAACCCGGCGCTGAACGCATTGCTGACCGAGATGGACGGGTTTATCAGGAGGGATGACAGGCCGGTATTTGTCATGGCGGCCACGAACCTTGGGAATAAAATTGACTTTGCCCTCCAGCGTCGTTTTGACAGGCTGTTTGAGATGAATGGACTGGATAAAAAAGGAAGAAGATGGATGTTGGAAAAACTCATCAAAAAGCAGGGCGATATGTTTGCCATTTCTGATGAAAAGCTGGAAAGCATTGTCGATAGATCTGCTAGAATGAGCCCGGCCAGGCTTGAACAGGCAGTCGAGGCGGCTTTGCGGGAGGGAATCCGGTCAGGCCGGATCATTGACGACGATTTGTTCGATGAGATATTTGAAAGGTGCGGCATGGGGGAAGAAAGGGGCGTTGCTTCCCAAAAGGAGGTCGCGTGTACCACGTACCACGAGGCGGGACATGCCCTGATCAATCTGTACTATGGCGATACGCCCAGCTATATGAGCATTGTGGCGCGGGGGAATTATGGAGGATATACGCTGACTGAAATAAGGGAAGGGTGTCCGTCCAAAAAGTATTTCCTAGAAAGAATCTGCGCGGCGCTTGGAGGCAGGGCGGCGGAACTGGTATTTCAGTATGGCCTGACCTCCGGCGCGGCGGCCGATTTGCGTGCCGCTACGGGTATTGCCGCGGATATGGTGTGTAAGTTTGGAATGTATGAGGAAGAAATCGGGTTGGCTGTGATCGGAGGGAACGGGCTTCCGTATAACGAAAAGGCAAATGAGCTGATCAACCGGATTTTATCAGAACAGATGAAAGAGGCAGCAAACATAATCAAGGCGAACCGGGATGCTATGGAACGGCTGGTAAAAGCGGTCAAGGAAAACGGGAGGAAGTATCTGACCGGGAAAGAGATCGTGAAGGCGGCAGGCAAACTGAATAAGAAGTAAAACGGCGGTATTTATCACGCCCTTTTAACCGGCGTTATGCTTCTTTTTCCATGCCTTGATTTTTTCCAGCCTTTCCTGATACAGTGATTCCTCTCCTTCCTTCGCGGGCCGGTAATACTCCCGGCCTAAGAGGGCGTCGGGCAGACACTGAATATCGGTCAGTTTTTCTTCCGTATCATGGGCGTACTGATATCCTTTCCCGTAATCCAGATTTTTCATCAGGTCTGTGACGGCGTTGCGGATCACCAGCGGCACCGGTTCCGCCAGGTCTTTGACGGCGTCCAGCTTCGCGGCTTCATAGGCTTTGTACAGGGCGTTGGATTTTGGCGCCAGCGACATAAAGACCACGGCTTCCGTCAGATGGACCGTACATTCCGGCATACCGATAAAATGGCAGGCCTGATAAGCGGATACGGCGATCTGCAGCGCCCGCGGATCGGCCAGTCCCACATCCTCGCTGGCGAAACGGATGACCCTTCTGGCCACATACAGCGGGTCTTCCCCTGCCTCCAGCATTCTGGCCAGCCAGTAGACGGCGGCATCAGGGTCGGAATTGCGCATGGATTTGTGGAGGGCAGAAATCAGGTTGTAGTGTTCCTCGCCGTTTTTATCGTACAAAAGGGGTTTTTTGGAAGTGCATTGCTCCAGTATCTCCATGGAAACGGTAATGCCGCCGCTGCTGTCCAAATCCCCGTTTAAAATTACCATTTCCAATACGGACAAGGCCGTCCTGGCGTCGCCGTTGGCAAACAGGGCGATCATGTCAAGCATCTTTGGAGAGATATTGATTTTCTGGCCGCCGAAGCCTCTGGGGTCTGTTAAAGCCCGGGCAAGCAGCGCGGTCAGCTCTTCTTTTTTCAGCGCCTGCAGCACAAATACCCGGCAGCGGGAGAGGAGGGCGCTGTTGATCTCAAAAGATGGATTCTCCGTGGTTGCCCCGATCAGGATGATGCTGCCTTTTTCCACAAAGGGCAGGAAAGCGTCCTGCTGGGCTTTGTTGAAGCGATGAATCTCGTCCACAAACACGATGGTTTTCGTGCCGTACAGCCGGTTATCCTCCGCCTCCTTCATCACCGTCCGGATTTCCTTGATGCCGCTGGTGACGGCGGAGAAGTCAATGAAAGATGCTTTCGTCCGGTTGGCGATGATCCGGGCCAGCGTGGTCTTCCCCACTCCCGGAGGCCCCCAGAAGATCATGGAGGAAATCTGGTCGCTCTCGATTAAACGGCGCAGAACCTTACCGGGGCCTAAAAGCTGGGTCTGGCCAGCAAATTCCTCCAGGGTGGCGGGGCGGAGCCTGGCGGCCAGCGGCTGGGTGTCTGCTGCGATGGTGTCAAATAGGGTCATCTGTTTCATGGCTGTAATCTCCGGGGGCTGCCGTCTTTTTTTGGATGGCAGGCAGTATTTGTGAAAAAGTTTTGTGCGGGTTAAATGGATTTCTATGGTTCATATTATACGAGCTTTAAAAGGAAGCGTCAAGTATTGTGTAAACATATGTTCTGCGCATCGCGAAGCGTGTTGCCGGGAGTGAACAACAGCAAGGTTTTTTGCAGGAAACGGATAATATGATGAGATGGCTTGCGGTTTTGGAAAAATCATTTTATAATACTATCCATAAACAGCGGGGAAGCAGACAATGGTTTATGACCTGGAGCATGAGGATGCCCCTGTTATTTACGCATTTGGGCATTCCGTAAAGGTGCGCATTTATAATGACTGGGCGATTGATTTTTCGGAACTGCATGTTTGAGCGGTATATGTAAAATCCGGGGGAAAGGAATGGTTTGCGGTGGAGCGGTATATAGATCATGTGGGCGAAAAAGGTGAATATGCCACAGATGGCATTCAGGGATCAGGAGATGTCCGGCGGCTGAAGGGAAGCAAAAAAAGGTTTAAAGTGACGCTGCTGTTTTTGGCGGTTTTTCTGACTATTTTTCTGTCAGGTTGTAATGGGAAAAATAGTGGAAAAAATGGCGGTGAGGAGTCTATTGCTTCCTCAGAGATGCATATAGAGTCCATCGGCGGCGTCTATGCGTTCCCAGTAGCTACCGGCTCCGATTACCAGGCGCCTGCGGGTACGGATACGGTTTTTTTATATGCGGAACGGGAAGCTTTGGAGCCGGGTACGGGTGTTTTTACGCTGTATGACGATGCGGACGACAGTGTTTTAGCAGAAATTCCGGCGGACAGCAGCCAGGTTACTTTCGGAACCGTGGATGAGGAGCAAAAGGTTTATTACGGCATAGACGGCGGAACGGAAATCAGGATCAGCTTAGGGTTCGGACTGGAAGCAGGGAAACGGTATTATGCGGTGGTTTCCGATGATTTTGCGCGTTATGGGGATGTGGGGAGCCATGCTTTCGGTGGGAAAGGGCAGTGGCCCATTCAGATTGAGGAGACAGAAAATATTGAGGAGACAGAAAATTCGGATACCGAAAACGCGAAAGATACGGCTGATTAGGCTGCGGCGCGTTTACCCGAGCGGAACAGGAGGGTAATTTTGGACTTTCAGATTTTGTTATGGATACAGGAAAATTTACGGTCGGAGTTCTGGACTGCATTGTGGACCGGGATCACATTCCTGGGGGATCATGGGCAGTTCTGGATTCTTTTGTCTTTGTGCTTGCTGATTCCCAAAGGGACAAGAAGGATAGGTGTCTGTAGTTTGGTGGCTCTGGCGCTGAGCCTGCTGTGTACGAACATTTGCCTGAAAAACCTGGTGCAACGGGCTAGGCCCTTTCAGCAGTATGCGCAGTTGGTTCCGTTGATTCCGGCGCCCCGTGATTTTTCTTTTCCTTCGGGGCACACTTCCAGCTCTTTTGCTGCCGCTGTCGCCTGTTTCCTGGGATTTCGGGAACAAGGGCGGTGGACTTTTGCAGTGCTTCCATTGGTTTTGGCGGCTCTGATCAGTTTTTCACGTTTGTATCTGGGCGTTCATTTTCCAACGGATGTTTTGGCAGGATGCCTAGTGGGATGCGTTGCTGGAATTGCCGGATATAAAGTCGGGATTGGCCGGCGGAAAATGAGATAGCGGAAGGTTGAACCTTACCTTTAACCTTACACAAATGTAAGTTTAAAACAAAGAATCGTAAGCCAAAACGATGGCTGAACGGTTCTTTTTCTTTTATAATAACAGCAGTAAACAAAACAACAACGACGACAGCCTTGCGGCAAGGTTTTTGGTAAAAGGTTGAAGTACGTATTATTTACCGAGTATGATTCGTGTCCATATATTTATGATATATTGTGGAAGATCATAACCGGCAGGACTTTAGAAATTACTCTCGGAATTTCACAAGATCAGGTACTATGAGACGCCGAGAGTACATTAGAAATGAACAGGAGTGATGAAAATGGCATTGTTAGAAGTAAAACATTTGAAAAAAATCTACACCACCCGGTTCGGCGGCACCCAGGTGCAGGCGCTGGCAGATGTAAACTTTTCCGTGGAGCAGGGGGAATATGTGGCGATTATGGGGGAGAGCGGCTCGGGAAAGACCACCCTTTTGAATATTATGGCGGCGCTGGACCGGCCCACGGCGGGCGAGGTGCTGCTGGAGGGGAAGAATCTGTCTTCGATCCCGGAGCATCAGATGGCGGCGTTTAGGAGGGAGAATCTGGGGTTTGTGTTTCAGGATTTTAACTTGCTGGATACCTTTTCCCTGCGGGATAATATTTATTTGCCGCTGGTTCTGTCCGGAAAGCATCCCGATGAGATGGAAAAGCGGATCAGGCCGCTTTGTAAGCTGCTGGGCATCGGCGAGCTGCTGGACAAATATCCTTATGAGGTATCCGGCGGCCAGAAGCAGCGGGCGGCGGTGGCCAGGGCGCTGATTACCGAACCGAAACTGATTCTGGCCGACGAGCCCACAGGAGCGCTGGATTCAAAGGCTACAGACGGCTTGTTAAAAGTATTTGAAGAGATCAACCGTCAGGGGCAGACGGTGCTGATGGTGACTCACAGCACCAGAGCGGCCAGCCATGCGGGCAGGGTGCTGTTTATCAAGGACGGCAGCGTTTATCACCAGATTTACCGGGGGAATATGCGCAATGAAGAGCTGTATCAGAGAATTTCCGATACGCTGACCGTACTGGCTTGTAATACCAGGTGATTCACCCAAAACAGCAACGGACCGTACAAGCCCTGAAAAATAGTAAGCGGCTAAAAAACACCCGCTAACTATTACGAAGTATCCAGCAAAATGTGCCAGTACTCAAGACTATGCTTCGCGATGACACATTTTGTCGGATTTTCCATGCATCGCACGTAAGGGTCTAAAAGACAGAACCTAAGTGCTCATAGCGACGGGAGGGGAGTTGCGGAACTATATATTAGGAGGCATCATGAATAAATTTTTTTACCCAAGGCTGGCTTTTCAGAATATACGGAAAAATAAGAGCATCTATCTGCCTTACCTGCTGGCAGGCTCGATGATTACAGGGCTGTATTATATCCTGTCTTCCATTACCATTATGGTGGCGGAAAGCGGCGCTAAAGGCAGCGGCGCTATGGGATATCTGCTGGCGCTCAGTACTTATATCGCCGCGTTTTTTTCCGTTATTATTCTGTTCTATATCAACAGCTTCGTTATGAAGCAGCGGAAAAAGGAGCTGGGGCTTTACTGTATTCTGGGAATGGAGCGGCGGCATCTGTCGCTGATGATGATGTGGGAGGTGGCCTTAAGCTTTGCGGCAACACTGGCGCTGGGCATTCTGTTCGGCTGCCTGATGAGCCAGATGATGTTTCTGGTCCTTATGAAAATCGTTCATATGCAGGTACGGCTGACCTTTCAGATTCCACTGCGGTCGGTGGCGGGGACGGCGGGTCTGTTTTTCGGGGGATACGGGCTGGTTCTGTTCTATGATATCCTGGTGGTTTACCGGACCAATCCCATCGCCCTGTTAAAAGGGAGCCGTCACGGGGAGCGGGAGCCGAAGGCCAGGTGGCTGGTGGCTCTGACTGGGGTGGCGACGCTGGCCGGCGGTTACGGGCTGGCAATTACATGCCGGTCCGCCGTGGAGGCGTTCAATGTGTTCTTTTTCGCCGTTCTGTTAGTGATCGTTGGCACTTACTGTCTGTTTACGGCAGGGATTACGGCGCTTTTGAAGCTGCTGAAAGGAAACCGGCATTTTTATTACAGGCCGGAGAATTTCATTTCCGTGTCCGGGATGATGTACCGGATGAAGCAGAATGCGGCAGGGCTGGCCAGCATCGCCATTCTGTCCACGGCGGTTCTTGTGGTGGCCGGCTCCTGCACCAGCCTGGTAGTCGGCGAGGAGGATGTGCTGAGACGGCTGTTCTACCGGGACGGAGAAGTCCAGTGCGCCGGGGAAGGAGCTGACGTGGGACAGCTGAGAGAGGAGGTGCTGGCCCAGGCCCGGATATATGGGATGGGGGTAAAGGATGAGTCCTGGCATGCTGTCACTTATCATACGATGCGGCGGGCGGGAGACCGGCTGGATTTTGACCTGGAACCAGGAGCGGTGCCGGTGGCAGTAACCTGTATCACCCGGGAGGATTATAACAGGGAAAGCGGAAACGATTTAATGCTTGCTCCGGGGCAGGCGGCAGTCTGGACGAATTTCTCTGTTCCGGAGGATCGGATTACGGTGGGCGGATATGAGTATCAGATTGTGGAACGGGTGGAATATCCGGCATTTGTAATCAACGAGCTGAACGGCATGAGCGACGAGGCGCTGCTGGTGGTGCCTTCCATGGAGGATCTGAGAGGGCTGCTCCAAAATGAGGCGGAATACGGACGGATGTTTGAGCCGGAGATCCGGCTGGTTTACCGGTATAATCTGGAAGGCGATGAGGAGAGGCAGCGGGAATGTTTTGCGTCTATGGCGGAAGGGCTGTCGAAAAGCGTTCCGGCGTTGAAACGTACAGACGACATTTACCAGGCCAGAGAAAGTTTTTTCCAGTTGTACGGAAGCCTGTTTTTCGTGGGGATTTTCATGGTGCTGCTGTTTCTGATTATGACGGTGATGATTATCTATTACAAGCAGATTACGGAAGGCTTTGACGACCACGACCGGTTCCGGATTATGAAACAGGTGGGCATGAGCGACCGAGAGGTGAAGAAGACCATCGACAGACAGGTACGTCAGGTGTTTTTCCTGCCGTTGTTTACGGCCTATCTCCATATAGCGGCGGCATTTCCGGCGGTGTGCCAGCTGCTGACCATGTTTCAGCTGAATCAGAAAGGGCTGTTTGCCCTCTGCACCGTCTGCGCCGGCCTTTTGTTCGCCCTGTTTTATCTGACGGTTTACCGTCTGACAGCCAGGACTTATTATGAGATTGTGAGGGGCTGAGAGGGGGGTGAAAGTCTCCATAAAAGAAAGCGGACAGGGATTTGGCGGTGGTAATCCTGGACAAGAAAGGAAAAGAAAGTCAGAGCGATTGCATTGACATTATTTCGGTTTGCGTGTTACACTAGAGCATATCAGGACAGGAAATTCACGGGGCCTTTGCAGCGTGAAAATCCTTTCCCGATATGCTTTTTGTATCACCGGAAAGTTCTCCGAACTTCCCAATATACAAAAAAGTTTCGTCAGCGCGTATACGGATGAGAAAATCCGCCGCCGGGGTATGATGTGCTTTCGGAATCTCATAAGATCAGGAACTGTGAGACGCCGGGAGTAAACTGTCATCATACGGAACAGAAGCGTGCTGAAAAGAATCGGCTCGGAGGGAAAGTTTGAATGAATAAAAAATCGAAGGATCATACAACGCAGTTTTTGCTGGGCGGTCTGATTATTGTGGCAGTGCTGTGTATCTGTATATTTTCTTATATGGCGTTCCATATGGAACGGAGAAGCTCGGAGACGATCAGTCAGGTGGGGCTGACTTACATGTCCGGCATGAGCGAACAGGTTTCCCTGCATTTTGAGACCATCATGAGCCTGCGTCTCTCACAGGTAAGGGCGCTGGTCAACACGATCCGGCCGGAGAGTACATATGAGACGGAAAAGGTGTGGGAACGGCTTGAGTACCATGCCAGGGCCAGGTCCTTTAATTATCTGGCGCTCTGTTCGTCGGACGGAACCTTCGAGATGATTTACGGCGATCAGATCCAGGTGGATGACCCGGAATCCTATCTGCATTCTCTGAATGAGGGAAAGGATAAGGTGGCTGTGGGAAAGGATACCGAAGGAAAGAGTATTATCCTGCTGGGTATTCCGGTGGCTTATCCGATGAGCGACGGGAGGGACAGCGCCGCCCTTGTGGCCTGTATTCCTGTTGACTATCTGAGCCAGACCCTTTCCCTGAATGAGAATAACGAACGGGTGTACTCTTTTATTATCCGCAAGAACGGCAGCTTTGTTATCCGCAGCGCAGAGGGAAACAATAAAAATTATTTTGACCGTGTGCGGAATATGTATGACGGCGTGAACGGGATGTCCGTGGAAGAGTATATAGAGGGCTTGTCCTCTGCCATGGAAAATGGGGAGGATTATTCCGCGGGCATTCAGATCTATGGGGAACAGAGGCATGTGTACGGTACAAAGCTGGCCTATTCGGAATGGTATCTGATTACGACGATGCCCTATGGCACTCTGGGCGATACGATCAGCGGTCTGAGCAGAGAATGGATCTATATGGCGCTGACATGCTGTGCCGTGATTCTGGTTGTGCTGCTTCTGATTTTCGGAAAGTATTTCAGTATGACCAGAAAGCAGATCAAGGAGCTGGAGGAAGCGAGACAGATGGCGGAGCATGCAAACAGGGCGAAAAGCGAATTTTTGTCCAATATGAGCCATGATATCCGTACGCCGATGAACGCCATCGTCGGCATGACCGCCATCGCCACCGCCAATATCGATAACCGGCAGCAGGTACAGAATTGTCTGAAAAAGATTACCCTTTCCAGCAGGCATCTTCTGGGGCTGATCAATGATGCTCTCGATATGTCCAAAATTGAGAGCGGAAAGATGACGCTGAATTACGATCAGGTATCGCTGCGGGAAGTGATGGAAGGAATTGTAAATATATCTCAGCCCCAGGTGCGCGCGAAGAAGCAGCAGTTTAATGTTTCGATTCACGATATTTCGGCGGAGAATGTCTGCTGTGACGGTATTCGTCTGAATCAGGTTTTGCTGAATCTGGTTTCGAACGCCGTGAAATTCACCCCCGACGGCGGCGTGATCAATCTGTCTTTGTATGAGGAAGTTTCTCCGGTCGGGGAGGACTATGTGCGGATTCATTTCCAGGTGAAGGACAATGGAATCGGCATGTCGCCGGAATTTAAAGAAAAGATATTTGAATCCTTTGTCAGAGAGGACAATGCCCGGGTGAACCGGACGGAGGGCAGCGGCCTTGGCATGACGATCACAAAGTATATCGTTGACGCCATGAAGGGTACGATCGAGGTGGAGAGCGAGCTGGGTAAGGGCACGATGTTCCATGTGGTTCTGGATATGGAAAAGGGAGTGGTTCAGGAGCAGGATATGATTCTGCCGGAGTGGAATATGCTGGTGGTGGATGATGACAGGGAGCTGTGTGAGAGTACGGTGGTTTCCCTCAAATCCATCGGCGTAAAGGCAGAGTGGACTTTGGACGGCGAGACGGCGGTAAAAATGGTCATGAAGCATCATGAGCGCCATGACGATTACCAGATTATTCTGATCGACTGGAAGCTGCCTGGCATGAACGGAATCGAGACGGCCAGGAAAATCAGTCAGTGCGTGGGAGAGGACATTCCGATTCTGCTGATTTCGGCTTACGACTGGGCTGACATTGAGAATGAAGCCAGGGAGGCGGGAATCGACGGCTTTATTTCCAAGCCGTTGTTTAAGTCCACGCTGTTTTATGGTCTGCGTCCTTTTATGACGGATCTTGACGAATTGCCGGAGAGAGAGAACGAGAGTGAAGAGGATCTCCAGGACAAACGGATTCTGTTAGCCGAGGACAATGAGCTGAACTGGGAGGTGGCGGAGGATCTGCTGTCAGAGCTTGGGCTATCGCTGGATTGGGCGGAGAACGGGCAGATCTGCGTGGACAAGTTCCAGGCGTCGGAGCCTGGGCATTATGACGCGGTGCTGATGGATATCCGTATGCCTGTGATGGGCGGCTACGAGGCGGCCCATATGATTCGAAATTCCGGGCGGCAGGATGCGGACATCCCGATTATCGCTATGACGGCCGACGCCTTTTCCGAGGATATCCAGAAATGTTTGGAGGCCGGTATGAATGCCCATGTGTCCAAGCCCATCGACGCCCCGAGTGTAGCGCGGCTGCTGAAAAAATATATGAAGTAGGCGCGCAAAGGGGGCGCAGAAAAAATACGGAGAAAATACAGGGAAAAGAAAAAACAATTTTAGCAAATATTAACGAATTATAAAAAATTTATTGACAAATAATAAAGTGACATTTATAATGCGTGATGTAGCGAAGGCGCTGAGTGGAATCCACTTGGCGCCTTTTTTCGTATCATGGATAAGTTCTGTTATGGGAGCGTTCTATTTTTGGGAAAGTTCCGCAAGGCTTTTCTGTGATGCCTTTTCAAAACTACACAGTTTCTGGCACAGGCCTGGCCATGAAAAAACATGAAAAACAACAGCCGTAAAACAGAGGCGGTAATGGCAGGAGATGAAATCCGGTCGCCGTCCGGCGCGGCTGTGTGGGTGAATTCAAGGAGGAGACAACTATGTATGCATCCGTTGACGTAATGTGGACTTTAATCGGTGCGGCGCTGGTGTTCTTTATGCAGGCGGGCTTTGCCATGTGTGAGGCAGGCATGACCAGGGCAAAAAATACCGGAAATATTCTGATGAAAAACCTGATGGATTTTTGTATCGGCACGCCGGCCTACTGGCTGGTAGGCTTTGGTCTGATGTTTGGCGGTACGGGGGCGCTGATCGGCGGCTTTGATCCGCTGATCCGGGGGAACTATGATTTCGGAACCCTTCCCACCCTGTGTTACGTGATCTTTCAGACCGTATTTTGCGCCACGGCGGCCACGATTGTGTCCGGTTCCATGGCGGAGCGGACGAATTTTAAAGCATACTGCCTGTACAGCGCCATGATTTCGCTGGTGGTCTATCCGATTTCCGGCCACTGGATCTGGGGCGGTGGCTGGCTTTCCCAGCTTGGTTTTCATGATTTTGCCGGAAGTACGGCGGTACATATGGTAGGCGGCGTCACCGCCTGTATCGGTGCAAAGATTCTCGGACCCCGGATCGGAAAATACGACAAAGAGGGAAATCCCCGTGCCATTCCCGGCCATAACCTGACGGTAGCGGCTCTGGGCGTGTTTATTCTCTGGTTCTGCTGGTTCGGCTTTAACGGCGCCAGCACCGTGGCCATGAGCACGGATGAAGATATGGTAAGCGCCAGTCTGATTTTTATGAATACGAATATGGCGGCGGCGGTGGCCACCTGTACGGTAATGGTATTTACCTGGCTGCGTTATAAAAAGCCGGACGTGTCCATGTCTTTAAACGGTTCTCTGGCCGGCCTGGTGGCGATCACGGCGGGATGCGATATGGTGACTCCCGTGGGAGCGTTTTTTATCGGTCTGATTGCCGGCCTGCTGCTGGTGCTGGCAGTGGAGTTTTTTGATAAAAAAGTAAAAATTGACGATCCGGTAGGCGCAATTTCCGTACACGGCGTATGCGGGGCCACAGGCACGATTCTGACCGGCCTGTTCGCCGTGGACGGCGGCCTGCTCTATGGCGGCGGATTCCGGTTCTTCGGCGTGCAGGTACTGGGCGTGGCTTCGGTGATTCTCTGGGTTGTGGTGACGATGACCATTATCTTTCAGGTGATCGACAAGGTGATCGGCCTGCGGGTACCGGCAGAGGTGGAAATCGACGGTCTGGACTACCATGAGCACGGCCTGGTCAGCGCCTACGCGGGATTCAGTATCACGGATATGTCCACCGGTATGGAGGTCAATGAGAATACGGATCTGGGCGAAGGCGATTATGACAAGGCTTCTGAAAAACAGAAAAACGCGGCCGTTCAGGTGGTGAAGACGGAAACCATTGGCGGTGAAGTTACCGGGATGTACAAGGTGTCCATTATTGTCAAATATGCCAAGTATGAGCCTCTGAAACGGGCGCTGAATCAGCTGGGCGTAACCGGTATGACCGTCACTCAGGTGATGGGCTGCGGCATCCAGAAGGGAGCCGGGGAGTTATATCGAGGCGTGGAGATGGATGTGACGGTTCTGCCGAAGGTTAAGGTTGAAGTGATCGTGGGCAATATCCCGGTGGAGAAGATTGTTGAGACCGCCAAAAAAGTTCTTTATACCGGCCATATCGGCGATGGAAAAATCTTCGTGTACGATGTGCGCAGGGTAGTGAAGGTGCGTACGGGCGAGGAGGATTTCGCTGCGCTGAATGATGTGGAATAGCTGATGGAAAACTGGCAGATTTTATGGTATTTTTAAATTGTCGGATAAATATCTGTCTGCATGGCATATAATATACTTAACAAGGGAGCCGATACGATAGCGTACATCTATCCGTTTCCGGCGCAGATTAGGTTATAAAAAATAGCACCTTTATTTTGTCAGAGAGGGGGTGCTATTTTTTATGGTTGACATAATCCGGGTGGTTTGCCGCGTTTATAGGATATGATGCTCCGCGGTTTGCCATGGAGTATTTCACTTGGTGGCGGCAGTCTGACGGGAACTGATTTCCTGCAGTTTTTGGGCCAGCACATGGGGGTGTTCCTCGTGGAAGAACCAGCATCGCAGGTAGTTGTTCAGAACGATGGCGGCATAGGATAAAAAGTACCAGATGACAGAAAACAGCAGGCAGACCTGGCCCATCAGGTTAAAGGGCTGCCCGCTGTAATCCCAGACGCCAAGCCCCAGCCATCGGTTGACAATCAGTCCGGTGAAAAATTCCAGGGAGGTTATGATAATAGAAGAAACAGTCATTAGCCAGGTGTAGGAACGGCTGTAGCGCAGCCGGTATTCCAGCAGACCGATGATGACGAAGCAAATGCCGCCTAACACGAACATCGTCCAGTGGGAATATCCCCGGCATGTCATTTCCGCCGTATAATAAGCCGCTCCCCCCACGCCAAAGAGGAACGGCAGCTTTCGCAGTTGGTCTTTCATCATCTTTTTTCTCGCTTATGATTGTTTTGCGGCTGCAGGAGCTGTTTTGGTCCGCTTACTCTTTTAGCCTTGCATGTCGAGGAGCTACTGTTAATAGTATCTTTCAATCCCCTGATTTTATGCGTATATGTCTGAATTTACCCCATACGGATATTATGCCAGCTCTTTTCTGTCGAAAATCCGGATGCAGATGTTTATGGAGAGCATGGTCAGCAGGACAGCCAGAAGGACAAAAATAGCCGCTATCGTACTCAGTCCGGAATAAAGCGGACTGCCGGCTGCGCCAGTGGGGAGCTGCATAGAATCAAATATGCTGTCCATGATCGCGGGCGCGGCACAGAGCAGAACGACGGCGCCCAGATAGATCATCCGTCCTTTTTCCGTTCCGAAATGGAAGGAAACGGGCAGAATGACATCTAAAGAGATGATACTGGAGGATACGATGGCCAGCAGATAGCAGGATAACAGTCTGAAATCGGTGACGGTGTTTTGAAACAATATGGGAAACAGCAGATTTACAGCTAAGGTAAAAAGGGCGATGAATACCGCGCCGGCGATTCCCAAAATATATTTGCTCAGCACCAGTTCGCTGCGGCTTACAGGCAGGGTGATGCCGAACCGGGTCCAGTGGCAGCGCTCGTCATAGGAGAGAGCAGTAACCGGAAACAGGGAAAAGAGTAAGATTGGATAGAGCTGGAAAATTCCCAGATCCGGAACAAACCCACCCAACAGGATATACAGCAGAATCAGGATGAAATAAAGTTTCATATTACCGGCTAAAACCTTGATATCTTTTAATAGCAGTGCTTTCATATCTGTTACCAGCCTTTCTTTAAAAGTGTGTGATGTGATTTTTTGCATGTAATGGGTCTTCCTTTACCAGATAGATCAATATATCGTCCAGGCTGGCATGCTCCACCGTGAAGCTGGCCGGGATTTTTTGTCGTTCCACTAATGCTTCCACGCCGAAGGCGGTGGTCCGTTTGCCATGAACGGCGGCCGGGTCGATATCCCGGAATAAAGCTTCGGAACATTTCAGGATGCCCATCCGCCCAAGCAGCCTATCTTTTTCCTGGCAGAGCAGCAGCTTTCCCTTATGGATGTATGTGACATAATCACAGATTTTTTCCAGATCACTGGTGATATGGGAGGACATAAAAATAGAATGCTGTTCATCCTGGATAAATTCATAAAACAGATCCAGCAGTTCATCTCTGGTTACTGGGTCCAGGCCGCTGGTGGCCTCGTCCAGAATCAGCAGCCGGGAATCGTGGGAGAGGGCGCAGGCGATGGAAAGCTTCATCTTCATGCCCCGTGAGTAATCCTTGATGCGTTTCGTCTCATCCAAAAAGAACCGATGGACATAGCGGAAAAAGGTTTTGCAGTTCCATGTGCGGTAGGCCGCCTGCATAATGCTGTTAATATCCTTCAAATTCAAAGTTTCCGGAAGGCAGCACTCGTCCAGCACCACGCCGATCTGTTCTTTCAACGGGAGGGGAATACCCTGAGCCGTATCCTGTCCCAGAATGCGCACCGTGCCGCTGTCCCGGTTGACAGCTCCTAATATGGAGAGGATGGTGGTGCTTTTCCCGGCTCCGTTTTCTCCGATAAAGCCCATAACGCAGCCCATGGGCAGGGTCAGGTCGATGTGGTCCAGACAGAAGGTTGGGTAGTTTTTTACCAGCCCTTTGATTTCCAAAGCGTTTCTTGCGCTGCCAGTGCCCGTGGCAGCGGTATTTTCAACAGGATGTATAGTGGTGTTCATGGTGTCTTTCCTCACTTTCCATATAGATGCACTGTCAGAGTTTTGTTAGAGGGCTCACCTTGTGGCCCAGGCCACCCTCTCGATCAAGGGAAAAATTCTACTGGAAAAATTATGGCGTGTAAAATAGAGCCAGCATTTCCTGGAGATCTTCAAGGCTTAAACTGCAACGGGCGGCCAGTTCTTTAATTTGGAGCATATGCTGTTCGATCCGTTTCAGATTCTCTTCCCGGATCAGTTCCAGGTTGGTTCCCGCCACAAAACTGCCTTTGCCGGGCAGGGTAGTGATAAAGCCATCCCGTTCCAATTCTTCGTAGGCCCGTTTGGTGGTAATTACGCTGACGCGCAGTTCTTTGGCCAGGAAGCGCATGGAAGGGAGCGCATCCCCTTCCTTTAGCTGGCCGGTGATAATCAGGTCCTTGATCTGGGTACAGATCTGTTCATAAATGGGTTTATCGGATGCATTCGATATAATGATATTCAGTATAATCACTTCTTTCTCTGTGATAAGTATCGGCAGTGTACCGGACGGTATTACTGTCTATGTAAGATATATTGTATATATATATTATATACAATAATAACGGAATGTCAAGAGAAAATTTATCCGATTAGAAAAAGGAAATTAAAAAAGGGATTTAACGGAAATATTAGCCCCAAAACAGAGGAAATGTTTTGAGAAAATGTCTGCGCAAAGGTCAGCGGCAGAGTTTTGGAGCAAAACAAAAAAGGATGCGGAGCGTTCATCTTATAAAATAAATGAAATAAGAACTTTACTCCGCATCCTGTGATTTAATGGTTTGTCATATGGTGTGTTATATGGCCTGTACGCCTATGGTTTCTCAGCCCAGCGTCATTTTCATAAAATTTTTCTTTCCTTTTTTCAGGATAAATTCCGTTTCAAAATCCGCTTTTGTATAGCTCTGTTTGATATCGGTAATTTTTTCTCCGTTTACCATTACACCCCCCTGGGTTACTGCCCGGCGGCCTTCGGATTTGGAGGGGACCAGACCGGATTTGGCCACCAGGGTCAGGATGTCGATGGCGCCGTCGGTAAAATCCTCGTCGGTCAGCGCCACGGTAGGCATATTTTCGGTATTTTGCGCGCCGCTGCCGAACAAAGCCCTGGCGCCCTCCTGGGCTTTTGCGGCTTCTTCCTCGCCGTGTACCAGCTTGGTCAGCTCATAGGCCAGAATCTCCTTGGCCTGATTCAGCTGACTGCCCTCCCAGCCATCCATCTCGTCGATCTGCGCTAAGGGCAGGAAGGTAAGCATCCGCAGGCATTTGCGCACGTCGGCGTCGGCCACGTTGCGCCAGTACTGGTAAAAATCAAAAGGAGAGGTCTTATTAGGGTCCAGCCAGACTGCGCCGGACTGGGTTTTACCCATTTTTTTGCCCTCGGAATTTAACAGCAGGGTGATGGTCATGGCGTAGGCATCCTTGCCAAGCTTCCGGCGGATCAGCTCGGTGCCGCCCAGCATATTGCTCCATTGGTCGTCGCCGCCGAACTGCATATTGCAGCCGTATTTCTGGTACAGGGCGTAGAAGTCGTAGCTTTGCATAATCATATAATTGAACTCCAGGAAGCTTAGCCCTTTTTCCATCCTTTGTTTGTAGCACTCTGCGGTCAGCATCCGGTTTACGCTGAAATGAGGCCCTACTTCCCGCAGCACTTCGATGTAGTTCAGTTCTTTCAGCCAGTCGGCGTTGTTTACCATCAGCGCTTTTCCCTCTGAAAAGTCGATAAACCGGCTCATCTGCTGTTTGAAGCACTCGCAATTGTGGGCGATGGTTTCCTCAGTCATCATCTGGCGCATATCGGTACGGCCGGAAGGGTCGCCGATCATGCCGGTGCCGCCGCCGATTAAGGCGATGGGCTTGTTGCCTGCCATCTGCAGCCGTTTCATCAGGCAGAGGGCCATAAAGTGCCCCACATGCAGGCTGTCGGCCGTGGGGTCAAAGCCGATGTAAAAGGTTGCCTTGCCATTGTTGATCAGTTCCTTGATTTCCTCCTCGTCGGTGAGCTGGGCGATCAGCCCTCTGGCCACCAGTTCGTCATAAATAGTCATAGTCTCCTCCGTTTTCAAAATAGTGATCCTGTGGATAAAAAAAGCCCCGTCCTGTAAAAGGACGAGGGTTATTCTCGTGGTACCACCTTTTTTCGCAGTCGCCGGATTCTCATAAAGTATAATGCATATGGCCTGCTGCCTTAGCGGGCACATACATGCCCCGACATGGTAACGGATGTCCAAAACCGTCACAGCCTACTGGGTCTGTCCTTGCGTACCCTATACCGGGCATCCGTTCGGTGTGAAGCTCAGGGATGTATTCGCAAGCCAGCCGTTTCTTTGCGCCTCTCATCTACCGGCAGCTTTCTGTAAGGCAGCGCTGACTGCTACTTGTTCCCTTCATCGCCTGTTATGGGATGTATTATAAAGCAGAGGATTTCAAAAGTCAAGGAGAATAGTCATGATTCGTCCTTAATCTGTCCGGCTTCCTGGGAATCAAACCATCCGGTTTCCCGTAGGGATTGAAGCATTGACTTGAGGATTGGCTCCACCATACGGCATTCATCCTCAGAGCACTTTCTGATATATTTTTTCAGACGTGCGCGAAAGTCGTGGTCGTATGCCGGTTCCTCATGAATTATGCCGAGTTCTGGGGACGGAGTCAATCGGATTCCATGGTACAGATAATTGTAATCGACATGGAAATAATCACATAAGACATCGGCCAGGTTTTTGGAAAGCGGCTTGGCGCCTCGCTCTACCTGTCCCAGATAGCTGGAGGTAAAGTGCAGTAGTTCGGCAAGCTCTTTCTGTTTGAGGCCCGCTTCTTCCCGCAGTTTCCGGATTCTCTGACCAGGGGACTCATTCGAATGCTGATTCAATTCTTCTGTCGGTTGATTCAATGGCTGTTTGCTCATATGTCAGAGACTCCGTCTGAAGGTATCGTGAAAAGTATCCTAGTGTGTCAGCACACTAGGCAGTGTGCGCCAAAATAAAATTTCTATGAAAAGTTTAAAGGACAGGAACTGCTATGAGAAGAAACATAATTTCGCTTTTTAAAAATGAAATTATATTATGGATATGGGATGCTGTCCCATGAATGGTGAAAATGGCGTAGTGAAAGTAGTGTAGTGAAAATAGCGTAGTGAAAACAGCGTCGGAGAAAAGGTCATAAAGCGTTTTTCAGTATTACACCATATAACAAAAAAGAATACCCGTTAGTTTTTCGCGGTTTTGATCATGAGGGATGTGTGACTTTTTGGGGATTTTTCGGGGGTTCCGTGATTTTTTTAAAAACATATAACGAATTGGAATATGGCGTGGGAGCGGAAAATATGGACAAATTGTCGAAACGTGCTATAGTTAAAGGGTCAAGTTCATATTTCGGCTGTTTTTGTCGTAGGAATAAGTTCTGCTATGGATTGAAAGGGAACCCGGTGCAAGTCCGGGGCGATCCCGTCACTGTAATTGTGAGCGAACCGCATAATGTCACTGGGGCGCGAAAGCTCCGGGAAGGCGCGGCAAGCGTTGAGCATAAGTCAGGAGACCTGCTTATTCCTTGTATCTTGAGATTCTTACGGAAGATAGGAAAGCTCATTGGTTTGCTGCGTTTATATCGTTGACGCCATATTTTGCCATTGGTAGTATACTGCCGCCTTTTTATCGACCGTAACCATGTGTTATGGTCTTTTTTGTATCACAGGAAAGTCCTATGAGCTTCCCTGTGATATCAAAAGCCCTCCGAACTTTCCTATGGCCAAAAGCGTTCGGCAGGGATTTGCTGATCAAGGTGAATCCGGATCTCGGCAGCCGTGATAACTAAAATAAAAACGAAGAAAGAAGGAAAATGGAGAATGAAAAAAATTCGGAAAAGTACAGCGATTCTGCTGTCTCTTATGCTGGCTGCCGGTATGCTGTCCGGCTGCGGCGGCAAGGATGCGGTGTCTACTACGGCCGCGGCGGGCGACACGGCTGCGGAAACTTCCGCGGCCAACAGGGAAGGCGAGGTGAACCAGGAGGCCCATCAGGGAGAGAAGGCTACTGACGGCGAGCGCACGATGACTTTTGGTATTCAGAATTACAGCGCCGGCAGTCTTGATCCCGCCGGAGATACAAGCGCGGCATGGAATGCTACCCGTTACGGTGTCAGTGAATGTCTGTTCCAGTTTGATAATTCCATGAATGTGGTCAACTGTCTGTGTGATGAATATTCGGTCAATGACGAGCATACCGAGTGGGTGTTCCATATCCGTGAGGGCGTAAAATTCTCTGACGGCTGTGATCTGACTGCCGAGGCGGTGAAAGCCTGTTTTGAACGACTGAAAAAGGATGGCCCCAATGGTTCCTCCGCTCCTCAGAAGTTTCTGGAGTTTGAGGCTGAAATTACTGCCGACAATGCCACAGGGAATGTGGTGATTAAAACAGTTACCCCATATGCGAACCTGACCGGAAATCTGGCTTATCCGGTTATGGCGATTCTGGATGTGGAGCATACCGCTGATTATGTTCATGCGCCTATTGGCACTGGCCCCTATGTTGCCACTAATTTCCGGGAAGAAGTGGGTTATACGATGGTTGCCAACGACAATTACTGGGGAGGTGACGTACCCTTTTCATCCATTGAGCTTTTGTACATGGGCGACGCTTCCGCCAAAGCCATGGCGCTGCAGTCCGGACAGCTTGACCTGGCTGAAAACATAACGAACATCAGCGATCTGCGTGACCTGCAGGCAAATCCCGATTTCACCGTTACGATTGCAAACGGTGTCCGCACCGGCCTGGCTCATATCAATATGTCGGAAGGTAAGCTGCTCTCCAATAAAACGCTGCGGGAAGCGGTTTTGATGTCGCTGGATGACGATACGATGTGTTCCGTCACAGTAGGTGGTTTGTATACCTCCGGCTATTCCGTACTGCCTTCCAATCTTGATTATGGCTATGAAAATCTGACAGATCCTTATCCTTTTGATCCGGAAGCGGCCATGAAGCTGCTGGATGACGCAGGGATCGTAGACACCAACGGCGACGGTATCCGTGAGCTGGATGGAAAGGAGATTGTTCTTAACTATATTACATATGATAACCGCTGCCTGAAAGATTTTGCGGAGGCAATCCAGCAGCAGCTGTCTACGGTTGGCATTGGCGTCGATCTGGAAATTTCTGATTCCGCAGGCCAGTGGGACAGCTATCAGTCCGGTGATTTTGATCTGAACGGCTCCAACTGGATCACCGTGGGCACCGGCGATCCCAGCGAGTATATGGCTGCGTGGTATTCCAAATCAGGGGCTGACTATTGCGGCTATCAGAATGATGAATATGACAAGCTGTATGAAGAACTGCAGGTTACTTTTGACAATGACGCCCGCCGCGAGATCGTGCGGAATATGCAGCAGATCCTGTTGGATGACGCCGCGGCTGTGGTTCATGGCTATTACAACAGCTCCATGATTTCTAAAAATGCCACCGTGGGCGGTGCTGCGATTCATACGGCCGACTACTACTGGATTACCACTGAAATATATCCTGTTTCCTCCGGTTCATGAGAAGGATGCTCCCGGAATTTTGCCGGGTCTGGTATGGCGGGACTTTTGCGTGTATGGCGTAAGAGACGGGGCTGGAAATGATGAAAGCCTGATGGTTTGCAGTACGTGCTGCGTGACAGTAAGCGGGTATATTTTATCCGCTTACTATTACGAAATATCGCATGGAAAATGTTAATCTTTAAGAACATGCCATGTCGGAAACCCACGTCCGTACTGTAACGGTATCATATACATAACTTTAACTTTAGGAGGAATCCCCTTGAGCGCAAAACAATTGGGAAAACGGCTGCTCCAGATTGTCCTTGTGGCGGTGGGCATCAGTTTTCTGACCTTTATGATTACTTATCTGGCGCCTGGCGACCCGGTAACTACCATGTACGCGGCTGCGGGCATGATGCCCAGTGAGGAAATAATCCAGGAGACTAGGGAGGCCATGGGCTTGAACCGCCCGATGCTGGTGCAGTATTTCGACTGGCTGAAAAACTGTCTGAAAGGTGACTTCGGCACCTCCTACGCCTATCACAAGCCGGTGGCCGCTCTGCTTCTTGACAGGCTGTGGCCCACGCTAAAGCTGTCGATTTCATCAATGTTTCTGATGCTTCTTGTGGCGGTTCCCATCGGCATGGTCCAGGCGACCCACAAAAACAGCATTGTGGATTATGCCCTCAGGGGCATCACCTTTTTCGGTGTGTCCATGCCTAATTTCTGGGTCGGGCTGCTGTTGATGTTAATTTTCTGCGTCAGACTCCAGCTGCTGCCTGTGGTTTCGTCAGGGGGCGATGTTAAAAGTTTGATTCTGCCCTCCGTCACGCTGGCCTTTGCCATGTCGGCCAAGTATACCCGGCAGGTGCGCACGGCGATCTTGGAGGAGCTGAACCAGGATTATGTGATCGGCGCCAGGGCCAGGGGCGTAAAGGAATGGCAGATTCTGTGGCAGAACGTGTTCCCCAACTCTCTGCTGCCGCTGATTACCATGCTGGGCCTGTCCTTAGGTTCCCTCCTTGGCGGCACCGCCGTGGTGGAGGTGATTTTCTCTTATCCCGGTATGGGCAGCCTGGCTGTCGCCGGCATCACTGCCTATGACTATCCGCTGATTCAGGGCTATGTCCTCTGGATATCCCTGATCTATATGCTGGTCAACCTGGCCGTGGATATTTCCTACAACTATGTCGACCCGAGAATGCGAGGGAGGTAGAAAGAATGGAAAACAAAAGTTTTGTAAAGAAAAACTTGCCTTTCTGTTTCTTTGCTGTCCTTGCGGTTCTGATTATCCTTGCGGCCATATTTGCTCCCGTGGTGACAGGGGGCGTTGATCCTGCCGCCGCCGTCTTAAAGGACGCTTTGCAGCCGCCGGGCGGAAACCATATTTTCGGCACGGATAAGCTGGGACGGGATATTTTTACCCGTGTGATCTATGGGGCACGTGTCAGCCTGACAGCCGCCTTTTCTGTCGTCCTGATTATTTTTGCGCTGGGCACGGTGCTGGGGGTTCTGTCGGGCTACT
>CAJUPT010000030.1 GCA_910588405.1 uncultured Lachnospiraceae bacterium | reverse complement strand
TCTTCAAAATCCAGCCGCCCGCCACAGGTGGCGACCACTTCCATCAAAAGAGTAGTAAGCCATGTGAGTATCTGCCATTCACAGGTTTTTCCCCAGGGTATATCTATGAAGTTCCTGAAAAATTCTGCCTGTGCCTCGGTTATTTCTTCCCCCACATTATAATCAAGGGCAGCGGCATAAAAGTTATTGGCAAAGTCCTGAAACTCAGAGACCGCTTTCTTTCCCTCCAGATAGTCCCAAAGAGAATCAATCGCTTTTTGAAGAATAGTCGGAACCGTTCTGCCCTGATCTGCCAGACCCTGGCGAAGTGTGTGCATATATGGTTCCAAAATTAAAAGATTCCCCAAAAGCCGGGAGTGGCTGCCGCTATCCGCAAAAGCATCGTGGGCTACATCCTGAAAGCCCATCATCCAGTTGGCCGCCTTTGGCCCGTTCAGTGATGAAAAATCTGTATTGAGCATGTATTTCATAAATTTCTCCTTCTGAAATTTTAGATTTGAATGTTTATGCTAAGATACTTACAACAATAGCAAACGCACAAATTAAAAATACCCCCGCACCAAATACGACTATCACTTTTTTAACCTTTTTATCTCCTTTAACAACCGTATCTATTCTATCAGCAAATAACGTACACACGATAGCTGCTATCATTAGCGGCACAGAAATTAACAACACAGAAATTTTTTCCATACTTTTTCCTCCAACTATCAGCAGGGTGTGGATATACTGATATAATTCCTTTGGAACAAAATATCTGAAAGGGGCGCAACATTGATGGTGCCGTCCCTTTTATATTTTAAGCTAACGCTGCACTAAAAAAGGATATAGCCTCTGTTATGACATGGACAAAAATGTAATCACATGTTTAAGTTATATAGAAGGGGCGGAAAACCATCTCTTCCCATGGTTTCCCGCCTCTTTTTTCATTTCGCGATATTCAAGCAAACTACGCCGACGGCGTATTTTGTCGGATCTTATCCTTTCACACTCAGACGCACCAGCGCCCTGTGGAGCTTGGCCTCGGCCAGCCTGTGTTCCCGTTCCGTAAGGCCGCTTCTCGCCAGAGCGTCCTCGGCACGCTTTTTAGCGGCGGCGGCTCTCTCCGCGTCGATGTCCTCCTGCCACTCCCAGGTGGTCGCCATCAGGCGGCAGACGCCGTCCTGCATGGAAAGCATGCCGCCGATGCAGGCTGCTTCCCGCCTGGTGCCGTCCTCGAACACCACATGGGCGCCGCCCATGCCGAGAGCCGTACAGAAATTCACATGTCTCGCCAGGATCGCCAGGTCGCCGGTGATGCTTCTGCACACCACCCGGACCACGTCTCCCTCAAACAGCAGGCCGTCCGGTGTTCCGATTAGTAATGGAAATGTCGCCATAGACAGCCTCCTTTACTGATTCTTCGCTTTTTCAAAGTTTTCGAAAACTTCGTCAATGGTTCCTGTCAGCAAGAAGTAGCTCTCCGGAATATGGTCGCATTCGCCATTCAGAATCATCTTAAATCCTCTGAGCGTCTCTTTCAGAGGCACATATTTACCGGGCATACCTGTGAACTGCTCTGCCACAGAGAAACTCTGGGACAGGAAACGCTGTACCTTACGGGCACGGTTAACCGTCACCTTATCCTCCTCTGACAACTCGTCCATACCCATGATGGCGATGATATCCTGCAGCTCCTTATAACGCTGCAGCACTCTCTGTACCGCACGGGCGATCTCGTAATGCTCCGTTCCCACAACCTCCGGGGACAGGATACGGCTGGTGGAATCCAAAGGGTCCACGGCCGGATAAATACCCTGGCTGGCGATATCACGGGAAAGTACCGTGGTGGCGTCCAGATGGGTGAAGGTGGTGGCCGGCGCAGGGTCGGTCAAGTCGTCGGCAGGCACGTATACGGCCTGTACGGATGTAATGGAACCCTTTCTTGTAGAGGTGATACGCTCCTGCAGAGTACCCATCTCGGTGGCCAGCGTAGGCTGGTAGCCTACCGCGGAAGGCATACGTCCTAACAGGGCGGACACCTCGGAACCTGCCTGGGTAAAACGGAAGATATTATCGATGAACAAAAGCACGTCCTGGTTCTTCTCATCACGGAAGTACTCCGCCATCGTAAGGCCCGACAGGCCCACACGCATACGGGCTCCCGGCGGCTCGTTCATCTGTCCATATACCAGGGCGGTCTTGTTGATAACGCCGCTCTCTTGCATTTCATTGTAAAGGTCATTTCCCTCACGGGTACGCTCTCCAACGCCCGTAAATACGGAAATACCGCCGTGAGCCGTGGCCACGTTGTGGATCAGCTCCATGATCAGTACGGTTTTGCCTACGCCGGCGCCGCCGAACAGACCAATCTTACCGCCCTTGGCGTAAGGGCAGATCAGGTCAACGACCTTGATTCCGGTTTCCAGAATCTCCGTGGCCGGCGTCTGCTCCTCATAAGCAGGAGCCGGACGGTGAATCGACCATCTCTCCTTTGTCTCAGGAGCCGGCTTATTGTCTACCGGATCTCCTAGAAGGTTGAATACGCGGCCTAAGCATTCCTCGCCTACCGGTACGGAAATGGAGGAGCCGGTATCCACGGCCTTGGCGCCGCGGACCAGACCATCGGTAGAGTTCATGGCAATACAGCGCACCGTATTGTCACCCACCTGCTGGGCCACCTCGGCCGTCAGCTTTGCGCCCTGATTATCAATTTCAATGGCATTGAGCAGTGCAGGCAGTTCATCGTGCGCAAAGCGGATGTCCAGAACAGGACCGGTGACCTGCACTACCTCGCCAGTGTGTTTTTCACTCATGCTTGAATCTCCTTCATATACAGATGTGCAAATGACTTCCACACCTGTCTGTATTTGTCACCTTTTAGATGCTCTCCGCACCTGCGACAATCTCCGTGATCTCCTGCGTTATGCTTGCCTGACGCACCCTGTTGTAGAACAGGTTCAGCTTCTCGATCATTTCTTCTGCATTGCTGGTGGCCGCTTCCATGGCCGTCCTTCTGGCTGCCAGTTCGCTGGCAAGACCGTCACAGACGCCGCCATAGACCACACCTGCCAGATACTCCGGCACGATAGCATCGAATACCTCAGCGCTGCTGGGCTCATACAGGATCTGGCTGCGGGCCTTCTTCTCTTCCTCCGTCTCCTCCAGATCCTTGAGCGGGAGCGCGGAACACACCTGGGGCTGCTGTGACAGCATGGAGACAAATTCCGTATAGCAAAGCTGGATGTGCCCAAAAGTCCCGTTTTTAAATTCCTGGCACAGAAGCTTCGCGATCTCAAAACAGTCTGCCACAGAGATCGTCGCCACCTCGGCATACGCCTCACTCACGCACGGGATGCCTTTGCGGTGGAAATATTCCACCGCCTTTTTCCCGATCGGCAGCACCATATAGTCCTTGCCCGCAGCATCCGCCTCCAGGCATTTGAACAGATTGGAATTGTATCCGCCTGCCAGCCCGCGGTCGCCCGCGATCACCACATAGCAATATTTTTCGCTCGCTGCATCCCGGGCGTACACGGAATCAAAGTCTGTATTCTCTCCTGCGATATCCCGCAGTGTCTGATGCAGTTCCCGGAAATAGGGACGGCAGGTCTCTGCCCTCTCCTTCGCCTTACGCAGTTTGGAGGATGCCACAAGTTCCATTGCTTTGGTAATCTGCATGGTGCTCTGCACACTCTTAATACGCAGCTTTACCGCTTTCATGTTTGCAGCCATATATTTCCTCCCTTATCACATCAATTGGCAGCAGCCTCAGACCTTGTGCTGAGGAACTGTTCCGTAAAGCCGTTCAATGCCTTTTTCAGCTTCTCTTCCGTTCCTTCTTCCAGCTTGCCTGTGGAACGGATCTCCTGCATTGCGGCGGAACCGTCGGGGTCGCCGTCCAGATAGGTGTACAGGCCGGCCTCGTAGTCGCGCACGTCCTCAATCTTCACCTTCGTCAGGATACCCTTGGTAACGGCGTAAATAATCGCCACCTGTTTCTCAACAGGGATCGGCGCATTCTGGTTCTGCTTTAACACCTCTACGATACGGGCGCCCTGCTCCAGACGGGACTTGGTATCCGCATCCAGGTCAGAACCAAACTGGGCAAAGCTTTGCAGCTCTCTGTACTGGGAGTAGATCAGCTTCAAAGTACCGGCCACCTTCTTCATAGCCTTGATCTGGGCATCGCCGCCTACACGGGATACGGAGATACCGGGGTCCACGGCAGGCATAACGCCGGAGTGGAACAGCTCGGTCTCAAGGAAGATCTGGCCGTCGGTGATGGAAATCACGTTGGTCGGAATATAAGCAGACACGTCGCCTGCCTGGGTTTCAATAATCGGCAGGGCGGTCAGGGAACCGCCGCCATGAGCGTCGTCCAGCTTCGCCGCACGCTCCAACAGTCTTGAGTGGAGGTAGAATACGTCGCCGGGATAAGCCTCACGTCCCGGGGGACGGCGGATCAGCAGGGACAGCGCACGGTATGCCACCGCATGCTTGCTCAGGTCATCATAAATGATCAGCACATGTTTTCCCTTGTTCATAAAATACTCACCCATGGCACAGCCGGTATAGGGAGAGATATACTGCAGCGGGCTTGCCTCGGAAGCCGTCGCCGCTACGACGATGGTATAATCCATAGCGCCGTTTCTTGTAAGCGTCTCCACCAGGTTTGCCACGGTGGAACGCTTCTGGCCGATAGCCACGTAAATACAGATTACATCCTTGCCCTTCTGGTTGATGATCGTATCGGTGGCGATCGTCGTCTTACCGGTCTGACGGTCGCCGATGATCAGCTCACGCTGGCCGCGGCCGATGGGGATCATCGAGTCGATGGCCTTGATACCGGTCTGGAGCGGCTCGGACACGTGCTGTCTCTCACAGATACCAGGAGCCCGGCTCTCAATAGGCCTAAATTCTTCCGTTACAATCGGACCCGCGCCGTCGATGGGCTGACCCAGCGCGTCCACGACACGCCCGATCATGGCGTCGCCTACCGGTACGGACACTACCTTGCCGGTACGCTTTACCGTCTGTCCCTCGCCGATCTCGTCACCGGAATCAAATAATACGACGGATACGCTGTTTTCTTCCAGATTCTGAGCCATGCCGAAGCTGCCATCCTCAAATTCCAGCAGTTCTCCGGCCATACAGTTTACCAGGCCGCTGACTCTGGCAATACCGTCACCTACCGTTAAAACCGTACCTGTCTCATTCTGCTGTATCGTATTCTCGTAATATTTGATCTGGCTGCGGATGACTTTGGATATTTCTTCAGGTTTTAATTGCATGTTTCCATTCCCATCCTTACAATTTTTACTATGAAAGCAAGCCAAGTGGACTTAGATGCGACATGCTAAGTGCCCTTTGGGTATGCATGAGAGCATCTATGGACATTTGGCGCACCCCGGGTATGAGCAAGTAGTGCGACAGCACGGATTGCAAATGCTCGGGGAGATTGCGGGAGTGCTTTAGCACGGAGCAATCTGCTTTCATGTACTACACGATTACTTCATTCAGTTTCCTGGAAATACCGGACAGGCGGCCCTGTACCGTGCCATCCAGCTGCTTTCCTTCCAATTCTACACGCAGACCGGCGAGAACCGAGGAGTCGATGTGCTGAACCAGGGAAACCTTTTTCCCGCTCATCTTCTCAAGCTTCGCCTTCAGTGCCTCCATCTGTTCCTCACCAAGCTTCGCAGCGCTGGTGACTACGGCTTCGGCTATGTTATGGTCCACGTTGTAGCGCCGCGTAAATTCCTCGCAGCAGCCTGCATATTCTGCCAAAATGCTGCGCTCACACAGCAGTTTCAAAAAGCTTACCAGATATCGTTCCGCCTGCTCGCCAAATGCCGTCTCGATCAGATCCGTCCGGTCCTTTGTGGGGATGGAAGGTTCCGACAAAAGCTTCATGTAATCCGGATTCTCCCGGAAAAGCTGCCGGATTTCAGACATCTGCTCCATGATGGCTTCCGTAAGCTGTTCTTCGGCGGCAAGGTCATAGAGGCTCCCGCCGTATACTCTGGCAGTCTGCGTCATGATACCTCACCTACATTCGCTATAAAATCGTCAATCAGTTTCGTATGATCCGCCTCGTTGATCTCGCGCTCGATCACCTTGCCGGCGATCTCCATCGCCATGCTGCCGATCTCATCCTTGATCTCATTGACCGCTTTTCTGCGCTCCTGAATGATGTCGCTCTCGGCCTTTGCCTTGATGGCGGCAGCCTGCTGAGCGGCTTCTTTAATCATCTCTTCACTCTGGGCCGTCGCCGTCCTCTGAGCCGTGGTCATGATCTCGTTGGCCTTATCTCTGGCCTCCTTCATGTTCTGCTCATACTCGGTCTTCATGGCCTGGGCCTCATCCTTTGCCTTGATAGCGTCCTGGATCTCGGCGTCTGCCATGGCCTGTCTCTTTTCCAGCATCGCGTTAATGGGCTTGAATAAGAAACGTTTGATCAGATACATCTGGATAAGAAGGTTGCAAATCTGAAATATGAAAGTCCAAGGTGCGAACGATACTAACTCTTGTACTGGCATGTTTGTAACCTCCTGTTCTATTTGTTGTCCGTGTCACACACAATTAGCTCAGGAGATTCATGAATGAGCCGGGCGCTACGAAGATCAGCAGCAGGCCGGTTACGAAACCATAGATACCAGTCGTCTCTGCCAGGGCACAGCCCAGGATCATAGTAGAAGTTACATCGCCTTTACATTCCGGCTGACGTCCGATGGCATCCAGCGCGTGAGCAACCGCTTCACCTTCACCGATACCAGGGCCAACGCCTGCGATCAACGCGATACCTGCTCCAAGAGCACAACCTGCAAGGGCAATACCTTTTGCGAGAAATTGGAAATCCATAATGTAATCCTCCTAAATTTGTTTTAAATATGATTTCTTTCCTATTCAGTTGTAAAATGCTGCGAAACCTGCCCGCCTGTGTTTTCCGCCCAAACCCGGGCTGTGGATCTTCATAAAACCATAAGGTCTTCTTTAAACCGGCGTCCTGCAAAGCTTCACAAGGGTTACTGGGGTTACGGCTCCGTCTAGCCCTCCGCCGCGTTGGCGATGAACATAACGGTCAGCATACAGAAAATGTACGCCTGCAATACGCCCGACACCCAGTCGAAATAGATCGACAGGATCGCGGGAATACCCACGTCCAGGATCGGGATCTGGGACAATACCGCGCCGACCGCGCCGGGAATCAGTCCCAGCAGCGCGGAGCTTGCCACCGCAAGAGCCGCATATACCAGAGTGTTGATTACCACGCCTGACAAAATGTTCCCGAAATGACGGAATGCCATACCGATAGGCGTCGCCACCTCTCCCAGAATGTTAAAAGGCGTAAGAATCGGAATAGGGGTCGTGAAATCCTTCAGATAACCGCCCACTCCATTGACCTTGATCTTCTGCGCGGTGATCAGGACGAATACGGTAATCGCCCACGCCATTTCCGTGGACACATCCGCCGTCGGGCTGCGCAGCCCCAGAAGACCGATCAGATTTGACACTAGGCTGGTCGCGAAAAGGGCCGCTACAAAGGGGACGAAGTATCGGAACTTCTCACCCATATTGCCCACCACGAACTTGTTCGCCATCTCTACCAGCATCTCCGCCACTGCCTGGCGTTTAGAGATGTTCTCCGTTTTCAGGTTCCGGGTCAGCCAAATGCAAAGGCCTGTCACCACCAGCATTACCAGCCAGCTGACCAGCATCGTCTCGGTAATCCGAAGCTGCCCCAGAACCGGCAGGTTAATCGGCGTGTCAAAAAATATTCTGGCTCCTGTAATGTCTACATCCATACTGTTTCCACCTCCCATCCGGCTGATGATCATGAATGTAATTTCAGCCTTTTCTTAATTACATTACCGGTTTGCTATTCCCAGAAGCTTGATGCCGAAGCTCGGGATAAATAAAGGTATAATTCCCGCCGCAAACTGAAAACAGGGAATTACGATGGCCAGCACCACCCACAAAAGCTGCATCAGCATCCTCTGGGTATAGCTTGCCCGCATTCTGTTCCGGGCGCTGCTCTCATCGGGGGCAGCGGCCACCTTTTGGACCGTAAGGCCCATCAGAAAAAAGTTAAGGACGGATATAAAACCGCCTGCGAGCCCTCCTAAAATAACAGTATAATCAAATGGCACGATATCCGGCACAACCAGATGCAGCAGGAAAAATCCCGCGCACATCAGCGCCACTCCCACGGCCATGATCAAGGCCACCCTCTTTGTCTCTTTTCTCACTGCCGGCTGTACTTCGCCGAAAATACCGCTCATACCTACCTCCATTTGAGTTCCGCAACTCCCCTTCCATCGCTATGAGCACTTAGGTTCTGTTCTTTAGACCCCTACGTGCGATGTATGAAAAATTGTTAACGGGTGTTCTTTAGCCGCTTACTATTTTTCAAGCCCCGTGCTCTGAAAGAATTTCCAGCCGTTTATGCTTCCGTAAATCCTTTCGGGGCTTGTACGGTCCGTTGCTGTTTATTCAATGGTGTTTATTAAATGAAATAATATGCTTCTTTTCCTTTTTTTCTTTCTCCAGCTGTCCCGTAACCGTCAGATACAGCTTATAGGCCACGGAAAAGGACCCGCCGAGGCCGAAAAAAAATCCCGGAATATAGATCCAGCCGCCAAACCCTGCGCGGCTGGTCAGCCACCAGCAGATCACCACGCACAGCAGAAGGGGGGAAATGAATGAAATGCCAAACTGAGATGCCAGCGCAAGATTCCGGAACACTTCTCTCAAATCTGATTTTTTCATAAAAACGCCTCCCTTTCTCCCTGCCGGACAGATTTCATCCGTCATGATATATTTTAACAATTTATTAACATATGTGCAATCTGTTTTTTTTATTTTTACTATTTTCAGCACTATAACGTTTTTACAAACATTTGCCCGTTTTTTTGTATAAAATCTAATGCACGCCTCCGTTTTTCTGATAAATTGGTTATTCTGTATATTTACCTATAAAACTCTTTGTGATAGTTTACTTTTTTATATATCATTAACAAAAAATCAAATATACCCTGGCCAATCCTTTTATATAATGACAATCCTATGGTACAACAGGCAAAAAAATTACCAAATTTTTGCCCTTTGGCCGACAGCCCCATTGTCTTTTCCGGCATACAGTCAGTTTCTTTTTTATTTCTATATTATTTATGTCGATTTTATTCCCCCTGACATTGACATTTATGATCAGATTCGCTATTATTATGATAATATAAAGAGCTGATCATACATGACTTTTTCTTTCCTTTTTGTGTAAAAAGCTATCGCGCGAGGAGGATTTTTTTATGAACATCATTATCGCAGGCTGCGGCAAAGTAGGCGTCACCTTAGCAGAGCAGCTCCGGGCGGAAAACCACGAGATTACGATGGTGGATATCGACGCGGAGCGGCTGGAGCATACCATGTCCCAGCTGGACATTCAGGTGATCTCGGGAAACACCATCAGCAACCGCACTTTAAAGGAAGCCGGCATCGAGAACGCCGATTTGTTTATCGCCGTCACCGATCAGGACGAAATCAACCTGCTGAGCTGTCTGGTGGCCAGAAAGACCGCCGGCTGCCCCACCATCGCCAGAGTCCGCAACCCGGAATACAATCAGGAAATCGGGCTGTTCAAGGATGATATCGGACTGGCCATGGTCATTAACCCGGAGCTGGCCACCGCCATGGAGATGGCCCGGTTAATTCAGATTCCCTCCGCCATAGAGATCGATTCCTTCGCGAAAAACAAGGTGAATCTGATTAAATTTGTGGTTCCCGAACAGTCCGTCCTGAATCATATGAAAATTTCCGAGTCTCCCCAGAAGGTGGGAGAAAATGTTCTGTTCTGCGTGGTGGAACGAAACAAACAGGTGATTATCCCCGGCGGAAATTTTGTCCTGCAAAAGGATGACACCGTATCCGCCGTCGTTCCGTTACATAAAATGTCCGCCTTTTTTTCCCGGTGCGGCATTCATACCAAAACCATCCATAACGTAATGATCGCCGGCGGCGGCACGATTTCCTATTATCTGGCCAGTCTGCTGACGAAGATGAAGGTATCGGTAAAAATCATCGAGAAGGATTACGGACGCTGCCAGCATTTAAGTGAACTGCTGCCGGGCGCCATGATTATCCAGGGAGACGCCACGGACCGGCAGCTTTTGCTGGAGGAGGGGGTCAAAAAGACGGATGCCTTCGTGTCGCTGACCGGCATCGACGAGGAGAATATCCTTCTCTCCCTATATGGCAACAAAGCCACCCAGGGCAAGATCATCACCAAGCTGAACCGGATCTCCTTCGACGAGGTGATCGAGGACATTCCGCTGGGCAGCATCGTCTACCCCAAGCATATCACGGCGGAGAGTATTCTGCGCTATGTCCGCTCCCGGCAGAATTCCATCGGCAGCAACGTGGAATCTCTGTACCGCATGGCCAACGGCCAGGTAGAGGCGCTGGAATTTATCGTCAAGGAGCATTCCGGCATCACCGACATTCCGCTGCAGAAGCTGAACCTGATCGACAACCTTCTGATCTGCTGCATCATCCGAAACGGCAGCCTGATCACCCCTTCCGGACGGGATGTGCTGAAAACAAAGGATACGGTTATTATCGTCACGACCCATCTGGGACTGAACTGTCTGCAGGAAATCGTGAGGCAGTAAACGAGCGCGCCTGCCGGAAGTTTTCGATATCTTTACAGTAAACGAGGACACTATGAATTTTGCGATTATTTTCTACATACTCGGCTCCGTCATTAAAATCGAAGGAATTCTGATGCTGTTTCCGGCGGCGGTAGCCGTTATTTACCGGGAAATGTCCGGAATCTGGTTTCTGCTCTGCGCCGCCGCCTGCATCGTCGCCGGCTTTCTGATGTCCCGCAAACGTCCGGAAAACTGTGCGTTTTATGCGAAGGAAGGGTTTATCACGGTTTCCTTAAGCTGGATCGTGCTCAGTCTGATCGGCGCGCTGCCCTTTACCTTGAGCGGGGAAATTCCTTTTTATATCGACGGGCTGTTTGAGATTATTTCCGGATTTACCACCACAGGCTCCAGCATTCTGACGGATGTGGAGGCGCTTTCTCACTGTATGCTGTTCTGGCGGAGTTTTTCCCACTGGATCGGCGGCATGGGCGTTCTGGTATTCGTTCTGGCCATATTGCCGCTGGCCGGCGCCCAGAATATGTACCTGATGCGCACCGAAAGCCCCGGACCCACCTTCGGAAAGCTGGTGCCCAAGCTGCAGCAGTCCGCTCTGTTCCTTTATACCATCTATTTTGTCATGTCGGGCATCGAGCTTCTGTTTTTGCTGGCCGGACGCATGCCTCTTTTTGACGCGGTCTGCACGGTGTTCGGCACGGCAGGTACCGGAGGATTCGGCATCAGGAATACCAGTATCGCAGGTTACGGTACCTATCTGCAGGCAGTCATTACGATTTTTATGTTTTTGTTCGGCGTCAATTTTAACTTTTACTTTTTAATAATTATCCGGCGGGCGAAGGATGCCTTTCGGATGGAGGAGGTCAGGTGGTATTTTCTCATTTTCTCGGCGGCGGTGCTGGCCATCGCGGTGAATCTGACTTCTCTTTCCGGTCATTTTTTCTCGAACCTGCACCATGCGGCTTTTCAGGTTTCTTCCGTCATGACCACCACAGGCTTTGCCACGGCGGATTTTAACCAGTGGCCTGTTTTTTCCCGGACCATCCTGGTGCTTACCATGTTTATCGGCGCCTGCGCAGGCAGTACCGGAGGCGGCATCAAGGTTTCCCGGTCCATTATTTATATCAAATCCACGGCCAGGGAGCTGTCCATGCTGATTCATCCCAGAAGCGTGAAGGTGTTAAAGACGGACGGCAAGGCCATCGACAACGGGGTGATCCGCTCCGCCGGTGCGTTTCTGATGTGTTATGTCCTGGTCTTTGCCGTGTCGGTTCTGCTGGTAAGCCTGGACAATATGGACCCCACCACCACATTCACCGCCGTTGCCGCCACGATCAACAACATCGGCCCGGGACTGGAGCAGGTGGGGCCTACCGGCAACTTTTCAGCTTTCACCCCTTTCTCCAAGCTGGTGCTGATGTTCGATATGCTGGCCGGAAGACTGGAAATTTTTCCGATGCTGCTGCTGTTCAGCCCGAGAACGTGGAAGAGGAATTAAATAAACTTGAAGGACTTTAGCGGAACTAAATATCAGCGGAAGTCCGTATTACAAAATAGTAAGCGGCTAAAAGACACCCGCTAACGATTTTGTATGCATCGCACGTAAGGGTCTAAAAGACAGACCCTAAGTGCTCATAGCAAAACCCCGGAAGAATTTTTGGACGCCCCTGCGGCCGAAAATTCTTCCGGATCAAAGGGGTTCAGGAGGACTGTAGCAGTACTAAATTAGGAGGTATTATATTTATGAAACTCACATTGGATATGACCATTGAAGAGATCGTTAAGGCGGATTCCAGAGCTGCCGACATTCTGGCGGACGAGGGGATGAACTGCGTATCCTGCGCCTCTGCCGCCGGCGAAAGCCTGAAGGAAGCGGCGGAGGGACACGGTGTGGACCCGGTGATGCTGCTGCGGAAATTGAATTTCAGGCTGAATATGTAGGGAATCCGACAAATACAATATCCGTATTTTCCCCATATATTCCCGCAAAAACAAAGCCGCCGTTATGCAGATGACAAATCATTCTGCCTTACGGCGGCTTTATTCCTGCAAGCAGCGAGCATCACCCCTTCGCCGGATTCACATGCACCATACAGTGCTTCACATCCGAAAATTCCCGTTCGATGGCGTCATGGACGGTTTCCGCTATCTTATGGGTCTCATTCAGCGTCTTTTCCCCGTCGGCACAGATCTCGATATCCACATAGACTCTCGAACCGAATTTCCTTGTTCTCATCTCGTCCAGACCAAGAACGTTCTGCACGGAAAGCACCACACGGCGCATTTCTTCTTCCGTCTTGTCGTCGCAGGACTCATCCGTCATCTTCCGCACGGCATCGACAAAAATATCTGCCGCCGCCTTTATGATAAACACGCAGATGACCACGCTGGCCACAGGGTCCAGCACCGGGAATCCCAGTCTCGCCCCCAATATACCCGCAAAGCTGCCAATGGAAGACATGGCGTCGGAACGATGGTGCCAGGCGTCCGCCATAAGCGCGCCTGATTTGATTTTCTTAGCCGCATGACGGGTATACCAGTACATTCCTTCTTTCACCGCCACAGACACCAGCGCCATCACCAGGGCGATCAGGCCGGGAACTGTCAGATCTCCATAGTCCCTCTCAACGATTTTTACAATGCCGCCGTAGCCGATTCCAAGCCCTGTAGCCGACAGAAAGATGGCCAGAATAATCGCCGCCACGCATTCCATCCGTTCATGTCCGTAAGGATGGTTATGATCAGACTTCTTTCCGGCAATCTTGACGCCGGCCATCACCACAAAGGTGCTGAGCACGTCGGAAATCGAGTGAACCGCATCAGAAACCATGGCTCCCGACCGGCCCGCAAGCCCTGCGATCAGCTTAAGCAGCGACAACAGCACATTGACAATGATACTGTTTACGGAAACCCGCATCGCGATCCTTTCAGATTCATTTACCACTTTCACGGATTTATCTGTTGATTTTTCAAATCCATTTTCCTGTTCCGGCCTAACGGCGTCTTCATTATGTTTTCCCATCTTCTTTACCTCCAAATTTTGCTCCGCGTCCGCCCGGTTATCTGGGCTTTCGCTGTTTGTTTGACTGTAAATCTTCCGGGCACTTCATAACCAAACGTCAATACATATCTGTGTTCCGGCAAAAAGCCGCGCCTGATACAAAAAACCAGGTCTCCGCTTTTCGCTTCCGCCTGGTTTCTTTCCCAATCAGGAACATGTGTCATTCACCCATGTTCCCGACTGTTCCACAAAAAAACACCTGCGGAACACACACTGTCCCACAGATGTATCACTTATCGTTCATCTGCTGCCATTCTCATAGCCCGGCTACACATTCTCATGCTGCCTGATCAGTTTGTACTGTAGATTGTATGCAGTGCAAAGAGATTGTTCCTACTATACTATACTACGCACAAAAATGCAAGGGGTTCATCGGCACTTTCAGAACTTTTTTTAACATTTTCTATTCTTTTTCATACGATACCCGACAGGTTTTCCGGTAGCAGGCCAGGCCGTATTTGTGGATCGTTTCCATGCCCTCCTGCCTTAAATAATCAGTATATTCACGCGTCTCAATCTGCTCCATCGCCTCATGGAGCGCCGCGTCAAAAGCACCTTTCTCAGCGTATTTCACCTCGATGACACAGCCGGTTTTCTCCCGCGGGATAAGCAGCAGGATATCGGAGTAGCCGGTTCCGGACTCGGCATTGGATTTTACGATCCAGCTGCCTTCCGCCCGCAAAAGGCCAAGGAAAAGGCCATGAAAAAAGTTTTCTTTCTTTTCTTTTCTCACTGCCGTGTCACGGATGCTGATGGATTCTGACAGAAATGTGCCAAACAGCTCCTGTATGGTTTCAGCGTCGCCGGTTTTGACTGCTTTGCAGAAACGCTCCCACAGGCTTGTGTCGCCTGTTACCTTCATGCGGAACCATGAACGTATCCTGTCCTCGTAGATTTTTCGGATTTCCTTATTAGGGATCACCAGCTTGTGTATCCTTCCTTCCGGCCTTTTCGCATCCGTCAGGTATCCTGTAGAATAAAGGACACTCCACAAATAGGTCTGGTGAATACCAGCATCCTCGCTGTCAAGGTCGGTATAGGTCATCTCCGGGATAATCTCCTTCTCCACGGCCTCGCCGGAAATCAGCGCCTCGATCTCGCCCTTCGTAATCTCCGTGGCATCTTCCAGGATATCCCTGATAATCGCGTTACTGCTGCTGTTCTCCCAGTGCGGCTCCATCGGAGCGTCCTTTGATTTCCTGAGCTTTCTGCACTGCACGATCACGTCCCACGGGCAATAGACATCCACGTCCCCGAAATGGTAGCCGTCATACCAGTCCTTCATATCCGGAAAACGGTCTTCCACGCCATAATACCTGAGCATCTCCTTCACTTCGCCGTCCGTAAACCCAAAATATTCCGCACAGTCCGAATCAGAAATGGAAAACACGTTAAAATTGTTCAGACCCGTAAAGATGCTCTCCCTTGCGATCCGCAGACAGCCGGTGAGCACGGCAAACTCCAGGCTCTTATTTGTTTTCAGCGCCCGGCTTAAGAAAGAACGGATTAATTTGACCATCTCCGGATAATAACCGCCCTGGTATGCCTTGTCCAACGGCACGTCGTACTCGTCAATCAGTATCACGACCCGTCGGCCATAATGCTTTCTAAGCATTTCTGAAAGCAGATTTAAGCTTCCTTTTTGAACACTTTCCTCCAAATATAGAGCGTAAAGCCTTTTCAAAGATTCTTTATCAATATCCGTAAGTCTGTCACTCTCTAAAAGATGCTGATGCCTGCGCGCCTCTGTTTTTATTATTTCAGCCATCATCTCTAAAGCATCTGCATAGTCCCCGCCTTCCACATCCTTTAAACTAAGCGAAATAACCGGGTACCTTCCCATATGCTGCCCGCACAGTTCCGTCTCTTTGGAAATGTCCAGCCCTTCAAACAGGGACGCATCCGCTCCAATTTCAAAAAAAGATTTCAGCATATCCATATTCAGGCTTTTCCCAAAGCGCCGGGGCCTGGTGAAAAGATTCACGGCTCCCCTGGTTCTCAAAAACTCAGCGATCAAAGCCGTTTTATCCACATAATAAAAGTTATTCAATTTAAAATCCTGAAAAAATTCAATCCCGACCGGAAGCGCCTTTTTTCCGTCATTCATCTGCAATCCTCCTCCCTGTGCCGAAAAATAGTGGGTAAGGTTTCATGATATACGCAGTATATCACAAAACCTTATATATTTACAATCTTAATCACTTAAGCTTTGCACTCAAAAAATTTCCGGATCAGGGGTTCATCGGCACTTTCAGAACTTTTTTAAAAACACTTTTTCAAAAGCCTCCACGATCAACTCCACCGTCTCATCCGGTGTTCCGGCGCCACTGTCAGGCAGAGGCTCCTCCATTCCCATCTGCATCAGGATCTCCGACGCAGCCTCTGTCGTTTCCCCAACGCTTAAAAGCCCCCAATCCATCTGATCGATAGCATGGGCGATAAAAGACGCTTTTGCCACCAGTCCGCCTTTTACGGCCTGCTCCTCCAACAATTCGGAAAACCTTGCCCTGTCCACAGCTAATGCTCCCTGTTCCCGCACATACCGGCGGTACAGACCTGCCTCGCTGACGCCGAATCGGGAGAGCCGCCTGATCACATTGTGCTGCCGTCCGGCATCCAGCTTTGTCTGCAAATACAGCGCCCTTTTCACCGCCGGCTTCACCGCTCTCCCAATCAGCTCTCCCAGCTTGCTGTGCTTTCCCGCATCGGTCAGATACATCTCCGATTCCATATCTGCCGCCACAATCGTCCCGTCCGTTCCGGAGCCGGTGGCAAGCCCTCGGGAGGAACGGCTTTCTGCCATCAGCTCCTGAATGGCCGCGGTTTTTGCCTCGGTACAGGTGACAAGGGCGCGGGCCATGGCCCCTTGCGACAAATCTCCATTGATACAGAGCAGGATATTGATGGTGCCCGGCCTGTATTCCGGCGCCACAGCGCTGTCCTCGATCCATGTGGCCGGATCGCCCACACGGCCTGCGTTTACCTCGATTCCCCCTGTCACAATTGCCGTGACGGCAAGCTTTTCGAAGCGCTCCGTACAGATTGCCGCATTGTCCATGCTGGCCGCCGTTTCCAGCCCTGCAGCCGTCTCCGGGTCAAGACCGATTTCTTCCATTGTGCGCATCATATGTTCCCGATAGGTTTTCCCTTTCATCTCGGCCGAGCACCCCACGCCCGGATTGCAGTCGTGATTAAACACCGTCTTCAAATCCGTCCGGTATCCGCCGTTATAAGGCGCAGTGCTGAGCACCCGCCGTTTTCCCTTGAAAGGGATGACAATATTATAATCAAAGCGATGCACCTCATCCCCGCAGGGAAGGTCGTAAATTTTCACCAAATATATCCTCCGTTTATAAAAACCATTTTCCAAAATATTCTAGTTTATGATTGTGCAGCTGTTTTCCGCACCTTTCAGGCAATTTGTTTTATATTTTACACCACTCGGCCTATTTTGTCCAAATATATTTCCGAAATAATACGCAGACGAAACAATACGCAAATGTAATACACAGAAAAACCACAAAATAACAACTCTGACAAAACTATAAAACAATACCTCAAAAACAAAAGCAAAACTACATAAAAACAAACATCAAAGACACAAGCGAGAGAAAAATCAAAGGCACAATTTAAAAGAAAAATACAGACGCACTTCAAAAGAAAAGACAGATGCACTTCAAAAAAAGATGTAAAACACACCACGAACACAAAAACAGCGCGGACTACGCCGCGCTGCTTTCGCATTCATTATATATTTAGGGAAGAGGCCCGCTTAAGCAAGCGTATCATAATCAGGCCGTTTACATGTATACTTGGTCGAGCCATAACGAATCAGCTCGTCCATCACAATCGGATTGCGGGACTTGGTTTTCAGCATGGACTGGGCCACCCAGCTGCCGCCCGGGGCCAGCTCGTCGATGGTCTTGTCGATACTCTCCCGTATCTCCTTTTCCGTCGTCTTTTCTTTGTCCATAAACTGAGTGTCAAAGCCGCCCACAAAGCACATCTTATGTCCGATTTCCTTTTTCAACTCCGCCGGTTTATTGGAAATATGCATGGTATTGGTGGCTACGCAGCCCATGTCCGCGATCTCTCCCAGAATCGGGGCAAAATAACCACAGCAATGATGCTCATACATCACGCCCTCATTTACAATGCTGTCAATCACCCGCTGCAAATGAGGCTTCAACAGCTTCCTCCATACCTCCGGCGACATAAACATACCGCTGTTGGAACCATAGTCATCGTGCATAATCAAAATATCCGGCTTATAGTACCGAATCAGGTACTGGTACAGACGAATCTTATGGTCCGCCACCGCCCCGAAAAAATCATAACATGCCTCTGGTTCTTCCATCAGCGCACAGAGAGCGTCCTGAAATTCCATCACGCTGAACATCCGCTCCCACAGGCCGAAGCCCACCATCACCCGGGAAAGCTTCCGGTCCCTGTCCCAGTTCGCCGTATCCCGGGCAGCATAGCCCTCCCAGTCCAGCTTGCCAAGGTCCGGAAACTTCATATATTCCCGCCATCTGGTAATATCCGGCACCAGATGAACGCCCGGCGTCGGGTTCGCCCCGCCGATATTCGGCTCATAGGTCCAGCTCTGTCCAAACCAGTCCTTCGCGGTTCCCTGGACGCAGATGGATTCGCAGATAAAATCCGTCCCTCTGGGGGCGCTCATATTCATATCCGAGGTGAGCGGAAAAAATTCCGGCTCTTTATGCTGATAAGCCAGCAATGTATTTTCTTTAAAACTGAGACTCGCCATACCTTACCTCATTCCTTTCACCACATTCCGTTTTTCCGGATTACGCTTTTTTGCAAATCATGCGCACTTATCGTCTGTTCTTCAGCCGCTTACTAATTCCCCGGACCTTCTCCGGTCCGTCGCTTTTTTATAGATCACCTGACACTGCCTTACGCTCTTCCCTCTTCCTCCTGCCCTGACTTCCAGAAAAACTTCAGGAGCACAAAGCCCAGAATCGGGAACAGCATAGGAATCAGTGTGTACGCATTAATGATCGCTTTCTGCATCTCTGGCGTCGGCTCAGCATTTGCCACATACCCCACCGCCATCAGCGTAAACGGAATTAATGTGGATTTAATAATCGATGCAAATTTCACCGGCATATTACTTAATCCCATAATAAAGCCAGTTACGTCCTGTCCGCTTTTCTTCCTATAATAAGCGGCATTATCCATATACAGATTCAGCTCAAAGGGGGACGTCATACCTGTCAGCACAGCGATCACACCGCTGATACACAGAAAATAGATCGGCTGGTCCGGAAACAGACGGATCGAAAACAGCGACGCAGCCACCAAAAGATATAGTCCAAGCAGAATCTTCCGCGGCCGGCCGATCCGAACGCCAAATACCCTTACCAGGAAAGCGCCGATAATTCCTCCCAGGCCGATGATCAGCATGTGGGTGGGAATCAGAGTCGAGTCACAGGCGCAATATTTATAATAATACACTGCTAAAGATGGCAAAACCAGACTGGCCACGTTCGAGGTCAGGTCGATTACCAGCGTAATCAGCAGCTGAACATTATTCACCAACGCCCTTATCACTTCTCCTGCTGGCATCCGCTCCTTGCTCTGTCCGCCTTCTTGCCCTTCCCGGGAGCCGGGTCTGTCCTCACAGCCAGCGCAGATATAAAAATGCGCGATGCTGGTAAGGACATATACGATTCCCGTCAGCACGATCGCCACTCTGTATCCATAGCTCTCTCCCGCATAGACCGCAGCCGTCGCGACAATGATCGGCGTCAGGTAATTTCCCAGCAGACGGCCCGCATTGGAACCGATCATTCGCTGAGAAGCCAGCTTGGATTTCGTTTTCACATCCGTTGCCATCACTGCGGTAAGGGAGACATTGGCTGCATAGGTAATATTCCATGCAGCCTTTGCCCCCAAATAACCCACCAGTATACAAAGCACCGTCATGCTCTGGCTGTCTCCAAATACCGTGAAACAAAGCAGGAAAAAGATCACGGCCAGCGGCGGGCATACCAGCAGCCAGGAACGAAGCCGCCCCCACTTCATGGGCCTTAAGGATACCAAAATTGCTCCTGATAACGGCACCATGAAAAAGTCAAATATACTGGAAAACAGGGAGACGAAGGCAACAATCTCAAGCGGCAGCTCTGCCACATCTGTCAGAAAAATACTAAAATATGTATTCGTCACCATGGAAATGAAGCCTTCGCCCAGATTTCCAACACCCCAAAAATATTGTTTTTGCGATTGTTTTATCTTATCCATACCCCTCGTTTTGCGACTACAGCCTGTTCTGCGATGTAGCTGCAGTAAGGCCTGCTTTCAGGTCGTCATTGATCATCTTGATCCGGCTGTCATCCAGGTTAAACAGGAACATCAGCACCAACAGCGCCGCAACGCCTAACCCTAACGGAATCCATGAGTAGAGAAAACTCAGCTTGGATATAAAGTCGGCCGTTACCTCTCCGCCTGCAGTGATCGCATCCAGATTCGCCGCAACCAGAACCGCTGTTCTGATCGAGGTAGCTACCAGCGTACCAGTTTTGATGGTGAGGGAATAGATGGACATGGTCAAACCATCCATACGCTCACCAGATTTCCAGGCACCATAATCGGATGCCGCCGCAAACATAGGAAGAATATAATTTTCCAACATTCCCATAAAGCAGCTGGACAATGCGAAAATAACCATAAACGCCGTGAGTGGCAGAGATTTAAAGGTAAATGCCAGTATCGCCAACAAAACCACATGTACGGCCATACAGGAAACGAAGCACCGTTTTGTCTCCTTGAACACCTTTTTCCAGAAAGGCCCCACCATAACGCCAATAATGGCGGTCAAGTTGAACATGGTCATGAAAATACCCATTTTGGAGAAATCTCCCCATACATATTTAAACATATATGCGGCTGATGTTACATAGATAAAATAATAAGTTTTATGCAGAGACATAAACAGATACATGGAAAGAAGGGCCCGGTTTGTAAACACAGTCTTAAACATAACACCCAGAGATAGCCCTTTTTTCTTTGCGGCGCCCGACGACTTTTCCATCGCATTTCGTTCCACATAAGAGCCTTTCAGGCAAAATGCGTAGTAGCCATAGCCCAGGATCGGAGCAACACAGGCGATCACCGCACAGAGCGCATAAGAAATTGCTTCGCCGCCTGCCGTCGCCTCTGCCGCGCCGTTGCTGAATGCCAGCGCAATCGCGGGCAGCATAACTGGGAAAATATAGCTAAAGATCGTCTTTCCGCCGTCACGGCAGATCTTCTGCATTCTTGCGAAATACTGACGATCCCCTGCATCTGTCGACAGATTTGGATAAACCGCATTCTGAGGCACCGTTACCAGCGGACTGATACAGGCATTGAAAATTGCGATAATCAGAGCCATAAACGCTGCTTGAGAACCCCTGATCCCAAAGGCAGGTAGACAGTAAATCAGCAGCCAGCCAGCATAGTAGAGAACAGGACCAATAATCATCCACGGATAATACTTACCCTTTTTAAACTGTACCTTGTCAATAATTGTGCCGAACAAAGGCCCGCCGATCCATCCCACGATATTCTGAACAATCGTGATCAGTCCGGAAAAGGCAACCGGCATCACATAGATATTTGTATACAGATAGCTTACATAGGTGCTGATATAGGCTTTCTCGATACCACCGCCCAGCTGTTGCACGGGATAAGCCACCTTTAACTGTTTTAACTTTTTCGCATCTTCTTCCGCATAAACGGAAATGTTTTTTTCATCTCCCATATTAATACCCCTTTTTATCAATATAACTTTGCAGTTTTCCTCACAAACCCTCCTAAACATGGATAATATCCGTCGCAGATGCGTCTGTAAATCCTCCTGGGACTAATCCGGTCCGCTGCTGTTTTTCATATTACGGGTTCAGCCGTTTTCTGGACACCTCGTACATGACTTCCCTCATCTTTGGATGGCTCTTTCTAATATTGCAGAATACTGGCGCCTTGTCTGCGCCAACATATTTATCACAGAACCGCTCCGCAGCTGCATATACTTCATCGAGAGGCGCGTCCTCCGCCACGGTCTCCGGCTCAATTCCAAGGGTGATCCGGTCGCCATATTGCTCATAAAGCGTTTCTTTGTCGCACATAGTCTGCCCGGTCCAGGTATCAATTCCCACATCCAGATATGCCTGTATCAGCATATCGTTTTTCCCGCAGGAATGCATATCCACATACAAGTCTTTTGACTTCGCATAATCCACCAGATTCTTAACTGCCGGAACCAGCATTTCCTCCACCGTATCCAGCGAGAAAAACGGCGCCCGCTGGGAACCCCAATCATCATGGAAAGTCAGGAAGTCGATATGATAATACTCGATAAAGCAGTCCACAATGGTCTTATAGAACTCCGAAAGCCTCCAGAAAAGTGCTTTACAGGCATCTTTTTGCTCATCGTCGATCATGGCCACCGCCGCATACTGGAAATCCATAAAAGCAATCAGTCGTTCAAAGAAGCCGTTCAGGATCGTTCCTGAGGCCGCTCTTGTCTCATCTGGGTTATATCTATCTTTTCCCTCTCTGTTCGCCGCATCCCAGTCAAAGGATCTGATATCTGGGAACTTAACCAGCTTTTCCCAGTCATTAGCATCATCCATAAAGGGATTGCCCGGCCGCACCATACTTCCTCCGGCCTCCGGCACATACACCCATTCCACACCGTAATAATCCGGTCCGCCCTGACGCCTTGCTCTATTGTCAGGCAGGAAGGATGGGTGATAGATCGCCTGGTCCGCATTCATCGGAACCCAGAGCGGTGTCTGACCCTTTTTGAGTGCCATAAAGTTCTCCCGAGGTGTAATCGGCGTAGTAAGCTCCGCTGCTCCCACAGCAACTGGGCCGAATGCCGGAAAATAACTTTTTACAGTCATTTCGGCTTCACTGAACGGAATCCGGTCCAGGTCCTTTACTTTCTCCATCATGTTCTCCCCCTTTCATTTTTTAAGTTATGTATGAGTAATTTAGACTTATCATATATTCTATTGTCAAAATTGTCAAGTATTTCATTATAAATTTGTGTTTTTTATTAAATATCACTTTTTTATATGTATATTTAGCATAATTTTATTTGTTTTTAATCTATTTTTACTGTGTATTTATTTCTTATCCCCTCAATATTCCATTTTTCACATTATTAGTTAAACATAAAAATAAAGGATTTTCAGATTTCTTTCCGGTAACTACACATACCTGATATCTATGCCTATATTTATGCGCATCGGCACAAAAAGGCTTTGCTATGCCACACAATCCGCTTTTTGCAGTAAAATATAAAAGAGTCCATTTATTTGGACTCTTTTATACTTTACTCATATTCATCTCATCCTTGATTCTGTCTCATTATACGCCTGGTTCTATCTCATCATAAAAGCTGACAGCTTCCTGCACCAGCAGCGCCCCAAAAAAGGCGTCTCTACGTCGTAATCAGCTCAAACCCATCCCCGATTCTTATTTTCATCTTGCTTTTATAATACCGTGATTCATCCACCAGTGTTTCTACCCGATAGGATGGAAGGCGAAGCATCTCAAACAGAACCCGGATCACATAATCCTCTAGATAATCTCTGTCACACTTCAAAAACCCTTTTGCATAGGCTTCCGAAACGCTTCGCATGACAGATACGCCGCACACCTCGTAAAACCGCAGATCCTGATCGCTTATGTAAGGATTTACCAGCGTCTTCTGCAAATGATAATAATGCTCTCTCTTTTCATTGATATCAGAAAACTGATCCCGGTCCTTGATATATTCCGTGTAAAATCGCATAATATTCTCATTTTCAATTTTAATCGAAAGCATAAACCGCCATTCTACCGCCATGCCCAGCTCCATCAGATAATCTTTTTTTATATCGAACAGCTGTCTTGACACCTCGGAGCGAACGCTGATTACAAAAGCCGTATAGATTTCGCTGGCCAAATTATTTTTTGATCCAAAGTAATAAGTGATCAACCCGTTATTAATTTCAGAAACCGCACTGATCTGAGCCAGCGTTGTTGCATAATAGCCCTGCTGATAAAATAGCTGCTTTGCCGTTTCCAACAATTTCTCCCTCGTAGCCGTGTTCTGTCTGACTGGAATAGCTTTTCCCATGATTTTACATCCCTTTCCCGCTTTGTTCTCTCATAATATATTTTCTTTATCTTATCACAAACAAAACACAAAATAAATCCGAATCGTTGACTAATTTTCCCTCTCATGGTAAACTATTTTCATGATTAGTCATACATAATACAGGAGAGGAACTGCTATGAAGGGATTAAAAATGGCTTTACACACCAGAGAGGGACTAATTGCGATAGGCGCTATTGTAGTCGGTATTATCATTGCCTGCATTGGGGGAAATTTAATGGACAGGTCAAAAACAATCAGCGATATTGTGGTGGTAGCAGGATGCATCACATCCATTGCAGGCACGCAAAACCTGTGCCAGCTGATCATCCGTCTCCGGGGCGACGACTAACACGCTCCGAAATGCAAAAGAGCAGGATACATATTTCTATATACCCTGCTCCACAAAAATAATCCCAAATGCTTCCGGTCCGATATGGGCGCCAATCGTAGCACCGATCTGCAGCCGTTTTGCAGGATGGATTCCTTTGCTTTCTAGATTTTCCTCAAATCTCTCGCAGTTTTCCGTGCCATAGGAATAGATCGAATAGATCGGGAATGCCTCATCTATTTTCAGCTTTTCCAGATGCCGCAGACTATTGCTGATGGCTTTATTTTTGCCCAGCGCCTTCCCCAGCACAGACACCTCGCCTGCTTCTGTTATGGTAATCAGCGGCTTCAGTCCTGCCATATCTCCCAGCGCGGCCGCTGTCCGGCTCAGCCGTCCGCCTCTGGACAGGTATTCCAGCGTATCCAGCGCAGCCACCACCTTCACCCGGGATTTCAGTCCTTCCACCTGCTCTGCGATCTCTCCGGCGCTGTGGCCATCGTCCGCCAGCTTACGGGCATAATCTGCCAACACTTTTATATTGCAGGTAGCCGTTCGGGAATCCACCACATAAATCGGCCCATACTCTGCCATATCCTTTGCCAGCAAAGCGCTCTGATAAGTTCCGCTTAAGGCCGATGACAGCGTAATGCAGACCACCTCATCCCCTTTTTCCTTCGCATCCAGAAAAACATCCAGAAACTGCTGGGGAGAGGGCTGTGCTGTCTTGGGAAACTCTCCTGTCTCTTCCAGGATCTCATAGAACTGATTCCGGTCCAGGTCCACGCCGTCCACATATTGTTTCTCTCCGATCGTAATGGCAATTGTCACCAGATCCAGCTTCTTTTCCCTGATTTCTTCCAACTGATAATCAGAAGACGAGTCTACCACGATTCTAATCATTTTATAATCTCCTCTGCCGTATTCGCAATCTGTGTAAACAAATCCACAATATCCTCCGCTTTTTCCGGGCCGATTTGCTCTAACAATCTGTCAATCAACGCCAGAATTCGCTCATGCTGTCTCTGGTATATTTCCATCTGACTCATGTTCAGTCTGACCAGAATCTGCCGTTTATCTGTTTCTGACCGCTCTCTGCTGATCATCTGCTTTTGTTCCATATTAGACAGCGTGCGATTCATCTGGGACTTCTGCATTTTCATCTCCTGACACAAATCTGTGGCTGTAACCGCCTGGTCAGAATTTTCGCGGTGATTCCTATACAGGATATTACAGATCACAGATTCGTTATAGGGCAGATCCGTTACCACCCGCTCATTTACGATGGCTGTAGTCAGCTTCAGCCAGGCGTCTAACAGCTTTTCATTCATTGGAGAACCTCCTTCTTTTTAAAGGGAGGCTTACTGCCTCCCGCAAAAAGGTTCATATTATGAACAGTTCACATCGAATACTATCACCAGATCAGAGTTTTGTCAATCCCCAAATCGTACATTGGAGCATTTGCCGCCCTAATGAACCCGCTCGAAGGTAAACTGCTTTACCGTAATAATTGCATCCTTTGGCTTCCACACCCGAAATTCAATCCACTCTCCTTCCGATACCTCCACCCCTTCCAGCGTAACCGTATCCTCCCCAAAAAGAAGATCTGCCTCAGCCAGAATTTCACGGTCATCTACGATTACCTCAAAACGGGAGGGCTGGCTTCCGTCCTGGAAAATTCCATAGGACAGTGTAATATCATAGGTTCCCGGAACCGGCTCCGTATTTGGACCGCGCAGGAGATAATCATCGTTCTCTGTGGGATTACCCACTAACACGCCATTGTCCGCCAATTCGCCGCTGCCGAAATAGCCGGCGCTGTAGGGGAAATCGACGGCTACATCCACATTCTCTCCGGGCAGACCGGAGCTTCCATCCCAGGGGTTCACCTCCGCCCAGTAGACGCCGCCCTCCAGCTTCTGATAGCAGGATTTGATATAATTTGGAAGGGCTTCAAACTCCGCATCGCCACACAGCAGCATATGGGTGGGACTCGCTGCCGTCTGATCGCCATAGTGTTGATAAAAATCTCCGGTATTCGCTTCCATTCCCTCCTCGCCATACTTGACAGAAATGCAATACCACTCCGGAACAAACAGCCGGATAATGGCCGCATGCTCATCTTTATCATAAAAATAAATGGCATCCGCATTGAGGGCTTTTCCCCGCTCAATCACATCGTTAAACTGGGCGATCTGTTCCGGCTTTTTTATAAACCAGTAATCCTGCCACAGATTACAGGCCACAATCAGCAGAAGGAATCCATAAACAGGCGCATTTACAACCCAGCTTCCGCCCCGCTGCCATTTGCCCGCTATAGAAATCCCGGCAGAAATCACCAGCAATATACACCAGAGTATATGGTACCGATACTCAAAAACATTTGGGCCGTGTACTGTCGTATCAAGCAATAGCAGCACGCCAAAATAAATGACGGAATAGGTCAGTACCGCCCTAAGAAAAGGCGTTCTTTTCTCTTTCCTATGCCACTCGCTCCATATAATCCAGATACAGCAGCAAGGGACAAAAAAGTGCAGCAGCGTAAAGATCCCATCCGCAGAAAATACCGGTACGTCAGAGCCTGCAGAACCGCCAAACAGCTTGAAAACGCCCATGATCGACGCATGCAGATTCGTAAACATATTTCCCTCAGAAACCAATAACAGGCTTTCTCTGTGGGTCGCTCCAATATAATGATTGCGCAGCATCCAGCCTGCCAGCGACACAGCGATGCTCAGAAAAATCACCAGATTCTCTTTCGACTTCCATACAAACCTGCGATTGCGATATACCTCTAACCCTTCCCAGCAAAACAGCGGAAATATGATCATAAACAGCACAAAGTTTCCCGTAGAAACAGAGGTCCAGAAAATCAGCAGCAGACAGGCTGCCAGCAAAACCGCAAACTTTGTCTTCCCCACCTTCTGATTTCTACTGCTCAGCAGCATGTCCAGAAGAAATAGCAGCGTCATAATCCGAAATCCATACTGACCGCCGCAGATAAAAATCATATTTGCCCAGTCTAGCTGTCCTGCTGAATATGGGGCAAACACCATCACCAGTGCCATCAACGACTGTTCACGGGTCACATGCAAATTTTGGCAAATATCCAATATCAATGCCGCAATCACTACACATCCGACCAGATGGCTGATCGCCAGCGCTATCTTTAAATTTCCTGTCAACAGATATAGCAGAGACCCGAAAAACGTAACCGTATCAATCTCTATCGAAGAATAATACTCGAAATCTTTTAAAAACAGCCCATGCTTCCACATCTCCATTCCATGCCGAACAGAAAGTGCGGAATCATAATCAAACAGCCCGTACGCCTTCGTATAATTGACATAGAGGATCATTAAAATCTGAACCACAAAAAGAATCTGCAAAAACCAGGCCATACCGCTCTGTCCTTTCACAGACTCTATTTTTGCTTTCGCTCTGGCCGCCCCTGCGGCAATCGCTTTCTTACAGCTTGGAATACCCATATCCATTCACCATGGCGTCCAGCTTTTTCTGCTCTCTGCACATCGGACAGTCATAGGTCTCGTAAGCCTGATAATTCGGCAGATCATTGGTGTCGAACATGGACTCTACTTTCATGCCGTCGATGGAGTCGATGGCGCTGAACACGGAACAGATCGACTGCACATGTCCCTCATAATAGCCGATGCAGCGCAGGGAACGGCGCAGCGTCTCGCCGGTCGTGGTGGTGGCCAATAAAAGAAGCACATTTTTTCCACGGATGGAACCCACCACATTGTCCCGGAAAATCATCTGGTTGCTGATGTCAAATTCCGGCGTCACCACGTATACGGTCTGGTGCTGGTTCATATTCGGGAAATTCCCCCGCTCCAGTTCTTCCGCCACATAGGCGCCGATCACCTCGCAGCCGTCCAGACAGCAGATCGTATCCACCACCGTATCGCCGGGAAGCCGCTGTACAAAGGCCTTGGCCACTGCCAGCGCCTCCGAGCGTCTGGTCTTCAAACCGGTCATATCCACATAATAATTGGTGTGGGAATGCACCGTCGCAAAATGCCCCGGAATCACACGCAGAATAATGTTGTTCCCGGCTTTTGAGTAAAATTTCATCACTTTACTTTCCATAATGAGTATCAATCCTTTCTAAATATAAGAAAAACCCGGTCTGCCGCTTTCCTTTGCCTGTCCTTACATAAAAGGGCGATGGCAGCAAAGACAGCAAACCGGGAAATATTACCGTATCATCATTATTCAGCAGTACACTGAACAGCCGTAATAGCCACAACGCCTACGATATCGTCAGCCACACAGCCTCTGGACAGATCGTTGATGGGCTTTGCGATACCCTGGGTAACAGGGCCGTAAGCTTCTGCCTTGGCCAGTCTCTGGGTCAGCTTATAGCCGATATTTCCGGCATCCAGGTCAGGGAATACTAAAACGTTCGCCTTACCGGCCACAGGGCTGCTCGGCGCTTTGGATTCGCCTACGCTGGGAACAATGGCAGCATCAAGCTGCAGCTCGCCGTCGATCTTATACTGAGGGTACTGCTCCTTCGCGATCGCCGTAGCTTCGAGAACCTTGTCTACATCCGCATGCTTCGCGCTTCCCTTTGTAGAATGGGACAGCATGGCAACGATGGGTTCTTCCTGTACCAGCAGCTGGAAGGACTCCGCGGAGGACGCTGCGATAGCGGCCAGCTTCTCGGGATCAGGATTCTGCTCCAGACCGGAATCAGCAAAGATAAATGTACCATTCGCGCCATATTCGCAGTTGGGAACAACCATTAAGAAGAAGGCGGATACCAGCTTGCTGCCGGGCTTCGTCTTTAAGATCTGTAATGAAGGTCTTAAGGTGTTCGCCGTGGAGTGGCATGCGCCGGATACAACGCCGTCAGCGTCGCCCATTTTTACCATCATGCAGGCAAAATACATATAGTCGGTCAGCAGCAGCTCTTTCGCCTGCTCAACCGTCATGCCTTTGGACTTTCTCAGCTCGGCCAGCTTCTCGGCATAGACTTGCGTCTTATCGGAGGCAGCCGGATCGATGATGGTTGCCTTGGAAATATCAAAGCCCTTATTATTCGCTTCTACTTCCGCAGGGCTTGCGATAATGGTGATGTCGGCGATATCCTCCGCGATACACTTGGAAGCCGCCTCGTAGATTCTTACGTCCATTCCCTCAGGAAGAACAATTGATTTTTTATTTGCCTTGGCTCTCGCCTTGACTGTGTCAATAAATCCCATGATTCTTTGACTCCTTTCCTCTCCTTGGTGTTTGTCAATATTATACTCCATTTCCAAAAGGCATACAAGATGATTTTTTACGGATTTTTTATTTTTCTTTGCAATAAAAATCAAACCATGATAAAATGCAGATATTACCAGAGTTTACAGGGGGAATGGCAGCAATGAAACCAGAATTAAAAGACACGACCATGGAAGTAAATAAAACGCCTTCGGACAACAGGCAGAGAAACCCGCTGGCACAGGACAGCATCGGAAGTCTTTTGTGGAAATTTTCGGTTCCCAGCATCATCGCTATGCTGGTCAGCTCTCTTTATAATATCGTCGATCAGTTTTTTATCGGGCGCAGCGTGGGAGAGCTGGGAAACGCGGCTACGAATATTTCTTTCCCCCTCTCCATTTCCTGTATCGCCATTGCGCTGCTGTTCGGAATCGGCGGCGCCTCCGCCTTTAACATTTCCACCGGGCAGGGGGAACAGGACCCGGAGGAGAAACAGCAGGCGGTCTTTTATCTGGGCAATGCTGCTACGCTGCTGTTTGGCTGCGGTCTTTTACTCTGCCTGATCACCCAGCTGTTTTTAGAGCCTATGCTTCGGTTTTTCGGTTCGCCGGACAATGTGCTGGGCTATGCGAAAACCTACACCCGTATCGTATCCTTCGGATTTCCCTTTCTGATCCTTACGGCAGGCGGCGGTCATCTGATCCGGGCCGACGGACGGCCCAGATTCGCCATGATCTGTAACTTAATCGGCGCCATAATCAATACCATTTTAGACGCGCTGTTTGTATTTATCCTGCAGTGGGGAATGGCCGGAGCCGCTCTGGCCACTGTGATCGGCCAGATTGTTTCCGGCACGATGGCCGTATGGCTTCTGGCTCACTGTAAATCCGTCGCCCTGACCAAACAGCACCTGATACTTCGGAGCAAATATGCCCGGCGGATTACGGCACTCGGAATGGCGCCCTGCATCAATCAGCTGGCGATGATGATTCTTCAAATCGTTATGAATCAGTCGCTGAAATATTATGGTCTCCGGTCCGTCTACGGGGAATCCATTCCTTTGGCCTGCGTGGGTATTATCACAAAAATCAATCAGGTGTTTATGTCCTTTGTCATCGGAATCTCCCAAGGGCTGCAGCCCATTGTCAGTTTCAATTATGGGGCAAAACGGTACGATCGGGTAAAAGAAGGGTATCTGAAAGCCAGCGGCCTCGGCTTTGCCGTTTCCGCTTTCGCCTTTCTGTTGTTCCAGCTTGCCCCCCGGCAGATTATCTCTATTTTTGGAAATGGCTCCGAGTCCTATTACCAATTTGCGGTAAACTATTTCCGTATTTTCCTGTTTTTTACTTTCTTAAATTTCATGCAGAAGATTACGTCGATCTTCTTCACGGCCATCGGCAAACCGAAGGGCGGCATTTTCCTGTCGCTGACCCAGCAGATTCTGTTTCTACTGCCCCTTGTTCTGATTCTGCCTCTTTTTATGGGAATCGACGGAATCATGTATGCCGGACCCGCAGCAGATTTTACCTCTGCCATGGTGGCTGCCGGTATGGCTCTGCATGAGTTCAGGCGGCAGGAATATCGAGTATAATATATATTAAGCCAGATGTTCAATACTTGTGAGGGAGAACAAAAGCATTATGACCGTTTGCGGCATCATTGCAGAATATAATCCGTTTCACTACGGACATTTGTATCATATGGAAAAAAGCCGGCAGTTATCCGGCGCCGATTATATTATCGTGGTGTTAAGCGGCAGTTTTGTCCAGCGGGGCGCGCCTGCTTTCGTGGATAAATATATGCGTACGCGGATGGCGCTGGAGGCGGGAGCCGATCTGGTCATTGAGCTTCCCGCCATTTTTTCCTGTGCCAGCGCAGAGGATTTTGCCGGTGCGGGAGTCAGTCTGCTGGATCAGTTAGGGGTGACAGACTACCTTTCTTTCGGAACGGAAGCCGAAAGTCTCGAACCCCTGTCCGAAGCCGCCCGGATTCTCGCCAAGGAACCGCCGGAATTTTCCGCCGTATTAAACGATTGTCTGAAAGAAGGGCTTTCCTTTCCAAAGGCCAGGGAAACGGCGCTGAATAGCTGCCTTTTCCCTTTTTATGATTCTTACCGCCCGAAGTGTTTTGAGACAAAACAAGTATCCTCTGTCCTTTCTTCTCCCAACAATATATTGGCCTTGGAATATTTAAAGGCGCTGCAGCGCCGCCGGTCCTCCATCCGTCCTGTTGCCGTTCCCCGGGCAGGGGCGGATTATCACAGCCAGAATCCGGACGAGCCGTTATGTTCCGCCTCCGCCATCAGGGCTTATCTTACTTCCTCCGCCTCCATCAAAGCCAATACCGACGCCCCTGCATTTCACAGTGCGGACAAGCCGGCCGGCAGCCATTCCATAGCAGCCCGTCCTCAGATCCCTGCTCACATGATGCCCTCCCTCTGTGCCCGGCTTCTTATGGAAAGCTGGCAGGATACCTGCCCTCTGCTAACCGATGATTTCTCCCCTATGCTGTCCTACCAGCTGCTGGCCTGCCGGGATCAGGGCTATACCCGGTATCTGGACGTATCGGAGGAGCTGTCCCGCCGTATCCTCCGCCATGCTTTGGATTACCATAGCTTTACTGAATGGGCAAACCTGCTGAAAACAAAACAGTACGCCTACACCCGCATATCCCGGGCGCTCTGCCACATCCTGCTGCGGATTCCGCAGGATACGGCAGACCGGTGCAGAGACGACGGCTATACGGATTATGCCCGTATCCTTGGTTTCCGGAAAAACAGCTCCCCGCTGCTGTCCGCAATCAAAAAGAACAGCTCCATTCCCATGATTACAAAAATGGCCGATGCCGACGCCATTTTGTCTCCCATGGGAAAGTCCGTTCTCCGGACAGAGCTGTTCGCTTCCCGGCTGTATACTGCGGCGCAAAGGCAAAAGTTTCCCTCCTGCCCCCGGCTGCCTGATGATTACACAGCTGGAATCATTATCATATAATCAATATTTAATCCGCCTTTTTCCCTCTGCTGACCTCCAAAAGCTTCTGCTTCAGCTGATCTTCCATTTTGCCAAGCTCCGCTTCCGCCGCCCGGCGCTTCTGCTGGCCCTCTGTCTGGATCTGCATCACCTCGTCCAGCGTGCTGATCAGGCTCTCGTTGGTCTGCTTTAAAGTCTCCATATCCACAATACCCCGCTCGGACTCCCTGGCAGTGGCAATCGTGGAGGTTTTCAGAATCTCCGCGTTCTTCTTAAGCAGCTCGTTGGTCATATCCGTCACTTCCCTGTGCGCCTTCGCCGCCTGCTCGGAATGAGCCAAGCCAAGAGCCAGCACCATCTGGCTTTTCCACAGAGGAATCGTGTTCACCAGCGTAGACTGAATTTTCTCGGACATCTGGGTGTCATTGTTCTGCACCATACGGATCTGAGGCGCCATCTGGATAGAAATCATCCGGGTCAGGTCCAGATCATACAGCTTTTTCTCAAACCGGTTGCACATGGAGGAAAGATCGTTTGCCGCCTGGGCATCCTCCGGCCTGCCGCTCTGCTCCGACTTCCTCACCAGCTCCGCCAGATCATGGTCCCGCACCTGGGCCAGCTTATATTTTCCGGCGGCCAGATACATGGTCACTTCCTTGAAATAATCCAGGTTCATATCGTACAGCTTGTCCAGCATAGCCACGTCTTTTAAAAGCTGAATCTGATGACCTTCCAGCACCTCGCAGATACGGCCTACATTGGTTTCCGCCTTATCATATTTGGCCTTCAGGGCAGTTACTTTATTGCTTCCTTTTTTGAAAAGGCCGAACAGCCCTTTTTCCTCTTCCTCAACATCAAAGCTTTTCAGCTCCGTCACCACATTGGACAGCATGGAGCCTACCTCGCCCAGATCCTTGGTCCGCACATTTTCCAAAGCTGTGCCGGAAAAATCCGCGATCTTTTTCTGTACGGCGGCGCCAAACTGCAGCACCTGGGTGGAATTGGAAATATCAATTTTCTCCGCAAACTGCTTTACCGTCTCCTGTTCCTGCTCCGAAAGCTGCAATTCCTGAAAAACTGTCAGCTCCTTCTGCTCCATCACCGGTTCCTCCACCGTAGGAATCTCCCCGCCAAAAGGGTCCAATGTCAATGTAATCTCCTGATTCTCGCTCATCTCATCCTCCTAATATAGTACCGCAGCTCCTCTCCCATGCCCCATAACCTGGAAGAATTTCCAGCCGCCCTGCGTCTGAAAACCCTTCCGGGGCATGTCTGATCCACTGCTGTTTTATGCAGTACCGCAGCTTCCGCGCTCCGTTTATTCTTTTATCGCCCCAAACCCGCTCTCGGTCAGCCCTTCCTGGGCCAGCATGGTCTCCAGCACGGAGATATCCGTGGACACGTCCATGGCGGTTTCTTCAAACAGATCGTCCAAAAGGTTTTCAAAGGCCACATTGATCGTATCCAGCGTCCGCTCGATATCGGCCTTGGCATTTACAATATTCTCTCCGCTTACCGGCTGCTTTTCCAATTCACAGTACACATGGACCAGCTTTAAAGTCGTGGGCAGATAATAGCTCATAAACTTCCGGATATCGCTTAAATTCTGAGGATGGCTCTGAATATGTTCAAAAATTTTCCCAGTCACGTCCTCCAGCCGGTACAGCTTCTTAGAAACCGCCTCGCTGGCGATCTCTTCATTGGCCTTTCGGATCAGCTCCACATTCCGCCGTCCTTCTTCCACGGCCTCTTTCAGCGCGGCCAGCTGAGGGTCCTCGGCAATCATCGCCTGCTCCTCCTTTTGCTGCAGCACTTCCTGCTCTCTTAAATTTTTCGTCCGCAGATACTCCTGATAGGTACTGTCGGTCAGCATCAGCGTAGAGCCGGTCTCGTCCAGATGCCCCTCCCGGAACATATTCAGTCGGATCATGGCTTTCAGATCTTTCATCACCAGCTTCGCGTCTCTGACCTGACTGGAAATAATCTCTCTTGTATCGCAGTAAGTACGGTTATTGATAATCCGCAGATATCTGTAAAAGCGCTTCACCCTTGCCCGAAGGCCGATTCCTTTCCTGAGCAGAAAACCGCTTCCCGCCGTCAGAAAAGAAAAGGTGAAAGTTGCTTCAAGCCCGGCCACCGCATCTCCCGTCAGCAGACTGATCAGCATAATCAATGTCGGCAGTCCAAAGAGTCCAAGCCCCAGCGCCCCGAATACGGTACATAAAACGCCCGCCACTTTCCCCGCCGGATTCCTGGACACCGGAATCTGAGAATAGCGCAAAAGCTGAGACGGCGTCATCCTGCTGATATCCGGAACCTGCTTCACATACCGGTTCAGCTGACCGGAAGGCTGGCTGTTCGTCCCGCCTGCCCTGTCCGCCAGTGCCCAGTTCTGTCTCCTGGCCGTCCTTCTCTGAATCCGCTCCACATCCTTACGCGCCCGTTCCATACCTCTCTCCCGGCTCTGGTTCAGACGGCCGCCGGCAGCATCCAGCTTATCCCCCGCCTTATCCAGCGCGTCCCGCACCTCGTCAATCGCGCGGTCGATAGCCGAATTCACATGGTTTTTCGCCTCGTTCAGCTTAAGGGAATCCAGCGATTCCTCGATCACCGACTCTATGTTTTTTGCCAGCTCTGACAATTCACTTTTATAATCCACAGTACTCTCCATCCGCCTTTATTTTTCAATTCACCCAATGCACAGACATCCGCCGCGGACACGGCTCGTCTGTCACAACAAATATTATAAAGGCTTTCCGAAAAATGTGCAATAGCAGGCGGGGAAATAATTGAGCAAGGATTTCATATTTAAGATTTTTATAAGAAATGCGAAAAAAATCAGCCTTTTTCGTTATGGAAAATCACAGAAAAAGGCTGAACACATTTTTACCCGCTTACTAATTTTTAAAGCTGTGAATCGGCGCCGGAATCCGCCCGCCGCGGCTGATAAAAGCCTCGCAGCCGTAAGGGTTTACCGGCTGTACCGGCGCGTAGCCCAAGAGGCCGCCAAACTCCACCGTATCCCCTACGTCCTTGCCAATGACAGGAATTAGCCGGACTGCCGTGGTCTTTTGATTGATCATACCAATCGCCGCCTCGTCGGCAATAATTCCTGAAATCGTAGCCGGAGAGGTGCTGCCGGGAATCGCGATCATATCCAGCCCTACGGAACAGACACAGGTCATGGCTTCCAGCTTTTCCAGGGTTAAGGCTCCCTTCGCTACCGCGTCAATCATCCCCTGATCCTCGCTGACCGGGATAAACGCGCCGCTCAAACCGCCCACATAGGAGCTGGCCATCACGCCGCCCTTCTTTACCTGGTCATTTAACAGCGCCAGCGCCGCCGTCGTTCCCGGCGCGCCCACGGATTCCAGGCCCATCTCCTCCAAAATCTCCGCCACACTGTCTCCGATGGCAGGGGTAGGAGCCAGAGACAAATCCAAAATCCCGAAAGGAATACCCATCCGCTCAGAAGCTTCCTTCGCCACCAGCTGGCCTACCCGGGTCACTTTAAAAGCGGTCTTTTTCACCGTCTCACATAACACTTCAAAGTTCTCTCCACGAACAGACTCCAAAGCATGTTTTACCACGCCGGGACCGCTGACGCCCACATTCAGCACCGCGTCCGCCTCGGTAACGCCGTGGAAGGCGCCGGCCATAAAAGGATTGTCGTCAGGAGCGTTGCAGAATACCACTAATTTGGCGCAGCCCAGAGAATCATTTTCCTGTGTTTCCTCCGCCGTTTTTTTGATAATCTCACCCATCAGCTTCACCGCGTCCATGTTGATACCGGTTTTGGTGGAGCCCACATTAACGGAAGCGCATACCCGCTCGGTATCCCGCAAAGCCATGGGAATGGAGCGAATCAGATTTTCATCTGCCTCCGTCATTCCCTTCGATACCAGGGCGGAAAAGCCGCCGAGGAAATTGACGCCGGTAGCCCTGGCCGCCGCATCCAGTGTTTTCGCAATGGAGACAAAGTCGCCGGGAGTCTGACAGGCCGGACCGCCCACCAGAGCAATCGGGGTGACGGAAATCCGCTTATTAACAATCGGAATACCATAGGACAGCTCAATATCCTCCCCTGTTTTCACCAGGTCTTTAGCGATCCTGGTAATCTTATTATATATTTTCTGATTCAGCGTATTCAAATCGGCATCACAGCAGTCCAGAAGGCTGATGCCCAGCGTAATCGTACGCACGTCCAGCCGCTCCTGGTCGATCATGTTGTTGGTTTCGTTTACCTCAAATATGTTTATCATAAATCCTCCAAAGCCGCAGCATATATTCTCCCACTTTTATGCTTCCGCCGTTTCTGGCCCCAAGGTTCTGCTTTTACAGGCCACAGCCGCAAAAAATCAGCTGCAAAAACAGAACATGAAAGCTTTTCTCTGACATGTAAACATCAGATTCTGTGCATCTTCGTAAAAATATCCTCATGCTGGCAGCGGATCTTCACGCCGATCTCCGCCCCCAGCTCGTCCAGCTCCTTCACCATATCCCCAAAGGGCTTTGGCGACTGGTTCACATCCACGATCATCATCATATTAAAATAATCCTGTACAATCGTCTGGGAAATATCCTCGATATTCACATTGTTGGCGGCCAGATAGGTACATACCCTAGCGATAATGCCTACGGTATCCTTTCCCACTACGGTAATAATCGTTTTTTTCATATTATCCTCTTTTCTATTATGATTCGGGTGTCAAAAGGTCCATTTTCATTGCAGAGCAAATTTTTTCAAGATT
>CAJUPT010000029.1 GCA_910588405.1 uncultured Lachnospiraceae bacterium | reverse complement strand
CCTTGATTTTACTGGCTCCTTGCTAACTTGACACTATATTACCATACGCCCCCCACCTCGCATTCGGATACTCCCTCTCCGCAATCGGCCTCCTCGCCCCTCTTTGCAGGCTCGCCCTGATCTTCTCCCCGTACAAAAACGGATCGTTCCCCCTGACAATCCCCCACTCCATCATCAGCGCCGCGCTCCCTGTCACAAACGGCGTGGCAAAGGATGTTCCTGTCACCGGGCCGTATCCGCCCCCCACAGCCGTAGTCATCACATTCACCCCCGGCGCCACGATATCCGGTTTAATCATCTCTGTAAAACGGGTATACCCTCTTCCGGAAAAATCCGCATAAGTGTCCGTATAAGCGTCATAAGCCCCCACGGCGATTGCTTTTCTGGCCGTGGAGGGAATGGTCAGCGTCGTATAAGGCTCCGGATTCAAAAACCCGCTGCCCCGGTTCAGCACGCCCCCGGCCGGCAGCCACAGATCCACCCGGCCGATCAGGATATTCCGGGGTGTCAGCCGGATCACCCAGGTTCCGCTGTCCACAAAAGAACCGCGGGGGATCATATCAATAAAAATCTCCTGATTGATGCTGTAGGGACTGGGCTCCCCATAATAAACCAGCAGCGTCGTATCCCCGAATGGAAACCTCTGCGCCCCCGCAGCGGCAGACAATACCCCGGTAGAACGGCCTGAAGGGTGGAGCACCTCTATCTCGATCTCATCCGCATACTCCTTCCAAATCTGCACGCTCAGCGAAGTCTGAGACGGCGCCACCCCCAGCAGCACATCCTGAGAGCTATTCTGTCTCCCCTTCATAAACTGTACGGCCGTGTGCACCGGTTCCGCCGCCTCATTTCCCGTGCCGATGCAGATGGCGGTTCTGCCAAGCCCCGCAATATCGTCGATATAGGTCTCCAGCAGACTGGTGCCGGAATGGCTCCCATAATTATTTCCAAAACTGATATTAATCGCCATAGGCATGTTCAGCGCCAGCGATTTGCGCACCAGATAATCGATGCCGGCCATCAGCTGGGTGGTTCTGGGAAATGAATTTTCCATCGGAACGGCCAGCTTCACCGCTATAATTGGGCTCTCATAGGCCACGCCCCGGTAAAGCCCCTCCTGCGCCCTCCCGTTCCCTGCGGCAATGCCGGCCACCGCCGTGCCGTGGCCGCTTAAATCCATGGCCGGCACAATGGCCTGACGGCCTGCCGCCGAAGCCTGGGACAGCGCCTCGTCGATCTGTTCTTTGCCGTATTCCGTACCAAAAACAAAGCCCTCCGGCGGCGTTCCCCTGTCCGACTGCTGATCCCAGATCGATAAGATACGGCTGGTTCCGTCTTCATTGCAAAAATCTGGGTGGGTGTAATCGATGCCGGAATCCACAATCCCCACCAGCACCCCTTTCCCCGTCAGCCCCTCCCGGCCGCCCTGGACGGAAGTAATGCAGGATACCTGTTTTCCTCGGGTGACGGCAAAAAACAGCCGTTTCGGTTTTTCCACATATAAAATCTGGGGCAACGCGGCAAGAGCATCCACGTATTGCTGAGAAATATTTAAAATCGCATAAGAATTCAGCAGCTCCTGCACCAGGGTTCCGGGGAATTGCTCCGTAATCCGGGACAGCTCGCCGCCATATTTTACTATCAGTTCCCACCGGTCCTCCTGCGGGTCGAAGCCCGTCATCAAAACCGGCGATTTTTCCCGCTCCTCCTCCGTGGCCTCCAAGCTTAAGTTTAAAAGATTTTCATTTTTCGGATCAGGCATAAAGCCTCCTGTTTTTTCATTTGTTCACTTTTATGAAAGGCAGGTAAATTCTATACATAATAATTGTATTTTTACTTATCAAACAGAGGAATTATACCGATATATTTATTGAAAAACACTGTGCGGAAACTGAACGTAACAAAAAAATGACAACCCATTTTCACAACCGACGGTTCCGGGCAGCAGAACCAGACAAGGAGACAGAGACATGATTAACTACATACGAAATTTAAGGATCAGACTGAAACTGTATATCCTGATCGGCGTGGCGCTGATTGGCATGCTGATCATCGGCGGTATGTCATTCTCACTGATGGGCCGGATGAACGACATGACAAGCGATATTTCCACCAGCTGGCTTCCCAGTATCGATACGGCCAGGGACCTGACCGCCACACTTTCCAATATCCGCCTGAATGAATTGGGATACCTGACCGCGATTTCCGATGATGTCAGAGAATCCAGCCTTCAGTATCTCCAAAAGGAAAAAAATGACATGAATGCCCTCTTAGCCACCTATGAAGGATTACTCGACGATGACGAACGGGCATTTTATGATAATACCATGAAATTCTGGGCGCAGTACAGTCAGGCAGATGAAGAAATGATAAAATTAGCCGAACAGGGCCATACGGAGGATGCCCGCGCAATCCTGGAAGGAGAGTGCGTCACGCTTTACAATTCATTAAACAGCGCCTTTAATGATATTATCGCCTATAACACGGAGGGCAGCAACGCGGCGACAGAGGAAAGCTTCTTCCTCTACAGAACCGCCATGATCCTTATGGCGGCAGTGATCATTGCCATCATCCTGGTGGGCGTATTCTTCTCCTTCGTGGTCGTACGCCTGATTAAAACGCCGATTTCCGAGATCGAGGCGGCCGCACTCAAAATGGCGGAGGGAGATCTTGACGTAGAGATTTCCTATACTTCCAAGGATGAGCTGGGCGTTCTCGCCGAGCAGGTACGCCGTCTGATCCGTAAGCTTCAGGTGATTATCGACGACGAAAATAAATTTCTCGCCAAAATGGCCGCCGGAGATTTTACGGTGGATTCCATCTGCGAGGAGGAATATACGGGAGGATTTCATCCTCTGCTGATTTCCTTTCGGGGCATTGCCGAAAAGCTGAACGACACGATGCTGCAGATCAGCCAAAGCTCCGCCGAGGTGGCGAACGGGTCCGAGCAGGTATCCAACGGCGCCCAGGCCCTGTCCCAGGGAGCAACCGAACAGGCCAGCTCCGTACAGGAACTGGCCGCCACCATCAGCGAGATCTCCGACAAGGTTAGCGAGAACGCGGATCACGCGCGGCAGGCCAATGCGATGGCAGGCAATGTCAGCGCGGAAATGGATACCAGCAACGAGAAAATGCAGCAGATGATACGGGCAATGAGCGATATCAGCAACTGCTCCAGTGAAATCGGCAAAATCATTAAGACAATCGAAGACATTGCGTTCCAGACCAATATCCTTGCCCTGAACGCCGCCGTAGAGGCCGCCCGGGCAGGCGATGCCGGAAAGGGATTTGCCGTGGTAGCCGACGAGGTCCGCAACCTGGCCAGCAAGAGCGCGGAAGCCTCTCAGAATACTTCTGTTTTAATTGAAAATTCCTTAAAGGCAGTGGAAAACGGGACGCAGATCGTTGATGAAACGGCACAGTCTCTGCTTCAAGCCGTAAACAATGTCAATGAAATGGCAGGCATTATCGGTCAGATTTCAGAGGCCAGCAGCAATCAGGCCGATTCCATCTCCCAGATTACGACGGGGATCGACCAGATTTCCAGCGTCGTTCAGACCAACTCGGCGACCGCCCAGGAAAGCGCGGCCGCAAGCGAAGAGCTGTCCAGCCAGGCGCAGCTGATGAAGGGGCTGGTGGAGAAGTTTAAGCTTAAGAACGGCTCCGTTATGTAGAAAGCGTTTTTACGCATTCAATTTGATACGGTATTTTTTATAGCAAATGGCCGTATTCTTCCGGTTTTCTGAAATCTGTAATTCCGAGAGAATACGGCCTGATTTTTTATGGATGAAAATGGCAAATATGCTCAAAATCCACAATGCACAGCAGAATAACCGCCATCATCTTTATTCCTGTGGCCAACGAGCCAGACCACCCTTTCGTCCTGACGGGCTCACCTTGTATTTACATGAATCTTTGGCGACTACCGCAAATGGAATCCTCCTCCGCATCCGTCGAGAATACGGAAGGGATATCTCTGATTTTACACTCTCACCCCTGATACACAACCTCTCCATCCACAATCGTCGCCTTCACACGACCTTTCACCGTCATCCCGTCGAAAGGCGTATTCTTTCCTTTAGAAGCAAAAGCTGACGCATCGATCCGGTAGCTTTCCCTCACATCCACAATTGCGATATCCGCCGTCCGCCCTTCTGCGATACAGCCCTTGCCGATTCCCAAAACCGCCGCCGGCTTTGTCGTCATCAGCTCCACAAGCCGGTTCAGAGACAGTACGCCCGCTTCCACCAGACAGGTGTACCCCAGCGCAAAGGCTGTCTCCAGCCCTACGATACCAAAGGCTGCCTGCATCATCGAGCAGTTTTTTTCCTCCGGCGCATGGGGGGCATGGTCTGTGGAGATACAGTCCATGGTTCCATCCGCCAGCCCCTTTTTCAATGCCTCCACATCCGCTTTGCCGCGCAGCGGCGGATTCATCTTGAACCGGCCGTGATCCTCCGTGATTTCCTCACAGCTCATGACGAAATGATGGGGGCAGACCTCGGCGGTCACATCCACGCCCAGCTCCCTGCCCAGCCGGGTCAGCGCCACGCTGTCCGCAGTGGAACAATGGCACAGATGCAGCTTCGCCCCGGTTTCCTTCGCCAGAAGGATATCCCTGGCCACAATCACGTCCTCCACGGCATTGGTGATACCGGGAAGCCCCAGCTCCTCCGCCTTCGCCCCGGCGTTCATCACGCCGCCGTTTACCAGGTTCTTATCCTCGCAGTGGGCCATCACCACCAGGCCGTTTTCTCTGGCCAGCTTCATCCCTTCTCTGTAAACCTGGCTGTTCATCACGGATTTGCCGTCCTCGCTGACGCCCACGGCCCCGGCCTCGGCCATTCCTTTCATATCCGTGACAATCTCCCCCTCCTGCCCCAGGGTAACGGCGCCGATCGGAAGGATATGAACCGCCGATTCCGTTTTCGCCCGTTTAAGAAGCTCCCTGATTTTCTCCGGCGTGTCCGTCACCGGCTTTGTGTTCGGCATGGGGCAGATACTGGTAAAGCCACCTTTCGCCGCCGCCAGAGAGCCGGTAGCAAGGGTCTCCTTATAGGTCAGCCCCGGGTCCCGCAGATGCACATGGAGGTCGATAAAGCCCGGAACCACATAGCAGCCCGACGCGTCCACCACCTGATCCGCCCTTTCCGCCTCGATATGGGGCGCGATCTCCGAAACCTTTGTATCCTCAATCAATATGTCATATTTTCCGTCGCGGCCGGCGGCAGGGTCGATTACATGTCCGTTTTGAATCAGTAATTTCATCTATTTCACTACTCCTTGTCTATTGCAATATCGTTAGTATCATTTACAGCCAGTGGAATGATCTATCTTTTAGCTATTTTGGGAAAGTATATCACAATTTTCCGCATTTGAATACCATATCACGGAAACAACACGCAACAATTCACAGGCCTGAATTCGCTAATCTTCTATGGCAAAAGATCAACTTACGGAAAACCAGTGCGATACCGCACTGCAAGCCTTCCCATGCCCCCTCCTACTTCAACGAATAAGAATCTGCCCGATGGCAAGCTGATACGGATACACCAGCTGATTGTCATAAATCAGCTTCTCTACGGGAACCTCTTTGGCCGCTGCAATGCTGTCAACGCTGTCTCCTTGCTTTACCACATAAATCTCCATGAAAATACTCCTGCAATTTAGGAAGCCTTTAACGCAATCTATGCAAAAGCCCAATGATTTATCCAGCCGATTCAGAAATTCATTTCCGGGCTTGCCCCGCAGTCATGAACGGCCTTCTCCCCCAATATAATATGATAACAAATCATTGGCGGTGTCTATGAAACAGCCTGTTTTCAAGCATTTTCATCTATCCAGATCTGACAAAACGCGTCGCCGGCCTAGTATGCCGGATCATTCGCAATCAAAAGAAGCGGCAAAGAGCGGCTCCAGCGTGTTCCGCCGGATCTCTCTCAATCCGGTCAAATGTACCGATGGCGCCTTTCCCCAGATACTTCATAATCAAAAGCTGATAAAAAGTGTCCTCTTTTTGACCTTTGCCTTTTTCCTGGGCGCAGGGGCAGGAAAATTTTCCCATCACCAGAAAATCCGCACGGTCAACTCCACAGCCGTGATTCAGGCTTCCTCCACGGCAGAATCCAACTGGGGCTTAAGCTTCCCGGAAAACGGAAAGCCCCCGGTAGCCAATACCACGGCAGAAGCGCTGAAAGCCTACGACGCCTACTACATCGACGAAGCCGGCGAAAAGGTGATCTACCTCACCTTTGACGCCGGCTACGAAAACGGAAATACACCTGCCATCCTGGATGCACTGAAAAAACACAATGCGCCCGCCACCTTTTTCCTGGTGGGCAACTACATAACCACCTCCCCGGATCTGGTAAAGCGGATGGTGGAGGAAGGCCATACCATCGGCAACCATACATACCACCACCCGAACATGTCCCAGATTTCCACGGAAGAAGCATTTTCCAAGGAATTAAACGACCTGGAAGCCCTCTGCCAGCAGACCACGGGGCAGCCGATGTCAAAATTTTACCGTCCGCCCCAGGGGAAATACAGCGAAACCAACCTGACGATGGCCAAAAAGCTGGGGTACAAAACCTTTTTCTGGAGCCTGGCCTATGTGGACTGGTATGAAGACAAACAGCCCACCAAAGAGGAAGCCTTTAACAAGCTGCTGAACCGCATCCACCCCGGCGCCATCGTCCTGCTCCACAGCACCTCCAAAACCAACGGAGAAATTTTGGATGAGCTGCTGACCAAATGGGAGGAAATGGGATATACCTTCCGTTCATTGGAGCAGCTGGTTCAGGAGGAGGGGAATGCCTCCTGAAACGAGGAAACTAGTTTTGCAGTTATCCTGCGGTTACGGCTTACGGGGCTCCGTTGAAGGAATCCATTTCCTCAGGGGCTCCGTTCTGAAAACCTTGCTCTCCAGGCGCTCCATCCGGAACACCCTGTTCTCCGAAACTCTTGTCAAGAGCACCCCACTCTCCAAAGTCCCTGTCAGGAATGTTCTGCTCTCCGGATACCCCTTCCAGAAAATAGGGTTCTTTACGTGATCCATCTGAAAAGCCATGTTCTCCGGAACCCTTGGTGTCGGAATCAAAAGCTCCTTTTTCAAAATCTCTTTGCTCAAGATGATTCCCAAATCCGCCTCCCATATCTCCCATATCCCCCATATCCATCGTCCCCATATCCGCAATGGACAAGTCACCGGCAGATACCAGAGCGGATGCATCCTGCCGCTGGCCTTCCGCAGTTGAGGGAATCGCTCCGCCAAGCTGTCCTTTCACACTTTCCGCCCGCAGCAGGCAAAAAGCTTTCAGCGCTGCGCTCCCCGCTTCAAATTCCTCAAGGGTACAGAACTTCGTCGGGTCTTTTTCCACATAAGGTAAGATCAGCTCAACGGTTTTATCAATTTCCTTATCAAAACACCCGCTGTCAAAATATTCACTGATAAATTCCCCAAAGCACTGATGATACAATTCCGTATATTCCTCATGATCGAAAATCCAGGCCAGCATGGGGCGGGACGCCGTATCACCGCCGGATACCGGGTCGTCAACCGGGAAATTCACCATTTCCGTGGCATCCTCCGACGCCTGGAAGCCTCCGAAGGCCAGGTTATAATCCCACGGAATCATAGACAGCTGTCCGTCCTTTTCATAGAGATAATAGTTGTGGATCATGGCGCCGGTATAGCTGTCAAAATTGCAGACAAAGTTATGAGCTATAAAATATCGGATCACTTTCTCCGTATCCACCGTACCGTCGATATCCTCACCGGCATTCAGCCGCCGCAAAGAGGCAATCAGGCGGTCACGGTCTGCATCTGTGATATCGGTTTTTGCATTGCCGAAGATATTGGCATAACTGCCATAACTGTCATCCGTGTAGATCAACTTCACGTCATCGCTGCCCATACCGCCATTAAAACCGCCGCCAAACCCGTTTCCCGGTGTTTTCGCTATTCCATTATCAGACACACTTGATGATTCTGCACCTCCGCTTTCTGCCATTTCTGGCATCTCCGGCTGCTTTGTTCCTCTACTTTCCGCCATATTCGGCATCTCCGGTGGCTTTGTCCCTCCACCTTCCTCCATATCCGGCATTTCCTCTCGGAACCGCTCGAAGTCAAACTCCCGTCCATTACCGGGGCCTCCGCCCATATCCATGCTGTCCGGCTTATACAGCTCCCCATACTGGCTGCCGTAATTTCTTTTCAGGAAGCTTTCTTCCACGCCCTCTACCGCCAGATACAGCCCCCAGTCCTCTCCGTTCACCGTAATGAACGCATAGCTGTACAGCGGCGCCGCCGCCCCTGCCGCAGCCATCATTCGGTAGGAAAGATAATCCTTCATATAAGTATTGTCCTGAATCAGATTATTCAGGCTCAGCTTATCCAGCCCATAATAGCTTTTCCCCTGTTCGTACTGGTCAAATTCGATTTTAAAGCTGTACCTGCTGCTGCCCATGGCGGACACATTGCGCAGGGACGTGTTTCCTTTGGCCCGGATTCCCACATTCTTATAAACCTCCCCATCAACCACGACAGTGCAGGGGACATATTCCTCATTCTCACAGGTATCGATAAATCCGTCCCAGTCTTCCATCACAATATCGATGGCATGCACCGATCCGGTGTCAAACAGCCTGTTTTCATATCCCATCATCCGCCCGCTGCTAAAACCTCCCGCAGCTTTAACCCTGCTGAGCAGAACGGTCAGCAAAAGGCAGGCAGCCATAGCCGCCCAGCAGATTTTATCAATATATTTATGGGTTGACATATTCATCCTTTCCAAAACTGAAATTTTATGGTTCCATTCTGCCGCAGTATTCCTACTCATCCACGACACATACTTTATCTGCTTAAACCGTTGCCTGCTTCGTGTGCTATCCCGCTCATTTTCAAGAAAATCTCCTGTTTCCTGACAGCACACAAAACACATTGAAAACCATATATAATACTGTCCTTATCCCATATATTCGCCATTATAGCTGACCAGCACGGCGCTGCTCACCCCCGGCAGTTCCGCCAATGTATTGATAAAATCCGTATCGTCTCCCTTCATCCGGATTTCCATATTCAGTTCAATCGAATCCATCTCGGCACATTTGCTTTTGACCACACATCGCTGTACCTGCTTTCGCAAAAAGCCAACCGCCTGCTGCTCACTGTCATGGTTCTGGCAGCGCAGCACTACGATATAAGGGTTCAGATAAGGTTTTTTATTTGCCATCACCAGCAGCATCAGCCCAATCATGCCGCTTCCCACCACGGCCAGCACAATCAGCCCTGCCGCCAGCACAATCCCAGCCGCAATGGCCCAGAACAAAAAGGCGATGTCAAGCGGCTCCTTAATCGCCGTGCGAAACCGGACGATGGACAATGCGCCCACCATGCCGAGAGACAGCACCACATTGGAAGTAACCGCCAGAATCACCAGTGTGGTGATCATCGTCAGCGCCACCAGCGTCACGCCAAACCCGGAGGAATACATCACACCGGAAAATGTTTTCTTATACACAAGAAAAATAAACATCCCCAGGCCAAAGGCCAGAATCAGCGCCACAGCCATATCAACCACGCTGACGCCTGTCATATTTTCCAGGAAACTTGATTTGAAAATATCGTTAAATGTCATATTTTTGTTCTCCTTCACCAAGACCTTGTTTTTCGTATTTCTCAATCTGCCGCGTTCCGCTTTCATCCCGCTTGCAAAACTATACCGTACGCTGCCTGGCCCTCACAGCCAGCAAGACATTTCATACCCCGTCCGGCTGCTGCGCGGCTTTTACGTTCCCTGCTATCCATACATTCTGCACCTGGCATACTTTGAAAAAGAGCCTGCCCGGCATCCGGGAAGCTGTATAATATCCTGAATCACAGACGGCAGAAACCCATCCCACTTTACCTCCAAAACGGCTGTCTCCTCACCTGCCGGAATCGTCACACAGCCAGGATTCAGAAAATTCCGACAAGCCGTCCCGGTTCTGATCTGATAATCCAGCGTTACACGCACATTTCCCGGCCCATAAACAAAGGGCTCCCTGGTATAGTCCACAATTACTTTCGCCCGCAGTCCCTGGGCACACATCTTGCTGTAAAACTCTGTCACCAGCTCCCGGCCGCAGTCCGCCATCCATCCAACTCTCCCGTCCGCAATCCACTGAGCTTCCTCAACAGACAGGCAAGCGGATTGTTTCTGACACAGGCCGTTTACCTTGCTCTTTTTCTCTAAATGGATCACAGAGATATCTTCATTATAATAACGGATGCGGTATTTCTCCCTCCTGTTTACCCCATCCAGCTTTTCCCGCAGCGCCTGATCCGACAGGTTATCAAAATACAGGCTGCGAATCCGGTATTTCCCGTTCACCGCATGGGAATCCGGCCTGGCCACAGCCCGAAGCCGCTGCCGCAGGGCATACAGATCCGACTCGCTGATCTCAAACTTCCATTCATGACGAAAATGCATTTGACTGGTTTCCTTTCTTAATTTTGAGTTCCGCAGCTCCTCTATCAAGCCCCCTGTACCGGGAGAATTTCCAGCCACTGAAGTGTCTGTAAATCCTCCCGGAGCTTGTGCGATCCGTTGCTGTTTGAGTTCCGCAACTCCTCTGTCCATATGTTACCAGCTAATTGTGTTGATTGTTTGGGGAATCTGTGAAAAATGTGTGGAGAAATAATCATAGGCATAGCTTTTCTCATTTCCGCCAATTCTTACAATTCATTTTTTTCTCTCTCTCCCCTTGCCATCTGGTTATGAAAGTTAAATTCCAGTGCTTTATGCTGTGCTGTCTTTATTCATGATACAGCTTTTTCAGCAGAAATTTTCCATCCTTTTCCGTCTGATTTCCTCTAAATTGGTGTCAAATATAAAACGGAGCAGACTGCTTGCTGTCTACTCCGCCTTGAAAATACAATTTATTTTTTCCATCTCATTCTGTTTTGTATCGTTAATCACATGGGTATATAAGTCCATAGTCATATTCAATGATGAGTATCCAAGCACCTCCTGAACTACCTTTGCCGGTACCCCACGTTCAAAACATCTGGTCGCAAAACTATGACGCATCGCATGGGGCGAAAACTGTTCGATTGATATTCCACTCTGATTCATCTTATTAATGATCTGATGAAGTGTCCTGGTGATCATGTTTCTGTCTATTGGCGTTCCATACTCTGTCGTAAATATGAGATTGCTAAACCCTTCTTCTTCCAGCGGAGTCCATCTATCGCCCATCCTCATGATCTTCTTTTTCTGTCCCATAAATTGCCTTCTCAATATCTTTTCTATATTCTCCAAAAGTGGTATATCTCTGACGCTTTTCCGGGTTTTGGGTGTCTGCACCTTAAATTTCATCCCTCCATCCATGGGCAGATAAACTATAGTTTTTCTGATATGAATCACCTTATTACTATAATCAATATCATCCCACGTAAGAGCCAATAGTTCTCCTATGCGCAGCCCAGTCCCAAATCCCACCATAAACAGCGCATAATAGCGTGAATAATGAGCATCTTTTTTATAAAATTCAGAAAACAATCCTGTTCCTCTTTAGTAAGTACCCGTCTCTCCTTTACATCCGTTTTAGGTATTTGAGCCCCATCACAGGGATTTTTTTAAATCAAATCATTTCTCACCGCAAACCCAAACATATTATGCAATATATTGTTGACCTTTTTAATCGTATTTTCTTTATACCTATATTCCCGCCTCCATTCTTTGCTTTCCCTTACTTTTGCTATTTCTGCGTTCAGTTCCTTTACGAATGCGTCATCGCTTTTGTTTCCGGCCGCATAGCCCAGGAATACTTTTAGTCTGGGACTTTCATCTCATCATCATACCTGTAGAAAACCATTATTTTGAATCATATCAATCTCCACATTAGAGAATCCGGTGGCTTTAGATATAACTTCTTTACTAAAGCCTTCCTGCAACATCGTCAAAACAACCTGAATTTTTCCCTGTTCAATTCCCTTCTCAACATTTTCCCGATCTCTCATTAACAATGTCATGTATTCTCGCCTCCATTCTTTGCTTTCCCTTACTTTTGCTACTTCTGCGTCCAGTTCCTTTACAAATGCATCATCGCTTTTGTTTCCGGCTACATATCCCAGAAATGCCTTCAATTCAGGACTTACATCCCCTTTAGTCCCTAACGCATTCAGAAATATTTTCGTTGTTCCGTCATCCAGACTCAATCCTTCTTCTTCCTTACACATATTCTCAAATGTATAACGGTAACGCTTTCTATCAAAACTATCAAATGTACAGATGAATATCACGAAGCTGTGTTTCAGTTCTTTATAACTTACCCCTTTATCCAGCATATCCAAATCCAGCATCGCCGTGTAATACCTCGATCTTTTGGGAAGTTCCGGATTTGTACATGTCTGCATCTCAATATCGTAAACTGACTCCTTCTCATCCTTCACGAAAATATCCAGCCTCACGCTTTTAGCGTCTTTTTCCAGATTAATAACTTTCTGTCCCTCCGGATATTCAATCCGCTCAATCTCGATTTCTAAGATTGTCTCTAACAGCTTTTTACACAGTTTCGGGTTTTGCATTACCTTTCCGAATAGGAAATCATTGGATATCCCTATTTCTTCCCATTTAATTTCTTTTCCTGTTTCGTCCATTTCTTCATTCCCCTTTCTGTTTCCTTCTGTATATTTTAATGGTATGGAAACAGATATACACAACCTCTCCTTCACAGTTCCCTATATCTATATTTTATCAGAAACCATCTCATTTTAACAGCCTAATTTGCCGCATTTTTGCAGTAAAACTCCATACTGTCACTGGTTCAAGAAATCCAATGCCCCTTCCAGAACCTTTCCACTTATTTCTGGAAGCCTGGCATCCATTTGTCCTTCTGTCAGAATATCTGTTTTTAATAGGTTTATACCGCCCATCTTGTTAATGGCCTCCAGCAGTACGACATCATGTCTCCGTATACTCTGACTCACAGTTTTTTCCAATCGTTGTGCCATCTCTTGGTATTCTTCCCTGATCTCGTATAATACGCTTCGTTCTTTCTCACCTCTTTCCTCATTCTCGAAATGCTCCAACAGAATTTTCTTCACAAATTCAGGGACTGATAATCCGGCCTTTTCCCTGCTCTCCTGTATTTTCCGATATGAGTCCGACTCAACCCCCTCGGTATTAAAGCGGATTGTCGCTATCAGCTTATCAGCCATTAAGCCACCTCTTTCTTCCGGAGAAGCTGCATAGCCAAAAATTCATACCCCTTTGCGTTCGCATGGATATCCGTATCATAAGCGACATTGGAACGTGCCTCAGAGAAATTTTTCATTGCGCTCGCACCTCCCCCACATAGATCAAATTTATATACTGTAGGTCATATTGTCTTTCTTCCAGTTCCAATTCAAGAGAATGAAGCAACTCCCTCATATCGTCGTAAATCAGATTCGCGTAGGCTTTAGGCAGGAAATTAGGCTGTTTTAATATCATTTTTAATATCTCACTTTCAGGGATGCTTTTTCCAAACTGTATTTGCAGATTTCCCTGTACCTGTTTCATCCATTTCACCATGGCCTTCTCTATCGTAATGGATTTGCTCTCCACGGGAATTCCATTACGCAGGTATAGCACATCCGTTGTCTTGCTCCCGATATCAATAACCAGATAATCGCCCTCCATATTAGATAAGCTCGGCGATATAGCGGCAAAACATTGGGGAAAAACGTACACTTCACGTATGGTAATATCATAATGTATCCCTTCAGACTCATATTTCAAGGCTGGTTTTCGGAGATAGTAATCAATGACCGCTTTCTTTTCTCTCCCGTAGTCAGAAAAAGGAAGTCCTGCCGCTAATATAACATCAGCTTTTCGGACTCCCTCTATCTTTAATTCATTTGCGACCGCAACCATTGCCAGAAGCCTTGCGTTTTCGTCAGATACTTTATCCTCAGTGATTGCTGCCCTTCCCTCTCCCACCTTATAATATTTCCTCTTATATTTCAAGGAATGCTCCTTGACAGATGGCTCAATTTTCCCCATCTCATAAACCCCATTGTCAAATAGCATATTTGCCGTTTTCCCGAACTGATAGCCATCATCGAATCATACCACATAAATTCCATTATTTAACTTTACCATATTTCTCTCCTCCTTAACGTTTTTACAGTGTCACAAAAGCAAATTTGGTGTCAAAATGGTGTCAAAAGCCTTTCCTCACCATCACACATCTTCACAAAATCTCAAAACTCCGCCAATTCTTACAATTCATTTTTTTCTCTCTCACCCCTTGCCATCTGGTTATGAAAACTATATAATAAAGAGCAGAGGTGACGATATGAATCATAATATGTCTCAGATCAATCAGATTTTAGAAAAACTATCCCGGATCGACTACATCAAACCGGGGGAAATTCCAAATATTGAATTGTACATGGATCAGGTGACTACCTTTATGGATTCTCATCTGGCTCATTCCAAGCGCTATGAGGACGACAAAATCCTGACCAAAACGATGATCAACAATTACGCCAAAAACAAGCTGCTGCCTCCGCCGGCCAAGAAAAAATATACGAAGGATCACATGCTCCTTCTGATTTTTATCTATTACTTTAAAAGCTTCCTGAGCATCAATGACATCCAGGCGCTGCTGGCTCCTGTTTGCGACAGATACTTCGGCGGCAAGGACGGCATCAGCTTGGAAGATGTCTATGAGGAAGTATTTTCCATGAAAAAGGAGCAGCTGAACGCGCTGGTTCAAGACGTGAAACAGAAATTCGAGACGGCCGACGATACTTTTGAAAATCTTCCCGAAGAGGAACGGGAGCCGATGCGGATGTTTTCCTTTATCTGTACGCTGGCCTTCGACGTGTATGTAAAAAAACAGATTATCGAGTCGCTGATCGATGAGATGGCAGCCGGAAAAAATATGCAGGAAAAATAGGAAAGACAGCGCCTTTCTTATTTTTCCTTTTCTTCTTTTCCGGCCTCCAGCCTGGCGAAAATCATGTCATAGCCGTCGCTTCCGTAATTCAGGGAACGATTGACACGGCTGATTGTGGCCGTGGATGCGCCGGTTTTCTCTGCGATTTCCAAATAGGTTTTCTTTTCCCGCAGCATTTTCGCCACCTCATACCGCTGGGAGAAGGACAAAAGCTCGTTGACCGTGCATACGTCCTCGAAAAAGCTATAACATTCTTCTACAGATTCCAGAGCCAGAATTGCCTGAAATAAATGGTCTACCGCTTCTGTCTTAAGCTTTTTATTCATGGCATTGACACCCCTTCACAATATCCGGATATTATGTTATCATTTTAACACCTTAACACTGTAAAGTCCATAGAAAATAAGAATTTAAGAAAACTGTAAAACAACGGCAAACAGGAGGCATTTGATCTATGAATCATTCCAACGCAGAATTTCCATATACAAATCATTTAATCGACGAAAAATCCCCTTACCTGCTGTCCCACGCCCACAATCCGGTGGACTGGTATCCATGGGGCAAGGAGGCTTTCGAGAAAGCAAAGCAGGAAAACAAGCCCATTTTCTTAAGCATCGGCTACTCCACCTGCCACTGGTGCCATGTGATGGAGCGGGAGTCCTTCGAGAATGAGGATGTGGCGCAGCTGCTAAACCGATATTTTATCAGCATCAAGGTAGACCGGGAAGAGCGGCCTGACATCGATTCCGTCTATATGGCCGTCTGCCAGGCGGTTAATCAGTCCGGCGGCTGGCCTTTAACCACCATTATGACGCCGGAGCAGCAGCCTTTCTTCTCCGCCACCTACCTGCCCCGGGTAAACAGAGGGCAGACCACCGGGCTGATCCAGGTGCTGGGGCAGATTGCCCATATGTGGGAGACAGAGGAACAAAAGCTGCGGCAGACCGGGGCGGCCATCTGCAGCTTTTTGGCTCAGAACAGCCGGAAAAGCCGGAAAGAAACGGCACAGGAGAAAGAACAGCCAGACAGAAATGGGGAAAATCCCCACGGCTCCCCCACTGTCTTCCTGGCCGGCAGCGGCACAATGACAGCCTCCCACATCGGTTCGTGGCCGGACAAGGCAATGCTTCACCGGGCGGCTGCCATATTCCGGCAAACCTTTGACAAAGAATACGGCGGCTTCGGCCAGGCACCCAAATTTCCCACGCCCCACAACCTAATATTTCTGCTGCGCTACGGGAAGCTGGAACAGAATAAAACCATCGAATATATCGCCGCCCAGACTTTGTTTACGATGATGCGGGGCGGAATCTTTGATCATATCGGCGGCGGCTTCTCCCGCTATTCCACCGACCGCCAGTGGCTGACGCCCCATTTTGAAAAGATGCTTTACGACAATGCATTGCTGGCCATGGCCTATCTGGAATGCTGGGAACAGACTAAAGCCGAGTGGTGCCTTTGGGCAGCCAAGCGGATTTTCACCTATGTGTTCCGGGAGCTGACCGGGGAAGAAGGGGGATTTTTCTGCGGCCAGGATGCGGACAGCCAAGGGGTGGAGGGCAAATATTATACCTTTTCCCCGGAGGAAATCCGGCAGATTTTGGGTGAGGAACGGGGACAGGCATTCTGCCGCAAATATGATATCACGGAAAAAGGAAATTTTGAGGGCAAAAGCATTCCCAACCTGATCCGGGAGGACCGGCCGTGGATTCCCGCCCCGGATATGGAGAAGGACTGTGAAACCGTCTACCGCTATCGGCTGAACCGGTATCCGCTGCATAAGGACGACAAAGTACTGACCTCCTGGAGCAGCCTGATGGCCATCGCCTGCGCCAAAGGCGCCAGGGCGGCCAAACAGCGTTTTCACCAAGCTCAGACCCCTTTAACAGATCAAAGTAATTTGGATAATAATGGTGATATCCTGGAGCAATGTCTCATGAAAGCGGAAAACAGCCTAAACTTTATCCGCCGCTGCCTTACAGGAACGGACGGGCGGCTGATGGTGCGCTACCGGGACGGGGAAGCAGCCCACGGCGGCCATCTGGACGACTACGCTTTTTATGCTTTGGCGCTGCTTACTATGTACCGAACCGTATTTAATATCTCCTATCTGGAGGAGGCCGTCCATGTAGCAACGGTAATGACCGAATATTTCTCTGACCGGGAACAGGGAGGCTTTTACCTGTATGCCTCCGACAGCGAGCAGCTGATCAGCAGACCCATGGACACCTATGACGGCGCCATGCCCTCCGGCAATTCCGCCGCCGCCCATGTGCTCTGCCGGCTGGCCGGGCTGACCGCCCTGCCGGAATGGATGGAGCAAAGAGACCGCCAGCTTGCTTTTCTGACGGACGAAGTAAAAGACTACCCTTCTGGCTACAGCTTCTCCCTGCTGGCCATGATGGAAGTCCTTTACCCCTCCAAAGAGCTGATTTGCGTTCTGCCGGGCTCCTGTGAGGATTCACTGAAAGCCAGGCTGGCCGCAGCGCCGGATTACGGCCTTCACATTCTGGTCAAAACACCGGGCAATGCAAAAAAGCTGGCGCAGCTGGCCCCGTTCACCGCAGACTACCCCATCGGAGAAAAGCCGATGTACTATCTGTGCGAAAACGGAAGCTGCCGCCAGCCTATGGAAGATTTGGAAATTGTGCTGGGACTGTTATAAATTTTCTGTAACTAACTATCACGCAGCCACTGCCGGGCAATGTTACGGCCACACAGCCTGGCAGCCTGCAACAACGGCAAACGGTCTGCCTTAAAGATAAACAGCCTGTGATAACTGTCACCGACCGGAATACGGCATATACTTTATGAGCATGCCAGTGTTTTCACCCGCTCCATAGCCTTTTTCACCGCCGGAACGAAAAGAACAATCACCGTAACCGCCGCTTCCAGTCCTATATAGGAATAATTGTATACGATCGGATAAACCTTCGTAAAAGCTTTGGGAAAATTGTCCGGCATATAAGCCATCCAAAACAGATAGCCGCCGATGGTATGACACAGCCCTCTGGCAAAGGCTCCCGCCAGATACCCAATCACCAGACCGTTTTTCCGGTTTCTGAAAAAACCGGACAGCCCCAAAGCCGAGAAAGCAAAAAAGTAATCCAGGCATACCTGCAGCGGCGTCAGGATATAAGGCTCCTGCAAAAACTGCAGAATGCTGTAGGAAAGGCCTGTCAGAATTCCTGCCCTCGGCCCATACCAGTAGCCGATCAGGCAGATAAACAGCATACTGAACAACGTTACCGATCCGCCATAGGGCAGACTGAACACTTTGATATAAGAAGTGACAAAGGCCAGCGCCATGGCCATGGCAGAAAAGGTCAGCGTTTTAATGGAAAAAACCTTTCTTTTCCCGGCGTTTTCCTTTTTGCCCAGAACCAGCACCGCCAGAATCAGCGCCGATGCCGCCAGCGCCGCCATCAGCGCGGTTCCCGCCCCGGTGAGATAATAGTATCCATCCTCAAAGTAGAAAAAATAAGACATAAAAAAACCTCCTTCAAATAATTTTGCAGGAGGGGTTTGAGAAAAAAGCGGCCATATACCATATGTCCCATGACACAGGTTTTTCAGACCACGTTGCTTCGCTTCCTTACGCCGGTATTATCCGGGTCAAGTAGTGAGGGTAAATTTCTCAGCCTTTCAGCACCCCTAGCTGCTAACGGAACCAGTATAGCAGATATGAGTCCGGGACGCAAGAAAAATTTGAGGAGGATTTATTCCGAAACAATGAATAGCAGAAAAGAAAAAAACAACTCAAGCTCAGGAGGTATATACAAATGAAGGACATCCGCAGCCAACTGCTGGCGCTTTCCGAGGAATCTATCCGGGATTTTAACAAAAAGCTGTGCCCAGACGCAGGCCGGGAGCTGCTGGGCATCCGCATTCCCAAGCTCAGGCAGCTTGCCAAAGAGATCCTGAAAGGAGACTGGGAGACTTTCCTGAAAGAGGGCGCTGAACAGTACCATGAGGAAATCATTTTAAAAGGACTGGTCATCGGCGGCGCAAGGCTGCCTGCAGAAGAAAAGCTGCCGCTGATCCGGGATTTTGTCCCCAAAATCGACAGCTGGTCTATCAGCGACACCTTCTGCCCCTCCCTGAAAATCAAGCCGAAAGACCTGGCTCTGGTCTGGGAATTTATCCTGCCCTACGCCAGGTCTGACCAGGAATTTGACGTGCGCTTTGCCGTTATTATGATGCTGGACTACTACATAACGGATGAATATGCCCGGGAGGTGCTGCAGCAGCTGGACGCCATCCGCCACGAGGGCTACTATGCCAAAATGGCAGTTGCCTGGACGGTCGCCGAGTTGGGCGTGAAATACAATGATATGGCCATGGACTACCTGCGCGGTGAAAACCATTTGGACAAATTCACCTATAACAAGGCTTTGCAGAAAATGCGGGAGTCTTACCGCATCGATCAAGAGCAGAAAGAGGAATTAAAGCGGATGAAGCGGAGCTGACCACAGGCAGAAGACACATCCGCTCTAATATCCTATTCTTGGTAATAGCAGATTACCGCTGCACCATGAGGCCCTTTACTGCGCCCCGATTGTCCCCACCACCGACAGCTTCTTGATCTTCCTCATCGGCCCGATCACCGCAACCACCGAAGCACCTGCCATAATCAACAGAATCAGCGCCAGCAGCCCCAAAGGAAGCCGCCAGCCGTCTCCCCATCTTGCGGTAATCATCTGCCCATACAGAAACCGGTGCAGCGGAAGCCCAAGGGCCGTGCCTGTCGTCAGGCCGCAAAGCATATAGACGGAGGTCTCGGCGATAACCATCCGGTTCAGCTGGCGCACGCTGGTTCCGATGGCCCGCATCGCCCCATACTGCCTAATCCTAGCCGACACGCTCATGCCAATGGTATTGATAATATTAAACGCCGCAATTAATCCGACGATTGCAAGAAAGCCGTACACAAACAGCCCGAAGGAATAATAGACGGCTCTCACCTCACTGTTGCTGGCCCTCTGATCGGAAAACTGAAATTCTTCTCCCATGGCGCCCCGCACCTTCCTGACGGCGGCATCCGACTTGTCTTTCAGCTGGATATCCAGAATCGTATAGCCGGATTCGCCTGTCAGGCTGCGGAACATAGCCTCCGAACAAATTACCGTTCCGTCCGCCGTCCCATTGTCGAAGGGAGCATAGCCCAAAATACCGGCAACACGGACAGTCTGCGGGCCGAGCGCCGTGACCAATACCATTTCATCCCCCGCCTTCGCCGAAAAACCGGCGCCGTTTACCACCAATACCCCTTCGCCCTGTTCGGCCGCCTCCAGACTCCCCTCCAGCAAGTCCTCCTTCGCCCAGCCAAACTGATACCGCTCATAGGAGATCAGATTCACCCTTTTCTCCTCCCCGTTCCGTCCGGCAGGCAGATCATAGGCAAAACTCCGTCCGAACAGACGCCGAACCGCCGGGTCTTTTCTAAGCTCATCGGCAAGGGTTTCCGGAATCTGACAGGCATTTCCCGGACTGACAATCGCCACGTCAGGCGTATAGGGGCGCAATGGCGTCAGCGCATGCCCCATAAAGTCAATCCCCGTGCTGAACCCAAGAAACAGAATAATGCTGAATCCAAAGGAGCAGGTCAAAAGCAGCAGATTTTTCCGGCTGCCTGCCGCATGGTGGATGCCCAGCGCCATCTCCGTCGGAAGCCACCCCGTCCCGGCGGCATGCCTGACGGCGAATACGGTGCCTGCATTGCCGGAAACCGCCGCAAGAGGCGATACCCGGGAAGCTCTTCTGGCCGGGGAACGGGTAGCGGCAAGAACGGTCAGCAAGCCGATCACGCCGCCCGCCACCAGGCCGATTCCGCTGATGCCAAAGACGGGCATTTCCCCGAAATACGTGGGGCTGGTAAGCCGAAGCAGACCACACAGTCCCCAGACAACCGCAACGCTGGCGGCAAGCCCGGCGGGAATTGCGGTCACGCACCAGGAAAGAGCCTCTGCCCGCACAAACCGGCACACCTGCCTGGGCGTGGCGCCGATGCATCGGATCATCCCGAAAAATTCCGTCCGCTGCGCCACATTGCTGTTTAAGCTGCCCAATATCATCAGCATTCCTGAAAATGCAACCAGCACGGCCAGAACAGACGCCGCCAGATAAAGCATCCGGATATAATTGTTATCGCTTTGCAGCAGCAGGCCCATCAGCTTGGCATTTTCCCCCACCGTGTCCTGGGGGATATGCAGATTGCCGCAGATCTCCCCGATCGCCCCCCGTATATTGCAGCCAGGCGCAAAGGCTGTATAACAGACAAAGTCGTCCTTAAGCGTGGCGGACTGAAACCGGGCCAGATAAGCGTCGGCATTCAGGAAAATGCCGAATGCACTGTACTTTTGCATTTCCGGCGTATCCTTTACAAAACCGGATATCTGAAAATACATATCTCCCTCCGGAGCTGACAATGTAACCATATCCCCCACATCCAGGCCGAGACGGTCATAAATGCCCTCCGAGACCAGCGCTTCCTGATCCGTTTTCGGAAAAGAGCCTTTGGTGATTTGACTTGCCGGATACAGAGATAAAAAGGCTTCGTCAAAGCCGCAGATCACTGTCTCGTCCCCTTCGATCCGATAGCCCTGATCCAGCCGGTAATTGATCGCGGCATATCTGCTGACAGTTTCCACATCCGGCCTGGCGCTGATGATTCCGATCTGTTCTTCATTAAGCCCTTTAAAAGCGGCGTGCCATGCGCCGTCGGTCTTAATGGCCTGCAGCTTCTGGCTTTGCAGGAACATGTCCGCCATGCCAAACACCGCCGCAACCAGAAATGCCGAGATCAGGATACAGAGACGGGTCATGCGGGTCTGCCTGCGGTGCACCTTTGCCGAGATCGGAATCAGATCAAGATAGCTTTTCATTGGCATTCCCTCCCAGATCCGTCAATATGCCGTCCGATACCCGCATCACCCGGTCAACCGAAGCGGTAAGGCCGGGATTGTGGGTGATCATCAGAATCGTCTGCCGGTAGCGGCGGGAAGCCTGGGTAAGCAGGTCGATCACATCCTGGCTGTTCCGGCTGTCCAGATTCCCGGTCGGCTCGTCGGCCAGAATCAGCTTCGGCCTTGTGACCAGCGCCCGGCCGATGGCCACACGCTGCTGCTGCCCACCCGATAACTGCCCCGGCAGGTGGCGGCGGCGGCTTGTAAGCCCCAGCAGATCAAGAATCTCATCGATCACGCCCGGCTCCGGCTTCCGGTAATCCAAAAGCAGCGGAAAGCTGATGTTCTGCTCCACGTTCAGCTCCGCCACCAGCTGAAAGGACTGGAAGATAAATCCGATATTGCGCCGCCTGAAAATCGTCCGCTCCTCCTCCTTCATTCCAAACAGATCCTGGCCGTCCACCCGGATTGTCCCGGAGGTCGGCGTATCCAGCGCGCCGATACAGTTTAGCAGCGTGCTCTTTCCGGAGCCCGACTCCCCGATCACGGCTGCAAATTCCCCCTTCTCCATGGAAAAAGATACGTTTTTTAACGCCTCTGTTTTTGCCTCGCCTGTTCCGTAGGTTTTGCACAGATTGCGCACCTTAAGAATTTCCATATGCTTGCACCTCCATTTCGTCTTACGATACACAATCATACCCGAGACAGCTTACATTCCGGTGAATCTGAGCTTACAGTTCCGTAAGAAACGACATGGTAAACAAAGCGCCCTGCCCCGGTTCGCTCTGTGCGGCGAGGATGCCGCCCTGGCCTTCGACAATGGATTTCGCAAGGGAAAGCCCCAGTCCGACGCCCTGGGTATCGAGGGAATGGGCGCTGCGGTAAAACCGCTTAAAAATATGGTGAATATCCTCGGGAGAGATGCCCTGTCCGCTGTCGGCAACCAGGATGCGCAGCATGGCCGGCGTGCGCTCCCAGGAAATGTGAATCCGATCTCCGGATCTGGTATGATCCAATGCGTTTTTCACGATATTCCCGATCGCTTCGCCCGTCCATTCCCTGTCGCAGACCAGCGTCTGTTCCGGATTGCCTTCCAGCAGGATTTTTTTGCCCTCCTTCCCGGCTTTTACCGTCAACTCCCCCACTGCGCCGGCAATTAACTCCTTTACATTACAGATGTCTTTTTCAAAGGAAATATTCCCCGCATCCAGCCGGGTGATCTTCAGCATGGAACAAATCAGCTGTTCCATGCGCTTTAAAGAAGTCCCCATCCTGGCCGTAAACTGCCTTACTGTCTCCGGATTGTCCGGCTCCTCTTCCATAATTTCCTGGTACATGGCAAGAGCCGCCAGCGGCGTTTTCAGCTGGTGGGAAATATCGGATATGGTGCTTTTCATAAATTCTTTGGCGGCATGCTCCGTCTCGTGCCTGGCCTGCAGCATGGAGGCCAGCCGTTCCATGGTGGAAAATAACTGGAAAATTCCGCCCTCCCTGTTCTGCGGCAGGTGGCCGGAATAATCCCCGTTAATATAGGCGGCCAGCACGGCATCCGCCTGCCGGTACAATTTTTTTCTCTGCCGGAAAAAGAAGCCGGTTCCCACGGCCAGGAGCAAAAACAGCAGCACACAGACCACCGCCAGCTGACAGAGAGAACGATGCCAAACTTGCGCAAACTGCGCAGACATACGAAAATCCGTCCTGCTGCCGATTCCTGCCGCCGCCAGCAAAGCCTGTCCTTCCGCTCCTCCCTCCCTGCTGGCAAGCGCCCTGGCAATAACGTCTCCGGAAACGCCCTGGCTCAAAAGGGAAGAAGCAACAGCCTCCTCATGGGAAAGATACAGTGCTCTCAGGCTGTTCATCTGGCCGATTCCAAACAGCAGCCCCGCACAGGGCAGCAGCAATGCAAATATCAATAAAAACAGACAAAAACCTCTCACCTGCCGGTCATGATACAGACTCATAAGGACACCTCTTTCTCCTTTCGCTGACGGCCAAACCTGTCTCTCAGATGAATGAAAGCAAACCATTCACCCTTCTTCCTTCCACTGATAGCCAAATCCACGGACAGTAAACAGATGCTTCGGATGGGAAGGGTCTTTTTCCAGTTTCTCCCTGAGCCGCCGCACATACACGGACACCGTATTGTCATCCACATAATTGCCCCCATCGTCCCAAAGCTCCTGCAAAATCCTCTCCCTTGTAACGGTACGACCTGCATTGCGTGCCAACAGACAGAGCAGACGATATTCGGCGCCCGTCAAATCCACCGGCCTGCCATCTAAAAGCACACGGCTTGCGAACAGGTCGATCCGCAGTCCCCCGCACAGAATAACATTCTCTTTTTCTTTGTCTGACATTCCTTCCCCGGACGGCATCCCGGCACGGCGCAGCAGCGCACGGATTCTGGAACAAAGCTCCCCCAGCCGGAACGGCTTCGTGATATAATCATCGCCGCCGCAGTCCAATCCCCGGATAATACTGACCTCCTCATCCGATGCCGTCAAAAAAATAATCGGCGTGGAGTCCCCCCGCTTTCTGACCGCCTCGCATACCTCATATCCTGTCCCGTCGGGCAGCGTCACGTCAAGAAGCAGCAGATCATACCTGTCTCCCCTTTGCAGACAGTGCAGCGCTTCCTTCACCGTCCGGGCCACTTCCCACTCAAAACCATTTTTCTCTAACGAATATCCCAGTCCGTCCACAAGGCTGATATCGTCTTCCAGTAACAATAATTTACTCATTGGAGTTCCTCCGGATTATCTATCGCACATTTCATATTTCACCGTCTTATCAGTCAGCCGCAAACTGATCTTCCACGGCTGACATAATACTGACAGCCCTATATATTGTACCAAGTCGCTGGCGCGACGGCTAGCCTCAATTATATAAAACAGTCCTTTTTTTCAAAAAGTAACAATTTCCACTTGAACGCAGTATTGTTCAGGTGCCCTCCATTTCATACACTTTTTTCTTCCCTGCCGCATACATTATCTACAAAGCATTTTATGTTTGCAAAGCAGGCGGAACGCTGAGGACTTTCCCCTTTCCGCCCGCATGACGCAACCAGTGGGATAAAAGGAGGAAATGATGAAACGAATTGCAGCGCTGCTGACGGCAGCTATGGTTTTAGCGGCATCCCTGGCAGGATGCCAGCCCAAGGGCAATACCGCGGGAGGACAGACGCCGGTCACGCTGAATGAGGTGGCTCATTCAATTTTTTACGCGCCACAGTATGCCGCCTATGAACTGGGATATTTTAAAGAGGAAGGCATCGACCTGACCATCGTCACCGGCTTCGGCGCCGATAAGGTGATGACCGCCCTGGTGGCCGGCGAAGCGGATATCGGATTTATGGGGTCGGAAGCCTCTATTTACACCTACGTCAACGGCGCAGAGGATTATGCCGTCAATTTTGCCCAGCTGACCCAAAGAGCCGGAAACTTCCTGGTGGCCAGAGAAGCCCAGCCGGATTTCCAGTGGAGCGACCTGAAAGGAAAGACGGTGTTAGGCGGAAGAGCCGGCGGTATGCCTGAAATGGTATTCGAATACATTCTGAAGAAAAACAACATCGACCCCCAGGCCGATTTGTCTATTGACCAGAGCATCGACTTCGGCCTGACGGCGGCGGCATTTTCCAGCAATGACGCAGACTATACCGTAGAGTTTGAACCCCACGCCACGGCGCTGGAAATGGAGGGCAACGGCGTGGTGGTGGCCTCTCTGGGCGTAGATTCCGGTTATGTGCCTTACACGGCCTACTGCGCGAAGCAGAGCTATTTCAAGGGACATGAGGACATTATCCAGGGATTCACCAATGCCATCCAGAAAGGCATGGACTATGTGAATTCCCACTCCGCCGCAGAGGTAGCCAAAACCATACAGCCCCAGTTCCCGGAAACCGACCTGGAAACCATTACCAAAATCGTAGAGCGCTACCAGGAACAGGATACCTGGAAGGAAGATACCGTGTTCCAGGAAGACAGCTTTAATTTGCTGCAAAATATTCTGATGGAAGCCGGCGAATTAGAGGAAAAGGTTCCTTATGATAAGCTGGTGACGACTGTGTATTCGGAGAAAGCGGCCGAGGAATAAGCTGGAAGCCTGCTCATACCTCACAAAAACAGGGAAGCCCGGCGTGACTTTTGCTCTGCCGCTTCCCTGTCTTTTTTATCAGATTCTCTTTTTGCCTTATGGTAACATCACAAAATCTTTTCCATCCCGATTTTCTGAATCTTAAGCCCCAGCTTCTCATAAAATTTCACGGCATTCACATTATCCGCCCATACGTTCAGCGTCACATTGTAATAGCCCTGCTCTTTGGCAAAATCCAGGACATATTCGTACAGCTGCCTGCCCACATGGGCATTGCGGGCAGTCTCATCCACGCACAGGTCGTCGATGTAAAGGGTTTTGATATCGGTCATATTGTTATTGTCAATATACTGCTGATGGACACAGAACGCATAGCCCACAACCTCCCCGTCCTTTTCCGCAACGAAAATCGGCCGGAGATCATCCGCAATGATTGCCCTTAATTCATCGTCCTTATATTTTTTTGTCCCTGCCTTAAACAAATCGGGGCGGGCGTCACTGTGGACTTTCAAAACCTGGTAAAGCAATTTATTAATGACATCCATATCAGATTCCGCAGCGCGGCGGATTTTTAACTTTTCCATAATGTTACTCCTCCAAATCCTGACGTGTTTTAAACCTACAAGATACATTCTGTCAGATTTTCAATACTTCTAAAACTTCCTCAGCCCAATCGACCCGTCGTCCTCCGCATTTTCAATCTTTCGGATTTCCACATAATACCCGGCCGTGTCGCTCACCTTCACATACACCCGCTCCCCTTCCTTATGGCCCAGAACCGCCTTGCCAAGAGGGGATTCCGTGGAAATCCACCCATTGATGGAATTTCCCCGCACCGTAGTCACCAGGGTATAGGTTTCCTCCTCGTCCTCATCCTCAAAATAGACTGTCACCCGGTTATTCAGCCCCGCTTCGTCGCTTTTGGAATCGTCAGACACCAGGACGGCGGTTTTAATCATCCGTTCCAGATAGCGGATGCGGCTCTCATTGGCATTTTTATCCTTTTTTGCCGCATGGTATTCAAAATTTTCGCTCAGATCACCGTGGGAACGGGCTTCCTTCACCGCCTCCAGCGCTTCTTTGCGCACCACCAGCTTTCTGTACTCGATTTCCTGGCGCATCCGTTCGATGTCTTTTTTTGTCACTTTATCATGCATACTTTCCTCTTTCCTGACATACCTGCCATTTCACATGAATAAGAATCTGCTCTATCCTACCTGTGACCTCGTCACTGAATCAAAATCCATTTCTTTGTATACTGACACAAAACAGGAGGCTTCCCTATGTCAAAACGAAAAGCCATTGTCAATACCCGGGCCTGCGTGGCCTGCGGATGCTGTATGAAGGTCTGTCCCAAAAACGCGATCGCCATTCCGAAGGGCATCTGTGCCGAAATCAACCACAACTTATGCGTCGGATGCGGAAAATGCGCAAAGGAATGTCCCGCAAGCATTATCACGGTGGAGGTGAGGGAATCATGAAACAGAATAAGAAATGGTATGACTACCTCTGGATCGCTTCGCTGACCTATCTGATCCTGGGATTTTTCAATATCCTGTTCGCCTGGCTGGGGCTTCTCTGCTTCTTTATTCCGCTGCTGATCGCCCTGATCAAAGGCAATAAAGCTTACTGCAACAAATACTGCGGACGGGGACAGCTGTTTTCCCTTGTGGGCGGCCGGTTCGGCCTGTCCCGCAGAAAGGACGTCCCCGGATGGATGAAGTCCGGCTATTTCCGATATGGATTTCTGATTTTCTTCTTCACTATGTTCTTCCAGATGCTGTGGAACACCTATCTGGTATTCTCCGGCACGAAAAATTTAGGAACGGCGGTTACTCTGCTGTGGACTTTTAAGCTTCCCTGGCACTGGGCATACCACGGCACCCTCTTTTCCGACGGCGTGGCGCAGTTTGCTTTCGGCTTCTACAGCGTGATGCTGACTTCTACCGTACTGGGATTTGTGACAATGCTGCTGTTCAAACCCCGTTCCTGGTGCGTCTACTGTCCCATGGGAACGATGACGCAGCTGATCTGCAGGGCAAAACACAGAAACACGCCGCAGAAATCATAAACCGGCTCACACCGCCAGATCCCGCAGCCGTTTTTTATCAACAATCTTTACCCCTTTGCGGGAAACCTCCACAAGCCCCTCATTGGCGAAATATTTCAGCATTCTCGACACCACCTCACGGGCAGACCCCATATACCGGGCGATCTGCCCGTGGGTCAGCGCAATCGTATCGGCGCCGGTTCTGGCCGATTCATCCGTCAGGAAAATGGCCATCCTCCTGTCCATACTCATAAAAAGAATCTGCTGCATCACCCACATCACATCGGAAAAACGGCCGACAGCCGTCTCAAGGGCAAAGATTTTAATACAGGGATTGCGCTCCGAAACCGCCGCAAAGGCAGGCCCGCCGATCACATAGCACTCGCTGTCCTCTTCCGCATCGATCATCACATCAAAGGTAATGGCTTTCAGCACGCAGGAAGCGGACAGCATACACATATCCCCTTTATACAGCCGGTACAGCGTGATATCCTTCCCCTCTTCCGACAGCATATAAGTCCTGAGGCATCCCGAACGCACAAAAATCACGCCGGAGCACTCATTGCCGTCATGGACGTTTTTTCCTTTGGGGTAGGCGACGGCATAGGAGTTCCGGCAGATATATTCTCTGTCCCCGTCGGATATTTCATCCCAGAAAGGAAATGTTTCCTGATAAACCGGTTCAAATTCTGACTGCTCCATATACCCCCATCCTTTCCAGACTCCGGAACAATTCCTGCGTACGCCAGGCGCTTCCTTTCCATCAGGCACGGAAAATCCGCAGCCATTTCCATACACAGAAAAAACAGCCGGCGGCATCTGTGATGAAACCGCCAACTGCTTTTTAGTTTAACACATTTTGGTATGTTTGACAAACGGTGATTTTACTTCATATAAAAAACGCATTGTAATTTTTCTGCCAGCCCCGCATCGGATTCTCTGCCTGGCTTCCCCCTTGTTTCATATCAGATTTTTCTCTGATCAGGCCGGGAAGAATCTCTGGATTTACCTCCTGCTGATCACAGCCCTTACGCCGTCCCCGGTATTTTCCAGCGCAATCCCCATTCCGTGAAGCTCCAGAATCTTTTTCGCCAGAAACAGCCCCATCCCCATATGCCGGTCTTTTCCGCTGCGGCTTTGATCCTCCGTGTAGAACAGATCGAAGGCATGAACCAGCTGCTCTTCCCCCATGGGGAACCCGGTATTCTCGATTATGCACCGCTCTCCCTCGGTTCTGACCAGGATGCTGCCGCCGGGTATGTTGTAGTCCACTGCGTTGGACAGCAGGCTCCACACTGCCCTGGCCAGATATTCCCTGTCGCCTTCCACCAGGAAATCCGCCTTTTCCTCATACCGCACCTGCAGGTTTTTCTCCCGGAGCATGGGCGAAAACCGTTCCATCTGCTCCCGAATAAGCTTCGCGAAGGATACCGTCTCCTTCCTTAACTCCAGCTTTTCCGATTCCAGCTTTGAGAGGCCGATCATCTCCGTTACCAAACCGTCCATCTCTTCGGTCTGGCCAATGATCTGGGACAGGTAGTAATCCCGCTTTTCTTCCATATTGTGTTCCATCAGATTTTCCGCAAAATTCCGGATGACACCTAACGGCGTTTTCAGCTCGTGTGCCATAGCATTGATAAAATCCCGGCGGGTCTCCTCCAGCGCGGCCTGTTTTTTGCTGGTCTGACGGAATGCGTAGATTACTTTTGCCATACTGGCCAGGGTAAAGGCAAGTGCGACCAGGTAAATGTATTTCATATAATCCATGGCGGCATGCCAGGGTCTGGCTTCCATACGGATTTCCGCATAGGCGGACGGAGCATTCGCCATTCCGATTTTCAGCCGGTATCTGCCCCGGTAAATGAAAAATGTGCTTCTTTCTTCCTCAAAAGGAGGCTCCTCAATACCTGCCTCCCAGACAAATTCCTCCTGCTGCGGAAAATCATGGAGATAGCTGCTGGCATTCCATCTGCTCCATCTCTCATAAAGACCGGCAGTCCGATAATAATATGACAACAGGTAAGGAAGATTAATATCATATTCACCGACTTCGATCAGCCGCCCCTCGTCCCCCTGTCCGTTTCCCGGCGCCGGATTTTTCCACTCCCATAAAATTCGGCTGTCCGTCACCTCAAATTCCTTCTCGCCTATATACTCTCCGGTGACAAAATCGTATTCTCCCGCCATTGTCTGGGTACCAAAAGAATTTCCCGTCAGCGGGTTTTCATACATTAGCTCCTCTTTTTCCGTTATCTCTTCCCAGGACGTCTCCCGCCAGGTAAGCTCCTGTATCACAATCCCCCAAAGCTCCTGCCCGTCGGGGGACAGCCGGAGGTAAAATTCATACGGCTCAGGAGTGGTGAAATTTGTCTCGACCAGAGCCTGAATATTTTCCGCTTTATATGCGGCCAGCTCTTTCAATTCTTCCGCGGACAGATAATCATCCAGCCCAAAAGTCTTTTCTACATACTGGAATTCTTCCGTATCGGTGGATATCCGAACTTTGCTCCTTACTTCATTCCGGCTTTGTGCCAGCAAATTTTTATTTTCATCGTAAAACGCTGCCGAAACGCTGCTGAAATCATTGTCAATCATCCAGAGACGTTGATTGGAAAGCTCCTGATAAAAGTCGCTCCGCACTTCTCCGTTCCAGTCTTTCCCCTGCCAGATACCATCCCTCACATCAAGTTCCTGATTAGACGCGTCGCTCAGCACGGAGATAGCATACTGCTCCAGTTCCTCTCTGAACTCATCCACAAACTTGTTCGCCACCAGTAATGTGGCCAATACCATCATCGCCAGATACAGCACCATAAACTGAACCACCACGGGCTGCCAGAACTTTCTTTTTCTTCTTTTCATTCTCCCACCTCCATCCGATACCCGGATTTGCGCACGGTCTGAATGGAACAGCCGCAGCCGCCGATAGCTTTGCGCAGCTTTTTGATATGGTTGTCAACCACCCGCTCATTGCCGTCGAAATCATAGCCCCAGAAGCGGATCAGAAGCTGCTCCCGGCTGTAGATCCGTCCCGGATTTTCCAGGAAAAACAGAAGCATCTCGTATTCCTTCGGCGGCAGGGAGAGAAGCTGATCCCGGTTCCACACCCGGCGGCTTTTCACATCCACCTTCAGGCTGCCTGCGCACAGGGTAAAGCCGTCTTTTCCGGCTCCGTGTACCCTTCCCGTCAGCGCCATCGCCTTTGCATACAGCACCGGCAGGGAAAAAGGCTTGGTCACATAATCGTCCGCCCCCAGAGAATATCCGTTCAGCATATCCTCTTCCAGCACCCGGGCCGTGATAAAGATCACCGGCACGTCGCTGTGGCTGCGGATTTCCCGGCACACGGCAAAACCGTCCTTTCCCGGCATCATCACATCCAGCAGAATCAGATGGAAACTTTCCCTTTCCAAAAATGTCAAAGCCTCTATTCCGTCCTCCGCCCTTTTCACTTCCCAGCCCTTCCCGGTAAAATAATCGGCCGCCGCCTCCGCCATCAGACGGTCATCCTCCACGATCAGCAGTTTCTGTTCCATTCGTACGCTCCGTTATCGGTGTGTGTACACCCGGAATCTCTATCTCTCTCTGCCTAATCTGGCGAGAGGCCTCCGGGAGTACATCTATATTTGATGGGGTTACTTTATCAGATTAATATATCCTTTTTGTGTTCTTTTGTAAAATAAATGAAGCAGAAAAAGTTTTACCTTTCCGCTTCTTCCAAAATAATCCACAAAATGCGTCATCACAAAGCATACCCTTGGGTACCGGCGCACTTTGCCGGCGGATACTCCGTAATTAAATTAGAATCTGCCATAGGCAGATTCTCCGTCTGCGGCGGGTCGCTTTGGCGACATAATTCCTCTACGCCGCAGTGCGATCCTACCCGGAGGGCTTTTGATATCATAGGGAAGTTCGGAGGACTTTCCTATGATATCAAAAAGGGGCATTAAGCCCCCTTATCCAAGATTGAGTTGAGATTTTAATTTTTCATACTCAGCAATCCCCCACAAACATCCGCAGCGCATTGAGCACCTGAAACTCCCTTTCGCCGAACCCATATCCTACCGTCTCAATATTCATAACCGGCAGCCGGCCGCTGTGGCCTGCCAGCTCGGCCAGGATCGCTGCGCCTGTCGGCGTGGTACACTCGCCCTCCGCCGCCTCCGCATACACGGGAAGCTTTGTTCCGGCCAGAATCTCGGCGGTGGCCGGGGCGGGTACGGGGAGAATGCCGTGGGCGCACTTTACAAAACCAGTCCCCACATTGACCGCCGAGGCATAAACCGCATCCGGAGCAACGCTGTGGTAGCAAATGGCTGCGCCCACAATGTCCACGATGGAATCCACCGCGCCCACCTCGTGAAAATGCACGTGATCCGGCGTAACCCCATGCACCTTTCCTTCCGCTTCCGCCACTCTTTTGAAAATCCTGACCGCCGTCCTTTTGATCTCATCCTCCAGGGTGCTGTCCTCAATGATTTTCCGGATGTCGGAAAAATGACGGTGCGCATGTTCCTCCCGTTCGCAGATTACTTTGCACTGGGTTCCCGTAATGCCGTTCTTTTTCGTCTTTTCAACTTCCAGATGAAATCCCGGCACTTTAAGCTTTTCAAGCGTCGTCTGCAGATAATCCGCACTGACGCCGCAGTCCAGAAAAGCGCCCAAAGTCATATCCCCGCTGATTCCCGCAAAGCAGTCAAAATATAAAATTTTCATCCTCTGTTATTTCCTCCCTACAACTGATTAATCTTCGACGCCATACAAGCCGCCCCGAACCCATTGTCGATATTCACCACGCCGATGCCGCTGGCACAGGAGGTCAGCATGCCAAGCAATGCGGAAAGCCCGCCGAAATTCGCGCCGTATCCGATACTGGTGGGCACGGCAATCACCGGCTTATCGGTCAGACCGCCGACCACGGAGGCCAGCGCCCCTTCCATGCCGGCCACCACAATAATTACCTTCGCCTGGTTAATCACCTCCACATTATCCAGCAGCCTGTGGATGCCGGCCACGCCCACGTCATACAGCCGCTTTACGGAGTTTCCCATAACCATGGCCGTGACGGCCGCCTCCTCGGCCACCGGGATATCGGAGGTGCCTGCCGTCACCACGGCGATATAGCTGTCCGTCTCCCGGTAATCCTGCCGCTTTACCACGACGGCCCTGGCTTCTTTATAATAAACCGCATCCTCCGTCAGCTCCCGGATTGTCTCATAAACCTTTTCGTCCGCCCGGGAAGCCAGGATATTGCCCTTCGTCCTTTTCAGCATGTCCGTCACGATGCCTCTGATCTGTTCCAGGCTTTTCCCCGGGCTGTAGATGACCTCGGGAAAGCCGTTTCTAAGCTCTCTGTGGTAATCCACCTTGGCATACTCCAGATCCTTATAAGGCATTTCCTGCATCTGCTCTAACGCCTGCTCCACGCTCCGGCTGCCGGACTGCACCTCCCGCAGCATTTGCTCCAGTTCTTTTTTTGTCATTTTATTTCCCGCCTTCTTATAGTTCTGCAACTACCCTCCCGGGGGTATCCGGTTCGTTGCTGTTTTTCATAAAATAATCGGAATAAATTCATCTTTTATACAGTTTCTGTTTACAGTCAATCATATTTTTCATAACAGCCAGTGTTCTGTCTGGTTCCTTTTGATTCCGATCAGCTGAAATCCGTCTCTTTATCACGGATGGTTCCCTGTCTCATAACACCATCTCGCGATCTCCCTGATCAGCTCTGACGGAAGGGGACAGTCATAGGAAAGCTGAATCGTCCCCTTGCTGGTCTTACAGTCTTTCAGCCCTTCGGCAAATTCGATCACTGCCTCCGGCCCCGCATACAGGCCGATATGATTTTTATGGGCGGCAAACTGGATAATATTATGTCCCTTCCAAAACGTCGGCATACTCCAGGAAATCCGTTCTTCCGCTTCCGGCAGCGCCGCCCGGACAGTATCTCTGACCTCCCTCAGATACCGCTGCGCCTTTTCCGGCCGGGCGGCAATATATTCGTCGATGGTCTCCGGCGCTTTTCCGCAGTAATGGCTCTGGTTCTGATTTTTAAAGGCTCTTCCACATTTGGGGCATGTCCACATAGTCCCTTCCTCCTGATTATAATTTCGTTTCAATCCTTATTTGTTACATCCGCTCCCTCACGGTCACAAAAACCCTGTCACCCGGCTGTTTCCCTATTCTGGCACGGATATCCTTTCGTATCCCGATGATATAGCAGACGCTTCCGTCCTCATTTCTGACTCCCATATTGACAACGCTTCCGTCGTAGGGTTCCCCGTCAAAGGTGGCATGTACCTTTACACGCCCTCTGCCGAATTCTTCCCGAATATCATAGGGAAAAACCACATAAGCGCCGCCTTTTTTGTCCGCCTCGAAAATCTGGGATTCATACTCATATACTTTGGAATTCATAACTTCACCTCGTTGCTGTCATATTCCGTTAAATATAATCAAAAATCCCCGCACCGCATCCACGATATTCATCGTATCCCTTAGCACAAGCCGACCCACCTTCTGATATCCACGAGCCTTTCAGTCAAGCAGCGCCAGCTTTTCGCACCGGACATAGCCCCTGATCTCATTTGCGTCAGTGAAATACCCCGCAGCAAGCTACGGGGCATCACAACTTGAAGGCGCAGCAAGCTGCGGGGTATTCCACCCTCGCGGCAGTCGCCAAATGCCTATGTGAACATGGTCACTTGGCTCGCTGCCTGCAGGAATAAAGATATGAAGCTGGCTTTTCGCAGAATCGAAATACACGGGACACCCTGCCACTTCTCCCGAACAGTTAAAAAAGTCCTGGCTCACCTTCTCAGACATTACCATTCCTCTCTCCCGGCCGGCTCTCCCCAGTCACATTCCCCGCCCAGATTCAGCTGCCCACCGTATTCGGAAGCTCTCTCTTCCGGCATCCTGAAGGACTTCCTTAGGTATTCTGATCCCCTGACTGTTTCCCCACTCTTTTGCCTGTGCCCGGATCAAAACCGCCTCCCTTTTTGGTATATATTTAGTATATACCACGTCATTCTAAAGCGCAATCGTATTTTTTCCTGATTCTCAATCCGGTAATGGCAAAAAACGGAGTATGCATTCACAAGCCATTTCCTGCCCTTAATGTTTCAGTTCCGCCATCTGGGCAGCTGAAATTACTCTGCTTTTGTTCATCTCATCCATCTTTGTTCATCCTCCTGAAATATTTGTTACCGCCTGATTCCCTGCCAGACAGCTGAACTGTTTGGTCCGCGAAAATATCCGCAAGCAAAATCAAAGGCAAGTCATCAATTTTCCCCCATTCTAACGATAATCGTACTTCTGGCACTGCACCATCGTATGTTCACTGTCTTCTTTATATGAATAAGAATCTGCCTTTGGCAGATTCTCCGCCTGCGGCGGGTCGTCCCGGCGACATTTTACCTTTCCGCCGCACACATATTACACTTAGCGAGGTTTTTTCGAGCTTAGTGTAATAGCGTACACAGTAGTGCGATCCTGCCCGGAGGACTTTCCTATGATACAAAAGGAGCCTCATCCAAGAGGCTCCTGATCTATATTAAAAGCAAAATGCAAGCTTGGGCATTCTGCTTGAAATATATCGTTTGTGAAAGCAGTCCGCTTTCATCTCTTTTAGCTTTTCATTTTCGGCTTAAACACCAGCGACGCCAGATACCCAAACACCAGCGCGCCGCAGATTCCCGCCGAGGAAGCGGTCAGGCCGCCGGTAAAGATTCCTAAGAACCCTTTCTCCCCGATGCCTTCCTTCACGCCTTTAAACAATGTGTTCCCAAACCCTAAAAGCGGGACGCTGGCACCGCTGCCGGCCCACTCGATCAATGGCTGGTACCACCCCAAAAAACCAAGAATACAGCCCAGCACCACCAGACCCACCATAATCCGGCCGGGCATCAGCTTTGTCTTATCCATGAAAATCTGCACGATGGCACAGATCAGACCGCCGATTAAAAATGCTTTTACGTAGTCCATAGAAATTCCTCCGAATTTAGTTCCGCAACTCCCCTCCCGGGGCTTGTACGGTCCGTTGCTGTTTTTTCATAAATCACTTGACACTACCCTTTATTCCATATTACACAGCCTCCAGCACCACCCCATGGGCGATCCCCGGCACGCTCTGCCCTTCGTTAAAGCTTGTAGAAGACAGCAATGCCCCGGTAGGAACAAACAGCACCCGCTTCCACTCCCTTTTTCTCAGCTTGTTCAGAATCAAACCGCACAGCGTAACGGCGCTGCACCCGCAGCCGCTGCCGCCGGCGTGGGTATCCTGCTTCTGGGCGTCAAAAATCTCGATGCCGCAGTCCATATGCTGTCCGCCGATATCCACACCCTTTTCCGCCAGCAGCTCCATCAAAAGGGTCTGCCCCACGGTTCCCAGGTCTCCCGTAACGATTCTGTCATAATCCCCCGGCTTTCTGTGAAAATCCTCCAGATTCCTGTAAATCGTATCTGCCGCCGCCGGCGCCATGGCCGCGCCCATATTCATGGAATCCTTCACACCCAGATCCACGATTTTTCCTGGCGTAACGCCGGTGATCCGGGCATAACCGCCTGCCGTTCCCAGCACGGTACAGCCGCATCCGGTCACAGTCCAGGTGGCGGAATAAGGGCGCTGGTTCCCATAAGCTAACGGAAACCGGAACTGCTTTTCCGCGCTGGCAAAATGGCTGGAAGCCATGGCCATCACATGATCCGCATTCCCGGCGTCCACCATCATGGCCGCCAGGCTCATGGCCTCTCCCATGGTGGAGCAGGCGCCATACAGGCCATATGTGGGAATATTAAAGCTCATCACGCCAAAGGATGTGGCAATCAGCTGTCCCAGCAAATCCCCGGCGAACAGATAACGGATTCGCTCTTTTTCCACTCCCGCATCCTTCATGGCCAACTCCCCGGCCCGCCTTTGCAGCTCGCTCTCCGCCGCCTCCCAGTTATCCTTCCCCAGCATGGGGTCCTCATCCACTTCCGTGAAAGTATGGCCCAGAGGACCCTCGCCCTCCTTCTTCCCGGCCACCGAGGCCATGCCCACCACATGCACCGGGTTCTGAAACGCAATACTTGCCTGTCCCTGCTTCATCCTGATTCCTCCTGTTACAGTTTTTCCACTACCCTTTTCGCTCAAATCTAATATCAGAGTATTTCCGTGAAAAAAGAGATTATGCAAAAAAGCCTTTCAGAAAAATTTGGCAGTTTCCGAAAGGCTCTTGATTACGCATAAAATATACGATAAAAACGTGTTTAGTAAAAGCTTTTAATCCTGATCAATCACTTAACGTGCTATAACCTAAAATTTCACCTGTTTCAGCATCCACATAAAGGAAAAGTGAAGTCAGCGGATCAGTTTCATCAATTAACCTCATACTCCATATTGGACGCCCTTCATAGTAAGACGGATCTTCTCCTTTTAAATGTTCATACCTCACGCCCCCTTCTTTCAAAAATTCATCTTCTGTCATGCAAAGCCTAGGGGTACCACATTTGAACAACGAATCCCACCCCTGATAATCATAGCATTCCTTCTCCGCCTCTTTTTCCGCGATCGCTATGGCTTCCTGCTGAGAAATCTTTGTAATAACGGAAGCGGTTTCCGGCTCTGTTTCTGTTTCTGTCTTTGTCTCCGTTTCTGTTTCTGCCTCTGCTTTTGTTTTCGTCTCTGCCTCAGCGTCCGTCTCTTTTTCCTTTCCTGATTCTTCCTCTGCCTTTGAACTGCCTGACAGTATTCCCGTCTCAGCAGAACCGGACGCCGGAAAAAAGACCGCCTCCTTTCCCGTCATCACAAACATCGCTGCCATTACAAAAAACACTGTTTTAATCATCTGTCCCTCCTCCCGAAATCCAGTTCCGTTGCTGTTTTCATAAATCACTTGACACTACCTTTTTCTGCCACTCATTATAATCCCCCATAGCTGACAATGCCATTAAAATACCATGACATTTTTTACAGTTTCTTTACTTTTATCCAACAATTCCATTAAGCTCTGTCAAAGCATCCTTTGTTTTCCATTTTCCGGCGTGACGGACTCCCCCAGATATGACACGCCGGATGCTTTGCACAGAGCTTTCGACAGCTCTGAAGTGGTAAACTAAAATTGGACACGGAGGGGGTAGAAATTAGACAGGGAAAAG
>CAJUPT010000028.1 GCA_910588405.1 uncultured Lachnospiraceae bacterium | reverse complement strand
CGGTCGCTCTATCCAACTGAGCTACGGAAACGTGTATAAAATTGTGTATGACTTGTTACTCCATGTCCTCCAAAAAGTTTCCGTTTTAGGTTCTCTTAGGAGGCGAGTGCTCTATCCTGCTGAGCTACGAAGACAGGTATTAAAAACACTTCTATATTCTACCTGTATCCGCGGGAAATGTCAACATTCAAAATGCAGATTTTTTCTACCTCAGTTTTTTCCATCAAAAACCGTATCCAGTGTCTCCAAAAGATTGTCGATATCTATGGGCTTTGAGATATGGCCGTTCATGCCGGCCTGCAGCGCGTTCTGTTTATCTTCGTCGAAGGCGTTGGCGGTCATGGCGAAGATCGGGATGGAGGCAAGCTCCGGGTTTTCCAGCTTTCGGATGGCACGGGTGGCGTCATAACCGTTCATGACCGGCATCTGGATGTCCATCAGGATGACCTGATACCAGCCCGGCCGCGAGTTTCGCACCATATCTACGGCAATCTGCCCGTTGTCAGCGATCTCCACGGTAAAGCCGGCTTCCTGCAGGATCTCCTGGGCAATCTCCTGATTCAGTTCATTGTCCTCCGTCAGCAGAATACGTCCGGAACGGACAGTTTCGCCTTTGTCGGCTTCCGCTTTATTCGGCTCATCGCTCTCCACCACAGAGAGCAGGCAGCTGTGCAGATCGGACATAAACAGAGGCTTGCTGCAGAAAGCGGTAACACCCGCGCTTCGGGCCTCGTCCTCGATGTCTGCCCAGTCATAGGCGGTCAGGATAATGATGGGGGTTTCCGCACCGCATTCTCTGCGGATCTGGCGGGTTACTTCGATGCCGTTCATATCCGGCAGCATCCAGTCGATGATGTATACGCTGTAAAGGTCGTTCCGCAAAAGTGCCTGGTGGGTCCGCAGGATGGCCTCCCTGCCGTACATGGTCCACTCTGCCCGCATACCGATCTGTAAGAGCATACTGGTTACGCTGTCGCAGGTGTCGAAATCATTGTCGATCACCAGTGCCCGGCAGTTTTTCAGCTTCGGTATGGCGGAAGATACCGGAGCGACGGAACCGAGCCGGAAGGAGACGGAGATGATGACCTCCGTGCCTTCGCCCTGCCTGCTTTTTACCTCAATGGTGCCGTTCATCATGTCCACGATATTTTTGGTGATGGCCATGCCGAGGCCGGTGCCCTGGATACCGCTGGCGGTGGAGTTCCGTTCCCGCTCAAAAGGCTCAAAGATGCGGGTGACAAATTTTTCGTTCATGCCGATGCCCGTGTCCTTGATATGGAACTCATAGTTGCCCCAGCCGGCAGGCGCGTTGGTCTTTTCCACCACGCGCAGGCTGACGATGCCGCCGGCCGGGGTGTATTTGATGGCATTGTCCAGCAGATTCAGAAGGATCTGATTCAGCCGCAGCCGGTCGCAGATGATATCCTCGTTCCGCACATCCGCGGCGTCCATATACAGCTCCAGCTGTTTGGCATGGATGTCCGCCTGTACGATATTGCGCAGGTTATGCAGGATATCCGGCAGCCGGCAGGCCCGTTCCTCCAGGCTCAGCTTGCCGCTTTCAATGCGGGTCATATCCAGTACGTCGTTGATCAGTCCGAGAAGGTGGTTGCTGGAGGTGGTGATCTTCTTTAAATATTCCGCCACCTGTTCCTTCTGGTCGATATGGGTAGCCGCCAATGCCGTAAATCCGATGATGGCATTCATGGGCGTACGGATGTCGTGGGACATATTGGAAAGGAAGGTGCTCTTGGCTTTATTGGGCCGGTTAGCCTGGGAAAGCGCATCCTCCAACTGAATTTTCTTTTCCATTTCCGCCCGGGTTTCCGCGTCTACGCTGCGAAAGCCCAGAACGACGCCGTATACGTCATCCCAGACACCTGTGCGGACGGCCTTCATCTGGAAATACCGGATCTCCTTGCCGCAGCGAGCCCGATAATTAATATAAAAAGAAGGATGTTCCGAAAGCTCCTCCAACAGTCTTTCCCGGGTGAGGTTCTGCCGCAGGGTGTCTTTGTCATCCTCGTGGACACAGGAGCGTATGTAGCGTTCCATGTTGTCGTTTAAGAGCAGCTCTCCGAAGAAAACAGATTGCAGGATGTGGTAAGGGCAGTCATGTATCCGAAGCGTATTGCCCTTGCCTGTTTTCAGGTCGAAGAAGCAGACCAGGTTGTAGTCCTCGGCCAGCGCCTGAATCAGTTCCCGCTGTTTTCGCTCCACGTGCATTTCCTTTTCCTGCTCCCGTTGTTTCTGGGCGGTGATATCCAGGAGGAAACGCTGATAGAACAGCTGACCGTCTTCCCGGATGAGCTTGATATTGCCCATAACGTAGATGAGGCTGCCGTTTTTATGCCGTACCCGATATTCCACGCTGATGCTGTCATTCTCATGCTGCAGGGAGAGAATACTCTCTTTCAGCCTTGCCTTATCCTCGTCCAGGACAGAGGACGCGATCAGATTAAAGCCGTCCGCCACCAGTTCCGCCTTGGAAGAATAGCCGAGAATTTCCAGAGCGGCCCGGTTGACGCTGATGATACGGGAGCCGTCCGTGCTGTGACACATAATGCCGCAGTCCAGGGTGGTGAAAATAGTTTCCAGCGTCCGGTTGTTATTGACCAGCTCCTGTTGGTAAAGGCGCTCCTGGGTGATATCGATGGCGATGCCTACGGTACCCATTACGCTGCCGTCCAAATCATACAGAGGAGACTTGTAAGTGGTGAGCAGACGGCTGCCGCCGCCGGTCTGGATCGTCTCCTCAGATACGCAGGTCTTCCGGGACTCCATAACGATCCGTTCGGATTCGATACAGGCCGGGTCATCCTCTGCCACGTCCCAGATATAAGCGTGGTGCTGTCCCTCTACCTGCTGTTTGGTTTTGCCCACGGTTTTACAGAAGCTGTCGTTTACCTTCTCGTGAACGCCGTCTTTATCTTTGTACCAGATCAGGTTTGGCACGCTGTTGATCGTGGCGTCCAGATAGTGGCGGGCCTCCCGGAGCTCTGTTTGCATTTTGCAGGTCCGCAGCCATTTTTGAAAGCGGAAACACGCTTCTTCCGCAGTCATAGGCAGAGGCCAGATGTCAAAAATATCCTCCGTAAGTATCTCCGATGACGGAGTCTGCGCCCGGTCTGTCAGCAGAATCAGATCAGCATCCTTTTTCTTTCCGACGGTCAGCGCGCTGATCGTTTTCTGACCGTCTATGGCAGTCAGATCAGCCAGAATTAGGTCAGCCGCGGCGAGCAGCTCAGCCTTTGGCTCCGAACTCTGTGTTACCGTACGAGAAAAATGCTCCGGTAAAGCAGTCTCCTGAAGAACCGTAAGAATGTCAGGACAATTCCCAATCAGATAAAAACGCAGATGACAATGGTACATCAGCTTCTCCCCCAATGTATCCGGGCACGTGAAAACCAACGGCCCTGTAATAAACAATATATATCTCTATTATATATATTCTAATAGAGAGAGGATGCCATGTCAATCCTATTAAAGAGAAGTTTCTGCGTTACTGTCCGGGAGTCATTATTCTGCAAAGCGTTTCAGAGTTACCGTCAGCAGCGTTTCCGTTACTTGCGGTTCCATTGAATCTATGGTAGAATTTATGAAAGTATATGCAGAAGTACCTCTTAAATGCAGGCTGTTTGCGAAACCGGCGGACTTCGTCTCATAAGGTATAACTTCAATCAATCCTCATAAAATATACATGGAAGGTCAGGTATCATATATGGCAGGTGTAAGAGTATCTACGCTGATAGAGAAAATGAATTTAAAAAGCTTTCTGCCCACCGTCAACACGGACAATATTATTCTCCGGCATCCGGATATCAACCGTCCGGCCTTGCAGCTGACGGGTTATTACGATCATTTTGATGAAGAAAGGGTGCAGATTATCGGTTTTGTGGAGCAGGAATATCTGATGCAGCTCCCTCAGGAGGTGCGGTATGAATGCTATGAAAAGCTTTTGAGTAAAAAAATCCCCTGTCTGATCATGTGCCGGAGCTTTGAGCCTGAAGAAAGAATGCTGGAAATCGGCGATAAGTATGGCGTGCCGATCCTGGGCACCGATAAGACGACGACGGACCTGATGGCGGAGGTGATCCGCTGGCTGAAGGTGCAGCTGGCACCCACCATCAGCATTCACGGCGTTCTGGTGGACGTATATGGAGAAGGCGTCCTGATTATCGGCGAGAGCGGCATTGGCAAGAGCGAGGCGGCGCTGGAGCTGATCAAAAGGGGCCATCGTCTGGTCAGCGACGACGTGGTGGAGATCCGCAAGGTCAGCGATGTGACGCTGCTTGGAAGCGCACCGGATATTACAAGGCATTTTATTGAGCTTCGCGGCATAGGTATTATTGACGTGAAGGCGCTGTACGGCGTCGGCGCCGTAAAGGATACCCAGTCGATCGGCATGGTGATCAAGCTGGAGGACTGGGACCGGGAAAAGGAATACGACCGTCTGGGACTGGAGGATCAGTACACGGAGTATCTGGGCATTAAAGTAATCTGCCACTCCATCCCCATCCGTCCCGGCCGGAATCTGGCTGTGATCGTGGAATCCGCAGCCATCAATCACCGTCAGAAAAAGATGGGCTACAACGCGGCCCAGGAATTGTACAACCGGGTACAGAATAATCTGAGAAAAGGTTCGGTGGACATCATTTAATGGAGAGCAGCAGAACAGGATTTGACGAATGGCTGAAGGCGCGGTTTCCTTCTGAGCGCATCCGGTTTCAGGAGCCCATGAGCCTTCACACCACATTCCGGGTCGGAGGACCTGCGCGGTATATGGCGATGCCGGCCGATGAGGAGGAAATCCGCCTGCTGATCAGGCAGTGCCGGCGTGTGGACCTGCCTTGGTTTGTGGTGGGCAATGGCAGCAACTTGCTGGTCAGCGATCAGGGCTATGACGGCCTGATTATCAAGCTGGGGCGGCAGTATTCCAGGCTGTTCGCGGACGGTTTGGAGATCAGGGCTCAGGCCGGGGTGATGCTGTCCAGGCTGGCCAGACAGGCGGCGTTTCACAATCTGGCGGGGCTGGCCTTCGCGGCGGGAATTCCCGGAACATTGGGCGGAGGCCTGATGATGAACGCAGGAGCTTACGGCGGAGAGCTGAGCCAGGTGGTGAAGGCCGTACGCGTGCTGGACGGCGACGGACAGTTCCGGGTGCTGACAGCGGAACAGATGAAATTTGGCTACCGTACCAGTGTTTTGAAGGAAAAAGGCATGATTGCTTTGGAAGCGGTTCTTTCCCTGGGGCCGGGTGATCAGGAGGAACAGCTTCAGGAGATGGAAGAGCTGAACCGGAAGCGCAGGGAGAAGCAGCCGCTTGAGTACGCCAGCGCGGGCAGTACCTTTAAACGTCCGGAAGGGCATTTTGCGGGTCAGCTGATCGAGCAGGCCGGTTTGAAGGGTCTGTCAGTGGGAGACGCGCAGGTGTCGGAAAAACACTGCGGCTTTGTGATCAACAGAGGAAACGCCACCGCGGCGGAGATTTATACCCTCTGTCGCAGGGTGCAGGAACGGGTTTATGAACAGTTTCAGGTTGAACTTACGATGGAAGTCAGGCTTCTTGGAGAATTTTGAGGTGAGGAAATGTCTTTTTCCAGCCGGGTAAAAGAAGAACTGGTGTCTCATGCCGGAACGGCCAGACACTGTCAGATTGCGGAGATCGCCGCGATGATCAGCCTGTGCGGCAGGATTGTGGAGCTTCGCCGGAAAAAGCTGGTGATTATCCACACGGAAAATATTTCCGTTGCAAAAAAGTACTTTACTTTAATGCAAAAAACATTTAGTATAGTAGCGGACGTATCGGTCCGGCGCAATGCCTATCTGAAAAAAAGCCGTATTTACACGCTGGCGGTTCAGGAGGAAACGGACGTCATGCGGGTGACGGAGGCATTGAAGCTGGAAGGGATAACCGGGTATCTGAACGAGCAGGATTTTCTGGTGAACGGTTTGCTGGTGCAGAGCTCCTGCTGTAAAAGGGCTTTTATCCGGGGCGCTTTTCTCACGGCAGGCTCCGTGACGGACCCGAAGAAGTCCTATCATCTGGAAATTGTATTTACTAGGGAGAAAAAGGCGCTGGCTTTGCAGGAGATGCTGGGTGTGTTCGGCATCGACGCGAAGGTGGTGGTCAGAAAAAAGTACTTTGTCCTGTATATTAAAGAAGGACGCCAGATTGTGGACATCCTTAATGTGATGGAGGCCCACATTTCCCTGATGGAACTGGAAAATGTGCGTATTCTGAAGGAGATCAGCGGTTCGGTCAACCGACAGGTAAATTGTGAGACCGCGAATATCAATAAAACGGTATCGGCTGCCGTAGGGCAGATCAATGATATAAAACTCATAAGAAACAAAATCGGACTGGAAAAGCTGCCTGAGGATCTGGAACAGACCGCTTTGACGCGTCTGGAGCATCCTGATGCCACCTTAAAGGAATTGGGCGACCTCTTAAGCCCGCCGGTAGGCAAGTCCGGAGTGAACCACAGGCTTAGAAAGTTAAAGCTGATAGCCGACAGCATTAGAGGAAACGAGGAGGAGCAATATGGTAACAAAGACAATCAAACTTGGCAATCCGGCGGGACTTGACGCGCGGCCGGTGGCGTTGTTCGTGCAGATCGCAAGCCAATTTGAGAGTTCAATCTATGTGGGTACCGGGAGTAAAAAGGTAAACGCGAAAAGCATTATGGGTATGATGACGCTGGATCTGGGCCCGGGGGCGCAGGTCCAGGTATCAATAGACGGGGATGACGAGTCCGCGGCCATAGAAAAAATTGAGGCGTATTTAAGCGCGGACTGACGGACAGGATGGAAGAATAAATGTAGATTCAGGATTCTGGTGGGTATTGCCGACGGAGGGATGGCCGGAGGCAGTACCTTTTTTTGTATCATGAGGAAGTTCTACAAACTTCCCCATGATACAAAAACGCTCCGCGGGGATGCACAGGGTCTGCCCCAGCGAAGCGAGGGTACGCAAACGCAGAGGAAATTGTCGCTTGAAAGCGACGCGTTTGCGGCGCAGAATCCTGCGGAGCAGGATTCTTATTGAATACCTTAACGGGAGGAACAAATGGCGTTTGCACATCTGCATGTTCATACGGAATACAGCCTGCTGGACGGCTCCAGTAAAATCTCCGAGCTGCCGGCCCAGGCGAAGGCGCTGGGTATGGACAGTCTGGCGATCACGGACCACGGCGTGATGTATGGCGTGATCGACTTTTACCGGGCCTGTAAGGAAGTGGGAATCAAGCCGATTATCGGCTGTGAGGTTTATGTGGCCCCCGGTTCCCGGTTTGACCGGGAAAGCGGCTCGGGAGACGACCGCTATTATCATATGGTACTGCTGGCCGAGAATGACACAGGCTATCACAACCTGATGAAAATCGTATCGAAAGGGTTTACGGAAGGGTTCTACTACAAGCCCAGGGTTGACGATGAGGTGCTTAGGGAATACCATGAGGGCATCATCGCCTTAAGCGCCTGTCTGGCCGGGGAGATTCCCAGGTTTCTGGCCCGGGGGATGTATGAGGACGCGAAAGGGGCTGCGGAAAAATACCAGGGAATTTTCGGAAAGGAAAACTTTTTCCTGGAGCTGCAGGATCATGGGATTCCCCAGCAGAAAATGGTGAATGCCAGCCTTTTAAGGCTGCATGAGGAGCTGGGAATCGATCTGGTGGCCACCAATGATATCCATTATACTTTTGCCGAGGATGAGGCGGCCCACGACATTCTGCTCTGTATCCAGACAGCGAAAAAGGTGTCGGACGAGGACCGGATGCGTTATGAAGGGGGACAATACTACTGCAAATCGGAGGAGGAGATGGCAGCCCTGTTTCCCTATGCGCCGGAGGCGCTGGAAAATACCCATAAAATCGCCGAGCGGTGCAATGTGGAGATTGAATTTGGCGTGACGAAGCTGCCGAAATTCGACGTGCCTGACGGCATGTCCTCCTGGGAATACTTAAATCAGCTCTGTAAAGCAGGGTTCGCAAGGCGTTATCCGGAGGATGACGGAACCGTTATGGAGCGGCTTCGCTACGAGCTGGATGTCATTCAGTCCATGGGGTATGTGGATTACTTCCTGATTGTCTGGGATTTTATTCATTATGCCAGGGAGCATGACATTATGGTGGGGCCTGGCCGGGGGTCGGCGGCCGGCAGCGTGGTCTCCTACTGTCTGGAAATCACGGATATCGATCCGATTAAATACCAGCTTTTGTTCGAGCGGTTCTTAAACCCGGAGCGGGTGTCCATGCCCGATATCGATGTGGACTTCTGTTTCGAGCGCCGTCAGGAGGTAATCGACTACGTGGTGGAGAAGTACGGAAAGGACCGGGTGGTGCAGATTGTTACCTTCGGTACGATGGCGGCGAAGGGCGTGGTCAGGGACGTGGGACGGGCTTTGGATTATCCTTATGCCTTCTGTGATACCATTGCGAAGATGATTCCCCAGGAGCTGAATATTACCATAGACCGGGCGCTGAAAGTTAACCCGGAATTAAGAAAGCTGTATGAGACGGATGAGAAGGTAAAGACGTTGATCGACATGTCAAAGCGTCTGGAGGGCCTGCCCCGTCATACCTCCATGCATGCGGCGGGGGTGGTAATCAGCCAGGCGCCCATCGACGAGTATGTGCCGCTGTCCAGAGGCTCCGACGGTTCCGCCGTCACCCAGTTCACGATGACTACGCTGGAAGAGCTGGGACTGTTGAAAATGGATTTTCTGGGGCTTCGGACGCTGACGGTGATTCAGAATGCGGAAAAGCTGGCAGGCCGGGACGGTCATATGGTCGATATGGAGAAAATTGATTATAATGATAAACAGGTGCTGGATTCGCTGGGAACCGGAAAAAACGACGGCGTGTTCCAGCTGGAAAGCGCGGGCATGAAAAGCTTTATCAAAGAGCTGAAGCCCCGGAGCCTGGAGGATATTATCGCCGGGATCTCCCTGTATCGTCCGGGACCGATGGAATTTATCCCCAAGTATCTAAAGGGGAAAAATAACCCGGAATGCATTACCTATCACTGTGAGGCGCTACGCCCGATTCTGGAGCCTACTTACGGCTGTATCGTTTACCAGGAACAGGTGATGCAGATTGTGCGCGACCTGGGGGGATATTCCCTGGGCCGCAGCGACTTGGTGCGCCGGGCCATGTCAAAGAAAAAGGCCGCCGTCATGGAAAAGGAGCGGCAGAATTTTGTGTACGGCAATCCCGGGGAAGGGGTGGAGGGCTGTATAAACCGGGGAATTCCTGAGAAAACTGCTAATACGATTTATGAGGAGATGATCGATTTCGCCAAATATGCGTTTAATAAGTCCCATGCCGCGGCCTATGCGGTGGTGGCTTATCAGACCGCATATCTGAAATATTATTATCCTGTGGAGTTTATGGCGGCGCTGATGACCTCCGTAATCGATTTTTCCGCGAAGGTGTCGGAATATGTGCTGACCTGCCGCCAGATGGGCATCAGTATTCTGCCGCCCGACATTAACGAGGGAGAGAGCGTTTTCTCCGTATCCTCCGGCGGAATCCGCTATGGTCTTTCCGCCATTAAGAGCGTGGGAAAAAGCGTGATCGAGAAGATTGTGGAAGAACGGGAATCCCACGGACCCTTTATCAGCCTGAAGGATTTTATTTACCGGATTGACAGCAAGGAGCTGAATAAGCGGGTGGTGGAAAATCTGATTAAGTCGGGAGCCTTTGATTCCCTGCCGGGGAACCGGAAACAGAAGCTGATGGTATACGCGGAGCTGATGGAACGGAAAAACAAAGAGCAGAAAAGCGAGGTGGCCGGCCAGATGAGTCTGTTCGATCTAATCGAGCCGGAGACGGCGGCCCGGTTTGACACGCCCTTGCCGGATGTGGAGGAATATGACAAGGATATGCTGCTGGCCTTTGAGAAAGAGGTGCTTGGCATCTATATCAGCGGACATCCCATGGAAGCCTGCGAGGAGCTGTGGCAGAAAAACGTGACGGCTGTCACCACAGATTTTTATCTGGACGAGGAAAGCGGACAGACAAAGGTGAGGGACGGCGCTTATGTCACGATCGGCGGCATGATTACGGCCCGGTCGGTGAAGGCGACGAAAAAAAATCAAATGATGGCCTTTTTCACGGTGGAAGATCTGACCGGCTCCGTGGAAGTGATCGTGTTTCCTCAAAATTATGAAGCTTACCGGCCCATGCTTGAGACAGACAGAAAGGTATTCGTCAGGGGGCGGGTAAACTCGGACGGAGAAAATCAGGCGAAGCTGATCTGTGAAAAGCTGATTCCTTTCGATCAGATTCCAAGGGAGGTCTGGATTCAGTTCACGGACAAGGAGGCTTATACGGACGCGGAGGAAGAGCTGTTCCGGATGTTGTCCTCCTCGGATGGCGACAGCCGTGTGGTTATCTATTTATCCAAAGAGCGAGGCATAAAACGCCTGCCTCCTTCCAGAAATGTGGCGCCCGACGAGGAGACTTTAGCAGAATTGCAAAAAAAGTATGGGCAAAGTAATGTGAAAGTTGTGGAAAAGTCGATTGAAAATCTCTGGAAAATGCATTAAAATGGTAACTATCTAGCCATGCACCGATATAAGACAGAAATCCGACGCAAGCTCGCTTGCAGGAGGATTTATGGCTTATATCGGTATACGGCGTTTAGCCGCAGTGAGATGAAGCGAAGCGGAATCGAGCTGGCATGGCGGAACAATGGTAAAAAATTAAGAATGAATCAGGATATAAAAAAGGCCAGCGAGCAGATTTGGAGGTCGTTGAGTATGGGAAATCAGATTAAGACAATCGGAGTATTAACCAGCGGCGGGGACGCGCCGGGGATGAATGCGGCTATTCGGGCGGTGGTTAGGACGGCGATTCATCATGGCCTGAATGTAAAGGGCATTAAAAGAGGGTATGCCGGCTTGCTAAAAGAAGAAATCGTAGATATGGACGGGTTGTCCGTGGCCGATATCATTCATCGGGGCGGAACCATTCTTTATACGGCCCGCTGCCTGGAATTTATGACTGAGGAAGGGCAGGAAAAGGGCGCGGAAATCTGCAGGAAGCATGGTATCGACAGCTTGGTGGTTATCGGCGGCGACGGTTCCTTCAGGGGCGCGCAGGCGCTGGCTGCCCTGGGCATTAACACGGTGGGCGTTCCGGGAACCATAGACCTTGACATTGCCTGTTCGGATTATACCATCGGCTTTGACACGGCTGTAAATACGGCGATGGAAGCCATCGATAAGGTGCGTGATACCTCAACCTCCCATGAGCGGTGCAGCATCATTGAGGTGATGGGGCGGAACGCGGGCTATATCGCCCTCTGGTGCGGCATTGCCAACGGCGCCGAGGATATCTTGCTGCCGGAGCGGTATGACAATGACGAGCAGAAGCTGATCGACAGGATTATTGAAAACCGGAAACGTGGCAAAAAGCACCACATCATCGTAAATGCAGAGGGAATCGGCCATTCCACCAGTATGGCGAAGCGGATTGAGGCAGCCACGGGTATTGAGACCAGGGCGACGATCCTGGGGCATATGCAGCGGGGCGGAACGCCTACCTGTAAGGATAGGGTTTATGCGTCTATTATGGGCGCGAAGGCGGTGGATCTTCTGATGGAAGGCCGGAGCAAGCGGCTTGTGGCCTATAAGCGGGGCTCGTATGTGGATTTTGATATCGACGAGGCGCTGGCCATGAGCAAGGATATCGCGGAAGACCAGTACGAGATTTTTAAGGGACTGGTGCGCTAGCGCGTCAGTAAAATGACAGCAGAAAGTAAAGTTGGGAACTGCCGGAAGGTATCTGTGTAAGTATCATCCGTGCGGCCGGCATCGGCAGCGCAGGATGTCTGCAGGCGGTTCCTTGTGGGGAGTACCGCACAGTGTGATCGCGCGGCGCTCCCTTATTGTATACATATGCCGGTGTGTGGCACTGCGAATCTGTGAAAAATATTTGATTTTTTTGTAAAAGCTATCTATAATAGGTAGCAAATCTGATGGAAACGATATAAGGATGTGCTGTTTGCCGTCAGATGACGTTTTATGAAATTTCGTTCCGGAATGCAGAGTGTGTGATAGTCAGCGAGGAGGAATGTGAGAGTATGCCGGATAATGCGATTTCTGAAAAAAATGAGGTGGGTTTAAAGGGAACCGTAGAGCCGATTGAAGTGCCTGAGGATTGTTCCAGCCCCGATCAGCTGTTCCATGAATTGGTTGAACGCATTCATAGATATCACCCTTCCGATGATATCAGTATGGTAGAAAAAGCATATAAAGTGGCCAGCGATGCCCATAATGGTCAGTTGCGCAAATCCGGGGAGCCTTATATCATTCATCCCCTTTGCGTGGCCATTATTCTGGCGGAGCTGCAGCTGGATAAGGAGAGTATCGTATCGGGCATTCTTCATGATGTGGTGGAGGACACGGAGGTCACTTCTACCGATATGAAGAATATGTTCGGAGAAGAGGTGGCGGCTCTGGTGGACGGCGTAACGAAGCTGACCCAGTTGTCCTGGTCTGCCGATAAGGTTGAAATTCAGGCAGAGAATCTGCGGAAAATGTTTCTGGCTATGGCAAAGGACATCCGGGTGATTCTGATCAAGCTGGCGGACCGTCTGCACAATATGCGGACGCTGCAGTTTATGCGTCCGGAGAAGCAGCGGGAGAAGGCCAGAGAGACGATGGATATCTATGCGCCGATTGCTCAGCGGCTGGGGATTTCCAAAGTAAAGTTTGAGCTTGACGATCTGGCGCTGAAATATTTACAGCCGGAGAAGTATCAGGAGCTGGTGGAAAGCGTCAACCAGAAAAAAGAGGCCAGGGAGCAGTTCGTCCAGGAGATTGTGGACGAAGTCAGCGAGCATATGCGGGCGTCATCGGTTAAGGCGGAGGTGTCCGGCCGGGTGAAGCACTTTTTCAGCATATACCGGAAGATGGTGAACCAGGATAAGACGCTGGATCAGATTTACGATTTGTTCGCGGTGCGGATTATCGTGGATTCGGTGAAGGACTGTTATGCGGCGCTGGGCGTGATTCATGAGATGTATACGCCGATTCCGGGCCGGTTTAAAGACTATATCGCCATGCCCAAGCCCAATATGTACCAATCGCTGCACACCACGCTGATCGGCAGCGCCGGACAGCCCTTTGAGATACAGATTCGGACGAAGGAGATGCACCGGACGGCGGAGTACGGCATTGCAGCGCACTGGAAATATAAGGAAGGTGTCTCCGGCAAAAATATTTCCGAGAGCGAGGCGGAGAAGCTGAGCTGGCTGCGGCAGATTCTGGAATGGCAGCGGGATATGTCGGACAATACGGAGTTTATGAACTCCATTAAAAACGATCTGGATATGTTCTCCGACAGCGTATACTGCTTTACGCCCACCGGGGATGTGAAGACGCTGCCCATCGGGGCGACTACCGTGGATTTTGCCTACAGTATTCACAGCGCCGTGGGGAATAAGATGGTGGGCGCCAGGGTAAACGGGAAGTTGGTTCCCATCGAGTATCAGCTACAGACCGGAGACCGGGTGGAGATCATTACCTCCCAGAACTCCAAGGGCCCCAGCAGAGACTGGCTAAAGAACGTAAAAAGCACCCAGGCTCGGAATAAGATCAATCAGTGGTTTAAGGCGGAGTTTAAGGAAGAGAACATCATCAAGGGAAAAGAACTGATTGACAAGTACTGTAAGTCAAAAAGTATTAACTTTCCTGAGATCGCCCAGCCGGATCTGATGGAAAAGGTACTGCGCAAATACGGTTTCCGCAACTGGGACGCGATTCTGGCGGCGATCGGCCACGGCGGTTTAAAAGAAGGCCAGGTCATCAACAAGCTGCAGGAGGAGTACAATAAGAAAAATACGAAGCTGACGGACGAGGCGGTACTGGAAACTTTGGACGCAGCGGGCGCGCCATCCTCCAGAGAGGCTGTCTCCGTAGCGGCAGAGAAGGCGGGAAAGACCCGGACGGGCATCGTGGTGAAGGGGCTTCACGATCTGTCGGTGCGCTGTTCCAGATGCTGTAGTCCGGTGCCGGGGGATGAGATCGTCGGCTTTGTAACCAGAGGACGTGGAATTTCCATCCACAGGACGGATTGTATTAATATATTGAATTTGCCGGAGATGGACCGTGCCCGGTTGATCGACGCAGAGTGGGAGGAGCCTGAAGCGGGTTCCGGTTCCGAGCTGTTTACGGCGGAGATCGTGATCTATGCCCATAACAGAATCGGCATTTTTGTGGATGTGTCAAAGATTTTTACGGAGCGGAAAATTGACATCAGTTCGATGAATGTGCGGACCAGCAAGCAGGGGATGGCCACGATTACGATGACCTTTGACACCCGGGGGGTGGAGGAATTAAACCAGCTGATCGCGAAACTGATGAAGGTGGAGAGCGTGATCGATATTGAGCGGTCGGGGAATACGAATTTATAAGTAGGAGTATCAATGAGTAATTTTAAATTAATAGAACTGACAGTCGGCATGGTGATGACCAACTGTTATATCGGATACAATGACGACACGAGGGAGGCCTTTATCGTAGACCCGGGGGACGATGCCAGACGGATTTCCCGGGCGGTCAGGGAGCAGAAGTTGAATGTAAAAGGGATTTTGCTGACCCATGGACATTTTGACCATATCATGGCGGTGCCGGAGCTGGAAGCGGAGTTTGGCGCGCCGGTTTATGCCTATGAAGCGGAAGAGGCGCTGCTGAAGGATTCCCAGATGAACCTTTCCGCTCCCTGGGTGGGAAGGGCTTTGAGCCTTTCGGCGGAGCGTTTGTTGAAGGACGGGGAGAAATTTGAGCTGGCCGGTTTTGAAATTCAGGCTATTCATACGCCGGGGCATACGGCCGGAGGCGTTTCCTATTATCTTGCGGCGGAGCAGGTGCTGTTCAGCGGGGATACGCTGTTTCGCGGGTCTTATGGCCGGGTAGACCTGCCCACGGCCAGTGGCGCCGATATTGCCAGATCCATCAACGAAAAGCTTCTGCCGCTGCCGGAGGAGACGGCAGTGTATCCCGGACACGAGAGGGAGACGACCATCGGTCATGAGCGGAAGTATAATCCGTTGAGCAGGGGGTTCTGATCGTATGCGGCAGTCAACCTGTTTAAAATAGTGATGCCGCTCCTTGGGTGGGTTGAAATATCGCCTGTTGCTGGTCAATCGACTGGATATGCATGTCGCTTCCTGTGTGGGAGTGTGGGTAGAAGAAACAAACATGACGAATATTATTTTTGAAACTGAAGAAAACTTTGAATACGACATCCGCGGGCTTCTGACAGCCTTTTATCCGGGAGAGCCGATTACGGTGGAAACGGAGGAGGACTGCGACCGATGCCTGCGGTTTCTTTATGCGCCGGATCGGATTTCCATCACACTGAAATCCGCCATGGGCCGGCAGCTCTCCGAACAGGTGACGGTAGCGTATGGGGACAGGAAAGCGGCAAAGTCGGCCTTAAAGAGACTGCTGTATGATATCCTCAGCCGGGAGACGGGAAAGCGGCTACCCTGGGGGACGCTGACCGGAATCCGGCCGGTCAAGCTGCCGATGGCCATGCTGGAGGAAGGGAAGGGCGAGGAGGAAATCCGTCAGTTTATGGCGGGGGAATATTATGTCAGCCCGGAAAAAACAGATTTAAGTATCCGGATTGCAAGACGGGAACGGGAAATTTTAAAAGAGATCGACTACAGACAGGGTTACAGCCTGTATGTGGGCATTCCTTTTTGCCCGACCACCTGCCTGTACTGTTCCTTTACTTCCTTTCCGCTGGAAAAATGGCAGGAGCGGGTGGATGCCTATCTGGACAGCCTGTTCCGGGAGATCGATTATACGGCGGAAATATTCCGGGATAAAAAGCTGAACGCCGTCTATATCGGCGGCGGTACGCCCACCACCCTGACGCCGGAGCAGATGGAACGGCTGCTGAGAAAGCTGAGGGACAGTTTTTCATTAGAAGATATGAAAGAGTGGACGGTGGAAGCAGGGCGGCCGGACAGCATCACGGCGGAGAAACTGGATGTGATCCGCAGTTTTCCTGTGGATCGGATTTCCATCAACCCCCAGACCATGAAGCGGGAAACATTAGACCTGATCGGGCGCAGACATACGGTGGAGCAGACGGAGGAAGCCTTTGCCCTTGCCCGGAATATGGGCTTTGATAATATTAACATGGATCTGATTCTGGGCCTGCCCGGGGAAAGGCCGGCAGACGTGGAGCAGACCATGAAGGAACTTCTGCGGCTTGGGCCGGACAACCTGACCGTTCACTCACTGGCGTTGAAGCGGGCTTCCAGACTGAATCAGCTGTGGGAGGAATACGAAGGGATGACTATGGAGAATACCTGGGAGATGATGAACCTGACTGCCCATTATGCATCCCGGATGGGCATGGAGCCCTACTATCTGTACCGGCAGAAAAATATGGCCGGAAATTTTGAGAACGTGGGGTATGCGGCAGAAGGGAAGGCGGGGATTTATAATATTCTGATTATGGAGGAAGTGCAGAGCATCGTGGCCTGCGGCGCCGGGAGCGTGTCAAAGAGGGTATACTCTGACGGACGGATCGAGAGATGCGATAATGTGAAGGATGTGGCACAGTATATTGAGCGTGTTGATGAGATGATTGGGCGGAAACAGAGGCTGTTCGAATCATTGCAAACGCGATGAGGATGTATAAAATTGATAAAAAACGCAGTTGGAAAAATGGAGCCGGGCCTGGTCGGAACCTGAGTTACGCCGCACCGGATTCCATAAAATGTGTCAGAGAATGTGTTTTGTTTGGATTGCTTAGAATGAATTGTTCAGATGAAGGAGTAAAGCAATGATTTATACTTGCTATTATGATTCTCCCGTGGGGAAACTGCTGCTTGCGGAAAAAGATGACGCATTGGCCGGACTCTGGATCGAAGGGCAAAAGTATTTTCTTGGCTCCATACAGGAAGAAACGAAGGAAAAAGCAGATTCCGCCGTATTCAATCATGCAAAAGAATGGCTGAATCGTTATTTTGATGGAGAGAAACCGCCGGTGAGCGAATTGAAGCTGTCGCCTATGGGCAGCGAGTTTCGCAAAGCGGTCTGGAATGCTCTCTGCGAGATTCCTTATGGTAAGATTACGACTTATGGAACAATCACGAAGAAGCTGGCCGCCAGCCATGGCATTTCGGAGAAAGCAGCTCAGGCTGTGGGCGGCGCCGTGGCGCACAATCCCATCTCCATCATCATTCCTTGTCATCGTGTGGTGGGGGTGAAAGGGAACCTGACAGGGTATGCCGGCGGGCTGGACAGAAAAGTATGGCTGCTGTCCCATGAGGGGGTGGACTTGGACGAGGCGAAATGGTATGAAAATGATTGTGATAGTTGATAGGTGAGATGTTAGGGCTCGCCAGCTCTGTGCGTTGGGAGCGTGTTACTGGCCATGGAATGGACAGAAACCTGCCACTTTTTGGGGATGGTTTCCTGAGATAAAAATAATTGATAGGCTTTTTTCAGTATGCGATATCTTAGTTTGTGAGGGTTTACAGATTCGAGGAAAGGGAAGGCGTGAACAACTGAAAAATGAAAGTAATTACACTGAGTAAAGAAGAAATATATGGCGGCAGCCTGCTGCTGGTTAATGCACAGCATCCCTTGAGAAATCAGGAGGCGATAACGCTGGCGTCCGTGGATTCCCGTTTTCCGGATATACAAATGGAAAGCCATGCGGCGGATATTCTGCGTTTGATTTTAACATATATTTCCTCTGAAGATGAGATTGTTCCCGTTAGCGGATACCGGTCATTGGAGGAACAGACGGCGATTTTCGAGGATTCGCTGAAGGAGAACGGAGAAACCTTTACCCGGCAGTTTGTGGCGCTGCCGGGTCACAGTGAACACCAGACCGGGCTTGCCATCGATCTCGGTCTGAATCAGGAGGAAATCGATTTTATCTGTCCGGAATTTCCTTTTGAGGGAATCTGCAATACGTTCAGAAAAACAGCTCCCGATTATGGGTTGATCCAGCGTTATGGGAAGGATAAGGAAAACATCACCGGAATATCCCACGAACCATGGCACTTCCGGTACGTGGGATATCCCCATTCACGGATTATTACGGATAGAAATTTTGCGCTGGAAGAGTATATAGAGTGGCTGAAAGGATACCGGGAAGACAACCGGTATGTATTCGGCTGTGTGGATGAGTGTGATATTGAGATTTTCTATGTATTCGCTGACAGGGACGAACTGTCCGTCTCTTTGCCGGAGCATGTAAAGTATCAGGTTTCGGGAAATAATGTGGACGGGTTTATTGTGACGGTGTGGAGGGCGTGAAATAAAGGGGAAGGAACAGAAGGAACCAGTCCTTGCGGATTACTCCTTCTCTTTTTTTGTGGAGGCTTTAACAGGATGCGTTAGTGAGGTATTTTCCCGGATGGATGGTTCCGGAACAAACTCACAAATATCGCTTAACTGATATATATGTCCGGTTTCTTCATAGAGCAGCTGTAAAATAGTATTCAGCGTAGCCAGCTGGCATTTGCCCGCTTTGATTCTGTAAATCTGGCTTTTGCTGATACCCAGATATGTGTAAAGCCTGTAAATCGTTATGTGATTTTCTTTCATGACTTGGTTAAAAAGTTTATCGAAATTTATCATTTATGTGTGAACCTGTAAGATTTAAAAAATTTTGGTTGTATTGTATATATTATGCCCTTATAATAGAGATTGTAATAGTTCCTTAAATCAGCAGTTGTTTTGGAAAATAAGGGGAAAATATGAAAAATATCAAAGACATGAGTGAAAATATTGAAATGAAAACTCTTTTATAGAGGTTTTGTGATGAACGTATAGAAACAGTGCTGCAGGCGTGCGTGAAAAATAATAAAGAGTATATTGACACACTAAATGATTCCAATAGGACATATAAGACCTTTCAACAATCCGGTTTAAGTGCTGAGCAGCTGCTTGTTTTTGACGAAGCGATTGCGATCGCCAACGCAAGAGGAGGAATATACGGAAAAGAAGCGTATTGCCAGGGATTTAAGGATGGGATCAGATTGATGAAAGAAATTGAGGGCATTCATTAAAACTTGTGGATGCCAAGAAACATTTTGTAGCATTCAGCGAGCATCTTGCTTCAAAAGCCTTGAACCCATATTCCCGAATCGGTAAACTGATGGAAAGTCAGCGGGTAAAGGAAAGGAGAGTCGGGTATGAACGTACGGATGATGGAAGGGTTGCTTGGCGCAAGCGCAAATGTTAAGTTGTCGGATACTTCCATGAGTGTGTATCGGCAGGCCAGCGCCAAGGGGGATACGGGAAAAATGGAGCAGGCGATGAAATATACCGGCGCATGCATGGAGCAGGCGTCAGAATACCGGGAGAAGCTGGACAAGGGCATGAAGGATGAGGCGATAGCCGAGCGGGAGAAAGCAAAGCTGGAACAGGAAGCCGCTATTGAAAAGCGCCGGGAGGAACACAAAAAAGCTGAAAGCGGGATGGAACAGAGCCAAAACCAGAGAGTGGATACGGTTCAGGTCCGTGAAGAAGCGAGAACAGCTATGGCAGACAATTCGGTTGGGGCAGGAGGACAGGCTGGCAGTGATCCTGTAACTTATATGGAAACCGGGGCAGTAGTTCCTTCGGTGAGGGATGAACCGGCGGTTTCAGTTTCCGTATAAAATTTTTCAAGTACCTCGTAGCTTGCTGCGGGGTATTTTACTTATAACTTTTCCTTGCAAAACCGGTGGCCGGATAATAAAATATGGGTAAGAAACTGATCGTCTGTCTGGACGATTACCACTTGACAAAAGGGTATATGGTGAGTTTTAATTTTAATAAAAAGAAGCAGGTCGGGGTAAAGAGGATAGAGGTAGACGGCAGGCTGATTGCGGAGACGGTGATTTAGAAAGCGGCTTTTGTCAGGGCGGGAATGGCTGTTAAAATCAAATTGCCGAAGTGCCGGAGTACCTTGCTAACTAAATAGACTTTACATTTGGTTTATGCTATACTTACCGCATAATTTATCACAAAAGGAGGCAAAAATATGGGTATGTCAGATAGTCAGTTTAAAGGATTTATCAGATTTTTGTTAGATGATATCGAAGAAGTGATCGAAACTTTACCTAATGGCAAAGAAAAAGAAAAATTGCAAAAAGTGGCTGACAATTTACAAAAAACTCTCGAAGATTAAAGCGAGGAAATGAACCATGAACTTTGCCATGTCCTACAGCTGCGGAAAAGACAGCACATTAGCGCTTCACAAAATGGTGGAGCAGGGGCACAGGCCGGTGTGCCTTGTAATCGTAGTGAACGAAGCGGAAGAACGTTCCTATTTCCACGGCGCGGATTACAGTATGATGAACCGGTATGCCGAGGCGCTGCGTCTGCCGCTGGTGTTATGTCCGACAGCGGGGGAAACCTATCATCTGGCTTTTGAGGAAGGGCTGCAAAAAGCGAAGGAGATGGGGGCGGAAGCCGCCTGCTTCGGCGATATTGATATTGAAGAAAACCGGAAATGGGAGGAAGACCGCTGTGCCGCAGTCGGGCTGACACCCTTTTTCCCGCTGTGGCAGAAAGGACGGGAGGAAAATGTCCGGGAGCTGGTCGCGCTGGGCTACCGGTGCCTGATTAAGAGTATCAATCAGACGCTGCTCCCCAGAGAGCTGCTGGGAACCTGCATAGACAATCATTCGATTAAAGTGATGAAAGCGGCGGGCGTAGATATCTGCGGTGAAAATGGGGAGTATCACACACTGGCGACAGACGGCCCTGTGTTTTATAAACCGCTGGCATTCCAGATCGGCGATGTGCTGGAATTCGGTGATTACGCAGTGATCGATGTCAAATGAACGTATGTTTAAAGAAAAGGAATAGACGTGATAAAAAGACGCAGTTTTGAGTGGTAGCTTTAGGGGTATCTTGCCCATTTCAAAACTGCGTCTGCCTTTTTGCGTTACGAATTGTTCTACCCATTTGTTAAAGGCGGATTTTGATACAATTTGCGCTCGACAAATTTCTTTTCAATCGCAAGCTGTTTCTTGATTGTCTCAATATCTTTGCAGCTCTCCAAAATCGCTTCAAGCCGTTCGATTAATTCAAGTTGGTCAAAAAGGTAGCCATTGTATTCCTTTTCATTCGTTGGCATCTTATTACACCTCCTTATCACGATAAGCTTTTTCGTCACTTTTCACTTTTGGCATGGAGTTTTTCAATGTGCCAGTTCCTTAATCAGTTCGCCCTGTGTTGGCATATCTGCTTCACCTCCCTGCACATATGGAAAAGGTTTTTGATATGTCCATTATAACATGATGCCATAGTTATTACAATCATTTGCCGATCAGCGCAGTCCTGAAGTTTTTTCAAAGACTGCGCCGAAATATTTTTGCGGCTGTTTTGCAGGTGAATACCAGGAGGCAGCTGCAATTATACTTATGTTTCATAAGGGATTCGCTGGTATGCAGCCGTGTTAATGTTTCAAGAGCACGGTTCTTCCGCCACCGGAAACTCCACCGTCACCGTAAACAAATCCGCGTCAGTCTCCACCCGGAAGCTGCCGCCGCAGGCTTCGGTGAAGCTCTGGGCGATGGAGAGGCCCAGACCGGAGCCGCCGTCGGTGCGGCTTGCGTCGCCTCTGGTAAAGCGGGCTGTAAAGTCGATGTCGTTTCGCAGTTCGGATCGTGAAATATTTTTGACCACGGTCAAAGCAGTCTTATTACTGTTGTCACAGGTCAGGGTCAGGTAAACCCTGGAGCCTTCCAGAGAATACCGGAGAGCGTTCTGGATCAGGTTTTGGAACACCCGGTAAAGCCGCTGGCCGTCGGCATAAATCATAACAGGCGACTCGGGAATGCCAGTTTTTAAGGACACGCTGCTGCTTTGAATCACTTCCTCCATATCTGCCAGCGTCTGCCGCAGCAGCTTGCCTAAATCGATCTGTTCCATCTCCACAGGCAACTGCCCCGAAGCGGCTTTGCTGATCTCAAACACATCCTGCACCATGGATTTCAGCCGCTGAGATTTGTCGTCCAGAACCTTTACATAATCCTGAATATGCTCCGGCAGCTCTTCCTCCTGGTTCAGCAAATCCACATAGCTGATAATGGAGGTGAGGGGCGTTTTAATGTCGTGAGACACATTGGACACCAGTTCCACCTTCATCCGCTCGCTTTTGATCTGTTCCTCTACTGCGGTGTCCAGTCCCTGACGGATTTCGTTCAGATCCTGTGAGGCTTTTGCCAGAGGGGAGTCCTCGGAAAGGCTGACAGGATGGGTCAGGTCGCCCTGTTTTACTGCTGCGATCTGCCTGGTCAGGCTGCCAAGATCCTGGGCTGTCCGTTTGTTTCTGATTGCGAAAAATATGGTCCAGGCTATGGTGACCAGCAGGATCGCCAGAAATACAATGCAATAGGGCATTGACCGTCTGTTGGCGGCCGGGCCGATATAGGTGAAAAAGTGCGCGGTGATGACCAGATATACGATCAGCACCATTGACAGTAAGGCCGTCAATGTGGCATAAGGGTATATCAGCTGCTTCTGGACGCTCATCGTCAGGCTTTTCGTGTTAAACAGCCGGAACAGCTTTCCAAACAGGCCGTGCCTCCAGGGTTTTTCATTGTACCGGATATCTCCGGTCAGAAGGCAGAGGACAAATATAAAGATGGCGATGCCCGCGATGCCGGACAGAGGACGGGCCCGCAGGTCATAGGCGATCTCGTAGGCGACATCCGGCCAGTAATAGCCAAATTCTTCTGCGTTGGAGGAAAAAAGGATTGCGGCTTGAAACGCATACCTTACCGTATTGCCGCATAGCCTGATGCTGAAAAAGGCGGCGGCGACGGCGGCAAGCAGCTTGAACTCAAACCAGAGCTTACCGGTGAATCCGCTGATTTGCCGGAAGCCTGCCCTCCGGTCTTTCCGGAGCAGCAGAGCCAGAAGCAGAAAACCTATGGCGATGCCGAAGCGGATCAGCAGCCCGTTTATGGCGCGGTGCGTATCGGCCATGTCCCGCTCAATCCAGTACAGCTGGTTTAAGGACCGGGCATAGCCCTCGGTGGAATAATCCCCGTTCATATACATAATAGGGGACCTGGCGGCAGCGATGACGACGCTGGCTTTTTTGGTATTTTCATCCACCGTAAAGTTTTTGTAGCCGGGCACATACCAGTCGCTGGTTTCCCGGTAGTAGCCGTCGCCGTAGATGTCGATGTCCTGGCCGTCCTTGAGGATTCTGGCCTTTTCGCCGTCGAAGCTTAACAGGAAATTATAGCCTTCGGGCAAGGACGGGGAATCACCGCCGGTAAGCCCGGTGCCCTCGGCGTTGGTATACAGCGTCTTTCCTTCATATTGAATGATGTACAGCAGGTTTTTATCGTTCTGAATCCGCTGGTGAAACTGTTCCGCCTGCTTTTTGTAATACTCTGTTGCTTCTTTATCATCGGCCGGTTCACTGAGGTTATAGCCATAGGAGGAAAGGATATCCTGAAGCTCCTCCCTGGCGAGGACCTGTCCGCTTTCTGCCGCCACGCTTAAGTCTTCTGCGATGGCCTCCAGCTCCGGCTGGCTGATCTGGAGTTTATCCTCTGTTTCATAAACGATATCATAATCATACAGGCTTTCGGCGATGCCTGTGGAATAGGCATCCCCGTAACTGTAATAATAAGCGCCGCCGTAGTTATTTGCGTTGACAGGCCCGCCCGTGGCCATGCCCAGAAAGCTTTCCAGCCGCCCTGAAATAAAGCTGCGGAAATCCCAGGTGTTCTGATAGTCCGTTTCCGTTATGGAAGAGACATTTTCCCGCAAGGCATTCCACTGTGTAATGCCTGTCAGCAGGCTGTGAAGCAGCATGCCAAGCCCCAGGCAGAAAGCGGTTATGCCGATCCATCCTTTACATTTTTTCCATTTTGTATCCAATTCCCCACACCACCTTTAAATATTCTGGCTCTTTCGGATTGAGTTCAATCTTTTCCCGGATGCGCCGGATATGGACCATCACCGTATTCTCGGGAGCGTAGGCCTCCTCCTGCCAGACCCGGCGGTAGATTTCCTCCGCAGGGAAAATCCGGCCGATGTTGCGCATAAAGAGATCCATAATCTTTGTTTCCGTAGCGGTCAGCTTTACCGGCTCGCCGTCGGCATATAAAACCAGCTCTTCTCCGTGCCAGCACAGCCGTCCGTTCTCAATCTCCTGCAGGGACGCGGCATGGATGTCTCCCAGGCTGGTGTACCGCCTTAGATGGCTGCGGACCCTAGCTGCCAGCTCCTGAGAATTGTAGGGCTTGGCCACATAGTCGTCGGCGCCCATGGACAGCCCCAGTACTTTGTCCGTCTCCTCGCTTTTTGCGCTTAGGATAATAATGGGCAGGTTTTTCCGTTCCCGGATCCTAAGGATGGCGGACAGTCCGTCAAGCTTCGGCATCATCACGTCCATCAGGATCAGGTGCACCGGCCGGGTAGCCAGAAGGTCCAAAGCCTGCAGTCCGTCGTAGGCTTTCAGAACCTGGTATCCTTCTTTTTCCAGCAGGATGGCGATGGCGTTTACGATCTCACGGTCATCGTCCACTACCAGTATGCATTGGGTCATGTTGAACTCCTCCTTCAAGCTTGTATTGATTATAGGGCAGGCCTCTTACAAAAGGATGGATATAAATCTTACGGGAATCTTACACTTTTTATAACGCATAGATAACTGAAAATGGGTTTATACACTTCTATAAACGGTTAATATGTTGTGCGCGGGGACCGGCGGAGCATAACTTTGACATTCGGCACTGTCATGATTATAACAGGTAATGACAGACTGCCAATGCTCCCATGATCTGCAGTACCAGTATCATGGGCATTCCGAGACAGAAGGACAGATGCTTTGTCTTGTGGCGGAACAGCTGCATGCCCAGGATGGAGCCGGCGCTGCCGCCCAGAGCCGCAATGAAAAATAAGGTCTTTTCCGGGATGCGCCAGCGGTGCTTTCGGGCACGCTGTTTGTCGATGAACATTGATAAGAATCCTGCAAGGTTGATGGCCGCCAGATAAATGATCAGCAGTGCCGCAGGAAAACGCAAGAGCGATCCGGCAGTAAATGTTACAAAGTATGTCGGGTAAAATGTTTGTATAGATGTCATATAAAACCTCATTAAAGTATCATGTAAAGCAATATAAAGCGCAATATAGCGGTATTGAGAAAAGCCTGAGAATCCTATAAAAAGCACCCTTCTCGCGCATAATTCTCCATAATGTCCAGTTCCTTTTCCGTAAACCCGAAGACTTCCTGCAGAAGCTTTCGCTCTTGCATCATGGTAGTGTTTGAGACGGTCCGGTTATCCGTATTGACAGTCACATGGACGCCCATATCAAACAGCTTCCGTATGGGGTGGATTTCCGTTCCAACAGCTTTGGTCTGCAGGTTGCTGGTATAGCATACCTCCAGGGGTATCTGATGTTTTACAAGATAACGGCACAGTTCAGGGTCCTCTATGGAGCGGACGCCATGTCCGATTCTCTTTGCGCCGAACCGGAGGGCATCCCGGACACTTTCCGGCCCGTCAGCCTCCCCTGCGTGGATGGTAAAGGGAAGGCCCAATTTTCGGGCCTGGTTAAATAAAATGTCGTATCCGGAAGTGGGATACAAAGCTTCCGCACCGGCCAGATCTACGGCGCATACGCCGTCGCCCAGAAACGCGGAGGCGGTCCGCAGCGTTTCCTCATTGGCATTCTGATTCTCCTTGCCCCGCATACAGCACAGGATCAGCCCGCCCCGAAAGCCGGGACAGAGAGCGGTTCCTTCCCGCAGTCCCTGTACGGCGCCTTCCGTGATTTCTTTCTGGCCATATCCTTTGGAGCCGTGGAGCTGAGGGGCGAAGCGGATCTCTCCCTGCATAACCCCCTCCGCCGCCATATCCTGTATCAGCTCAGTTACAGCCCGGGCCACATATTCCGGTTCCTGCAGTACCTGAAGCGGCAGGTCGAAACAGGCCAGATATTGATTCAGATCCCGGCAGTCCGCCGGAACGGTCAGCATTTCGGCCAGCGTTTCGCTGCTCTCAGTTTGTAAAGCGATGCTCTGGCGTTCTGCCAGTTCCCATACGGTATCGGGACGGAGAGAGCCGTCCAGATGTACATGAAGTTCAGTCATAGTTTGATTCCTTTCTTTTTTGAACGCTTGATTTATGTTTACTCTGTTTGCGTGCGGTGAGTCAGTACACTAGAATGAAAACTGGTTCAGAACAGGTAATCAAATTCATTGTATGCCTTTTCGGGGATGCTGTCCATCATTATAGGAGAATAATCGTGCGAATTGTGGAGGTTTTTGTATAAATTAATTCTGAATTTTGAATTGACAGGTGATAGTCTAAAATTTATAATAAAAACATTATGTGCAGGACAAACAATACATGACGGTTGAAATTTTTTTGACTGTTTTCGATAGACGGCGGCTTTGTGCAGGGCGGAGAGCTGATGGGGAGGAATACCTGAATGAAGATACATAAGAGGATATGGGCGGTCTGCCTGGCCGTAATGCTGGTGGCGGCTGTTTTCGCGGGTCTGGCCGGTGGGAAAAAGGTCAGCTATGCCTATGATGAAAAAGCCGCAATTATTAAAGTCAATTCTTCGGTAAATGTACGTACGGGAGCCGGGACAGGGAATGAGGAGTTACGGACCCAGGCTCTCCCGGATCAAGAGGGCCAGAAGGTTCAGCTGTCCAACGGCAAAGAGGTGACGATCATTGACGAGGCGCCGGCTACGGACGGAAGCCTCTGGTATAAGATTCGGTTTACATACACAGACAACAACCAGTATGAGGGATTTGTTCGCAGTGATTTTGTGGCGATGGCGGCTGCGGACGACGCGTTTGAGGCATATCTCAATGAACAGGGGTTTCCCGACAGCTATAAGCCGGCGCTGCGGACCCTTCATGCTGCTTATCCGAATTGGTCTTTCAAGGCATTCCACACGAATCTGGATTGGAATGCCTCTTTAGACGCGGAGACCGTGCTTGGACGAAACTTGGTACATAATGGAAGCAGTCCCTCCTCCTGGAAGTCCGTTCAGAACGGTGCTTACAACTGGGATACCAGCACATGGATCAGTTTTGATTCCGGCGGCTGGGTTATGGCATCCAGAGAGATTGTCCAATACTATATGGACCCGAGAAATTTTCTGACAGATCAGGCAATTTTTATGTTTCTGTATCAGTCGTATAATGAGGAGATGCAGAATAAAGATGGTCTGAGCTATATTGTGGCAAATACGTTTCTGAACAATAATGACATAGAAGGTACCAGCTACAGCGATATGTTGATCGAAGCTGCCAGACAATCTCAGGTAAGCCCTTATGTACTTGCCTCGGCCATCCTTCAGGAGATGGGGACATCCGGGAACAGCGGCAGCATATCGGGTGAGACCGGCTTTTTTAATTTTTATAATATCGGCGCCTATCGCACTAGTACCCAGAGCGCGGTGCAGAGAGGATTATGGTACGCGCAGGGCAGCGGAACTGGCGCTACCAGCTATGGAAGACCATGGAATACCCGTCAGAAAGCCATTGTCGGCGGCGCGCTATGGTACGGCGAACAGTATGTGCGGGTGGGTCAGAACACCATCTATTTGAAAAAGTTTAATGTGCAGGGGTCAAATCCCTACAGCCATCAGTATATGACAAATGTGGGCGGAGCTTACGAAGAAGCGGTAAAGCTGTCCAAAGCTTATTCGGGAGATTCCCGTCAGGCTGCGCTGGAATTTTCCATTCCTGTATTTCAGAATATGCCCGGAAGTCAGTGCCAGAGGCCGACCGGAAACGGAAGTCCCAACTATCTGCTCTCAGATCTGCATGTGGAGGGATATGATCTGTCGCCGGCTTTTGATCGTTATACGACGGAGTACAGCGTGATTGTCGGGGAAAACGTAGACAGCGTCAACATCGGCGCATCGGCTTATGACAGCAAAGCTTCAATTTCGGGAACCGGCTCCGTGAATCTGAATGTGGGTGTGAATTCCTGTGAGGTTAAAGTAACGGCCCAGAATGGCACAACAAAGAGCTATATGCTCAATATTGCCAGGGAGGGGGATGTGGGAACAGATCCCAACCCGGATCCCGGTCAGAACCAGCCACCGTCTTCCGACTATCGTTTTGACGATAATGCCATGGTGATTACGGAGATTAAACCTTCCACGCCGGTGCAGACCTTCCTCGCCAATGTTCATGTGGAAGGAGGCAGCGCAAAGCTGCTGAACCGTGACGGTGCCGAGGTGACTTCCGGAGAAGCGGCTACCGGAAACTGGCTGGCGCTGTATGACGGTTCCGGAAATGAGACAAAACGCTATCAGCTTCTAATCTACGGCGACGTCAACGGGGACGGCAAGATCAGTTCTACCGACCTTTTGGCGGTACAGAAGCATATCCTGAAGCTGCAGGAGCTGGGCGGCGTATACCTGACAGCCTGCGACGCGAACCATGACGGCAGATTTACCGCTACCGACCTTCTGGTGATTCAGAAGCATATCCTGAAGCTGGGCGAGCTGGTACAGCATTGAGACAGGACAAAGGCCGAAAGGGTTTAGATACATGAGGGTCTAAAGAACAGATTCTTAGTAGTCGCAGCAAAACCCCGGGAGGGGAATTGCAGAACTGTAAATAGGAGAAGGAATATGAAAAAGACTTTAAGAAGCTTATTGCTGGTCATGGCCATGCTGTGTTTGTCTGTGGCTGGATTCGGATTTCCGGCGAAGGCGGCCGGGAGCGCCAGGATTTCTTTTTCGGATGTGAACTGTAAAGTAGGCGAGACCTTTACGGTAAATATGTCCGTCAATGCGTCGGGTGCTACGCTGGCAGCCATGGATGCGGTGCTTCTGTATCCGACGGATTATCTGGAACTGGTGTCCTGCAGCGTGCCGTCGCCGGGCAGCTACAACAGTCCCGGGGCGGGAACGATTATCATGAACTGGTATAACGCCTCAGGTTCGGGAACTTTAAACTGCAGTCTGACCTTTAAGTCCTTAAAAGCAGGCTCCACGGCGGTGACTGTGGAAAGCCAGGAAATTGCCGATACGGACGGAAATGTATTGTCTTCCAGCGCGGCCAGCTCCGCTATCGCCATCGGAGCGGAAAGCGGCGCTTCCGACGACGCTAGTCTGTCGGCCCTGCAGATTTCTCCAGGAAGCTTAAGCCCGGCATTTTCCCCGGACCGGACAGAGTATTCTATTCAGGTGAATAATGACGTGGCCAAGATCGCGGTCAGCGCGAAGACGAAGCATGCAAATGCGAAATTCGTGATTTCCAGCACGGACCTGACGGTGGGGGACAATACGATTACGGTTAAAGTTACGGCCGAAGACGGAAAGACGGTTAAAAATTATGTGATTAAGGTGAAGCGGCTGGAAGGCGCTGCGACTACGACAACAAAAGCCGCGGAATCCTCCAAGGAAGACGATGTCGGCGAAACTGAAGAAGGCGGGGAAAGCTCCGAGGATATCACCGTGATGATAGACGGTCAGATCAGAATGTTTGTCACACCTTTGGACGGCGTTACGCTGCCGGAAGGGTATGAGGTGACAGACTATGAATTTGACGGTCATCAGGTTCAGGCGGCCAGAAGTCTGACAGGTAATCTGATTGCGTTTTACCTGGCGGACCAGGATGGGGAAAATCCTCAGTTTTATCTGTATAATGAGGCGGATCAGACCTTTTCCCGCATGATGAATATTCAGACGGCCTCCAATCTGTACACGGTAGTGGAGTTAGATGCAGGTGTGGTACTCCCTGACAATTATCACGAGATTACGGTGGAGATCGACGGACTGGATGTCCGCGCCTGGCGTTCCAATGATGATATGGAGGGGATATACTATCTGATCTATGCCATGAACTGGAACGGGGAAAAAGCATTATATCGCTATGATTCTCAGGAGAGGACGATGCAGCGGGCAGATATGAGCAGCCTGTACGCGGCGGGCGCGGGAGACGAGCAGGAATCGGAGACGACGATTGAGGATCTTCAGTCCAAGCTGGAAGAAGCAGATCAGGAGAATCAAAAAGAAAAATCAAAGATTCCGGGATGGGTAAAATATGTGGTGATTGGCATTCTTGCGGCGATTATTATACTGGCGCTGGTAATGCTGTTTTTGAGAAATAACGGAAACCAGAACGAGGACCGAATCGCCCGGATGCGGGAATCCAGGCGCAGGAATGATTACGGCGGCCATCGGGAATCGGGAGCCGGGACCAGGCGTGATACCGGAACGGATTATGGAAGCAGCGTCGGGCAGCAGTCCGTGCCGCCTGTTCAGGGAGAACCCTCCTCCCAGCCCATGCCGACCCCGCCCAATGCCAGCGAGCTCAGCTCTATGCTGAACCAGCTGGATCAGGAAAAAGAGGAGAATGAATTTGAAATATTTGACCTTTAAAGGGATATGATAAGCATGCCCGCAAAACCCGGTGGCAGGAACCGGCTTTTGCGGGCATGTTTTATGCGTGGGAAATGAACCTGTATTCCGGACTAATTTGAATGTAAGGAATTTGTAATCGTTTTTTAATACTATTGTCAACGAACCATGATACAATGAGCGTTAGCAAGGAGAGCATGCCTGCATGTCTGGCGAGCGGCTAATGTCGATCATGAATTCTGGGTTTATGATATGATAAGTGAATGATATGGCTCAATGTGACGGAGGGAAAAATAGTATGGAAAATAGAAGAAAGATTATGATGTGGGGATGCCTGTTAATGACTTTTTGGTTAGCGGCGTGTCATAAGGGAGATGGTGGAAAAACAGGGGTGGAACCAACGGCAGAGGTTTCTTCTGAAATGTTGGAGGCAGGGCAGGGATCTACGCCGGAAACAGAGACAGCTACGGAAACTATAATGGAATCATTAGAAACAATTCCGGAGACTATGACAGAGGCCAGAACCGTGACAGATTTGGGTAAAGCCGGAGAGAGCAGTGAAACCGATCAGGGAGAGTTTACCTGGCTGGATCGGGCGCTGGCGGAAGGGCTGGAGAAAGAACTGGGAGAGCTGACTGAGGAGGATTATTTGTCGGTAACACAGTTGGGGATTTATGGAGGCGATAGAGGGGGAAATAATATGAAAAATTATATTTATATTTTTGTTGATAACAAAGAACTCTTTTGCTCATTACCAGTGCCGAGGAGCATAGATATATGTGATATTACAAAATATAGTAACTTGGAGACTTTGGACATCGAATTGAGTTATAATCCTCAGCCAGAAACATATATTTATCATTATGAAGAATTAGAAAACTTTTCGGTGTTGACAAGTTTATGTATTAAATTAAATAGACCTATTGATTTAAGCGAAAATGGTTTCGATATTATGGGAACTGATATTGCCGATACCATTAAAGATATTTCATTTATTAGCAATATGTCTAATTTAGTATCTATTAGTTTGGAGAATATCAATCTTCCGGATGATTTATCTCCATTATTTTCACACTATTTTTATATCATAAGTTTAAGAGGGTGTGATATAAATGAAAAAAGTTTTTTGAATTTGCAGGACGATTCTTATTATCCGCAAATATTAAATTTACAATACAATCAAATTGTTGATGCTACGATTCTTACAGCTATGCAAAGTGATTGGGAAAATAATGCGGTATATCAGTTGGATATTTCATATAATCCGCTTATAGAAATTGGAGATTTCATCACATCAGAAAAATTAGAGATATGTAATGCACCTACAGGTATAGCATTGGAATTATACGGAACAGAATTTAGTGAATATTCTTTGAACTGGTTTACAGATTGATTATAGACTATCACAAAAATTTTTATAAAAGATTACTTTAGATGACAGTAAATAGTGGGCTGTTTATTGTAATAATAAGTTTTGGTTTATTTTTTCTTGGGAAAAGAATCCTACTGAAACCGGAAGTGTGATCGAAACCCGGTTCCAGTAGGGATTTTTTATATTCCTTTTTCTATAACCTATTTTGATTTTGGAGCAACCTAATATTTTCTCATAATGCTAAATGTTTAATACTGTATAGAGATTATTTAAGACCAAGGATAATTTCAATTGCATTAATATATAATTCATCCCATCCTTTTGTTTCAATAAAATTAAAATTGTAAGAAGATAATAAGGTATCCATACCAGGAAATTCGAAAAGACAGCTTCTAAATCCCAGATTATGTGCATAAAGGGCAACATATCCAGTTCCATTTGTAAGTATTCCTGAACCGTGATGTTCGAATACACTTCTAAAAGCGTCTTCTATGTCTTTATCGCCAGAAATAATTTGATTTGTCCAGCCATGGGTATCAATAAATACCTTGTCTTTTGGTTGTTTGTTATAAATTTTGTTAATTAACGCCCATAAATATAGTGCTTCTTTTGCTCTTAGTGCACTATTTCCTATGTAATTTCTTCCTTTATTTATAAATTTATCTTCTTTATTGTAAGTCCATATACCCTCTGAATTTTTGAACGGATAGCATCGGTTCATATCAATACCTTCGTTGCTTTGCGTATATTCTAAAGAGAAATAACTCAATGCTTGATGAATATTATCCCAATCAATCTCCCCGATTCGATTCATTATGTTGTTCCAATCCACAGTCTGATTCCAATTCAAATCTACTGTGTTGTGTCGCCCTTTTCCATTGCAGTTATTTGCAGCATCGTGTGGATCTGTAGCGCCATGTTTATAGATGATTCCATCGGGATTTAAAGCTGGTATGATATAAACACACCATTCGCCTAAATTTCCATTTATATCAACCGACTCGCCTAATTTTTTTGTTAGTTTTACTGCTAGTTTTGTTAATTCATATCCATCCTGTTCTAGTCTGCCTGCAGGATCTTCATGGCCATGAATTGCAAAGTTTAAGATCATTTGTTTGGGCGCATTTTCATTTCCGACAATATAATAGCTGATTTCTCGTTTTTCTCCACTAGTACCGAAATATTTACATGTGGCTCCTGGAATGTTGTTTGCCATACGTAAATCATCATCAGTTACAATAGAACTTGCACCGAATTCTTGCAATGTACTAACTGGAACATACCCTCGTTTATAAGAGCCGGAAACAGTATATTGGATGTAGGCATAATCTCCGTCATTTCCGAAATAAGATACTCCTTCGTTCTGGTATATATTTCCAACTGAATAATATGCGGTTGAGGGTCCGGAATAAACGCTCTGCTCACAATTAGAACTTTTCATTGCATGACCTGTATATGAAGAATCTATAGTATCCAATTCTCCGCTATGCCACACAATTGTATGGGAGGCGGCATATCCCCGTTTTCTTCCGTTTGCGGAATTGTACTCAATGTAATAAATATTTTTTTCAATATCCCGGTTCAGGATACACACATATTCATTGGCATAGATCTCTCCGATTTTTGCGCTTCCGGGTGCGTAATATACATTTGTATCTGCGCTGCATCTGCCAAACCCATTTTTTTCATAAGTTTTAAACAGATGGGCGAGATGGATAAATCCCCTCTTTGTCCCCGCCATACTGCTGTATTCCACAAATGCGAAAATCCCTTCTGTTACGCCAAGGTATGTTACACCCTCATTTGCATAAACAGAACCCAGGGCGGCAGATGTACTGTCAGGAGCGGAATAAACATTGGTGGCCGTAAGGCTTCTCATATAGTAGCCATGGGTATATGTTCCGGTCTTGTCGGGTACATTTGAGGGGTAATCAGCAATGGAAACAGTTGGCACATACCCCCGTTTATAGCTGGTCGAAGTATAGTATTGGATATAACAGTAATTTTCGTCCTGATGGAGGATGCTAACTTCTTCATTGGCATCGACGCTTCCGATACTGGCATAAATTCTGCTGCTGGGGCCGCCGTATACTGCCTGGTTTGCTCTCATAATAGCGTTTGATCCAGGGTCTTGTACGGACGGGACTTTAGAAAGTGAGCCGATTGCCGTCAGGTTGCTTTTGAGGACAAAAGCGACCTTTCTTCCGGTTACGGTATTGTATTCGATACTGTAGTAATATTTGCTTTGGGCCAGAATAATACAATATTCTTCTTCGTAAAGATAACCGTCATTTCCGCCTCCCGGTGTTGTAAAGGTGCTGATGTCGCCTTTAGCTTTTGCTAAGATTGTGTTGCTTTGCGGCGTACCGTCTGAAGTGCGGATATACCCCCGTTTTGTCCCGCCTCCCGTACTGTACTCAATAAACTGCATATCTTTCGCTGGGTCGTACTCAAGATAAGTGAAAGTTTCCCCGCCGGACAGCCTGCCGAAATAACAATTGTCATTGGCTTCCGGATACCAATAAACGGTAACCGTACTGCTGCCGTTTGCCGTTCCCCAGCATCCTGTGGCAAATCCACCGGGATAAGTTGCGGCACTGGAGCCGCCTGATATGTATCCTTTTTTTTTACTGCCGGTATCGTTGGAGGTGTATTCAATAAATTTATATCCATACTCCTCCCATAAAAGTTTATAGAATTCTACCGGATCTAAATAGCCTATTTTTGCATATGCTTTGGAGCCGGGGCCGCCAAATGCGTCTTCTCTATTAGGATACATAAAACTTGTGTTCATTCTGTTGCCGTTGTATTTAGATTATCTGTCAAATAAATGAAGATATTTTCAATAATGTTAATTCTCTTTAAATCTGAGATTTATTTGTAATATTTCAATGATATTTACGTTTACTGAGTTTGTTTCTTCGGGAAGGCGATGCTTCCCAGTCCTCGCCGACGCCGCCCAATGCCAGCGAACTCAGTTCCATGCTGAACCAGGAAAAAGAGTGCAATGTATTTGTAAAATTTTCATCCTTGACAGCTCCATATATTTTGTTATAATATCCATATAACAGATATAACTGCCTGTTTTCAGGCGGTCCGGCAAAAGAAATGCAGGTGAGGACATGTATGTGGAGATAGATTTTAACAGTGACGAGGCGATCTATATCCAGCTGCGTAACCAGATTATAATCGGCATAGCCACTGAGGAAATCAAAGAAGGGGATACGCTGCCGTCAGTCAGGCAGCTGGCCGAATTGATCGGGATCAATATGCATACGGTGAATAAGGCCTATACGGTGCTGCGCCAGGAGGGCTTTGTGAAGCTGGACCGGCGCAAGGGGGCGGTGATCGCGCTGGATGTGGATAAGCTGCAGGCGTTAAAGGAACTGGAGCAGGACCTGACCGTGGTGCTGGCCAGGGCGATCTGCAAAAACATTTCCCGTGCGGAGGTACATCAGTTGGTAGACGCGCTTTTTGATTCCTATGGAAATCTGGACTGTAAGAAAAAGTCCGGGGAACAGTGAGTATCATAAATGATGGCCCGCAGATACGGCGGGCGGGAGGTTATTATGTTATGTGAGAGATGCAGGCAGAGAGAGGCCAACATCAAATATACGGAAGTGATCAACGGGGTGAAGACGGAGCATAATCTGTGTGCCCAGTGCGCGAAGGAGATGGATTTTGGCAGCTATTACGCGGCCCTGTTTGACGGCGATTATTCGGTGGGAAAGCTGCTGTCCGGCCTTCTGGGCTTTCAGCCTGACGCGGAGGAGCTGGAGGAAAAGAAGATCAATCAGATCGCCTGTCCCACCTGCCGCACCACCTACAGCGAATTTATTAAAGAGTCTCGGTTTGGCTGTCCGGACTGTTACGGCACCTTCGATTTGCTGATGGGGGAAAAGATCAAGGCGCTGCAGGGGAATAACACCCATACGGGAAAGGCGCCGGCGGATTATCACGAGCCGGCGCAGACGAGGACGGCCCAGAGTGAGAAAGCTTCCGGAGATGAGGAATTGTCGCTGTTAAATTCCAGACTGAAAGAGGCGATTCAGGAGGAGGAATATGAGATGGCGGCAAAGTACCGGGACGCGATCAGGGAGCTGAAAGAGAGGATGGAAACCGATGTCTAAATGGTATGAGGATGTGGAGCGGCAGCAGGATGTCTATGTGTACAGCAGAATCCGGCTGGCCAGGAATATAAAGGGACGTGTGTTCCCAAATAAGATGAACGATCAGGAGGCCAGGCAGACGATCGGGATGCTGGCCGCCGGATTTGCGGAGCTTGGACTGCCCTACGGAGATTTAAGCCATTGTCCGGAGGAATACCGCAAGGGCCTTGCGGAGCGCAGGGTCTTAAATTCCGAGCTGGCAAAACGGCGCAGGCCCATGGGGCTCTATCTTTCCGAGGATGAGTCAAAGAGCATCCTGCTCTGCGGGGACGATCATATCCGGCTGCAGTGCATTCAGGGCGGTCTGGCTTTCCGCAGTGTGTGGGATCAGACAAATGAGATGGACGACTGGGCCGGCCAGCGGTTTGCCTATGCCTTTGATTCAAAGTATGGATACCTGACGGCATTTCCCACCAATGTAGGCACGGGGCTTCGGGCCAGCGTGCTTCTGCATTTGCCGGTGATTTCCAACAGCAAGCAGTTCCGTTCCATTATGGACGAGGCGAAACGAATTGGCATTTCCATCAAGGGCGTGTTCGGGGAGCCGTCGGAGAACTACGGGGCCCTTTATTATGTGTCGAACCAGAAGACGCTGGGACTGACGGAGGATGAGATTATCGTCAGCGTGCAGCGGGTGGCGGCGCAGCTGGCCGGACAGGAGCGCAAAACAAGGCAGGAGCTGCTGAAAGGGCACAGAAGTGAGCGGGAGGATGAGGTTTATAAATCCTACGGCGTTTTGAAATATGCCCGAAAGCTGTCCATGAAGGAAGGGATGATTTACCTGTCTCAGGTAAGGGGCGGCATCTATGACGGCGTGATCCGGACCGAGACGCCTGCCAGCATTTACAGCCTGATGCTGGGCATCCAGCCGGGGAATCTGCGGCTGACGATGGGCGGTTTTGAGCCGGAAAGGATCGACTATATCAGGGCGGACTATATCCGCAGTCATCTGCCGGAAGTGGTGTAAAAATTAAGCGGAACTGAAACAGCACAGGCCCGGACTGTGCCCAGAGGATTTACGGACGTAAAACGGCCGGAAATTCTCTGCTGGTGTTAGTGTACTGGGAGGGCCGAAGCGAAACTGTAATTAGGAGGAACCCTATATGTATGAAGATAGATTTACCAACAAGGCCAGGGAGAGCCTGGAACTGGCTGTGGAGGCGGCCGGTGAGTTTGAGCATGGCTATGTGGGTACCGAGCATATCCTGATCGGTCTGTTAAGGGGAGACAGCGGCGTGGCCAGCGCCGTGTTAAAAAATAACGGCGTGGAAGAAGAAAAGGTGATTCAGCTGATAACCCAGCTGATCGCGCCGGCGGCTACGGTACAGCTGGCAGAGCCGGAGGGCTATACCCCCAGGGCAAGGCGGGTGCTGGAAAACAGCTACCGGGAGGCCAGGAGGTTTAAATCCGACCTGATCGGGACAGAGCATATTCTCCTTGCGATTATTAAGGACAGCGAGTGCGTGGGGGCAAGACTATTAAATACCATGCATGTGAATATCCCACGCCTGTACGCGGATCTGATGATGTCGATGGGTGTGGAGGGCAGCTCCTATAAAGAAGACATGGAGAATAAACGCTCGAAAGGAAAGGAGCGGAGCAATACGCCTGTTCTGGACGCCTACAGCCGTGACCTGACCGCACTGGCCAGGGACGGAAAGCTGGACCCGGTCATCGGCCGGGAATCGGAGATTCAGCGGGTGATTCAGATTTTAAGCAGAAGGACAAAGAACAATCCCTGTCTGATCGGGGAGCCGGGCGTGGGCAAAACTGCCATCGCAGAGGGACTTGCGGCGAAGATTATCGCGGGCAATATTCCGGATACGGTGAAAAATAAACGGGTGCTCACCCTGGATTTATCGGGTATGGTGGCCGGCTCCAAGTACAGAGGCGAGTTTGAAGAACGGATCAAGCGGGTATTGGAGGAAGTAAAGTCGGACGGGGAGGTGCTGCTGTTTCTTGACGAGCTGCACACCATTATCGGCGCGGGCGGCGCGGAGGGCGCCATCGACGCTTCCAATATTTTGAAGCCGTCGCTGGCCAGAGGCGAGATTCAGCTGATCGGCGCCACGACCATTGACGAATACCGGAAATATATTGAAAAGGACGCGGCGCTGGAACGGCGGTTCCAGCCGGTGAACGTGGAGGAACCCTCGGAGGAGGAGACCCTCGAGATATTAAAAGGACTGCGGGACAGCTATGAGGAGCATCATAAGGTGACGATTACCGATGATGCGTTAAAGGCGGCCGTGAAGCTGTCCGCCCGTTATATCAATGATCGTTTCCTTCCGGACAAGGCGATCGACCTGGTGGACGAGGCGTCCTCCAAGGTTCGTCTGACGGCCTATGTGGCTCCGAAGGAAATTAAAGAACTGGAAGAAGAAGTGGTTGCGCTGGAAAGTCAGAAGGAGGAGGCGATCCGCAGCGAGGCATATGAAAGAGCCGGAGAGATTAAGCGGATGCAGGAGGAAAAACGGGCGAGACGCCAGCAGCTTCTGGACAACTGGGAGCAGGAGAAGAAGGAGCGCAAGCTGCAGGTGGCGGAGGGAGAAATCGCCGACGTAGTCTCCCAGTGGACGAAGATTCCGGTGCGCAAGCTGGAAGAGGAGGAGTCGGAACGGCTGAAAAACTTAGAGTCCATCCTGCATCAGCGGGTAGTGGGCCAGGAAGAAGCAGTGACTGCCGTGGCCAAGGCCATCAGAAGAGGCCGGGTGGGATTGAAAGATCCCAAACGCCCCATCGGCTCCTTCCTGTTTCTGGGGCCTACCGGCGTGGGAAAAACCGAGCTGTCAAAAGCATTGGCGGAGGCCATGTTCGGCACGGAAAACGCGCTGATCCGGGTTGACATGTCGGAGTATATGGAGAAGCACAGCGTGTCGAAGCTGGTGGGATCGCCGCCAGGATATGTGGGATATGACGAGGGGGGCCAGTTAAGCGAGAAGGTAAGGCGCAATCCCTATTCCGTCATTTTGTTTGATGAGATCGAGAAGGCCCATCCGGATGTGTTCAATACCTTCCTGCAGGTGCTGGACGACGGCCATATCACCGATTCCCAGGGCAGAAAGATCGACTTTAAAAATACGGTGCTGATTATGACCTCCAATGCGGGGGCGGAGCGGATCGTGGAGCCGAAGAAGCTGGGCTTTATGGCATCCAGCGATGAAAACGCGGATTATGAGAGAATGAAAAACAGCGTGATGGAGGAAGTCCGCCGGATGTTCAAGCCGGAATTTCTGAACAGAATTGATGAGACGATTGTATTCCATTCTCTGAATAAGGATCATATCGAGCAGATTGTGGATATTATGATGGCGGCGATATCGAAGCGGACGAAGGAGCAGATGGATATTACCATTGAGCTGTCCGGAGATGCGAAGGGATGGATTATCGACCAGGGCTATGACCATAAGTATGGCGCCCGTCCGCTGCGGCGTACCCTGCAGAACAAGATCGAGGATCGGCTGGCGGAGGAAATTCTGGACGGAAATATCCGTTCCGGCGACCGGGTGAAGGTAGATCTGGAAGATGACAGCCTGAAATTTTCCGTGTCATAAAAATTTATACGCAGTGTCGATGAAATCGACAGTGCGTCATGTTATACGGAACGGCAGATTTATCTGCCGTTCCGTATAATTCTGCTGGGAAAAATGATGGAGATGTGATATACTAGTACAGCATTGCTTAAATATCAGTGATTAAATTGCCAATGGTATACCGGC
>CAJUPT010000027.1 GCA_910588405.1 uncultured Lachnospiraceae bacterium | reverse complement strand
TGCCGGTATACCATTGGCAATTTAATCACTGATATTTAAGCAATGCTGTACTAGTGTGCTGACGTGAAATTCATACTTTTTTATGTTATACTGGAATAAAACAGTGTGATGAAATGTGAAACACGTAATACATAAGGCATATGACAGGACAAGTACGAATGATTGAAATAAAAAATACCTGATTTGGAGGAACTGCCATGGATATGAATCAACTATATTGCTTTCGTGAGATCTGCCGTTGTGGCAGTATGGCTCAGGCTGCCCGGAATCTGTATCATTCCACCCAGAACTTAAGTCGTATGGTGAAGGCGTTGGAGGAGGAGTTTGGAGTAGTGCTGCTCTACCGTTCGGCTGCAGGCGTGGAGCTGACGGAGAGCGGCCGGTGTCTGCTGGAGCATGCGGAAAAAATCTTGACAGAGCAGTGGATGCTGCAAAAGGATCTGGAGCTGATCAAACAGACTTCGTTGGGAGAAGTAAATCTTTTGTCGGCTTTCGGCGTATTGCGTCTGGTGCGGCCGGAAGCGATTCTGCGTTTTCAGAAGGAGCACCCGGAAATTATTTTTCAGTATCGGGAGTATCCGGACCTGGAGGTGGAGCGGCTGTTTGACCAGCGGGAAGGCAATGTGGCCTTCTCAATCGAGCCTTTTGACCCAGGTAAATATGAAATTACGCCGATTGCATCCTTCCGTTTCAGCATGATTGTACATAAAAGTCATCCTCTGGTATTGGAAAGGCGCTGTCAGGCGCGTATCCGGGATCTGAAAGGAGAACCGGTCTATTTGGAGAGCAAGGCTTTTAAGATTCATCATATTATTAAAAATGCCTGCCGGCAGGCAGGCTTTGAGCCAGATATCGTATTTCAAACCAGTGGATTTTCCCTCTGTAAAAGCGTTGTGTCCAGAGGCAGCGGCGTCTCTGTGGTGGTCAACAATATTTATTGGGAGATGGCCGATTCCGATGTGGTGATGATTCCTTTTGCGGACGAAGAAAATCTGCGCTGGAATGTTTGTATGCTGACCCGGACGGGGGAGCCGTTGACAGATGCAGTTATGGAATTTCAAAAGTTTGTGAAAAAAGAGATGAGAGAAAGAAAGAGTTAATTTATGTATTTTTCCGAAAATATATCAAGAAAAATGATGAGATGAAAAAAGTTTCGTCGGGGATCGACACTATTTTGAAAAATATTGTGTAGAATCATCAATGTAAATTGACGAATTGTGAAATAATTGTAATATTTAATGAAATTTTGCGTTTATATATCATTGAAGATTCTTCATATTGTGCTTATAATGTTTTTACCGGAAAAACATGTAAAATAGTGGAAAAGGAGTGAGGAAAGTGGCAAAACTCAACGTGGCGATTGCGGACGATAACGAGAGAATCGTACAGATGCTTGATGATGTATTGTCGAAGGAAAGCGATGTAAATGTGGTGGGGAAGGCGTCTAATGGGAAGGATGTCTATGAGATTATCCGTCATAAACAGCCGGACGTTGTTTTATTGGATCTGATCATGCCGAAATTGGACGGTCTGATGCTGATGGCAAAAGTGAACGAGGACGAGACGATTAAAAAAAGGCCGGAATTTATCGTAATGTCGGCGGTGGGTTCTGAGCGGATGACAGAGGACGCGTTTCGGCTGGGAGCGGTTTATTATATGATGAAGCCGCTGAATCAGGAAATGGTCGTGAGTCAGATCAAATCGCTGATGGAGCCTGCCAGACAGGTTCAGAAGGAAGTCAAGGCAATGTCTTATGCGGAGACCAGGGAAAGCTATGTGGAGCGGAATTTAGAGAATGATGTGACCGCCATGATTCATGAGATTGGCGTTCCGGCCCATATCAAAGGATATCAGTATCTGCGTGAGGCCATTATCCTGTCAGTGCAGGATGTGGAGATGCTGAATTCTATCACCAAGGTTCTTTATCCCACGGTCGCGAAGAAAAACCAGACGACTCCAAGCCGTGTGGAACGGGCGATCCGGCATGCCATAGAGGTGGCGTGGAACAGGGGGAAGATGGATACCATTGACGCGTTGTTTGGTTACACGATTCATACGGGAAAAGGTAAACCGACAAATTCGGAGTTCATCGCTTTGATTGCCGATAAAATACGGCTGGAATACAAAAACAGAATATAAGTCATGAATTGCGGCTTCATGACATAAGAAAACATTATAATTATTCCATGAAACCTCTTTCCTATCAGCGAAAAATGGAGTATAATCATAATATGTTATTTATGATACGGAGGTTTTTTCATGAAAAAGGTATTGTTAGTGGCATCAGAGTCAGTTCCTTTTATTAAAACCGGCGGGCTTGCGGACGTGGTAGGATCATTGCCCAAGTACTTTAATAAAGAAGAATTTGATGTGCGCGTTATTTTACCCAAATATTCCTGCATGGCGGAACCCTATAAATCACAGTTGGAATATGTCAGCCATTTTTATATGTATTATAATAATCTGCATAGATACGTGGGCGTTTTGCAGCTGAATTATGAGGGAAATATATTTTATTTTATAGACAATGAGGAGTATTTTTCGGGGGACAGGCCCTATGGCAACATACTGTGGGATATCGAGAAGTTCTGCTTCTTTTCACAGGCTGCTTTGTCAGCATTGCCAGTGGTTGGGTTTCAGCCTGATATTGTACACTGTCATGATTGGCAGACAGGATTGATTCCGGTTCATCTGAAAGATAAATTTGGAGACGGCCCGTTCTATGCGGGTATGAAAAGTATAATCACGATACACAACCTGCGTTTTCAGGGTGTGTGGGATAAGAAGACCATTCAGGCCTACTCAGGTTTGTCTGACTATTATTTTGCACCTGATAAACTGGAGGCTTACGGAGACGCGAACATGTTGAAGGGCGGGATTGTATATGCCGACCGAGTGACGACAGTTAGTGGTACTTATGCCAGAGAAATTCAAGATCCTTTCTTCGGAGAAGGGTTGGACGGGCTGATCCGTGCCAAATCGAACTGTTTGTCAGGGATTGTTAACGGGATCGATTATGAAGAATTTAATCCGGAGACTGATCCCCATATCGCGAAAAATTATAATGCCAGAACATTCCGAAAGGATAAAGTGAAAAACAAGGTTGCCCTTCAGAAAGAACTGGGCCTGGAAGAAAATCCGGGGAAATTCCTGGTGGGAGTTGTGTCCAGACTGACCGATCAGAAGGGATTTGACCTGATTAACTGTGTGATGGAGGAAATTTGCGCGGAAAATTTGCAGCTGGTGGTTTTGGGAACAGGCGAGGCACAGTATGAGAATCTGTTCCGCCATTATGACTGGAAGTGTCATGGACAGGTATCGGCGAATATTTATTATTCCGACCCGCTGGCCCATAAAATCTATGCGGGATGTGATGCATTCCTGATGCCGTCCCTGTTTGAGCCCTGTGGTTTAAGCCAGCTGATGAGCCTGCGTTACGGGACGATCCCGATTGTCAGAGAGACGGGGGGCCTTCGAGATACGGTAGAGTCATATAATGAATATGAGAGCACCGGAACAGGATTCTCTTTCGCAAATTATAATGCACATGAGATGTTGAATACAATCCGCTATGCGGTTAACGTATTTTATAATAAAAAACGAGAATGGAATAAGCTGGTGGACCGTGCAATGGCCAGAGATTTTTCTTGGGCAAGCTCCGCCAGACAGTATGAAGAATTATATCGTTATATGTAACATTTTCTATTCTCACAGCAATCATCAAATGCTTGTGTAAATACAAGGTGAGCCCGCCAGGGCGAGAAGGTGGCCTGGGCCACAAGGTGAGCCCGCCAGGGCGAGAAGGCGGTGCCATGATCATTTGGTGTGTTGCGTGTGGAAATCAAAACAGCCGTATGCTGCGGACGTAAAAGTACCTGTGGCCTGCGGCTGTTTTGCAGCCTATTGAAAAGAGATAAGGCGACCGAAAAGGCGGCCGAAAAGCCACCAAAAAGAGAAAATTTGACTTGCAATTGGCATGGCCCTGTGATATAATGATTCAGCTGTATATGCGGCGGTATGCCGTGTCAGAGCAGAGAAGCAGATGGTCGGAAACCATCGGAAAAATATGAGAGGTGAATACAATGAGAGAAGGAATCCATCCTAAATATTATCAGGCGAAGGTCGTATGCAACTGTGGGAACGAGTTTGTGACCGGTTCCACAAAGAGCGATATTCACGTGGAGATCTGTTCTAAATGCCATCCCTTCTATACGGGACAGCAGAAGGCAGCAGCGGCTCGTGGACGTATCGATAAGTTCAATCGGAAGTACGGCGTTAGCCAGTCATAAGGAAACAAAGTCAGGGTTGAGGTTTGGTCGCAAGAAAAACCTCAACCTGTTTTGTATGTATGAGAGTGCGCAAAATAGGCTGTTATGCTGTCCGTTTATTTGCGCATGGACGGAGGTCTGTTATGAAGTCATCAGGGATCGGGGGACAGGCCGTACTGGAGGGCATTATGATGAAAAATGGAGATGCCTATGCAGTGGCGGTCAGAACTACTGACGATCAGATCGTGCTGAAGGTAGACGAGTATCATATGTTTTCCAGTAAAAGAAAGTGGGCCAGTCTGCCGGTGCTCCGGGGCGTTTTTAATTTCGTGGATTCTATGATTTTGGGGATGCAGACGCTGGCCTATTCCGCGGATTTTTTCGAGGAGGAATCCGAGGCGGGAAACGAAAAAGAAAAGGACAGAGAGAACCCTGCTGGGGTGATAAGGGATGCAGATGCGCCGGAAAAAGAGAAGCTGAATAAAAAGGAGCAGGACAGCGCGCCGCAGAAAGAAGAAAGCGGTATGGGAAAAGCTGAAATGGCTTTGACAGTGGCAGTTTCCATCCTGCTGGCGGTGGGGATCTTTATGGTGCTTCCGGTGGTACTGGTCAGTTTCCTGCGCAGGTTTACCCAGTCCTCTGCGCTGATTGCACTGACAGAGGGTGTGGTCAGGATCGGGATTTTTCTAGCTTATGTGGCGCTGATCTCCCGTATGGAGGATATCAAACGAGTGTTTATGTACCATGGGGCAGAGCATAAGTGCATCAATTGCGTCGAGCACGGGATGGAGCTGAATGTAGAGAATGTGATGAAAAGCTCACGGCTGCACAAGAGATGTGGAACCAGCTTTTTGCTGATTGTTATGCTCGTCAGCGTGGTATTTTTCATGTTTGTGCGGGTGGAGACGCTCTGGCTGCGGGTTCTTACGAGAATCTGTTTTATCCCGCTGATCGCCGGCGTATCCTATGAATTTATTCGTCTGGCAGGAAACAGTGACGGCGGCTTGGTGAATCTTTTAAGTAAGCCGGGGCTGTGCTTGCAAAAGCTGACCACCCAGGAACCTGACGAGGGCATGGTTCAAGTGGCGATTGCGGCGGTGGAAGCGGTATTTGACTGGAAAAAATATTTGGAAGATAATTTTAAACGAGAAAATCTTAATCAGGAGAACCTCGGTAAGAAAGATGCCAGATAAGAAGGCTCTGATCTGAACAATGTCAGACAGGACAGCTTCGGTCAGGGCAATGAAAATCAGGAAAGCTGATGTATGAGATGATCACATATAAAGAGGTGTTGTGCCGTGCAGAAGAGCAGCTTGCGAATGCTGGCGTGGAAGAAGCGGCCCTGGATGCATGGCTGTTATTTTCCTGGGTAACAGGTATCAGCCGGGCAGTTTATTTTATGGACAGCGGTCGGCAGTGGACGAGTCAGGAAGAGCAAAAGCGGTATGAAGCATTGATCAGGAGACGGGCAAAACGGATTCCTTTGCAGTATCTGACAGGTGTTCAGCAGTTTATGGGGCTGGACTTTCAGGTGACGCCAGCCGTACTGATCCCGAGGCAGGATACTGAGACGCTGGTAGAATATGCGCTTCAAAGGCTGCATCCTGGGGATCGGGTGCTGGATCTCTGTACTGGCTCCGGCTGTATCGGCATCAGTCTGATGAAGCTGGGGAACGCTCAGGTCTGGTGCGCAGATATCTCCGAGGAAGCCTTGAAGGTGGCAAAAAGCAACGGACAGCGTCTGGGGTGCGGTGAAATCAAGTGGATTCAAAGCGATTTGCTAGAACAGATAGAAGAAAAAGAGTTTGACATGATCGTATCCAATCCCCCTTACATCGCGTCGGGGGTGATCGACGGACTGATGCCGGAGGTGAGGGATCATGAGCCTCGTCTGGCTCTGGACGGAGAAGCGGACGGTCTGGCTTTTTACAGGCATTTTGCCTTGGAGTGCGGAAGCTTTTTAAAGCCGGGCGGCCGGATCTGTCTTGAGATTGGATATGACCAGGGCGAGGCGGTCAGCGGGCTGCTTACCACAGCCGGATGGGAACAGATTTCAGTACATCAGGATACTGCCGGGCAGGACCGGGTAGTGTCGGCGGTATGGTGCAAAAACGGAAGTAACGGAGCGGAATAATGGGTTTCGGCATGAAGTCTGTGTGATGACAAAGAAATAAAAAGCAGGAGGTAAACATGTTTGACAGGTTAGAGGATATCGTCAGGCGGTTTGAGGAGGTTTTGGAGGAGCTGAACAATCCTTCAGTGGTGGAAAATCAGGAGCGGTTCCGGAAACTGATGAAGGAGCAGACTGATCTTACGCCTATCGTGGAGGCCTATAAAAGCTACCAGGCAGCCAAACAGGACATGGAGGACAGCCTGGCGATTTTGGAGGAAGAAAACGACGAGGAGATGCGTCAGTTGGCAAAGGAGGAGCTGTCCGACGCCAAAAACCGGATCGAGGAGCTGGAGCAGAAGATGAAGATTTTGCTGTTACCCAAAGATCCTAATGATGATAAGAATGTGATTGTGGAGATCCGAGCCGGCGCCGGAGGCGATGAGGCGGCTCTGTTTGCCGCGGAGCTGTACCGGATGTATGCCCGGTTCGCTGAGCGGAATCGCTGGAAAACAGAGTTGATCAGTGTGAATGAGAACGGGATTGGCGGTTTCAAGGAAGCGGTGTTTATGATTACCGGCCAGGGGGCCTACTCCAAGCTGAAATATGAGAGTGGCGTTCACAGAGTGCAGCGGGTGCCGGCCACGGAGTCGGGCGGACGGATTCACACCTCTACCAGTACCGTAGCGATTATGCCGGAGGCAGAGGAGGTAGATGTGGAGCTGGATATGAATGACTGCCGGTTTGATGTATTCCGTGCCTCCGGTAATGGCGGACAGTGTGTAAATACTACGGATTCCGCCGTACGGCTGACCCATATCCCCACCGGTATCGTGGTCTCTTGTCAGGATGAGAAGTCACAGCTGAAAAATAAGGAAAAGGCATTAAAAGTGCTGCGTTCCCGTCTGTATGATTTGGAACTGGCGAAGAAACAGAGTGCGGAGGCGGAGGAGCGACGCAGTCAGATCGGAACCGGCGACCGTTCCGAAAAAATCCGCACCTATAACTTCCCGCAGGGCCGTGTGACTGAGCACCGGATTAAGCTGACACTGTATAAGATTGATGCCATTATGGATGGTGATCTCTACGAGGTGATCGACAGTTTAATCGCTGCGGATCAGGCGGCGAAGCTTTTGAGTATGAATGGAAATTGATTCAAATTTTTAAGGAAAATGTCAGGTTTCCTACATTGATAATAAAAGGATATTAGAGTATAATATAACATTATGAATTTAGAGAGCGGAAATGATGGAGGAAACAGATGAGCAACAAACGAGAGGAAGCCAGAAGAAGACGGGAGGCGCTGTTACACCGCAATGAGAATCCTTTTGGCAGATTCATGAGAAGATATAAGGTGCTGGTGATTGTGCTGGCCATACTTGTGATTCTGTGTGGGGTAATTATTTTCCTGCTGACGAGAAGTAAGCCGGAGCCGGATATGGGCGGTTATGATTTTGATGTGACCATGGAGCCGGAGGATGAGAATGAGATCAATGCGGGCGGAGAGGAAAACATCGAAGATATTACCGCGGCGGAAGATCCCATCGACGAGCTGGAGGGCTTGGGAGACGATCCCACGAAGGACAAGGGATACAAGCATTATCTGCTGCTGGGATTGGACGGTTTGACAGGTGGTTTTAAGGGAAAGCGGAGCGATGCTATTATGATTGCTTCGGTGAATCAGAAAGCCGGTCGTCTGGTTCTCACATCAATTCCGCGAGATACCTATGTATATATAGAGGGAAAAGGGTATGATAAAATTACTCATGCCTATGCCTATGGACAGGCTCAGCTGACTGTGGAAACCATAGAGAACAACTTTGATATCGATATCGAGAATTATTTTACGATCAATTTTGACGGTATGGAAAAGCTGGTGGATCTGGTGGGCGGTGTTCCCATGACGCTGACCCAGGCGGAGAGCAATAATATCCGAGATTTCTTCGGCGTGCCCGGAACCAGGGCGGGGGATAATCTGCTGACAGGTGTGCAGGCGCTGACTTACTGCCGCGTGCGTATGATCGATAGTGATTTTAAGAGAACAGAGAGACAGTACAAGGTGCTGATGGCGTTGTATGATAAGGCAAAGACGATGTCGCCGACGAAGTATCCGGAGCTGTTAAAGACGGTATATGATTATCTGTATACGGATGCAACCATATCTGATTGCATCGGTTTGGCTACCGATGTGATGGGGATGGGGATTGATTCCATGGAGAATGTGTTGTTGTTCAGCAATGACAATGGGGCAGGAAAAATGATCAACGGAATCTACTATTTTGTTCCCCATGATCTGGAGCAGACGATCAGAGAGTGGAGGAAGACACTAGGCGTTGAGGATTATGAGCCTTCGGAGGCATTGAAAACCTATTCGGATTATCTAAAGAGCAGATAGTTTTGCGGATAGATGAAATGATGTATGACAGAAACATCCGGCAGTTATGCATGATAGGCATAATCTGCCGGATGTTTTTCATATCATAGCTCCGTACTTCCCTATGATAAAAAACGCTCCGAGAGGATGCACAGGGTCTGCCCCAGCGAAGCGAGGGTACGCAAACGCAGAGTTCCACTGTTTTGCGAGATGCTTCGTGCATGGAATCCCCAGTTTAGCAGAGGTTCTAATTTACCTTCTTTATAAATTCGGAGCAATCTCTTTAATATATGTGGCCACAGAATCATGGAGGTCCTCACGGTCCAGGGCGAAATCGATGGTGGCTTTGATGAAACCGAATTTATCGCCTACATCGTAGCGGGTTCCCTCAAAATCATAGGAGTAAACAGCCTGGGAGGTCATCAGCCGTTTGATGGCATCGGTCAGCTGAATTTCACCGCCGGCGCCAGGGGTTTGATTTTCCAGCAGGTCAAAGATCTCCGGAGTCAGCACATAACGACCCAGGACAGCCAGCCGACTGGGGGCTTCTTCCTGTTTGGGCTTTTCTACCATATCATAAAGCTTTTTCAATCGGCCCTGACTGATATCATACTCCGAGGGTGCTACGATACCGTATTTGCTCACCTGATCTTCGGCTACGGTCTGTACACCTACGATGGAAGCGTTTACCTTTTTATAGGCGTTGATCAGCTGCCGTAATGCCGGTTCCCCCTCTTTGTTGATTACGACGTCGTCACCCAGAAGAATGGCAAAGGGCTCGTTGCCGATAAAGGACTTGGCGCAGAGGATGGCATGTCCCAGACCGCGGGGCTCCTTCTGGCGGACATAGTAGATATTTGCCATGTTGGCGATTCGGTTGATCATCTCTACTTCCTTTAATTTCCCTGAAGCGGTCAGCCTGTCCTCCAGCTCATAGGACTTGTCGAAATGATTTTCCATACAGTGTTTGTTGGAATTCGTGATAATCAACACTTCCTCGATACCGCTTTTTACGGCCTCGTCCACGATATACTGTACGGTGGGGATGTCTACGATCGGCAGCATTTCTTTGGGCAGCGCCTTTGTGGCCGGTAGAAAACGAGTACCCAGCCCTGCTGCCGGGATCACGGCTTTGCGCACAACTTTTTTATTCATGAATCGGTCTCCTTTGAGGTTGTTCAAAATGATATGTTTTACTGAATCTGCCGAATGATCTGCCATTTTTATTTAAGTAATGCAAACGATGTCTTGACAAAATATCCGGCTTATGGTCACGTCTCTATCATAACAATGATGCGAAAAAATGTAAAGAAAAAGAATGAAAAAGGCTGGTTTCCCTGAATATAAGCCAGACAGTACACTAGTTACGAAGGGCATCTTTACAGCTGAGTAAGCCTGAAACCATTCTAAAATAGTTTAAAACTGTTTTTGGATTTTTTTGTTCCCTTGTTCTAGGATTTCCTTAAGCTTTTCCGTCAATTTTGGCCCGGCCGCCTGTTTCAGATAATTTTCTTCGATGGAACAGCCCTCGGCGGGCGGAACCATAAAGGAGCCGGCGTCGCTGCCGCAGGCGATTGGAAGATTCATTTCAACAGCTTTTTGTAGATTTGCTCTGTGCAGCTTAAGAATTCGATCCAAAACCGTTTCGGAAAACAGACCGCTTTTCCTGGCGTTTTCCACCGGGGCAAAGGTGGGGACCCATACGGCGCCGGTTTCCCTGAGCAGGTCCAGACATCGGTCGTCCATATAATATCCGTGTTCAATGCTGTCGGCTCCGGCTTCCAGCGTCCAGGCGATCTGCTCCGCCGTATTCACATGGGCCATGACCGCGAATCCCGTTTCGTGGGCGGCAGCCACCATGTCCTGGATCAGATGCTGTTCCAGCGTGCCTCCGGTCAGCTCTCCGTACCGGTTGAAATCCATAATGCCGCTGACCATGATTTTGATAAAATGTCCGCCCCGCTCCCTCACCTCATGGACCAGCTGCTCATATTCGGCAAATCGATCAAAGCATTTTCCGAACATGCCGCCATAATGCTCTTTTTTGTGGATGGCGAATATGGGCGTCCGGTAATCGAGGTCATATTCCGCAGCAATGCCGGCTGCATATTCCGAAGCCCCGACACAGTCGCCGCCGTCCCGGTAAAACCGGATGCCTTGTTCCCGGCAGTTTTCCAGCTGCCGCCGGATGACATCCCTGTCAAGACCTGTCCGGTGCAGCGCCATGGCTTTTCGATAATCATTTCCGTCTAATACGATATGTCCGTGACATTCAAAATCTGCCATTATTATGTCCTCCGTGAAAACGGTATAAATAGTTTTTTCATATGTGTTTCCGGCCTGTGTATTTGCCGTATGAATGGTGATTATTATTTCCGGTCAGTATCAGAATGTTGTGGGGATTTACTCCGCTGCGAAGCGGCAGTCTCCCCGGTCCATTTCTCGCTGGGGATCTGTCGTTTTTCCAGCCGCTTCCCTACCTGCTCCCGCAAAAGAGCATAGCAGACGGAGCAGCCGGGGATAAACAGTAGCATACCTACGATTCCCATCAGGCTGCCGCCGATGCTGACCGCTGCCAGTACCCAGACGGAAGGAAGGCCCACTGTGCCGCCCACCACATGGGGATAGATCAGGTTTCCCTCAATCTGCTGCAGCACCTGGAACAGAACCAGGAATACGAGCGCCTGCATGGGATTGACCACCACGATCAGGAAAAAGCCCACGATACAGCCGATAAAAGCGCCGAAGATGGGGATCAGCGCCGTGATGGCGATCAGGACGCCCACCAGCAGGGCATAGGGCATCCGAAGGGCCAGCATGGATACAAAAAACATCATGCCCAGGATCACGGCCTCCGTACACTGGCCCGCCAGAAAGTTAGAGAATACGGTGGCGGATAAACCGCCGATATAGACCAGCCGGTCTGCCATTGCCGTGGGCAGAAAGGCATAGAACAGCTTTTTAAACTGACGGATCAGCGTTTCTTTCTGGAACAGCAGGTAGACCGAGAAGGTAAAGCCGATAAAAAATGTGGTGAAACCGCTGACGATGCCGCCTACGATGTTAAAGGTTGACTGAACCACGCCGAAGGCTCCGGTCTGCAGGGCGCCAAGCAGCTTCTGCCCCAGGTTATTCCAGTCCAGCTCCAGCTGTGCCATAAAGGTTTCCACCTGGGGCCAGGCGACATCCATGTCATCCAGAAGGAGGAGCAGGTTATCCAGCCCTTTGGGGATCTGGACTGTCAGGCTCCGTATGGTGGCGGTCAGCTCCGGGATGATCACAAGAAATGCCAGCAGCAGGACGCCGATCACCACAACCAGCGTGAGAAAATAAGCTGCCGGACGAAGCAGTTTTTTCCGGAGCCGGGTGCGGCGCGCAAGGCCGGCTTCAATTTTCTTCATCGGAACATTGAAAATGAAAGCGATGGCAAATCCCAGGGCGAAGGGCAGCAGAATGCCGGTGATAAAACCGATAGTGGACAGAACCAGCTGCGGGTTTTGCAGGCAGCAGTAGAATAAGACAGCGCCGAAAACTAAAAGGAATACGTTTTTTGGGGTGAATTGTTTCCAGTTCAAAGAAAACCTCCTGTAGATAAAGATACAAACTATATAAAAAACCGAATCTGTCCCCTGCGGAAACTGATTCGGCGGTTTATTTTTTCATGCGGATAACAGGACTCGAACCTGCACGTCTGTTGACAATAGAACCTAAATCTATCGCGTCTGCCAATTCCGCCATATCCGCAAAAGTGTTTGGATGTGTTTCATCTTACCATTTTGCCGGATTGTTGTCAATGTTTATCAAAGCAGGTATCGGGAAACACCGGGAAAAATTTGGTTCTGGCGTGTACAGGCTAGAATGGATTGTGATATACTGGATGGATCTCAGATGCATCGTGATTGCTTTGGAATGCGGGAAGGAGGGAACTCCAGATGAATGAAAGAGTAAAGGCGCTTCCGGTCGGGATTGAATTTTTTCAGGATTTTATATCGAAAAACCTACCCAGAAATGAGACAAAGGAAAAAGTGATAAAATACGCAAAGGAACATGGTGTGGATCAAACTGTGATTATGACGGTAGCAGGAGCAGCAAACTGTAAAATTGATTATCGGTCGCTGGCAGCGAAAGGAGATGGGGATATGTGTACTTTATTTGATGAAATCGCGAAAGAAAATGAAGCGAAGGGCATTGTTGAAACGGGCTTTGATTTTGGCATTTCTGAAAAAGACATTCTGGAAAGACTGCAAAATAAGCTTCGGATACCATTAAAAAAAGCGCAGGAATATCTCGAATTATATGGAAAGCAGACAGTATAACAAGTTGCTATTGAAAGCATGATGATGGATCAATCATCCGGATATGATGATTTCCGGGTGATTGATCCAAAAAAATAAAAAACCCCGGCCTTGTCAGTGTGAATATGGCCGGGGGATTTTTTGTTATAAAGTCTTTTTGTCATAAAGTATCTAAAAACGGGTCCTTCGAGGAAGGAAACAGCGCCTGTTCCGGGTCCTTCTTTTTCTGAAACTTTAAGGCGATGCCCAGAAATACAAAGAACAGAGCCAGAGAAACAAAAAAGGAGACGACATTGCCTGGGGTCAGCACCAACATGCCCAGCAGGTTGAAAATAATATGGAAGAAGCAGGCCGGGACCAGGGAATGATAGCGGTGGGCCAGATAGCCCAGCACCAGTCCAAGGCAGAAGGCATAGCAGCCCTGCAGCAGATTCATATGGAATACGCCGAACAGCAGGGCCTGAATCAGATTGGCCGCCCAGAATGGGAAGGCTCTTCCCGCTATGGAGAGGGTGGCGCCCCGCATCAGTATTTCTTCGTGAATGGGTCCTGCGATGACCGTGTAGAAGACCAGAAGGAAGCCGGGAGCCGACATGCCCACCGAATCCAGCAGTTCTTCGTAAGAGTCAAGGGCCTGGGGGATCAGCGCCGATATGCCGTTGATCAGCAGGGTGGTTAAATACTGGCAGACAAAGGCCAGCGCCGTCAGTACCAGAATCGTAGCAAAGGTAAATCGGAACGGGCGGCTGCCGCGGCTTCCTGTTTTCAGCCGCCTGTATATCAAAAAGGAGACAGCGGCCGAGGCTATGGAGATGGCCAGCATAAGCGTGGCGTCGATATTGTTATTCGAAAACAGAAAGGAATCCTCGAACCATCCCATGCGGAGAATAAGCGTAAAAAGAAAATAAAAAAGGGCTGTGAAAGCGATATAGAGGATCAGCGGTACGGCGGATAAAAGGAACCAGATTACTTTTTTCATAAAACCTCCTTGCAAGTCGGATATGGACTGCCGATATGATAGAATTGTACCATAAAACCAGTGGAGGACACAAGATTTTTATGAGGAATAGGGCTTGTGCCGGAGAAAGGAAAATTATATAATATATTGTAAATGTATGAAAGACATAAGGGGTTTATGATGGAGCAGGGAAGGTTTATGGGTCTGCTGGCGGAGCTTTTGGAGCTGGCGGCGGTGAAGGATAACAGAATTGTGAAGGCGGAGGTGGATCAGTGGTTTGAGGAGCTGTCCCTGAACCGGGAGCAGCTTGCGCTGGTGTACCGGTATCTGGAAGAAAATCAGGTGCGGATCTCGGGGCTTGAAAAGGCGGACAGGCTGACAGAAATGTCGTGCCGGAAGGAGTCGTATGGCCTGCATGAAACCGTCGGTCAGGAAGCTGTGGATGGCCGGGGGGATATAACCGGTCAGGAAGAAAGGATCGCTTGGAAAAAGTCGTCCGGAACCGGGTCGAAGGGCATGGGAAAGAGCCGGACGGCGGTGAGGGCCGGGGGCAGAAAAATTTCCTGGCAGAAGGATGGGGAAGAAAACAGACGGGTGCCGGAGGAGGAGAATCGCTACTACCGGATGTATCTGTCAGACCTGAAAGCAGTTTCCCCCTGTACGATAGAGGAAATGGAGCGTCTGATGCCGCGGGTGCTTGAGGGAGAGCTGGCGGCTGCCGACCGTCTGGCGGAGGGGAACCTCCATCGGGTGGCGGAGTGGGCCAGGCCCTTTATGGGCAGAGGCGTGGTGATCTCCGATCTGATTCAGGAAGGGAATATGGTTCTGATGGAGGAGATTCATCTGTTAAAATCCCAGTATCCCCGTCTTGACGCGGAGGATTTTCTCTATATTCTGAAGAAAAAAAGCGAGACGGCCATGGAGGAAGCGATCCGGCAGCAGGAGAGTCATAAGGGAATCGGTGAGAAGGTGGCCCGGAGGGCCAACCGGATTATGGATCTGACCGAGGAGATCGCCAGGGAGCAGGGAGCCCAGGCCACGGTGGCCCAGCTGGCGGAGCTTTTGCATATCACCGAGGAGGAGGTGCGGGATATTATGAAAATTTCCCTGGATGTGATTAACCTGGCCAAGGCGGCGGGCGACCCCGCGGCTTTCGAGAGCAGGGAGTAAAAGACTTCGGCAAAATATGCCGTTGCCGTATCCGGCAGGGCAGTTTGTATATAGAAACAGTTAAAGCAAAAACCCTCAGGAGGTTGGAATGAGCGTTAAAAGGATTTATGTGGAAAAGAAGGAGCCTTACGCGGTAAAGGCGAAGGAGCTGAAAGAAGAGATCGGCAGCTATCTGGGCATTAAGACGGTGACGGGCGTCCGGGTGCTGATCCGGTATGACGTGGAAAATCTGTCGGAGGAAATCTATCAGGAGGCGGTGAAAACTATTTTTTCCGAACCTCCGGTGGACATGGTGTATGAGGGGACATTCCCGGTCAGCTATGGCGACCTGGTATTCTCCGTGGAATTCCTGCCGGGGCAGTTTGACCAGCGGGCGGATTCCGCCGAGCAGTGCGTCAAGCTGCTGAGGGAGAGCGAGGAGCCGGTGATTCGCTCCGCCACCACCTATGTGATCAGCGGCAGCCTGGAGGAAGGGCAGCTTGCGGCCATCAAGTCCTACTGCATTAATCCGGTGGATTCCAGAGAGGCTTCCATGGAGGTTCCCGAAACGCTGGTGACTAGGTTCCCGGAACCGGAGGACATAAAGATTTTCGACGGCTTTACCGAGATGGGGGAGCCGGCGTTAAAGGGGTTATACGATTCACTGAATCTGGCCATGACCTTTAAGGATTTTCTGCATATTCAGAATTATTTCACAGGCGAGGAAAAACGGAATCCCACGATGACGGAGATCCGGGTGCTGGATACTTACTGGTCCGACCACTGCCGCCACACCACTTTCAACACGGAGCTGAAAAACGTTACCTTCACTCAGGGGGATTACAACGGACCGATCGAGGGCACTTACCGCCGGTATATAGCGGATCGTGAGGAAATTTTCGGCGGCCGCAAGGACAAGTTTGTCTGCCTGATGGATCTGGCGCTGATGGCGATGCGGAAGCTGAAAAAGGAAGGCAGGCTTGAGGACCAGGAGGAGTCCGACGAGATCAATGCCTGCAGCATCGTGGTGCCCGTGGAGATCGACGGGGAGACGGAAGAATGGCTGGTGAATTTTAAAAACGAGACCCACAACCATCCCACGGAGATCGAGCCCTTCGGCGGCGCGGCCACCTGCTTAGGCGGCGCGATCCGCGACCCGCTGTCAGGCCGTACTTATGTGTATCAGGCTATGAGGATTACCGGAGCGGCGGACCCTACCGTGCCCGTTTCCCAGACCATGAAGGGCAAGCTGCCCCAGAAAAAACTGGTACGGGGCGCTGCCGGCGGCTACAGCTCCTACGGCAACCAGATCGGCCTGGCCACAGGCTATGTAAAGGAAATTTATCACCCCAATTACGCGGCAAAGCGGATGGAGATCGGCGCGGTAATGGGCGCTGCGCCAAGACGGGCCGTGCGCAGACTGACCTCCGATCCGGGAGACGTGATTATTCTGCTGGGCGGAAGGACGGGCCGGGATGGCCTGGGCGGCGCCACCGGCTCCTCCAAGGTGCATACGGAGACTTCTATCGAAACCTGCGGCGCGGAAGTGCAGAAGGGCAATCCGCCCACGGAGCGGAAGCTGCAGCGGCTGTTCCGCCGGGAGGAAGTCAGCCTTCTGATTAAAAAATGCAATGACTTTGGCGCCGGCGGCGTATCGGTGGCCATCGGCGAGCTGGCCGACGGTTTGTCCATTCATCTGGACAGGGTGCCGAAAAAGTATGCGGGTCTTGACGGAACCGAGATCGCCATCTCCGAATCTCAGGAGCGCATGGCCGTGGTTGTAGATCCTGCCGACGTGGAGAAATTTATGGCCTTCGCCGAGGAAGAAAACCTGGAGGCGGTTGCGGTGGCTACCGTGACGGAAAGCCCCCGTCTCGTGATGGACTGGCGGGGAAAGACCATCGTGGATTTGAGCCGGGCATTTCTGGATACCAACGGCGCCCATCAGGAGACGGACGTGACGGTGGAGGTTCCGGTAAAGGAAGGAAATCCTTTTGTGCTCCGTCCCATAAAAGATGTGAAGGCGCAATGGCTGGATACGATGAAGGACCTGAACGTCTGCTCTCAGAAGGGGCTGGTGGAAATGTTTGACGGCTCCATCGGCGCAGGCTCCGTATACATGCCTTACGGCGGAAAATACCAGATGACGGAAACCCAGACCATGGTGGCGAAGCTGCCGGTGCAGAAAGGGACGACGGATCTGGTGACAATGATGAGCTACGGCTTCGATCCCTATCTGTCCTCCTGGAGCCCTTACCACGGCGCGGTTTACGCGGTGGTGTCCTCGGTGGCGAAGGTGGTGGCTGCAGGCGGCGACTACAGGAAAATCCGTTTTACCTTCCAGGAATATTTCAAGCGGATGACAGAGGACAGCAGACGCTGGGGAACGCCTTTCCTTTCCCTGCTGGGCGCCTATGACGCTCAGATCGGCTTTGGTCTGCCCTCCATCGGCGGCAAGGATAGTATGTCCGGAAGCTTTAACGAGCTGGATGTGCCGCCTACGCTGGTATCCTTTGCGGTGGATATCGCCAGCAGCCGTCATATTATTACGCCGGAGCTGAAAAAGGCCGGAAACAAGCTGGTGCTGTTTGTGATTAAAAAGGATGAAAATGACCTGCCGGATTACCGGAGCGCCATGGATATCTATGGAAAAATTCATGAGGATATCAAGGCCAGAAAGATCATTTCCGCTTATGAGCTGGAACGGGGCGGTCTGTGTGAGGCGCTGTCCAAGATGGCGATGGGAAATCGGCTGGGCGTGCGGCTGACCGACGCCGTGAAGCCGGAGGAGCTGTTCGGCGCAGGCTGGGGCTGCATCGTGGCGGAGGTTTATCCGGATTATGTTTATCAGCTGGAGGCGCCTGGCATGATTATCGGCGAGGTGATCAAAGAAGAAGCCTTTATTTATCAGGATATGAAGCTGACGATGGAAGAGGTGCAGAAAGCCTGGACCTCTACCCTTGAATCCGTATTCCCCACTCATACGGACGTGAAGGCGGAAAAGGTGGAAAAGCCTTTGTACAGGGCGGAATCCGTTCATATCTGTACCCATAAGATCGGCGCGCCCACCGTGTTTATCCCGGTATTTCCGGGGACTAACTGCGAGTATGACAGCGGAAAGGCTTTTGAGAATGCGGGGGCTTCCGTGATCACGAAGGTATTCCGGAATATGACGGCGGAGGATATCCGGGCTTCCGTGGACAGCTTTGTGGAAAATATTGACCAGTCCCAGATTATTATGCTGCCCGGCGGCTTCTCGGCGGGCGACGAGCCGGAGGGCTCCGCCAAATTTATCGCCGCCGTGTTCCGGAATGAGAAGGTGAAGGAGGCGGTCAACCGGCTGTTAAAGGAGCGGGACGGACTGATGCTGGGGATCTGCAACGGCTTCCAGGCTTTGGTGAAGCTGGGGCTTCTGCCTTACGGGGCCATTCAGGACCTTACGGAGGATTCGCCGACGCTGACCTACAACCGGATTGGGCGCCATGTGTCCAAGATGGTTTATACAAAGGTAGTGAGCAACAAGTCTCCCTGGCTGTCAAAAGCGGAGCTGGGCGGCGTGTACTGCACGCCCGTATCTCATGGGGAGGGCCGGTTTGTCGCCAGCGGTCAGTGGATTGAGAAGCTGTTTGCGAACGGGCAGGCAGCCACCCAGTATGTTAACCTGCAGGGCGTGCCCACGATGGATGACGACTGGAATCCCAACGGCTCCTATTATGCCATCGAGGGTATTACCAGCCCCGACGGAAGGATTCTGGGAAAGATGGCTCACAGCGAGCGTCTGGGCCAGTCAGTGGCGGTGAATACGTACGGCGAGCAGGATATGAAATTATTCCGGTCAGGCGTGGAGTACTTTAAATAAGAAGAACCGGAAAACGAACAGGAAGCAAAACGGCTTTGGAATGGAGAAAACTTCCATTCCAGAGTCGTTTTCTGCAAAAATATATGCCCCGCATGTCGCGATAACAGGGGGCGGATGAGAGGCCGGGAGTACTTTAGGCGGTAAGCGCAGGAAAGGAGAGAACGGACAGTGAGTGGTAAAGGAAAATGGATGAGAAGGGCGGTTTTGTTAAGTCTGACGGCGGTTTTGGCCTGTTTTGGGACAGGATGTGGAAAGAAAAGTCCTCTGGACCCGAAAAATCCGGTGTCTCTGACAGTCTGGCATTATTATAACGGTTCCCAGCAGGCGGCCTTTGACGCGCTGACGGAAGAATTTAACGATACCGTGGGCCGGGAAAAAGGAATTTATGTGCAGGGCTATTCCCAGGGCTCTGTTTCCGATCTGGAAACGGCGGTACGGGACGCCATAGCGGGAAAGGTGGGGGCGGAAGAAATGCCGGATATCTTTTCCTCCTATGCGGATACCGCTTACGAGGTGGAACAGGCCGGCGCCCTGGCAAATTTGTCCGATTATCTTGACGAGAAGGAGCTGGAACGCTATGTGGATTCCTATATCGAGGAAGGGCGCATCGCTTCGGACGGCAGCCTGAGAATTTTCCCCACGGCCAAATCCACGGAGATTATGATGCTGAACAAAACGGACTGGGAGCCTTTCGCGGCGGCCACGGGCGCTTCCCTGGACGACCTGAAAACGATTGAGGGCGTGGCTGCCACCGCCCGGTCTTATTATGAGTGGACGGACAGCCTGACGCCGGACGTACCGGAGGACGGCATGGCCTTTTACGGCAGGGACGCGGTGGCCAATTACTTTATTATCGGCATGCAGCAGCTGGGCGTGGAGCTGTTCCGGGTGGAGAACGGAGAGCTGACGCTGAACGTGCCGAAAGAGGAGCTGCGCCGTCTCTGGGAGAATTACTATGTTCCCATGGTGAAAGGATACTTTGGCGCCTACGGTTCCTTCCGTTCCGACGACGTGAAGACCGGGGATCTGCTGGCCTATACGGGTTCCACGTCATCGGCCATGTATTTTCCTGACCAGGTGGAGCTGGAAGAGGGCAGCCATGCCATCGATTATGTGGTGATGACGGCGCCTGTGTTCCAGGACGGTAAAAACTATGCCGTGCAGCAGGGGGCGGGCATGGTGGTCAGCAAGTCCGATGAAGCCCATGAGTATGCCGCAGTGGAATTTCTGAAATGGTTTACTCAGGCGGAGAACAATCTGCAGTTCGGCTGTGTATCCGGATATCTGCCGGTGCTGAAAGAAGCGAACAGCAAGGAGATGCTGGATCAGGTGTCCTCAGAGCGGGGACTGACGGTAGCACCCAAGACCTATGATTGTCTGACCGCCATGTTCAGCGAAATGGAAGGAATCACCCTCTATACGAACAAAAGCTTTGAGAACGGTTCCGCGGCGAGAAAGGTGCTGGAATATCACCTTTCGGATCAGGCGCAGGAGGACCGGGCAAAGGTTGTAGAAGCGCTGAAACAGGGAAAGAGTCTTGAAGAGGCGTCGTCGGCTTATGTGACGGACGAGGCTTTTGAGAAATGGTATGCTTCTTTCTGTGAGGCACTGGAAGCGGCGGTGAATAAGCAGTCATGAGAGAGGATAAGGGTCGCAAGAAAAGAAAATCGACGATATTCAGGATATTTCTGATTCCGCTGATAGCCATTATGCTGCTGCAGAGCATGATTACCATCGGTACACTGATTGTCAGGCGGACGGCGGGCACTTTGGAGGAGTATTCCGGCAGCATGATGAGCAGGCTGGTGGAAAACCGCAGGGTCATTCTGGAAAATGATATGAATCAGCGCTGGTCCTCCATCCGGGAGCAGGAGGACCGGATGAACGGGATCTTTCAGAAGTGCCTGAAGCCAGAGGAAGAGGGGCCAAAGACACTGCTTCTGTCCGACGAGAGAAAAGACCGGCTGCTTACGATGCTGTTTCCGGAATGTCTGGATATTTTGCACAATCATTCGGTGACAGGTGTTTTTCTGGTGCTGACAGGCGGGGAAATGGAGACGGCAGGAGAATTTGACGGCTTTTTTATCCGTGATTCCGACCCGAAAACCAATCCGGCTAACAATACGGATCTGCTTTTGGAGCGGGGAAGCAAGCAGCTTTCCAGAACCTTTGGCATTCCGCTGGACACCAACTGGACCACCCGGTTCCGTATGGACGGACAGGGAGTAAATGCCGCCGACAGCTATTTTTATGAGCCATGGAGAGCCGGAAGAGAGCATGGAGATGCGGATACCGAGGATCTGGGCTACTGGTCTCTGCCCTTTTCCCTGGAAAAGAATATGGCCGATCCCTATGAGATGATTACATATTCTCTGCCCCTCCGGTATCAGGGACAGGTATATGGCGTCCTGGGGGTGGAAATTTCCTGTAAGAGTTTATATGACTATTTTCCGGTGGCGGAGCTGAATGCTTCGCAGCAGTCCGGTTATATGCTGGCAGTCCGGGAAGGTGACGGCAGATACCGGACGCTGACCGGCAAGGGCATGCTCTATGATCAGGTGCGGACCGGGGCGGACAGGTTTGTGCTGGAGGAGACAAATTACCCGAGCCTGTCTCTGGTACGGGATGTCAGGACCAACGGACAGGGGGTCTACGCCGTGGAATGTCCGCTGCGGATTTACGGCAGCAACGTACCTTATGAGAATACGGAATGGGTGCTTTTGGGACTGAATACGGAGAAAGAACTGTTCGGAATGAGCAGGCAGCTTTATTTCTGGATGCTTCTGGCTGTGATGATCGGCCTGTGCTTCGGGGTTCTGGGCATTTATATTCTGGTAAAACATCTGACCAGGCCGATCCGCCGGCTGATGGACTGTATCAGCCAGGGGAGCCAGGGGCTCAGGGCATTCAGACCGTCTAATATATTAGAAATCGACGCTTTATATGACGTGGTGGCGGACCTGACGGAGCGCCAGAAAAAAGCGGAAAATATACTGCTGGAGGAAAAGGAGCGGTACAGAGTGGCGCTGGAATCCTCCGACGATCTCTTTTTTTCCTACGATCTTCATACCCATATGCTGGATATTGTAAACCACAAAACCATGAGCGGCCAATGGCAGTGTGAGGAATATGACGGTGGATTTATCAACCCCAATTACATCCATGAGGCGGACCGGGAGGAAACGATTCATAAACTGGGAAGCGGGGCGGACCAGCTGTATGCGGAGTTTCGGATCAAATGGCCGACGGATGCGGAATATGTGTGGGTGGCCCTGTCGGGCAAGGCGGTGTATGACACGGACGGCAGGCGCTGGAAGCTGGTGGGAAGCATCCGGGATATCCGGGAGCAGAAGGAAAGGGAAGAGGAGCAGTACAGAAGGAATACGACGGATGGCGTTACCGGCCTGTATGCCTTCAGAGCCGGCATGGAGTATGTGGAGAAATGCAGAAAAGACCGGCCGGACGGCGTCATGATCAATTTGTATCTGGACCGGTTAAAGGAGAGCGACGAGAAGAACGGCGTTGTGTTCGGCGATATGATTCTGGAGGAAATCGGAGGGCTGATCCTCAAGGAGCGCCGGGATTTGGCCCGGCGGACCGGCTGCCGGATCGCGGTGCTGCGGTTAAACAGAGACGAGTTTGTGCTGTGGCTTTCGGGACAGTCCGGTCAGCAGGCAGTGGAATTTGCCCAAAGGCTGCTGGAGCAGACAGAGGAAATGTTTGCGGAGGAAACCTTCGGCATAGCCCTGCGGGCGGGGCTGGCCTGCGGGGAGGCGGGGCTTGGCAGTGAGCAGTTAATCCGCATGGCGAAGCTGGCGCAAAATGCCGGAACCGTCAAAACCAGACGGCAGTGTCTGTTATATGAAGAAATTCCTGAAAAGGACAGAACGCCTTTGCCGGCCCTTAAGGAACAGGCCCTTAATTCTCTGGGTTACACCGAGGATGTGAGCCTGGTATCCGTGGCGCTGAATCTGTTTGGCAATGGGGACGATTTCCCTGCTCAGATGCTGCTGATGATCCGCAAGATCGGCCGGTTTTATCAGGCGGACGGCGTACAGGTTTCTCTTTTGCGGTCTGATTTCAATTCCAACTACCTGAATTATCAGTGGCATAAGGATGGCAGAGATGTCCGGGAGAGCGTGAGAAAATACAGGGAAGAGGAAAAGAATGCCTTTTATGACTGGCTTGGGGAGAAAGAGGTTCGCTATGTTTCCGACGAGGACAGCAAAAAGCGGGTGGTTCAGTGCTTTCTGTGTATCGAACCCGGACAGCAGGGCATTGTGCTGCCCATGTATGACAGCGGCAGTTATATAGGAAACCTATGTATTCTCGGCGTCGGACCGGAGCTTTTGGGGAATGGAGAAGGGTATCAGAATCTTGCGGAGCTTGGCAGGGTGATTCAGAGCCAGCTGAACCAGCGGCAGTCTGACATTGCCAGCAAGGCGAAATCGGAATTCCTGTCCCGTATGAGCCATGAGATCCGCACGCCCATGAACGGCATTATCGGTATGACCGCCATCGCCCTGCAGCAGGGGCAGAGTAACGAGCGGATTATGGACTGCTTACAGAAGATACGGTCCTCTTCGGATTATCTGCTGGGGCTGATTAACGATATTCTGGATATGTCTAAAATCGAGAGTGGAAAAATGAAGCTGGACCCCTTCAATTTTAATATGGAGGAAATGCTGGATACGGCGAAAGAGCTGATTATGCCCCAGACGACGGCCAGACAGATCGATTTTGTCAGCAGCGTCCATCTGTGTCACAGGTGGTTTGTGGCGGACCGGATGCGGATCAGCCAGGTGCTGATCAATCTGCTGGGCAATGCGGTGAAATTTACGCCGGAGAAGGGAAAGATTACGCTGACCGTGGAAGAACGGGAGGAAAAGAAAGAGGAAGCCATTCTTTATTTCGCTGTCAGCGACACCGGAATCGGCATCGCCAAAGAGGAACAGGAGCGGGTATTCCGGTCCTTTGAGCAGGCTTCCGGGGCAAGTTCGTCAAAGCAGAAGGGAACCGGCCTGGGACTTTCCATCAGCAACCGTCTGGTGCAGATGATGGGAAGCAACATTCAGCTGGAGAGCGAGCCGGGGAAGGGAAGTACCTTCAGTTTTGCCATTCCGCTGGCTTACGGCGAAGATATGGGAACCGAGACAGAGGAAAAGGAAGAGGTTTCCTTTGAGGGCTGTCGCGTGCTGGTGGTGGAGGACAATGAGCTGAACACCGAGATTGCCCAGTGTCTTTTGGAGGATCGGGGATTTGAGGTGGACTGCGCCTATGACGGCGCCCAGGCCGTGGAACGGATTCGCGCCGCCGAGCCGGGAACCTATGACGTGATTTTGATGGATATTATGATGCCGGTGATGGACGGACTGGAAGCGGCCCGGACGATTCGGAGTATGGAGAGGGAGGACTGCCATACCGTGCCGATTATCGCCATGTCGGCCAACGCCTTTGACGATGATCTGAAAAAATCGGTGGAGTGCGGCATGAACGGCCATCTGTCCAAACCGGTGGAGGTGGAGAAGCTGTATCAGACGCTGGATGAAGTGATCTACGGCAAGAAAAGATAAATAGGAAGTATGATGAAAGAGTAAGATAATAAGATAGACAGTGCAATAAAAAAGTAAAAAAGTTGACATAGATGCAGCAGATTCGTATCATAGGCATAGAGCATCTGTGGATATTTGAAATAATTTCTTGGAGGAATGAAGCAATTATGAATTACGAGGAAGCGAGGGCATATTTAAGGGAGGTGGAGCTGTCTTTAGGATGGGTGCTGGGACTGGATTCCATGAAGGAGCTGCTGCGCCGGCTGGGGAATCCCCAGGACCGTCTGAAATTTGTCCATATCGCGGGAACCAACGGAAAAGGGTCTGTCCTGGCTTTTGTCAGCCAGATTTTAAGCGAGGCGGGCTACCGGGTGGGCCGGTATATTTCTCCCCGGGTGTTCGTGTATGAGGAATTTGTGCAGATCAACGGGGAGATGATTACCCGGGAGGAATTCTGCGAATATACCGCCCAGGTGAAGGAAGCCTGCCAGTCCATGCTGGCGGAGGGCTTTGCCCAGCCCACCCTGTTTGAGGTGGAGACTGCCATTGGCTTTTTACATTTTACAAAACATCAGTGCGATATCGTGGCGCTGGAATGCGGACTGGGCGGCAGGGAAGACGCCACAAATGTGATCACCACCGCAGTCTGCGCCGTGATCACCGCCGTGGGCCTTGACCATATGCAGTATCTGGGAGATACGGTGTTTGAGATCGCCCGGACAAAATCAGGAATTATCAAAAACGGTGTTCCCGCCGTGATGTGCGCCCAGTCGGAGGAGGCGGAGCTCGCGGTGGAGGAGCAGTGCGCCGCCGTGGGATCTTCCCTGACAAAGACAGAGCCGGAACGTCTGGCAGTTCATGAAGGGCTGACAGAGATGGACGGCAGATCGTTTATTGTGTTTGATTATAAGGACTATCAGGGACTTCGGGTTGGCCTGCTGGGCCGTTACCAGACGGAAAATGCCAGTCTGGCGGTGGAGGTGGCGGAAGAGCTGTCCCGGAATGGATTTGAGATAGAGAAGGAGCATATTGCTCGAGGGCTGGCCAATGCCCGGTGGCACGGCCGGTTTGAGCTGGTGGGGCAGAATCCCCGGGTGGTCATCGACGGGGCCCATAATCCGCCTGCGGCAAAAAGGCTGCGGGAGTCTGTGGATTACTATTTCGGACAGGACCATGTGGTATATGTGATGGGGATACTGGCCGATAAGGATTATGAGCAGGTGGTGTCCATCACCCACGGCGCCGCGGAGCAGATCTTTACGCTGACGCCCGACAGCCCCAGAGCCCTTTCTGCCGATGCCCTGGCGGAGGTGATCCGGAAGCAGGGGGGGAAGGCGGAGGCGTCGGACTCCTATGAGGAAGCGGCCCGTAAGGCGCTGGCGGCAGCAGGCCGGGATGGGGTGATCGTTGTCTTTGGATCGCTGACCTTTTTGCATGAATTGTCGGATATTCTGGAGAAATTGAAGAAAGAAGAGTGTGTCGGGCAGGCGAATGGCTGTGAAGTAAAAATGCTGCGCCCGGGGGAAAGTGATTCTCGGGGTGCGGAGATATCAACCGGGAAAGAAAAAAGGGAGAGCAGTTTGGAGGTTCGGGATTTATCCGCGATCCGGGATGAGCTGGATGAGCTGGACGGACAGCTGGCGGAAATCTTTAAGCGGCGGATGGCGCTGTCCGACCAGGTGGCCCGGTATAAGATGGGCACAGGCAAGCCGGTCCGGGACATGGCAAGAGAGCGGGAAAAGCTGGACCGAACAGAAGCGCTGGCGGATACGCCTTTTAACAAAGCAGGTCTGCGTGAGCTGATGCGCCAGATGATGGCCATCAGCAGGAAACGCCAGTACCAGCTTCTGGAAGAGCAGGGAATGGGAAGCCGTCTGCCTTTTGAGCGGATCGACGGGCTGGCGAAGGAGGGCGCCCGCGTGGTATACCAGGGCGTGCCCGGCGCTTATGCCCATATCGCGGCCATGGAGTATTTCGGGAAGGATTTCAGCGGTTTTTATGTGAAAACCTGGGAGGATGCCATGAATGCCCTGGCAGGCGGCAGAGCGGATTTTGCCGTTTTGCCCATCGAGAATTCCACTGCCGGAATGGTGGGGGACGTCTATGATCTTCTGGCGAAATATGATAATTATATCGTGGGAGAGGTGGATATCAAGGTAGACCATGCCCTGCTGGGGCTGCCGGGTGCTTCGTTGGAGGAGCTTGAGCTGGTCTATTCTCATCCCCAGGCGCTGATGCAGTGCCAGAAATTTTTAAACGAGCATAAAAACTGGCATCAGGTCAGCGTGGAGAATACGGCCGTGGCCGCAAGGCGAGTGCTGAAAGAGGGAGATCCCCGCAAGGCGGCGATTGCCAGCGCCATGTCCGGCAGCATCTACGGACTGTCTGTCATCAAAGCGCCGTTAAATTTTAACAGCAGCAATACCACCCGGTTCGTGATCGCCGGCAGCCGGAAGGTGTATACGAAAGAAGCTTCCAAGGTTTGTATCTGTTTTGAGGTGGCCCATGAAAGCGGCTCCCTGTACAATATTCTGTCTCATTTTATTTTCAACGGGCTGAATATGTTTAAGATCGAGTCCAGGCCGGTGCCGGGCCAGACCTGGGAGTATCGGTTTTTCGTGGAATTTACCGGGAATTTAAGCGACAGCGGCGTGCGCAACGCGCTGACCGGGATTTCTGAGGAAGCGGTCAGTATGAAGATACTGGGGAATTATTAAAAGGGGGATGAGATGTTAACAAAATTTTCGTTGACAAAGGATCAGAAAAAGCTGGCGGTATGTATGGCAATCACCTTTGTGGTTTCGTTTATTTTAAATCATTACAGCCATTTTATAGGAGACGCCTTTAATTATCATTTCAGCTTTGCCACAGGAGAGAGGCTGACAGGGCTTGGCAGCGTAATTGAGTCGATGAAGGCACATTATCGGAGCTGGTCCGGCCGGACATATCCGCATTTTTTTCTTCAGCTGATTTTAGCCAATGCCCATGGAGAAGAAATCTATAACGTTCTGAACGCTATTGTTTATACGATATTTGGGGCTTTGCTGTATTTTCATGGAAATCTTAAGGAGAAATTTAACGGCGTTTTGTATTGGAGTGTCCATTTTATTTTATGGCTGCTGATTCCCTGGTATGGCATGATGTTTTTTACGGAAGCCTGTTCTGTCAACTATGTGTGGGGAACAACGCTGATGCTGGCAGTTTTGCTGGTATATCGTTATGATCAGATGGGGGTTTGCACGTTTTCCGGTGCGGCCCGGACGATTGGGATTACGATATTGTCTGCGCTAGCAGGGGGCTTCAGTGAGAATTCTTCTGCCGCCTGTATTCTGGTACAGGGGCTGTTTGTGCTTTATTATATCTATAGAAAGCGTAAGGTTCCGGTTTGGTCTATAACGGCGATTATCAGCGGATTGATCAGCTGGCTGATTTTAATTCTGGCGCCGGGAAATCAGGCGCGGTTATCATTGTATCAGGACGACACGCCGTTTCTGATTAAATATGCCGGGCGGCTGGCCGCTTGTATCGATGCAACCAAAACCCATTGCGCGAAGCTGGTCATTGCTTTTATCATATTGTTTGTGCTTTGCTGGTATTATAGGAAGCAAAAGGAGCTTCTTGTGTCCGCTTGCCTGGTCTTTCTGGGCGGATTGGCGTCTAATTATGCGCTGATCGGCACGCCGTATATAGAGACGAGAGCCATGTTTGGCCCGATTGTTTTTATGTTTGCCGCCTGTCTGATGCTTGCCGGCGGACTGTTTCAGACCCAGTGGAAACCGGCGCTGATGGCTGCCGGAGGGATTATCACATTTTATTTCTGTATATGGTTCACCTTCGGGGTGATGGATATTATGAATATTCATGTGCTGTTTATGCAGAGACAGAATTATATTTATGAGCAGAAAGCAATGGGGAATCTGGATATTACCACCTATGCGATACAATCCCGGACCAAATATACCGGGTGCGCCGATACCAGTGACCTGATACCGGACAGCACCAATTGGACAAACGCCGGGATGGCCAGCTATTACGGCGTAAATAGTATCAGTATCGATGATTATAAAGGACAATAAAAAAGAAGGTTTTCATGATGCGGAAACACTCGTTATTCGAAAATGTACGCTCAAAGTTTTACAGAAGCAGACGCTGAGCGATTCCGAAGGTACATGAAAATAGGGGAGTGTAGGATGATGCAGTAACTTGTGTCAGGAAAGAGGAAAAAATGACGGACGGAAATAGAAGAACCCTTTACCGTGTCCTGGAACGGCAGGATATTTATGACGGCATGGTTCGGGTGATGGCGGCGGCAGAGCGGGGGAATCCGGATGAAGGAGACCGGGAATGCCTGTATGGCGTGGTAAACGGTCTGGTGGAGCTGGCAGGCTCCCATGGTTTTAGCGGGAATATCTGGCACAGCTATCTGGCCTATGAGCTGGCCAGCCATGAAAACGCATTCAGCATGGCCTGTGAGGTCAGAGGAAAGGTGCCGGGCAGCATCAATGCCTTTGCCTGCCATGATTTTGGGATTTTTAAGCAAATGTTTGACTATCCGCCGGAACGGATTGATGAGGCATTTCATACGGATCTGATGAGGATCGTGGCCGATTATGACGGCTCCGGGGAAAACAGCAAAATCTTTAACAGCCGTATCCGGGACCGGATCGAGGCGCTGAGCGTCCATCTGGCCGCAGCGGGAAGCCCGCAGGAATATCTGGATATTGTGACCGGTTTTTATAAGGACTGCGGTGTGGGCAGGCTGGGGCTTCACAAGGCGTTTCGCATCGAGGGGAAGGGGGCTGGGGCCCGGATCGGGCCCATCCCCAATATCGCCCATATTTATCTGAAGGACCTGGTGGGCTACGAGCGGCAGAAGGCGAAGCTGACGGCCAATACGGAAGCCTTTGTGGAGGGGCGCAGCGCCAATAACTGCCTGCTTTACGGCGACAGCGGCACCGGAAAATCCTCCAGTATCAAGGCGTTGATGAATGAGTATTATGACCGGGGACTGCGGATGATTGAGGTATATAAGCATCAGTTGGAGGAGCTGCCCTTTATCATTGCCCAGATTAAGGACCGGAACTATAAGTTTATCCTGCTGATGGATGATTTGTCCTTTGAGGACTTTGAGATTGAATATAAATATCTGAAGGCGATTATCGAGGGCGGCCTGGAGAAGCGGCCGGACAATGTACTGATCTATGCCACCTCCAACCGCCGCCATCTGATCCGGGAAAAATACAGCGATAAGCGAGAGCTTCAGGATGACCTTCACGTGAACGATACGGTGCAGGAAAAACTGTCATTGGTATCCCGGTTTGGCATTCAGATTTATTATGGAAAGCCGGATAAAAAAGAATTTCAGGAGATCGTCAGGCAGCTGGCAAAACGTCATCGGATCGATATGCCTGAGGAAAAGCTGCTGGCAGAGGCAAACGTGTGGGAGCTGAACCACGGCGGTCTGTCAGGAAGGACGGCGGAACAGTTCGTGACCCATCTCCGGTCGGTAGGAATATAAATAACGGGGGGATGGAGTTTCGGAACCGGAACAGCAACGGATCGTACGAGCCCCGGAAGGATTTACAGACGCTTTAGCGGCTGGAAATTCTTCCAGGACTAAGGGGTTCGGGAGGGGAGTTGCGGTACTTTAATAGAGGTGAAGATATATATGGCCATAACTACATTTGCAGCCATCGACGTAGGCTCTTTTGACCTGCAGCTGGCAATTTATGAGATTTCACAGAAAAACGGAATCCGGTGTCTGGATCATATGCGGAAAACCGTGGGCGTGGGAGCGGATACTTATGCGGACGGGAAGATCAGTACCCATCTGATCGATTCCATGTGTACGATTTTAAAAGGCTTCTGCCAGGTGATGGAGGAATACCAGGTAAAGGACTGCCGGGCTTATGCCACCAGCGCCTTAAGGGAGGCGGGCAACAGACAGATCGTGCTGGACCAGATTCGGGTGCGGACCGGCATCCGGGTAAAGGTGCTGAGCAATTCGGAACAGAGATTCCTCTGCTACAAAGCCATCGCTGTCAAAGAAAATGAGTTCCAGTCCATCATCAAAAAAGGAACGGCGATCGTGGACGTGGGCTCCGGCAGTACCCAGCTTTCGCTGTTTGACAAGGACGCCCTGGTCACGACCCAGTATCTGAAGCTGGGGGCGCTGCGGATTAAGGAGACCTTAGGGCATCTGGACTATGACCGGGTGAATTATCGGATGCTGATCCAGGAATTAGTGGACAATGATATCGATACGTTCCGGAAAATGTTCTTAAAGGACCGGGATATCAAAAATATTATCGCCACAGGACTGTGTGCTCTGTACCTGAACCGGAAAGGCGGCGGAGACAGGCGGGCGGACAAGATGACCGTCCAGGAATTTATGGATTTTTGCGGCAGGATGGAGCGGATGAGCCCGGAGAAGCTGTCACTGGAGATGGATATTCCCATCGAACACGCCTACCTGATGCCCCCTTCAGTCATGATTTTCCGCAAGATGATCGAGATTACCGGGGCGGAGCTTTTATGGATTCCCGGGGTAAATCTGTGCGACGGCATCGTGGCGGAGTACGGAGAGGAAAAACGGCTGATCAGCTTTACCCATGACTTTACCGAGGATATCCTGGTAGCCGCCAGAAATATTTCCAAGCGGTACCAGGGAAATAAAAAGCATAACCAGAGCCTGGAAAAGCTGGCGCTGGATATTTTTGACAGCATGAAAAAATACCACGGGCTGGGGCAGCGGGAACGGCTTCTTTTGCAGCTGTCAGTGATCCTCCACGACTGCGGAAAATATATCAGTATGCGGGAGCCGGCGGAGAGCTCCTACCATATTATTATGGCTACGGAGATTATCGGTATTTCCCACAGGGAGCGGGAGATTGTGGCCTATATTGTCAAGTATAATACCACCAAATATGAGTATGAAAAGATTATGAACGAGGTGCGCAACCCCGAAACCACCAATATCATCGCCAAGCTGGTGGCCATTATGCGGGTGGGCAATGCCCTTGATAAGAGCCATAAGCAAAAATTTGACCATGTGAAAATGTCCTTAAAGGAGCAGAAGCTGGTGATCGTCACGGAGACGTCGGAGGACATTTCCCTGGAGCAGAATACGTTTGAGAACCGGGCCCGCTTTTTTGAGGAGGTCTATGGGATCAAGCCGGTGTTAAAGCGGAAGAGAGGTGTGTGAAGCGATGGCTGAGGAAAAGATGGATTTTACCAGTCCGAAATATTATCAGAACCGGGAATTAAGCTGGATTGCCTTTAATTACCGGGTATTGGGGGAGGCGATGGACCCGGATATTCCCCTTTTGGAGCGAATGAAATTTTTGGGGATCACCGCATCGAACCTGGATGAATTTGTGATGGTTCGGGTGGCGTCCTTAAAGGATATGGTCCACGCCGGATATCATAAGACGGACATTGCGGGGATGAAGCCGGCGAAGCAGCTGGAGCTGATCGGAAAAGCGGTGCATGAGCTGATGGATACCCAGTATCATACCTACAATGTTTCCCTGCTTCCGGCGCTGAAAAAGAACGGAATCCATGTGATTACCCGGTATGAGGATCTGACGGAGGAGGAAGCGGCCAGCGTGGACCGGTACTTTATGGAATCGGTGTACCCGGTGCTGACGCCGATGGCGGTGGACCCTTCCCGGCCTTTTCCGCTGATCCGCAATAAATCGCTGAACATTGCGGCTTTGCTGCAGAAGAAAAAGGGCGACCAGGAGCTGGAATTTGCCACGGTGCAGGTGCCCTCCGTGCTGCCGAGAGTTTATGAGGTGAAGCGGGACGGCGAGGCGGTCAGGCTGATTCTTCTGGAAGAGATTATCGAGCGGCATATGGGCAAGCTGTTCCTGAACTATAACGTGGTCTGCGCCCATCCCTACCGGGTCATGCGAAACGCCGATCTGTCCATCGACGAGGATGAGGCGGAGGATCTGCTGGAAACCATTGAAAAGCAGCTGAAAAAGCGCCAGTGGGGCGAGGTGATCAAGCTGGAGGTAGAGGATGGAATGGACAAGAGGCTTCTGAAAATATTGAAGAAAGACTTTTCCATTAAGGATGAGGATATCTTTCTGGTGGACGGCCCTCTTGACCTTACCTTTACGATGAAGATCAGCGGGCTTGAGGGATATGATCATCTGCGCAGTGAAAAGTGTACGCCGAAGCCTGTGCCCGCCTTTGACAACGAGGACAGCATTTTCGACAATATCAAAAAGGGCGATATTCTGATGCACCACCCCTACGAGACCTTTGAGCCGGTGGTGGATTTTATCCGGAAAGCGGCCCGGGACCCGGATGTGCTGGCCATCAAACAGACCCTGTATCGGGTCAGCGGCAATTCCCCGATTATCGCCTCGCTGGCCCAGGCGGCGGAGAACGGCAAGCAGGTGACGGTGCTGGTGGAGCTGAAAGCCAGGTTTGACGAGGAGAATAATATCAACTGGGCGAAGATGCTGGAAAAAGCCGGCTGCCATGTGATTTATGGCCTGCTGGGCTTAAAGACCCACTGTAAGATCACGCTGATCGTGCGGCGGGAGGAGGAGGGCATCTGCCGCTATGTCCATCTGGGCACGGGAAATTACAATGATTCCACGGCGAAGCTGTATACGGACCTGGGGATGTTCACCTGCCGCCGGTCGGTGGGCGAGGATGCCACGGCGGTGTTTAATATGCTGTCCGGCTACTCGGAGCCTTTATCCTGGAATCGGCTGTCTTTGGCGCCGCTCTGGTTAAAGGGCAAGTTTTTGAAGCTGATCCGCCGGGAGCAGGAGCATGCCCGGGCGGGCAGGGAGGCCGGTATTAAGGCAAAGATGAACTCCTTAAGCGATCCGGAGATTATCGCCGCCCTCTACGAGGCCAGCGCAGCCGGTGTGAAAATCGAACTGGTGGTCAGGGGAATCTGCTGTCTGAAGGTGGGGATTCCCGGCGTCAGCGAGAATATCACGGTTCATTCCATCGTGGGCAATTTTCTGGAACACAGCCGGATCTATTGCTTTGATAATGACGGCCATCCGGAGGTATATCTGGCCAGCGCCGACTGGATGCCGAGAAACCTGGACCGGCGGGTGGAGATTCTGTTCCCTGTGGACGACGAAAGGCTGCGGGAGCGGGTGACAAAGATTCTGGACCTTGAACTGGAAGATAACGTGAAGGCCCATGTGCTGATGCCCGACGGAAGCTACGAGAAGGTGAGCCGAGAGGGAAAAACGCCTGTCAATTCCCAGGAGACCTTCTGCCGGATGGCAAAGGCGGCGGTGCCGAAAAGAGATCATATGCTGAAAGGAAGAAAGTTTACGCCGATGGCGTAAGGGCTCGGCGGAAGGTGTCAGGGACCAGAGCCCTGACGTAGAAAGTTCACGTAAGTCCTGAACGGCTTGACAGATGAGCTGGCGGAAGTGATATGAGGACTGCGGCTGAACAAATAAGGAGGATAAAAAGAGTATGGAAACATTACTGGTTATTTCGATTGCCCTGCTGGCGGGGCTGTTTATGTCCCGGGTGGCGAAGGCGGTGAACCTGCCGGCGGTGACAGCCTATTTGATCGCAGGAATTTTGATCGGGCCCTTCTGTCTGGGGCGGCTTCAGATTCCCGGACTGGGATTCAATTCCTTAGAGCAGGTGCGGTCTATGGGGATTTTGTCCGACGCGGCCATGGGCTTTATCGCCTTTGCCATCGGCAATGAATTTCGTCTGTCCGATTTAAAAAAGAATGGGGTGCAGGCTACGGTTGTAGGCACATTTCAGGCGCTGGTGGCTGCCCTTCTGGTGGACGCGGTGCTGATTGGGCTGCATTTTCTGATGCCGGACCGGATGTCTTTGTCGGCGGCGATCACCCTGGGCGCCATCGCGGCGGCTACCGCGCCGGCGGCGACTTTGATGGTGGTGAGACAGTATAAGGCCAAGGGGCCGCTGACGGATATTCTGCTGCCGATTGTAGCGCTGGACGACGCTGTCGGCCTGGTGATCTTTGCCGTTTCCTTCGGTGTCGCCCAGGCGCTCCAAAACGGTCAGATCGACGTGGTTTCCGTTGTGGCGGAGCCCCTTTTGGAGGTGGTGCTGTCCTTGGCGCTGGGCTTTGTCATGGGCCTTTTGTTCAGCTTTACGGAACGACTGTTTCAGTCCAGTACGAACCGGCTGGAAATCTCCATTACTTATGTGCTGATGGTAGCGGCTATTACTATGCTGGAATTTGATGTGGGCGGCGTCCATATCAGTTTTTCTTCCCTGCTTACCTGTATGATGCTGGGAACTGTTTTCTGTAATGTGTGCGACGTGTCGGAGGATCTGATGGAGCGGACGGAGAACTGGACGGACCCCTTAAGTATCCTGTTCTTTGTTTTAAGCGGCGCCGAGCTGGATTTCAGCGTAATTCTGGACGTGGCGATTATCGGGATCGGCTTGGTCTATATTGTCAGCCGTTCGGCCGGAAAATATTTCGGCGCAAGGTTCAGCGCAAAGGCGACAAAGTGCGCACCCACAATTGTGAAATATCTGGGCGTGACGCTGCTGCCCCAGGCCGGCGTGGCGCTGGGCATGTCCATAATGGCCGAGAGTCTGGGGCCGGAAGGGATGATTATACGGAATATTGTGCTCTTTGGCGTGCTGGTCTATGAGCTGATCGGGCCGACACTGACCAAGATTGCTCTGACTAAGGCAGGGGAGATCGTGCCGGAGGCGAAGTAAGCGGAGGGAGAGGATGACTGAAACGTGTCCTCTCCCTTTTAAGACATTTCTTCTACTGCCTGTCCTGGGTCATTTCTTCTCCTGTTCGGAGGGACTGAAGCAGTTCCTGTTCCTGTCTGGCCAGTAAAAGCCGCTGTGCGTGATATGCATATTCCGGACAGCCGCCTGTGGCTAAAGGTTCCGCGCAGTCCGGCTCTCCGGTCAGGTCTGCGGTGAAATATAGAAGGGGCTCGTCGCCGGGGAAAGTTTCCAATAGCCGGTAGGAACGGCTGATGGTTTCCAGCAGGCGGTTCTGGGCCTCGGCGCTTTTCCGTTCGGCGTCCCGCAAGAGAGCATCCACGATTCGCGTGTGTTGGAGAACGGCTTTTTCCAAAGCGTTCGTCCCGTCTTTTGCCAAAACAGTAGATCTATTTTCTTCTAAAAAGGTTGTTCCATTTTCTTTAGGAGCAGCCGCCCCTTCTTTTTTCAGGCGCTGCAGCAGGTCCTCCAGCATCCGGATCAGGCGCTGTTCTTTGTGGAAATCCTCTTTTTCAATCAATTGTTTTTCTTTTTTGATTTTCAGAGCGGTACGGCGGCTTTCGATCGTCTGGGATAACAGCGTAAGGGAGTTCTCGGAATCGCTTCGGGAGGTCAGCGCTTCTTTTAATTCTTTTGCCAGTATGGCCTGTTCCTTCCAATGAAGGGCCCCATGCCGGACGCAGGCCATCAGATGGGAGGCGGCGGCCAGTCCCTGGGTAATGTCGGCGTGAGCCAGATTCATATGCCATAATCCGGATGGGTTGCCGGAACTGTTCACTGCAGTCTTTGTATTTATTGTTGTTTCCGTGCTTCCTGTTGCAGTCATAGCTTTTCTGTTCGGCCTGGTTTGATCAGTGGATGTCCGCTGTTCTGCCATAGCATTTCCAAAATACCGGAACAAATCATAAAACAGATAGAAGCTGCGCGCGATCTCATCATGCTGCAAATACTGGATCATCAGCGATTCCTGGACAGGAACCCCATTCTCCTCATAAGCCTGCATCATGCAGGACAAGTCCTCCCATCCTCTGGCCGTCACGAAAAGCTGCCCTTTAGGGGTATCCTGAATCTGGTAAAAATGCTCCGTGTGCGCTGTGAGATAGGCGGTGACGCTAGGGTGGACGCCATGGGCAAACGCATAGTCCATCCATACGGACAGGTCGGCTTCAATCTCCATATGCTTTACCCGGTCAAGGGTAGCCATGTCCAGCTCGCGGACGGACTTATTGTATTCCGGCGGGTTTCCGGCAGCGGCAATGACCCACCCGTCGGGAATGGCATAGGTTCCGAACATTTTATTCTGTAATAGCTGCAGCATAACCGGGGATAATGTCTCGGAAACGCAGTTTATCTCGTCGAGAAACAAAATCCCCTGTTTTCTGCCGGTTTTGGCCATACAGTCATAGATGGAAGCGATGATTTCGCTCATCGTATATTCGGTGGCGGAGTAAACCTGTCCGCCGTATTCCTTTTCCCGTATGAACGGCAGCCCCACGGCGCTCTGCCGGGTATGGTGGGTCATGGTATAGGAGACCAGCCCGATCTGCTCCTCTTTTGCAATCTGCTCCATCACGGCAGTTTTGCCGATGCCGGGCGGGCCGATCAGCAAAAGGGGGCGTTGCTTTTCAATGGGAATGCGGTATGTACCGTCCGCTTTCCGTTTCATGTAGGCGCGGAAGGTGCGGATGATTTCGGTTTTGGCTTCTTGGATGTTCATGGTGAAAAATTCCTGCTTGATTTTTTTCTGCCATAACGGCTTTAAGCCATGGCCAGAGTGAAATGTTTTTGATAATCTTCTTTATCTTGGAAAAAGTAAATCTTTTGATTTTATGGGTTCGTAATCATAATGACCTGTTTTATCGGCAGGCTTTTCACCAATATTGTCTTACTGTCTCATTAGATTCGCTTTCAGATAAATGAAATGTTTCCGCAATTTGCTTTATTGTATCTGCCAAAGATACCCCGAGGTTTTTGCACATTAAAACTGCACCTTCTATTTTGCTCTCTTCTCGCATCTGTTGAATCGCCTGGCACATATTAACATCTCCTTTCCCTTTGGGATATTTTAATTTGGAACCTGTAACAATATTAATAACTTCCGCCGCTCGTCTTTCCATACTTCGAAAATTGGGATTTTCATCAATAATTTTATCCAACATTGACCTATCCTTGGAATACTTAATATACAGCATTACTTCCCGCAGGTTTGAGTGAAACTCATCGATCTCACCGTCTGACATTTCTTTTGGGGCGATTAAGTTCACATGGTAATCCGGTGCATGTGCAAGGATTACATCGTTGGTACTGGAATACATTTTTTTTAAGGAGAGGGGCGCATCCCAGTCTTCCGATCCGAAATATATCACAAGAGTGATTACCGGTATAAGACGGTCGGTTCTCCAAAAACCGCTCAAAAATTCTCCATCCGTTGGAATTTCTTTTTTCTGCATACGATCCGGCTGTATTGGCTCTTTTTTTTCATGGCTCGCCTATGGGAGTTAGCGGTTTCGCTCACCTGGTGGGACAACTGGAGAAAGTCGTAAACGCCGTTCCTGACAGGGAGGGCATAATGGATATCAGCCTGGTTTTCGATGCCCATGACACAGTACGCCGCATCACCGTCCGTCATGGCATATAGGAGTTTTAAAACATCCCTATATTTCTGTTCCGGCACACTTGCGCCGTCAGCCCTATAGGGAACCACAATTCCTGTTGTGTCCAACTCTGTCAGTTGGGCGGGGTCAATCCTCTGTTCCCCATGATATAGGAATTGGTTGAATGCGTCGGCAAAAACTACCGGATTCTCCATATATTCTTTGGTTATAGTATCTATCTTTCCCATGATGAAAAATCCTTTCTTCCACTGATAACAGTATACGCTGAAAAAGAATTTTTCTCAATAGGCTTTTAAAAGCTTTCAGGTTTTCGTAAAAATAAGGGAATTTTACGGGCGTTCCCGTTGTTCCATGCAGATTCTTACAACCCATTCCGGAATTTTCAGATCTAAAAACCGAAAATCAGGAAAGATAAAAGCCGTCTCATACGGCGGTTTTTCCTGTGGATAAACGCCGTCTCCGTCCGAAAAATACAATAATCCTTTCAGCTTTTTGATATGCCCGGTTTCCAGCATTCGATTAACCCGCTCGAACACCGGCGTAAAGTTTGTGCCGCCCCGTCCGGCGATGGACAGCCGGTTCTCATACCGGCTCCATTCCTCCCTGGAATGAATCAGCTGATAGTCCTGGAGAATGGAATCGCACTGGAAGATGTGAACCCGCATCCGGGAAAAAAAGTGTTCCTTTTCCGTCAGCATCTTCCGGGTCTCCCCTAAAAAGCGGCGGACAAGCCGTAAGGAGCAGGAGCCGGAGGTGTCGATGGCGATGACCAGCTCCTCCACCTTGCTGGTCTCCGTATATTCCAGCGGTTCCAGAAAGGGCAGGTTGCCGTAATGCTCCATGCCGTAGTGATAGGGGATGTAGTCAAAGCTGTCGGTGTCCAGCTGCATTTCTTCCCCGGTGACGGAAAAACGTTTTAAATATCGCCCGAAGTTGTACTGCCCTTCCTCTTTTTTCTCCATCCTGTCCTGGCGGCTGCCGGGCATCAGGCCGAAGCGGGGGGAGGAAGGTTTGGAGCCGCCCTTGCTGTCGCCCGCCGCCCGAACCCACAGGCGCAGCATGTGCTGGCGGCAGGGCTGTGGCTGCAGTGATGCGGATCGCGGTGGAGCAGCAGGATGCTCCCCCCATCTGCTATGGTCGTCCAAAACAAACTGTCCTGTAAAAGCGTCAGCGCGCTCCGGATGAGCTTCCAGTAAATGATAAATTGCGGCGGCGCTGGTAAATGGGAACGGTTCTTCCACACAAAGAAGCTTTCGCAGCCTTTGTTGTCCGTCAGAGGGCGCTAAACCGGAATTTTGCCCGCAGGATAATTGTCCGGGAAACATCTGCTCTGCCAGAACGGATGCGGCGGCGTCACAGGCCAGATCCCACAGCTGCCGATTCGCGCCCTTTGGAGGAAGGATATGGAAGAACAGGCAATGAATAACCATATGCAGGTAGACAGGATACCCCATCCCTGACGCCGCCAGCTCTTCCAGCTGTGCCGTATGGTAGAAAATGGTCTCCCCGTCCGTTCCGGGAAGCTGCCTGCCGGGGACCTCCTGAAAACGCATAGAAGCAAGAACGTTCCGCAAGGCCGGATGCTCTAAGCCCAGCCTGCGTCCCCAGAGGGCGAGCAGCCGGGAGCCGGAGGGCAGATTACGCAGTATCCAGCAAAATGCGCCGGCGACGCAGTTTGTCGGATTTTCACCCGCCGGTAGGGAGCGCAGGCTTTGCGAAGGATACAGGGCGGAAGAAACATCACTTTCGTATGGAGCCGCGGGGCCGCAATCGGAGGGGATCTTTCTGTCCTTATGACTGAAAAGCCGATTCTCAGGCTGCCACTCTGCGGCCAGCAGCATGGCGCGGATCTGCACGTCCTTGATCTCCTCTTCCTGGAGCAGCCTGAGCCTGAGCTTCCCATCCGCCCATCCGGCCGCCAGAAGCCTTTGCATCCGCCCATAATCTTTTTGGGCGGCCAAAAGTAAAAGGGCAGGATAAATTCGCGTACGGATATAGTCCGCGTAGGTTTTCTGCCAGCTGGCGGGCAGCGTGTATTCCCGGTTCTGGCAGGAGCCCGTGGGCGGACTGCCGCCTGTATGGCTGTCCGGGACAGGGGGCTGTTGTATATTCGGCGGAAAAAGCCGTTCCAGGGCAATTTCCAGCTTTCGCCCGGGCAGCTTGCTTTGCAGGAATTTTTCATCTAAAGGATGCATGGGAGCCTCTTTAAAAATGCGCCGCGCCGAAGGCGTACCCTGCGCGGCGGCATAGATTGCCGGATTTCGTTTACAGGTATCAGTATACAATATTTTCGGAGATTTGGCGATAGGGTGGGTGCATACAAGGGCTTGGTGTCCGGGGAAATGCTCTTTACAAAACTGC
>CAJUPT010000026.1 GCA_910588405.1 uncultured Lachnospiraceae bacterium | reverse complement strand
TAACCTGCTGATTACAAATCAGCTGCTCTGCCAATTGAGCCACATCGGCATATCAATGACTCCAGGGGGAATCGAACCCCCGTTACCGCCGTGAAAGGGCGATGTCTTAACCGCTTGACCATGGAGCCTTCTCCCTATGGCATTCGGAACCGTTTTCAGCGCACATCCCTCCTGCCAAAACCTGACGGAAAATATATTACCACAACCAAACGTATTTGGCAAGAGAAATTTTTATATTTTGGACGATTTTTTTGACTTTTTTATTTTTACGCAGGTTCCCGCCGTTGTGTTTTTTACGGCTCTCAAATGATGCCTGATACACCGGATTATATACCTGGATCGACATCCCCAAATACTTTCAATACCAATTCCTCAAACTCTGCGAAAGCATCCAGCCCCCGCAGACTCTCAAACCCTTTCAGAAGCCCGCGATAATACCAGGCATGCAGCCTCTTATCCGTCACCCGAAAGCGCTGCCAGATCTGATCGCCAATGATCCTATAGTCAAAATACGTGGCACGCATATTGCTCAGCTTATCTCCCAGTGTAACCATCTTAACGCCGTTATCCCGCAGCGGAAGATGCTCGATCGTCCTCCCTTTCCGCTCCTGCCAGGACTTCGACTTATCCTCCGTCTCCATCCGGACAATATCCGCAATCTTCTCCCCAAATTCTGCTTTTAATTGTTCATAAGTAACCGGCGTATCCTCCAATACATCATGAAGCAGCGCCGCCGCGATCAGATCGGACCGCCTTGTCATGGCAGACACAATACAGGCCGCCTCCATGGGATGTAGAATATAAGGCATCCCGCTGCCTTTCCGCCTAGCGCCATCATGGGCCTTGGCGGCAAAAACCGTCGCTTTTGTAATCAATTCCATAAATTCCTCCCCGGACATATTTTTATGTCTTTTTCTTCCCTACACTTTATATTAACAGAGATATAAGGAATTTTAAAGAGAATTTGGAGAAATTATTTCTGTTTCATACAACTTATTCTAAAAATCAGCCATTTGCCACGCAAAAAATCATGGGTTGCCCGTCTTCCCAGTCAATAAAGCTCCACCAGCTCCATCCCTTCATAGAAGAAGCCCAGTATATCCTGATAAGACATTCCCGTTTCCGCCATGGCCGCAGCGCCATTTTGACTCATACCCACACCGTGTCCATAACCGCCGCCCGCAAAGGTAAACATCTGTTCCCCTTCCTCCCCCTCTTCCGTATTTACATAGAAAAATGTGCTGGGAAGCGAAGTCATACTGCTTTCGGAACCATCGTTTTTGATATAGGTCAGCTCTCCGCTGCCAAGAAGATTGCGGATCGGCAGCTGTCCCCGAATATATACTGTCACGCCGTCACCAGTCACCGTTACTTCCTCTGCGCTGCCGCCCTGCAGCCTTTTGGTAATTTCAATAGCAGAAACATGATCGCCAAAAAACTTTTCTTCATTTCCGGAGGAACCTTCCATACGGATCTGTTCCGGATATCGTTCCAGAAAATCCTGAAGCTTTTGATTCAATGTATCCGCCAGTTCTTTGGAAGACACAGAAGCCTTCCACCTGTACCAGGGATAGGCGCTGTCATAATCTGTCCGCCCCTGCCCCCCTTCTGAGGCATTGGCCAGGACGGCGGCCGGATCATCTAGCCTTGCCCGGAACTGCTCCTCAGAACTATAATCCGGCTCATCCCCCTGACCAGACCCCTGAGAGAGTTCTTTGATACGGAGATAATCAAAATTTTCTTTCTGGTCCGTTCCCCAGATTTCCACATTTTCGGATACGCCCCAACCAGTGGAATAGTAATAAGCCTGTATCGCCTGATCCTGCCAGAAAGCCGCCTCCCCATAGGTCTCCTGTACAGCCTGCGTCGTCGTTTTCTGCTCAGCCATATTGTTATACACCTGATAATAGGTACTGTCATCCACATGGGCGCCGTATTCCTGATAACCATTGCCAAGGATATGGCGGTAGGCATAGCTTCTGGCACAGACAGCCTGCACCTTCAGCGATTCCATAGGATAGCTGGCAGGCATCTCCGAGGGAACCACTCTGCACAGATAATCCTCCAAAAGCAGATCGTTTACCAAAAGCATTCCCTGGTCGGCAGCGGTCACTTCAAGCCTCCCTTTGTAAGAAGGATTTCCCTGACTGCGATTGAAGCTGGTTACTTGCAATTCACCCGCATAGCTGTCACAGGTGACAATCAGCCGCCCCATGGTCAGCCACTCATGCTCCGGCGTCAGTTCCAGCTGTTCTCCTGCCTGAAAGGTCTGCTCCCAGTCCCCACAGGTAACTCGAAATGGATCTTGAGAGGTAATTGTCAGATGATCATGCCAGATGGATGCAAAATCCTCCGTTTTAAGCAACACTCTGATATTAGAAGCTTCCAGCGATTTCACCGTCAATGCACCGCAAATCATACCATCCGCCACTACAAACTGCTGAATATCATAGCCGGTGAGAATCGCTGATCTGTCCTGCAGCTCCAGCTTTTCATAAGTCTTATAAATCCGGAAATCCTCCGCTGTCGGCACCTTGCCGTAACCCTCCAGTTCGATATAATCAGCGCCCGCCGAAAGGACCCTGGCCTGAACACTTTCCCGTTTCAGATCCACCTGGCTGACCTGGTGATTTTGAATCGTCAGATCTGCCATCACCCCATTGCAGTTTTCCGGCATACCGCTGCCCGTAAATTCTCTGTCATAGCCATACAGAAACACTTCCAGTCGATCATCCGCGCTCCCGGTGAGCCATACATTTGTATAAGTCACCTGATCCGATACCAGACTGGTCAGACAGATGAGCTGCCGGTCCTTCACCAACGCTTCGATCTGACAGTCAAGATAAGGATCTAGCGCCAACCCCTCAAACCAGATCATCCCCTGGTCCGTCACCGCCTGCCAGTCTTCCAGCCCGGAAATACAGGCAGGCGTTCCCATGATCGTATAAAGCCGGCGCTCCACGCCGCTATCCTCCCCCTGTTCCTCCATCCTCTCTAAAATGGCATCATAAGTATCCCACCATACCTCTTCCGGCACCTTCGTAAAAGTCAAAATCCTCCCCAAAGGCGCTGAAACCAAATCCTGGCAGCCTATCTTGTCTAAAAAATACAAAAACGTTTTATATGTAAGCGGTTCGCCTGCCCGTTCCATTGCCGTCTGCGGATCGAACAGATCATTGGCATAGAGCCAGCACAGGTATTTTGTATACCAGGCTGATTCTCCTTCTGAAGAAGCCCATTGGCTGTTATACATCTCCTCGATACTCTCCTGATCTGTCAGTAAAAGCGCTGCCGCTTTCGCTGCTATGCTATTCGGCACAGGCGTTTTCTTTCTTTCTCTCCACACCAGAACCGCCGCTGCCAACAGCAGCACTATCAGCAGAAATACCGGCAGCAACAGCCATCTTTTCCGTCTTTTCTTCATAGACTGGCTTCCTTTCTATCTCACCTTATCTTTTTAAATACTTATGGGTATATACTCACGAGCATACTTATTTGCCAAATGATTTGCTGTCCGTACTGAAATAATAGCAGTCTGTTAGCAAATCATTCAGTGTACGGGTATATTTTCACACCTTGATTTTGATAGGGAAGTTTTATAACATTTTCATGTTATATAAAAAGGTATACATGATATCAACCATGTATACCTCTGTTTATCTTTTGTGAAGTCCCGGAATGCCGGTTTCCTTTTTTGACGCCTAGCTTGCGCCAGGTGGGTTTCCGCAAACAGTCTTCTGCCTTCCCCTGAAACGGATATGGGGCCTGACATCCGGCTGATGATGTAGGAGTCCCTTATGTCATAATGTAGGTTCAAAAATAACAGGAAGTGTCGAACACCCCAGGAACATTCTCTCTCGCTCTTTTGTATCTTCCATACTCGACCGATACCTCTGTTTTGGCTCTTGGCCTGTATGCTTTATCCATACGCTATTATACAATAAATGAAATAGCGATGCAAGGCTATTTTTGCAAGAATTGCTTTCCATTGCAGCCAAAGGTTTCCGTTCAAGTGCCACAATTCCGCAAGGTGTTTCATACGGAAAAATATTTCTTATAGGATTCGGGTGTCAAAAGGTCTGAATTTCCCTATGATATATATTCCAAAATATGGGGTCCGACAGGCGGGCATACCGGGCCAATCCGATAGCAGGCCAGAAGCCTGTCATGCGCAGCCTGCAGCCGTTCTTCACAGGAGGTATGCAGCACGGCCAGCGTTTCTCCCTTTTCCACTCTGTCACCGGTTTTTCTGCGCAAGACAATCCCCGCATCCGCCTGCACCTGATCCTCCTTCTTATCTCTGCCGGCTCCCAGCAAAACGGCCGCTAAGCCGCAGCCCTGGGTATCCATATGCTCCACATAGCCTGCCTTCGGCGCTTTTACCTTCATCGTATAGCAGGCTCCTGGCAAGAGAGACGGTTCTCTGACAACCGCCTCGTCACCGCCCTGGGCCTTCACCATGCGGGCAAAAGTGTCCAGCGCTTTTCCCGATGAGACAGCCTCCTTCGCCAGCCTCATACACTGGTCTGTGCTTCCTTTTTCTGCCAAAAACAGCATATTGGCCGCCAGCTCCAGACAGACATCTGTAAAATCCTCCGGTCCTCTGCCCATTAATGTGTCGATGGCCTCCCGCACCTCCAGCGCATTGCCAATCGTCAGCCCCAGCGGCACATCCATATCCGTCACCAACGCGGCCATCTTTTTGCCGGCCTTTCTTCCGATTTCCACCATAATCTCAGCCAGCTCTTTTGCATCCTCACGGGTTTTCATAAATGCGCCGCTGCCAGTTTTCACATCCAGCAAAATAGCATCGCTGCCGCTGGCCAGCTTCTTGCTCATAATAGAGCTGGCAATCAGCGGAATATTATCCACCGTCGCCGTCACATCCCGAAGAGCATACAGCTTCTGATCCGCCGGAACCAGATTCTTTGTCTGACCAGCCACGCAAATCCCCACCGTGTTGACGATCTCGATAAATTCCCTGTCCGATAAAGTGGTGCGAACCCCCGGAATCGCCTCTAATTTATCCAACGTTCCGCCTGTGTGGCCCAGGCCACGACCTGACATCTTCGCCACCTTCACCCCCTGCGACGCCACAATGGGGCCGATCACCAGCGTGGTCTTATCGCCTACACCGCCGGTACTATGCTTATCCACCTTACACCCCTCAATGGCCGAAAGATCGATGATTTCCCCTGATTTGGCCATAGAAACTGTCAGATTGCCGATCTCCTCCATCGACATCCCCTGAAAACAGACTGCCATCGCCCAGGCCGCCATCTGATAGTCCGCCACCTCTCCGCTGACAAAACCATTGATTAGGAAATCTATTTCTTCTTTGTTAAGAGACTTCCCATTCTTCTTTTTATCGATCAGATCATAGGCTCTCACCCGTTCTACCTCCTTGCTATAAACGAAAGCTGTCCGGAAGCAGCTCCCGCAGACGCTTTACCGTATATTCATTTTCTCCGTTCACCATAATAACAAGAAAATCCGGATCACAGAACTCCGCCATTACCTGCAGACAAACGCCGCAGGGCACGCAGTAATCCAGCTTTTTACTGTTCTTGGGCGCCCCGGCTACGGCAACGGCCTGAAAACTGCGCGTCCCTTCACTGACCGCCTTAAAAAAGGCAGTACGCTCCGCACAATTAGTCGCTGAAAAAGATGCGTTTTCAATATTACAGCCGGTATAAATCCTTCCGTCTCCTGTCAATAAAGCAGCCCCCACACAATAAGCGGAATAAGGCGCATAGGAATATTCCCGCATATCCATGGCCGTGCAGGCCAGACTATGCAGCTGCTCCCGGGTAATGGTTTTCTTTACCTGCCCCTGCTCCCTTCCTGGCTCCGTTTCTTCCCGCTTTTTCTCATGAAAATACTCCCAGCCCTCCATCGTTTTTGCCGCCAGATGATCTTCCAGCACCAGCGGAAGAAAGCTGACGCCGTCACATACCTGCTCTGCGCCCAGATATTCCAATATCGTGGCCGCAATATCCGCAAAGCTCTTTCTGGTCCCCAGATTCACTCCCTGTCTGCACGACTTCCCATACATCAGCATCGGCACATATTCCCGGGAATGATCCGTGGAAGGCGTATCCGGGTCGCAGCCATGATCGGCAGTGATCACCAGCAGATCTTCATCCCTCATAGAAGCCATCAGCTCCGGCAGCTTCTTGTCAAAATAAGCCAGTGCCTTCGCATAGCCGTCCCGATCATTTCTATGACCGTACAGCATGTCAAAATCCACCAAATTCGTAAAACATAATCCCTCAAAATCCTTCTTCATATAGGCCAGCGTCTTTTCAATTCCATCTGCGTTGCTCTCCGTCCGCACATATTCGGTAATGCCTCGCTGCGCAAATATATCCACAATTTTGCCCACAGAGATCACAGACCTTCCCGCTTTTTTCAGCAGATCCAGCATCGTGGATGACGGAGGCTCCAAAGAAAAATCATGGCGATTTGTCGTGCGAACAAAATCAGGCCACTCTCCTGTGAACGGCCGGGCAATAACCCGTCCCACACCCCAGGGACCCTTGCAGATTTCTCTGGCAATCTGACAGTATCGATATAGCTCCTCCACCGGTACTACAGCTTCATGCGCAGCAATCTGCAGCACACTGTCCGCAGAGGTGTATACAATCAGATCCCCAGTGGCCATATGCTCTCGGCCATAGTCCCGAATCACCTGTGTTCCCGAATAAGGACGATTGCACAAAATGCCCCGGCCGGTCCCTTCCGAAAGCTGCTTTAGCAGCTGTTCAGGAAATCCTTCCGGAAATGTAGGCATCGGTGCCTCCGATACCACGCCGGCAATCTCCCAGTGGCCGATGGTGGTATCCTTCCCTTTTGACCGCTCCCTCATACGGGCCACAGCCCCTTCAAATGCCGGAACAATGCCGCTCTCCTCCCGCTCCTGATTCGGACCGTCGATCTGAAGCAGGCCCAGCCGCCTCATATGATCCATCTGAAAATAAGGACTCCTCCTCACAGCGCCCAGCGTATCGGACCCCTGATCTCCATAATCCGCCGCGTCCGGCATCTCTCCGATCCCAAAACTGTCCAGAACAATCAAAAAAACCCGCTTCATATTACGCACCCTCCTCTCAAGCCGCCCTGTGACCGCACATTTCTCAAATCTGATTAAATTAAGCAGAATCATTTTTCATCGGCAAAGTATTTGAGAGGGACGATACCCTCGCTTCACCGGGGCGGACCCTGCGGTGGCATCGTTGGCCAAAAACACCTCCGTATGATAGGAAAAATATCCTGCAAAGTTTACCAGAGATAAGCCAGACAGCACACTGGCCTATAGACAAATTATATTTCTAATAAAAATATGAAAATATAAAAATTGAGAATCTTTTTTCCGCCTACTGCTATTGTATCCATAATGATGGAAAGTGTCAAGAAGAAATTTCGAACAAATGTTTGTTTTTCTATTGATTTTTGTTTTGACATATGCTATACTGTCAAAAGAAAATATGTTCGAACAACCACATGATGAGAGGTACCCATGATTGTCCATAAAACTATGTCATTAGAAGATAAACTGAAAATTTTGTCCGCCGCCGCACGTTATGACGTTTCCTGCACCAGCAGCGGCGTTGATCGAAAAGGAGAAAAAGGCACTCTGGGCAATGCCGCCGCCTGCGGCATCTGTCACAGCTTCGCCGCAGATGGGCGCTGTATCTCTCTTCTAAAGGTTCTGCTGTCCAATGAATGTGTTTTTGACTGTAAGTACTGTATGAATCGGGCGTCAAACGACATCCCCCGCGCCTCCTTCACGCCCGAAGAGCTGTGCAGTCTGACCATCCAGTTTTACCGCCGTAATTATATAGAAGGACTGTTTTTAAGCTCCGGCGTTCTCGGCACGCCTGATCATACGATGGAGCTTTTTTATCAGACACTCTATATGCTCCGTTATCAGTATCAATTTAACGGTTATGTCCATGTAAAGACCATTCCCGGCGCAGATGGCGGGCTGATCCGCCGTCTTGGATATCTGGCTGACAGAATGAGTGTTAATCTTGAGATTTCATCACAGGAAGGACTGAAAAAGCTGGCGCCCCACAAGACCCATGCCTCCATCCTCACTCCCATCCGCCAGATCCAGAACGGCATCCTGCATGACCGGCTGGAAGGCCGGAGAGCTGATGCCATTTCAGGACCGATAAACACAATCGAACAGCCTGTCCTGTCCCGAAGGACAGAAGAGGAACAAGCTTTCCTTTCTCAAAAGGCATCCGACATTGAATCAAAATCAGATATCACTCTATCAGGCAGCGCGACATCTCATAAAAATTTTTCGAGGCAGCATATACCAGCTCAAAGTCCCTTGTCTGCAAATGCGCCGGATCGGGATGCTTTAGATCAATATGACCCATACTGGCAGTACCTGATCCGAAGCGCTCAGACCGTACGCCGGGATCATCCTCATTTTGTTCCCTCCGGGCAAAGCACCCAGATGATCATAGGCGCCGTCCCTGAATCTGATTATCAGCTTGTTCACACCGCTCAGGCACTCTACCAGGATTATAGCCTGAAACGGGTATTTTATTCTGCCTATGTACCCATTAATGAGGATTCCAGCCTGCCCTCCCTTGACACAAAGCCGCCTTTGCTGCGGGAGCACAGGCTGTATCAGGCCGACTGGCTGCTTCGCTTTTACGGATTTCAGGCCGGTGAGCTGCTCTCGGCGGACCGGCCGAATTTCAATCTGTTCATCGATCCCAAATGTGACTGGGCCGTACGCCACCTAGAGCTGTTTCCGGTGGAAATCAACACCGCCAGCTATGCCGACCTGCTCAGAGTTCCAGGCATCGGCGTAAAATCCGCCAAACGGATTGTTTACGCCCGGAAACACAATATCCTAGATTTCAACACCCTGAAAAAAATGGGCGTCGTGCTGAAACGAGCCCATTACTTTATCACACTGAACGGACGAATGATGTATCCGATTAAAATAGACGAGACTTTTATTACCCATAACCTGATTCAAAGTGAACAGAAGAAAAACTGGCAGGTCGCTCAGGACATGACCTACCAGCAACTATCTCTGTTCGATGACTTCCACCTGATTGACCCGGGAGAGATTATCCATGAAAACGCCGCCCTCTAAAAATAACGCTGAAAATATTCGAACCATTTTTCTCTGTGAGGATACGCCAGACGGCATCTTTACTGCGGTCTATGATGCCTGGGCCAGCGGTCTGGGGCACCGGAAGGTGGCTTTGGAATTAGACGGATGCTTTAATTACAGTTTATTTTCCCGGTATATCTCCGTTTCCACCGACTATGAAAAATCCTTCAAGGTAGCCCGTTCACTGATCAACAAGCTGTCCCGGCAGGTTTTCACGATGGCCTACTACGCCTCCCTTTCAGAAGCTCCCGAAAAAGCGGACGCAATCTACCGCTTTCTCATACTGGCATTCCACCATGGACCTGCAATCATATCCATGCTGGGATTGCCCGAGGTTCAGACTGTTTTCGCGCTCCGACGCAGGGTGGGCAATGAGGCCCATTATTTCAGAGAATTCATTCGCTTTTCTGATGCGGGCCCCGACCTGCTTTTTGGCAAAATTCATCCCAAAAGCAACGTGCTCCCTTTAGTCGCCCCTTGCTTTTCCGACCGTATGCCTTCCGAAACCTGGCTTCTTCTGGACGAAAAAAGAAATCTTGCCGCTTTTCATCCTGCCGATCAAGAATGGCGTTTAACCTCTGTCTCCAAAAGCCAGCTGGAAGCCTTACAGGAGCACACAAAAAGCGAGGATCAATACCGCTCTCTCTGGAAGGTCTTTCACAAAACCATCGCCATCAAAGAACGGATGAATCCCCGCTGTCAAAAAAACCAGCTCCCTCTCTGGTATCGCCGCAATATGACGGAATTTCCGGACTGATTTTTTACAAAGTGTCAGGTAAAATGCACCATCGTGAAGCATACCCGCGGCCCACTGAAGGCATACGTTACACGGCGACACGTTTTGCCAGATCTGTTTTCATATATGCTCGTCCTGGTTTCTGTTGTCATCCAGCCCCGGAATAAATAAATACTTCCGCACGACAAACAAAATTGCAATCGCTGCGATGGACAGCAGATTTTCCACCGGCGTCGTGTGCTCTGCCACCATGCCTCTGGCAATGGCGAACAACAGAACCTCGATCACAGAGCTTAACGTATGACGACACAGCATCTTTAAAAACTCTATGCCGATGACCACATTAAATGCACCTGACAAAAATTCACGGAACGCAAAATCATTCAGCCGCTCCACATACAAAACATTCAGTCCGTGGAGCAGCCCCACCGTAGAAATCAACAATGCCACTATAATGATCAGACCAATCAAGAGCTCCATAAACATGGCAGCGTCATAAAGGATGGCCTGGGCTATCTGTTTTATTTTCGTTCTCACCAGTGTCCCCCCTTATCTTGAAAATATACTCTCGGAGTCCCGCAGTTCCTGATTCTGTGAGATGATTTTTTTGTCAGATCTGCACAAATTTATGAGGCATACGTGGATCGTACGTTGAATAAATCTGTGTGCAGCTGTCGGAAAATCATCTGCAAAAGCAGGGGCTGAGAGTCTCCGAGAGTACATAAGCTCCGCTGCGGCAGACTTTTTTTGCAGCTCTGTTTCAGGATCTCTCTATTTTACCGGCTTCGGACCCGCGTTTACGATCTCGGCCGGCATGTTCGGATATTTCTTTGCGAAATTATCGGCAAACATCTGCGCCAGCTTATTGGCCTGCTCGTCATATGCTGCCTGATCCGCCCACATGCCCCGGGCATCCAGCTTCTCATCCGGCACATTCGGACAACTTACGGGATAATCTACATTAAATACGTCATGATGCTTAAACTCGATATTGTCAAAATCACCGTTCAGCGCAGCGCTGACCATAGCCCGGGTATAGCTCAGTTTCATACGGCTGGCGCCGTCAGACGCACTGCCGCCGGCCCATCCGGTATTCACCAGATATACCTTTGTCCCATACTTCTCCAGCTTTTCGCCAAGCATTTCGGCATAAACGGAAGGGTCCATCGGCATAAACGGTTCTCCAAACAATGTGGAGAATGTGGGCTGAGGCTCTGTAACGCCCCGCTCGGTTCCCGCCAGCTTGGAGGTAAAGCCGGTAACGAAATGATACATGGCTGCGTCCTTGTCCAGACGGCTGATCGGAGGCAGTACACCAAAAGCATCCGCGGTCAAAAAGATTACAACCTTGGGGATACCTCCTTCTCCCGGAATCTGCGCATTATTGATATAGTTTACCGGATAACCCACACGGGTGTTTTCCGTCAGACTGTCATCATAAAAATCAAATTCACGGGTCTCAGGGTCCATCACCACGTTCTCTACCAGAGAACCAAAACGGATTGCATTATAAATATCCGGCTCATTCTCCGCAGACAGATTAATACACTTTGCATAGCAGCCTCCCTCAAAGTTAAATACGCCATCAGGAGACCAGCCATGCTCGTCGTCACCAATCAGCTTCCGGGCCGGATCGGCGGACAGTGTGGTTTTGCCCGTACCGGAAAGGCCGAAGAATACTGCGGTTTCCCCTGTCTCGGGGTCCATATTCGCAGAGCAATGCATAGGCAGAACATTTTTCTTGGTCATCACATAATTCATTGTGGAGAAGATACTCTTTTTGATCTCTCCCGCATACTGAGAGCCGCAAATCACGATCAGGTGCGCCTCATAGTCGATCATAATAGCCGCCTCGCTGTGAACGCCGTCCACCTCCGGATCACACTTAAAGCCCGGCGCACAGAGAATGGTATAATCCGGCTCGCCAAAGTTCTTCAGCTCCTCCTCCGTAGGGCGAATCAGAAGCTGGCGAATAAACAGGTTCTGGCTGGCCAGTTCATTGATCACGCGGAACTTCTGGGTATATTTCTTATCAGCGCCTGCAAAACCGTCAAAAATAAATACTTCCCGGCCCTGCAGATATGCCGCAACCTTTCCCTTAATCGCGTCAAATTTTTCCTGGCTGATCGGGCAGTTCACTTTTCCCCAGGCGATCTCGTCATGGACGCCCGCGCTGTCCACGATAAATTTATCTTCGGGAGAACGACCCGTATATTTTCCGGTCGTTACCACCAGAGCGCCCGTATTACTTAAGACGCCCTCTCCCCTGCGCAGCGCTGCCTCGGTCAGCTGAGCAGGCGTTAAATTGCGATAAACCATTTTCGGCTCAATGATGCCCAGTTTTTCAATTCCATAATTCTCTGCCATTGTAATTGCCTCCTTCTTATATATACTACCATTGCCATCTACAGCTCACAATAAATGAATAGTAACATTTTCGCATAACTGCCGGCAAAAGTCAATTGACCAACTGCTTATATTCCGCTTCAAACCCCTATCGGTTTTATCAAAAATAGACAAGGCGTTACCGTAAAAAATCTTTTACGACCTGTTCCATCTGGTCCACCGCGCACGTTTTCTTATGAAGCTCCGGTGCGGTGCGTATTTCTTCTATCGCTTCCGGAATACGGACCTTTGAAAGCTTATTCAGCTCATCCACCAGCGCAAAATCATCCTTCTTGTCAAAAGCCGGATCGATGGCCGTCATAACGCTTCTGGTAAATTTATAAGGACTGGCTGTGGAAGCAATCACTGTTTTTGTCTGATCCTTTGTCTGTTCTTTATATTTCTCATACACCTGACGGGCCACAGCAGTGTGGGTGTCCATAACATATCCTGTTTTTTCATATAACCCGTGAATACTCGTTTTCGTCTCCTGCTCCGAGGCAAAATCCCCATAAAAACATGACAGCTTCTCTTTCATCGAAGCCGTAATCTCATACCGCCCATCGGTGCTCAGCGCTTCCATCAGCTCCCGGGTTTGATCGGCGTCCTCTCCGGCTATCTGAAAAATCAGTCGCTCTAAATTGCTGGAAATCAGGATATCCATGGAAGGAGAGCTGGTCAGAATAAATTCTCTGTTCCTGTCATATGCCCCCGTGTTCAGGAAATCATATAATACCTTATTTTCATTGGAAGCGCAGATCAGCCGCCCGATGGGCAGACCAATTCCTTTCGCGTAGAAAGCAGCCAGAATATTGCCGAAATTACCAGTAGGAACGACAACGTTGATCCTTTCGCCAGGGGCAAGCTCGCCATTTTTCAGCATCTGACCATATGCGTACACATAATATACCACCTGAGGTACCAGACGGCCAATATTAATGGAATTGGCGGAGGAAAACTGAAAGCCTTTTTCGGCAATCGATTTGCCCAGTTCCTTATCCCCAAATATTTTTTTCACGCCGGTCTGACAGTCGTCAAAATTACCGTCCACGCCCACAACCAGGGTATTCGCCCCTTTTTGTGTTACCATCTGTTTTTTCTGAATCGGACTGACGCCATCTTTGGGATAAAATACAATAATTCTTGTGTGCTCCACATCCGCAAAGCCCGCCAGAGCTGCTTTTCCTGTATCGCCGGAGGTCGCCGTCAAAATCACAATCTCATTTTCCACATGATTTTTTTTCGCTGCAGTGGTCATCAGATAAGGAAGGATGGAAAGGGCCATATCCTTAAAGGCAATGGTCGCTCCATGGAATAATTCCAGATGCCAGGCTCCGTCTACCTTTACCAGAGGAGCGATGGCCTCCGTATCAAATTTGGAATCGTAAGCATGAGAAATGCAGTATTTAAGCTCCTCCTCCGTAAAATCAGAAAAGAACAGCTTCATTACTTCGTAAGCGGTTTCCTGATAATTCATTATGGCCAGTTGCTCCAGGCTTTTATCCAAAACCGGAAGCTGCTGCGGTACAAACAGACCCCCATCATCCGCCAAGCCTTTTAATATCGCCACAGATGCAGGCACCTCCCGCTCTGCTCCTCTGGTACTCCTATAAACAATATTTTTCATCGTTTGATCCCCTTGCTATCATTAAACTATGTGATATTATACGTAAAGCGCATACTCATTTGCCAGTTATTTCGCTTTTCTCCCTGAAACAACGTAAATATAGCAACAAATCATTACAAAGTATCCGGGGAAAAGTGCTGCGCTGAAAGCGTATCCTGTGCAACACCGTACCTGTGTTTCGTCTGGCTCATGAGTACATCAGCACTCTGTGCCAATAATATCACATACAGGGTTTTCTGTAAAGAAAGCAATTCGGAAAGTAGGATATAACCTGAGGTAATAGTTACTCTTTTCAAAAGCATTAGCGAAACACTTGCCCATATCCTGTACAGGCAAATGTTTCGCTAATATCATGCTCACGCGCATATCAAAAGACATCCTATCACGGCAGTGTAAAAAACTCATGGCCGCCATGCTCAAACAAAAACCGAAGATTGGTGTCAAACCACCTCATGTTTGAAGCATTGGCTCTGGCACGGGCTGCAAAAAACAGTGCCCCGCAGGAATAATCCTCTCCGGTCAGTGCAGCATTCACTGCCGCCTGGGTCCCTTCCGATACGGATACGGAATAGAGCGTACCGCTTTTTACCGGAGAAAACTGATTGTTTTGGTAGACCACCTCTGTAATCGTAGAGGGGAAACCACCGCTTCTCACACGGTTAATGACCACATTGGCCACAAGCACCTTTCCCTGATGGTCACAGCCACCCGCTTCTGCTTCCACAATATGCAGCAGCACATCATAATCCTGCTCTGTAAAATCAATCACAAAGGGCTGCACATAAGCTTCTTCTGCCTGCTCGGTGATCGTATCCCCCACCATTGTTCTGGGAACTGAGAGCGCTTCCATGGTAATCTGCGCTTCTAACTGATCGTCCTCATTCATCAAAAACCCGGGATCTTCTTCCAGGGCCGACACGTCAAGTCCTGCAGATACCATCTGCGGCGGCTGCTGCATCGCAGCATATGCATAAACCGGCTTTGCCAGCGCATAACGACCCGTGGTCAGAACAGCTGCCGCCATCAGCCCGGTTCCCCAGGATTTCAGCTGTTTTTGCTTCCGGATTCCTTCCGGATGCTTCTGTTCTATTGTCTTCTTAGTTTGTATTCGATATTTCGTCTCCATTTCGTTCTCCTCTCTGGAACATGCCAGATCTGACGACCTGGCTGCGCACTACCCATCAGCCGAATATGCTTATGAGTAAAAGCAGCACATATTACAATTATATTAACAAACTATGCCTTTTATTACATATTTGTTAATTTTTTGCATTTATCTCTATTATAGCCACTTCAAACAAGTCTTATTCCAAAGAGGAAAAAAATGGTATCCACAAGTTTCCCGGTTTTTATCGGTAAACTTATGAATACCATTCTTCAAAATACAGCCATTCTCCAAAACAATCTCTAATGGGGAGCTTCTCAGCGATTATTAATATAGTTGATCAGCCCCTCCGCCGCAATAATCTTCTGCATAAACTCGGGAAACGCCTGCCCCTTGAATTCCGTGCCTTTTGTCCTGTTGTAGATCATACCGGAATCAAAATCGATTTCCACCTGATCCCCTGCTTCAATATTTTTCGCCGCCTCCGGGCACTCAATAATCGGCAGGCCGATATTAATAGAATTTCTGTAAAAAATACGGGCAAAGGTTTCCGCAATGACACAGCTGACACCAGCCGCTTTAATGGCGATTGGCGCATGCTCTCTAGAGGAACCGCAGCCGAAATTTTTATTGGCCACGATGATATCCCCTTTTTTTACCTTGTGAATAAATTCCTGATCGATATCCTCCATACAGTGAGCCGCCAGCTCAGAGGGCTCCGATACGTTCAGATATCTGGCCGGAATAATCACATCCGTATCTACATTGTCACCATATTTAAACACAGTTCCGTTTGCTTTCATCTCATATCTCCTATTTAAAGTCCCGCTGCGCCCCTTCCGATACACCTGGTTCTAACTCAATTTCCAGCCACATTCTGCGTCTGTAAATCGAGTTGTGTATCGTACGGGGCTTCGCTGATTTAAAGTCCCGCTGCACCCCTTCCGATACACCTGGTTCTAACTCAATTTCCAGCCGCTTTCCGCGTCCGTAAATCGAGTTGTGCATCGTACGGGGCTTCGCTGATTTAAAGTCCTACTAATTTTAAATTTCACTCGCAGGGGCCGGCTATTTTTCCTGCCAGTGCGCTGGCTGCTGCCACGGCAGGGCTGGCCAGATAAATTTCTGAGGTCACATGTCCCATACGCCCTACGAAATTACGGTTGGTGGTTGACACACACCGCTCATGTTCCGCCAAGATTCCCATATAACCTCCCAGACAGGGACCACAGGTGGGAGTGCTGACCACAGCGCCGGCCTCCACAAAAATTTTCAGCAGCCCTTCCTCCATGGCCTGAAGATAAATCTGCTGGGTAGCAGGAATCACAATCACTCGCAGCCCCTTCGCCACCTTTTTCCCCTTCATAATCTCTGCGGCAACCCGCAAGTCCTCCAGCCTTCCGTTGGTACAGGAGCCGATTACCACCTGATCGATTGCAATCTCTCCCACCTCGTCGATGGTCTTTGTATTCTCCGGCAGATGAGGGAAAGAAACCGTTGGCTTTAGCTGAGACAAATCTACGGTGATCACCTGCTCGTACTCCGCATCTTCATCCGCCTCATATACCTGATACTCCCGCATAGAATGCTCTTTCAGATAAGCCCTTGTCACATCGTCCACCGGGAAAATACCATTTTTTCCTCCCGCCTCGATGGCCATATTTGCGATACAGAGCCGGTCATCCATAGACAAATGTGCAATTCCGTCTCCCACAAATTCCATCGATTTGTAAAGAGCGCCATCCACGCCGATTTTTCCGATAATATGTAAAATAATATCCTTGCCACTGATCCATTTCGCCGGCTTTCCCGTAAGAACAAACCGGATGGCAGAGGGCACCTTGAACCAGGCTTTTCCCGTAGCCATTCCGGCCGCCATATCCGTACTGCCCACGCCGGTGGAAAATGCGCCCAGCGCGCCGTAGGTACAGGTATGAGAATCAGCTCCGATCACCACATCTCCGGCCACTACCAAACCCTTTTCCGGCAGCAGCGCATGCTCGATTCCCATCTGTCCCACATCAAAAAAGTTGGTAATCTCATGTTTGGCGGCAAATTCTCTGACACATTTGCATTGCTGGGCAGACTTAATATCCTTATTCGGAACAAAATGATCCATCACCAGAGCAATCTTATCCTTATCAAACACAGATTTTTTCGTCATTTTGGCATCCATCTCCTTGATCGCCACCGGAGAGGTAATATCATTTCCCAAAACCAAATCCAGATCCGCCTCGATCAGCTGTCCTGCCGACACCTCCGGCAGTCCGGCGTGAGCCGCCAGGATTTTCTGCGTCATCGTCATTCCCATTTCTGCAATTCCTCCTCGTTTTCCATCGCGCCGCATCACTTCCGGCACGTCTCATACCCGTTCAATTCACATCCGCACTTTGCCTGATATCGATTGAACCTTCCGCTCTCCGGAACCCTTACCACGCTTTTACAATTTCTACATTTGACTTATCTTATTAACGCTTATCACAAAATATCTGGCAAAATGCGCCAAAAACACATTTTACCGGTTTTTTCAGTTGCCATTTTAACATGTTTATTGCTATAATTGAAATACATATAATGAATATACAATATAAATTCAAGTTATACTCAAACGAATACTGTTTTGCGAAATGATTCGCCGTAGGATGCCTGCATGATAACAGTTTTCTATAAAAAAGCGTATATATGCTGGCAAATCATTATGGAATGTCCAGGTTAATGTGCGGACAGGAGGCCCTTTACATGGAACAAAATTTACCCCTCTACAAAATTTTTTATGAGGTAGCAAAAACAGAAAATATTTCCCGTACTTCCAAAGAGCTCTACATCAGTCAGCCGGCCATCAGCAAATCCATCAGCAAGCTGGAAAGCAACCTAAAAACCACCCTGTTTACCCGCAACTCCAGAGGCGTCCAGCTGACGGAGGATGGCAGGATGCTGTACAAGCATGTACAGGCTGCCTTCGACACGCTGGCGCTGGCCGAGAATGAAATCCGCCAGAACCAAGAGCTGGGAGTGGGCCAGCTGCGCATCGGCGTCAGCAGCACACTCTGCCGCTACATGCTACTGCCCTATCTGAAAGGATTTATCCCCAGCCACCCCCATATCAAGATCTCCATTTTCAGCCAGTCCAGCTCCAAAAGCCTGGAAATGTTAGAGCAGGGGCAGATTGATGTAGGGCTGGTGGCAGAGCCCCGGAACAAACGGCTGGATTTTTTTCCGGTCCGCTCCATCGTGGACTGCTTCGTGGCAACTGACAGCTACCTGAACAATCTGCGGCTTCGAGAAGGAATCCCAGATGTGGACTGGTTTGAAAAGGGCAATATTATGCTGTTAGACCACAGCAATGTCACCCGTCTCCATATCGATAATTATCTGATGGAAAATCATATCGAGTGCCGTCAAATTCTGGAAGTTACCGGCATGGATTTGCTGATTGAATTCGCCCGCATTGGCATGGGCATCGGCTGCGTAATCAAAGATTTTGTTCAGGAAGACCTAAACCAAGGACTTCTGACCGAAATTCCTTTGTCCCCCGGAATCCAACCCCGCACCATCGGATTTGTCAGCAAGCAAAACGGCGGATACTCCCGGGCTGTAAAATCATTTATGGACTATTATAAAGCTTATCCGTTTCAAAATAATAAGCAATAACCTTTCGCAAAATGAATTGCCAGCAGTTTCGCACCGTTTCAAAAAACAATAAACTTTTGGTTCGATACCTGCGGATATCAATATACTCCTGCTCATAACGGAGGACATTAGAAAAGGGGAGCCGTCTCAGGTTCCCCCATCCTTTGTATCAATCGGCTTCTGCCGGCTTGCTAAAGTTCCGTCTGCTGTCGGCTCTTTCCTTTAGTTATCCAGCAGCTTGCTCTCCTTGGTCCAGCTCATCAGCTTACGAAGCTCTGCGCCTACCTGCTCTAACTGGTGCTGAGATTCCATTCTTCTCTTTGCCATAAAGCTGGGGCATCCGGTCTGATTTTCCAGCAGCCAGTCCTTGGCAAACACGCCGGTCTGAATATCCTTTAATACCTGTCTCATGGCATTTCTCGTATCCTCGGTAATGATCTTCGGACCGGTAATATAATCGCCGTATTCCGCAGTATTGGAGATAGAATACCGCATACCGGCAAATCCGCTCTCATAAATCAGGTCAACGATCAGTTTCATTTCATGAATACATTCAAAATAAGCGCTTTCCGGCTCGTATCCGGCTTCCACCAGCACCTCAAATCCTGTCTTCATCAGCTGCGTTACACCGCCGCAGAGAACAGCCTGCTCGCCAAACAAATCCGTCTCTGTCTCTTCACGGAAAGTGGTCTGCAGCACGCCTGCTCTTGCGCCGCCGATAGCCAGTGCGTAAGCCAGCGCCATGTCATGAGCCTTGCCGGTATAATCCTGCTGCACGGCAATCAGACAGGGCACGCCCTGCCCCTTCTGGTAGGTGCTTCTCACCGTATGGCCAGGTCCCTTGGGCGCAATCATCGTCACGTCCACATTGGCCGGAGGTACGATCTGTCCGAAATGGATGGCAAAGCCATGGGCAAACATCAGCATGTTGCCCTCTTCCAGATTCGGCTCGATGGACTCTTTATACATCTTCGCCTGCTTCTCATCATTGATCAGAATCATGATGATATCCGCTTTTTTCGCAGCCTCTGCCGCCGTATAAACCTCAAAACCCTGGACCTCTGCCTTTGCCCAGGACTTACTTCCCTCATAGAGACCGATAATCACGTTGCAGCCGGATTCCTTTGCGTTCAGGGCATGCGCATGTCCCTGGCTGCCGTAGCCGATCACCGCGATAGTCTTCCCCTCTAATAAAGAAAGATTACAATCTTCCTGATAATAAATCTTAGCCATTTCTTTTCCTCCTGTATGTTTTAACACTTTTATAGCTTTGAGCACTCAGAGCCTATCCCTTAGACTTTTTGCGCAATAAATGAAAAACAGCCGTCAAATAGCCCATAATCTTAACCGCTTGTTTTTCAACAAGTTTATTAGTTATCTATTATAAGCATCCCTGATCTAATGTCAATAAAGGAATCCCACAATTATCATATCAATAAGTTATGCCTGATATACGATACCTCGTGTACTGTCTCATTCATATCTGGTAAAACACCGCCGGATAATTTTTCATCAGCAAGGCGGCTGAATGAGGCGATGCAGTAGCATCGTCGATTGAAGCCAACGCAGTCTTATGGAAAATTAGACAAGGTGGTTTGCCTGAATATGAGTGAGACAGTACACTAGGGACAGATTCCATCAGCTCTGCGTATACTCTCCTCCCAGTGATTTCATTCCCCGGAATACGCCGATGATTCCGGTCCTGGCCATTTCCATAATCTCATAGTTTTCCAACAGGTTGATAAAAGCGTCTATCTTGCTCTGATTGCCTGTCAGCTCCACAGTCAATGACTCCTGCGCCACGTCCACGATTTTCGCCCGGAATACGTCCGCCACGGCAATAATCTGCTGCCGCTCCTCCGCTCTTGCCCGAACCTTGAGTAATATCAGCTCTCTCGTAACCGAATCATACTCCGGCAGCTCCTCGATCTCCAACACTTCCGTCAGCTTGGCCAGCTGCTTTTTGATCTGTACCAGCTGCTCGTCCTCTCCGCTGGCCACCACCGTCATGCGGGTCACGCCCGGCGTGGTGGTTTCCCCCGCGGTGATACTGTCAATATTATAGCCTCTGCGGCTGAACAATCCTGCAATCCGGCTTAACACGCCGGCATTATTCTCCATCAAAAGAGACAGCACAATCTTCTTCATCTTGTCCTCCTGCGCCTTGTTTATATCTTTTATTTTTGCTTTCTTATTTTAACATAGGAGGAAAAGAAATTCAATTGAAAGATGCCTTTAATAGGCTGCCTTAGCACATCAAATATATTTCTTAATAACCTATCTTATCGGACGCCGGAACCCTTGCTATGGCCATAAATTTGTGATAAAGCATCTCTGATATTCAACGATATAATATTCACTGAATATCCTGCCAATTTCATCACCCACTCTATATCCGACAGGCTTTTTAATGACCAGCAGATCTACCTCCAGCGGTTTTGTATTCAGGTTATATTCCCTTATGAATTCCAAATGCTCTTTGTCCCGCTTCAAAATCAATTTCACTTCTTTCTACAATCTATTAGACAAGGGTATGGCACCTCTCACAATCAGTTATTAGAAAATTTCGGAAGAAATTTGGAAAGATTTGCAGCGTATTCCACGAAAAATATACAATAAATTTTCCGCCAAAAAAACCGTATCCGGATTTCCTTCGTCGATCCGAATACGGTTTTTATCATAGATCCGGCACCCCTTTTTCTCAGTGTCGTTTGCCGGATCTATTTCCTATTGTTTTTACTGTTTATGGATGATTTATCCGCTCTTTCCTCTTTGCTAATCCCGGTCTGGGCCGGCCCGCACAGCAGCTCTCCTTTATAACTGAACCTGGACCCATGGCAGGGGCAGTCCCAGCTTTTTTCGCTTGGGTTAAATGATAATTGGCAGCCCAGATGCGGGCACCGGGGAGAAACCGGATAGAGCTTTCCCTTCTTGTCCATATAGACGCCGGTTTTCTTCCCTTTCCACTCCACGATTTTCCCCTGCCCCGGCTTTAGATCCTCCAATGCTTTCTTGGGCGGCATAAAAAAGGATTTGCTTACGTTTACCACCGAAATCTGCATATGACCGGCCAACTCCTTAGCCGACGCGCCAGGTGTCACGCGGGAGGGGGCGAATACCTGCGACCAGTCAGGCTCATTGCCCGTGATCATACCGGATATGATCATAGCGGATACCATAGATGAGGACATCCCCCATTTCTTAAATCCAGTGGCTACATACCAGTTCTCTCTATTTTTGGAAAAGCGCCCGATATAGGGAACCTGATCCAGAGTCATACAGTCCTGAGCCGACCACTCTGCCACTTTCCCTGCACCGGGCCACCAGGTTCTAGCCTTTAGTCTCAACTTTTTATAAGGCGAAACTCCATGTTGCATTTCCCCAGTCCTGTGGGAATAACCCCCGAATAACAGGGTATCTCCTGCCCGTCTAAAGGAAAAGCCCTGATCCGGGTCGATTCCCAGATACATATTTTCCGGCAGCAAAAGGGACCTTCCGGCTGATTTTCCTTCCTCTCCGCCCTTCTCTTTCAACGCCAGCACATAGCTTCTCTGCTGATACATGCGCATAAAATAAAAACCGGGAATATTCACGAAAGGATAATGACATGCAAAAACAACATGCTCCGCATTTACACGTCCCCGGTTCGTATCCACCCCGTGCCGGTCCACATGCAGCACCTGGGTATATTCATATATTTCCAGCTCTCCTGCCAGATTTCCCAGAAGCTTCAGCGGAGAAAACCGGGCCTGCCCGCCAAATCTGACGGCGCCCTTTACCTCAAAAGGCAGCTCCGTTTCCAGCGTAAACTCCCCATTGATCCCGCATGCCGCCGCGCTGTGGGCTTCCTGCTCCATCGACTCCCGGTCTGTCATGGAGTATATATAGGAAGCACATTTATGAAAATCACAGTCAATGCTCCGCTCCTTTACCAGCCGTCCATATTCCGCCACAGCCCGCTGGTTTCCTTCCGCATACTGTCTGGCCCGTTCCTGTCCCATACTGCCAATCAGCGTGTGATACATCTTTCCATGCTGGGAAGTGATTTTAGCCGTTGTCCCTGCTGTCTGACCGCTGCCAATGGTCTCCGCCTCCAAAACCACGGTTCTGACCCCTGACCGCTGCAAATAAAAAGCGGTTAGAATCCCGCACATACCGCCGCCAACCACCACGGCCTCCCGGCTGATCTCCCCGGCCAGAGGCGCAAAAGCAGGAAGGGTTGTGTCACGCAGCCAGAACAAATTCTGCCTGCTGCCATCCCTAGTCTCCTTTTGCTCCTGATCTTCTCTCCGCTCCATCTTCCGCCCATCCTTTCCTTTTCATATTCAATGCCCGTTCTGCCCGGCAGGATCGATCACATTAAAAAATAGGATAGACGAAACCTCGAATAATATTCGTAATATTTTCAGGTCAAGAAAGAAAAACATCAAAAAACAGCGGTTTCCTCATTCATACAAGTGAACCGCCATCAAAACCACTGCCATGCAGTAAAGAAAACAGACGGAAGTGGTCACTGTGCAGAGTACTGTCACAGCCACCACATTCCAGCCCTTATTCATTTTGTGTATAATTGCCGATGTGAGCAGTCCCAGCAGGCTAACCGCCAGGACATAAAACGAAATTTCAAATGTCATCATCTTTTGTCTGCCCAGACAGAATCGAACATCCGCAAACTCTGTTACATCAGCGCAGTTCACGTTCCGCAGATTCTCCGCCTTCCGTGGCCGATGCCTCCAGCTCTGCTCTCATCTGTCGTTTTCTTTTATTCAGAATTCCCCCGATTCTTCCGCTTTCCTTGGCAGACAAAGACCGCCATCCGCCTTCTAACACCTTCTGGGCGCAGCCGATCTCCTCAGCCACCTCAAATTTCAGTTTTTCGTCGGGGGTCATGTTATTTACGTCGATTGGTTTATCTTTTTTCTTACCCATGGGTTCCTCCTGATCCTATCATGCTTTATCTGTTATAGTCTTTCCTCAATTTGAGAAATCATACATGAACGGACAAAGTCCGCACCTCATCCGGGAGATTTTCATGCAAAGATACGCTTATGTTTCAGGAAGAAACCATATATTATTTCATACTGAAAAATAGTTTATGTATTCCCGGAAAATCAGACGCCATCATGAATGCGCCTAAAAATTCCGGGAACATATCCTTACAGATCGGACGGAATAATAATTGCTGCCAGAATATAAGCCACAATCCCGTACCCCATCACGCCGCATACGGCCCAGATTAACCGGACAATCGTGGAATCTATCCCGAAAAATTCTCCCACGCCGCCGCATACGCCGCAAAGCATTCTGTCCACTGTCGATCTGCGTAATTTCCTGTCGTTCATGCTGCCCTCTCTTTCTGACGCGTCAGACGCGCCTTCTCTAAATTATTTTCAGACCGTTTCCATGCCAAGTCTATTCATTCTCTTGTGACTATTTTTGTTCAAAACAAACCTGAAATTCCCAAAAGCCGGTTTTCCATTCCATACTGCCATATATGATATGCATTTGCAAACTGTTCATACCATAGACAGAAACTATTTTTCAAAATGCAACTCGGTATTCCCCATCCCGTTATCCACTCGGATCATTCTGCCCGTGTCGTTGACCACAGACTGGGACCGGCCCAGTCCGCTGTAGCTGTTTCCGTCGATGGACACCTCGCCGGCCCCGCAGGAAACCTGATAATCATAGTCCCTGCTGCTTCTGGGCAGGTTCAAAACCGTCTCGCCGATACCTGTCTTAATATCCGCCGACTCGATCCCATTAAGGGTCAGGTCGATTTCACCCATTCCCACCGAAGCAGTCAGGCTGTTCACCGTCATCTGTTCCGCGGTGATGGACCCTGCGCCGCAGGACAGCTGACAGCTGTTCTCCGATATAAGCTCCTCCGCCGCCAGCTCGCCGGCCCCCACGGAAATCATCATATTTGTTCCCTGCAGCCGCTCGATCTGCAGAGAACCTGCCTCCACGTCTATATCCACGGAATTGAAAAGATATTCCGAGGGAAGGGTTATATACAGAGGGTCCCGTCTGCCGTCGTTTTCTATATACAGTGTGTTGCCGCTGATATAAACGTCGCCGTTCCTGTTCCCCTCATTGTCCTCCACATAAAACTCCGTCCCCACATCAAGATATACTTCCCCAAAACCGCTGTCAATATGAAGCCTCTCGATCTCATATCCCTGAAAAGCCCGATTAATCGGATCGGAAGCCTGGATCTGCGTACCCTCCACAGCCTCCGGAACCTCTGAAAATTCTGCCACATTTGCTGTCTGCGGCAATTCCTCCGCCACCGCTTCTTCTTCCGCCTCCAGGGCCTGCGTCCGTTCCCTGTGCCGCTCCGTATGGCTGCCAAAGCTTACAAAATTTAACGTCCCGCAGGAAAAGGTAATCACCAGCCCCACCGCCAAGAACAGACATCCCAGACGCAGGTATATTTTTTCCTTCCTTGTCATTCTTCCGCACCCCCTCTGCGCTTTCTGCTCAATTTCCCCACCTGCTCGCTGGCCGCATGGAGCAGCGCGGGAAGCCATTTTCCGTAAAACCGGATACTCAGCACATTGCCCAGGCAGCCGACGCCAAGAAGGGTAAAGCCGATTCCTAAGGCCGCAATCCCTCTCATGGGCATCCAGAACAGCAGGAAAAATCCGATCACGACCCCGGCCACGCCGGCGATCATACAGGCTGCCGTACAGACGCCGATGCCGATCAGCAGCACCACCGCAGTCAATGCCAGGTTAAAGGAAAATCCGAAAATTTTTCCCACGATCCGCAAGATCGCAGGCAGGATAAACAAGATAAAAAATGCTATGATACCGATCTTAATCCACTTCCGCTGCCGGTCTTCCTTGCTCTCCACCACGATCACCTCTTTGGGCGGTTCCTCCCACCGGGGATTCTCAAAGCCTTTTTCCGTAAATTCTCCGTCCTCTTTTTCAAACTGTCCCATCACGGCAGCGGCAGCTTTTCTGGGAGAGCCCAGCTCCTGAAGCGCCTCGGTTTCGCGCTCAGGCCCGGCGTCGTCAAAATAATCTCTGTAATACTGCATCGCTTCCTCCTGTTCCTGTTCGGGAAGTCCTGACAGAAGCCGTTCCAATTCAGATAAAAATTCGTCCCTGTTCATACTCAACACTTAACCTCCGAAAAAATACGCGTTATTTTCGAGGAATAACTGATCCACTCCTCCCGGTACAGCCGAAGCTGCGCCCGTCCCTTATCCGTTATCTTATAGTATCTGCGATTCCGCCCTGCAAATTCTCTGTCATAGGCTTCCAGGCATTCTTCCTTCTGAAGCCGCCGCAAAACCGGATACAGGGTAGACTCCGATACCGCAATGGCCTGCCTTACGTCATGGGTGATCTTGTAGCCATAGGTTCCCTCCGCCTCGGTGGAGACAACCGCCAGAACAATGGCATCCAGCAAAGCAGCGCCGGTATTAAATACCATATCATCAGCTCCTTAATTTATAATATCATTTATCGAGTTATATTATATGATATATAATATAATAGATTACATATGGTGTCAAGTTTTTTTTAATTGCAAAAAAAGAAACTTAGGCAAAAGAAATTTCCGGAAACCGGGGGGGACGTGCTCTCACCTAATCCGAGTTCTGTGGAAGGGGTGATTATTGTGAGTACATATTAAGGAAATGCAGATTATACTTACCATTGCTTTACTGATTGTTGCAATTCTGAATTTGAAAAACAAGAAATAGCCGTCCCGCTCACTAGCAATGACCGGACGACTATTTCGATAGGTTCAAAATTTTTCAACCACTTTTTCAAAAATATGCGGTGAAAAATCCTGCCGCAAGCCTTCACTTCCGCCTGATATTCCGCATCCACACTACCGCCCATATAATCAGCGCAAAAAAGCCAACCTGGAAAACCACGTTCAGAAATTGCCACACAAATGTAAACGGAATTAACGAGACAGCCTCCCCCGCCAGTCCTATACTCTGACTCCCGATCAGGACAAACACAACCTCAGCCAGCATGATGATAACAAAAGCCACGAAAAATACCGCAAAAAACTTTTTCACCCTGCGGCTGGCGCCCTCTGTCTGCTGCCTGCTGCTCTGTCCGGCACGGGCAGACGATGCGGAATTCAAACGGACGCCTCCGTAACTCGGGCCGCCGGCCTGTCCCCGGGCAGGCTTTACGCCATATCCGGCTCTTTGTCCGGTACGGGCAGTCGGCCGCGCGGGCCGGCTTCCCTGGGCGTATGTATTCTGCCTTGCGGATGGATTCTGCCTTGTCCCGGTTCCGGCCTTATGATGCCCGTACTCCCTCTGCCTGTCCAGAGGACTATGTACATGCCCCAGCCCGTAATGCTGATCTGCCATACAGCCGCTGTCATAGCTTTCATTGGCCACGGGGCCGGTGTAGTAAACCGGCTCCTTCACAAAACTTTTACAATAGGTACAAAAATGCTTCATCTGCAAACGCCGGTCGCACACCGGGCAAATATACCTTCCCGCCATAATTCCTCCCCGATACCTGATCAAACAACTTTCTTACACCGCCGCAAATGCGTATCCTTCCGAAGTCCCGCCATATTTACCGGCGTACCCATCCGCCAAACAGCTTCTTCTTATAGTGCAGAAGCTCTTCCTTCGCCTCTTTATGGTTCCCTGCCTTCTGCAGATAGGACACCCCTTTCGGGATATCCTGTGCCACGCCCAGCCCCTGGCCGTAAATCATGCCGCGCAGGTAATCGGCCTCCCAGTAATTCCAGTTTACTTCCTCCAGGAATTTCAGCGCGCGGCCATAATCCTGTGGTGTACCCAGACCATAGAAACAGCATTTACCCAGGTAGAACACGCCCCATTTACTCCCCCTGTCATAAGCCCAGGACAGAAGCTGAAAGGCCTTTGCATAGTCCTGAGGAACACCTCTCCCGAAAAAGTATGCCTTGCCCAGAAAATTGCGGGTGCGGAGCACATCGGTGGACATATCCTTCTCATAGCATTTCACGGCGTAAGCCTCATCCTTCTCTACGCCGGTCCCTTCAAAATAGTAGTACCCCACATCGGTCCACGCCCCCGGATGGCCGCCCTCGGCCGCTTTTTTATACCAGATCATCGCTTCCTCCGGCTTGCCTGCTTCATCCAGATCATCGGCATAAATAGCCTGCTGAATCGGATGGCCGTATTCCGCGCCGATTTTAAACAGATCCTTCGCCTTCTCCGGCTGGGGAGCGATCAGGTCCTCGTCCCCCTGGGTATAGTAACGGTTCAGGTTATTGGCCGCAAAATACATGCCGCCGTGCAGAGCTTTCCAGAACCAGTCCTCACATTTGGCGATATTTTCCGCCAGATATGCCTTATAGGCCGCCTGGTTCGGGAAGGAATCCTTCCCTTTATTCTGAATCCGCAGGAAATCCCACCAGAAATAGGAATTTGCCACGGTATACTGGCAGAAGGCATCTCCTTCCTCCGCCAGCGCCAGCACCTCGTCAAAGGCTTCCTGCAAACTGGCAAATGGCATCTTTTTCTCCACCGACGGCGTCAGCTCCCCGCTGCGCAGCGCCACCATCACGCCCAGAGCGCTGCCCTGCTCCACCGATTTATGTAACAGCTGTGTCGCCCTGTCGTCATCTTCAGGAAATCCATGGCCCACCCACACATACTGATGCCCGCACAGGCACCGGGCCAGCAGGCATGTGGCATCCCCGTCCCCTGCGGCAGAAGCCTGCTCCAACATGGCAAAGGCCTCCTTGCCTTTCCCTGTCCACTCCTGGTAGTAAATGTCTTTCAGCGCCTGTTTTACTTCATTGCTCAATGTTTTTCCCATATTTTCACACTTCCTTTTTATGAATGATAAGATTTATATATATTATTTCTTATTCCCTTTCATCATCTGCTTCGTACAGTCCTTCCACCCTTCGCCGCCAGGCTGATACACCCCGTCAGGATATCCCGTCAGCCATAAAGCGGCCTCTCTGGGTGACATTTTCGTCGAATAAAACCGCAGGACGGCTCCATCCGGCCGGGTTGCCTCCACAGTACAGCGCCCGTCTGTCTGATCCCCTGCCGTCGCCCGAATCCACAGATAGCCCTGGGGCAGCGTCAGATCCACCAGCTGATAGGTTCCGTCCGCCAGTCCGTCCGCTGCCACCTGCACATCCTCTCTCGTAAAGGTCATATGATTCTCGGCCGCGCCGCTGGCCAAAACCAGCGACAGCCTTGCTCCGGGCCGCTGCCGGAACTCTGTCTGTACATCCCTGGACGCGCCTGCCTGCATGGCCAGCTGCCAGTTCGTCACGTCCGGCGCCTGCCGCTTCAACCAGTCCTCAAGAATCTTTTTTGCCTCCCATTGGTCTGTGACGAGAGTCCGAAACAGCGTCTCGCTCCCGGCATCAGAAACCGGTTCCGCTGCCAGCATCACCTGCTCCTTTCCTGCGTTTTCCTCCTGGGCATAACAGCAGATTGCACGGAAAGACCGGGCCCCGTCTTCTACCGGACGGGTAGGCGTAAGCGTAAAAAACCTTTCTTCCCCAGACAGACACCGCTGCAAATATTCTTCCACCAGTGAGGCTGTCACTCGAGACGTCACAGTACCGTCCCCTGCTTCCAAAATCATTTCCTGGGTCGCTCTGTTTCCAGCTTTTCTAAGCACCTGTTCGGAAGCCTTAAGATTTTGTTTCTGCTGGAATTCCCGCTCAAAATTCTCACGCTCTATGTCATTCTTTTTCAAAAAATCCCCATACTGGTCATTCACGCCTCTGACCGCATCCGGTATCCGCAAGGCAAGAAAGTCTGCCGCGTCCCGCAGATCCTGGGGGTCCTTAAAATCGGTAACGGACTTGTGCCAGCGATTGTCGATCAGCACCAGCTCCAAAACCCGGCTGGTACGGGTCCCGGTCTGGGTACTGCGCTGACGGATCTTATCCACCGTGAAAATTCCCCTGATCCGGTCAATCCGATTGGCCTCATCGCCCAGCACCCATTCCTCTCCGATTCCCAACTCGCCGAACCAGGTGCCGTTCTCCTTCAAATCATTATCCACCATGGCAAACAGCTGATCCACCGGCGGCGCCCCATCCGGAAACGGAAGCTGATTCCTGATCGACTGGGCCAGCGTTCCTTTTTCCGGAAAAAAGGCGTCCCGCACGCCCATATAGCCCAAACCAATTCCCAGCGCCAGCAGAAATACCGCGCCGCCGCCGGACACAACCAGCACCACATAATCCCTCGTCTCCCAATATGTACGATCCTGCCCCAGCCCCACATAAAACATCACGCCCAGTCCCGCGGCCAGCACCACCAATATCGCCGCCCACAGACACCAGGTCAGCTTCTTCCGGGTACGTGTCAGGCAGTAGCCCTCCTCCACGCCGTGAGGATTATTCTTCCTCCGCATCGCCATCAGCAGCAGGATAATCGGCACCGCGAATACCCGAAAAGCCACAAACAGCAAAATATAAATCACCACATTCCAGGGCCACCGCAAAAACTTAAGGCCGGATTTTTCCTCTTTTGTCTCCTTCACAGATCTATTCGCCCCCTTCGAGCAAAAATTTTTCTTTTCCTAATCAGTTTACCACTAATACTCCCGCAAAACAACTTGATCTGTGCTTTTTTTCAAAAGAACCGGAAACAGCGCATTCAGCATCTGTTATCCGGTTCTTTGGCCTCTTTGTTACCTCTGTACCCGTCCGGAAGTATCCCCGCTGGCCAGCCGCTCGGCCTCCTCCTTTGTAATCAGATTCAGATCCCCTGGTATGGTATGCTTCAACGCAGACGCCGCCACGGCGAATTCCAGCGCCTCTTTCATTTCCTTTCCCTCGGCCAGACCGCAGATCAGCCCCGCCGCAAAGGAATCTCCGCCGCCCACTCTGTCCACAATCGGCGTAATCCGGTATCTCCGGGAGCGATAAAATTCCCTGGTTTTCCCATCCATAATACAGGCAGACCAGCCATTATCAGAAGCACTGAAGCTCTCCCGCAAGGAGCCCACCACATACCGAAAGCCAAACCGGTCCGCCATCTGATTGAAAATATCCACATACCCGGGAAGCTCCAGCTCTCCGGCAGCCACATCCGTGTTCCCCGGTTTGAACCCCAGCACCTTCTGGGCATCCTCCTCATTGCCGATGCACACATCCACATACTCCATCAGGCCGGTCATCACCTCCCTGGCCTTTTCAGACGACCACAGCTTTTTCCGGAAATTCAAATCCACCGACACAGTCACCCCATGGGCTTTTGCCGCCTTCAGCGCAGCCTCCGTAAGCGCCGGCGCGCTGTCGCTGACCGCCGGGGTAATCCCGGTAAAATGAAACCATTTCGCATCATGAAAGATCTCATTAAAGTCAAAATCCTCCGGCCTTGCGGTACAGATTGCGCTGTGAGCCCGGTCATATACCACATTGGACGCTCTCATAGCGGAGCCTGTCTCCAGAAAATAAATGCCCAGCCGTTCTCCGCAGCGGGCGATATGCTTTGTGCCCACATTGTACTTGCGAAGCTCCGCCAATGCGCACTCCCCGATCGGATTATCCGGCAGCGCCGTGACAAATTCCGCCTCATGGCCGAAGCGGGCCAGCGACACCGCCACATTCGCCTCACCGCCGCCATAATTCACATCAAAGCTATCTGCCTGGATAAACCGTTCATTGCCCGGCGTAGACAGCCGCAGCATGATTTCCCCCATCGTTACAATTTTTGCCATATCTATTCACCTCCGCATTTGACTGAATAATCATTTTTCGCTTTTATGCGATCTTCTCATCTCACCGATTCGCTTTCGGGTCGTCCGCATCTGTCCGCACCATTTATCTGCGCGCCAAAGCAACCGCTTTCTCAGCCAGTTTTCGAATCTCGTCGAACCTTCCCGTTTTGATCAGCTCTCCTTTCACCATCCAACTCCCTCCACAGGCCAAAACCTTGGGAAAATCCAGATAGCTCCTGAGATTCTTCTCATTAATTCCCCCCGTGGGCATAAACTTCATAGATACATAAGGAGCGGCCAATGCTTTAATCATCTCCAGCCCTCCCGCCGCCTCCGCAGGAAAAAACTTCACCACATCCAGACCAAACTCCATGGCCCGCTCCACATCGCTGGGGGTAGCGGTGCCGGGAAGCATCGTCATTCCTTGATCCAGACAGTGCCGCACCACCTTGGGATTCAGGCCGGGACTGACAATAAATTTGGCTCCGGCAGCTATCGCCCTGTCCGCCTGCTCCATCGTCAGCACTGTTCCCGCGCCCACCAGCATCTCCGGAAATTCTTCTGTCATCACCCTGATCCCTTCCTGGGCTGCCTCCGTCCGAAAAGTCACCTCCGCGCAGGGCAAACCGCCATCACACAAAGCTTCGGCTAAAGGTCTTGCATCCTTTGCATCTTCCAACAATACCACGGGGACAATGGCGATTTTTTTTATTTTTTCCAGTATTTCATTCATTTTCCTGCTCCTTCGTCATTTTTCTACACATCTTCTTAATTGTCATATTTAGTTTTTGCAGTTCCGGAAAATTCATACGACATCTGCCGAAAAAGTTATATTCTATCGGTCACATCAACTAATTCTTACAACAAAAATGACGATATATTATATAGAGAGATTTGATGAACAGGAATAAAAGCCGTCAAACTACATACGGCCATATTGTCTGAATGATCACTCCGTAAGAAAAAATGGAGGTTTTCATTATGCGGATTAAAAATAACATTTCAGCATTGAATGCACAGATTGCATTAACCCTAAACGAATCAAAGCTGACCAAAGATCTGGAAAAGCTTACGTCCGGTTATCGGATCAACCGGTCCGGCGACGACGCCGCCGGCCTGGCCATATCGGAACAAATGCGTTCCCAGATCGCAGGCTTGGCACAGGGTGAGCTGAACGCCAAGGACGGCCTCGGCTTACTCAGAACCGGCGAAGGTGCCATGCAGGAAATCCACGCCATGCTCTGCCAGATGAATACACTTGCTCTGCGATCTGCAAATGGTGTTTACACAGATGAAGGGCACCGTGAGTTCGTACAGGAGGAAGTGGATCGAATCAGTGAAGAAATTGACCGCATCGCCAGCGCGACAAGATTTAATTATGTAAACTTGTTTCATGACGATGCGAGTATAGCAGCAGATTCCGGTCTCACGGCGCCAGGCCTTTCTCAGCCAGGCACAATTTCCCTGGACGGAGCGAACGCCGCCGCAGCGACCAAAACAGCAAATAAAGTACAAACGAAAATGATAGACGATGCTGCCCATATGCCGGGCGCCGGCTCTTTGGACGAAACAGACGCCGCAACGGCAACGCAGATCACAAATGAGGTGCAACAGAAAATGGCAGATGCCGCCGCCCGTATACCGGGCGCGTCGGTTAATGACAGCACCGAGGCAGAAGCGGTAAAGGAGGTAAACACTAGCTATTCGAGCTTGGCCGACCCGGTCAAAAAAGCAATCGGCGATTCTGGTAATGCAAAAGCCGTACAGCTGTGTCAGCAGGATCTTCCTGGCAGTCCTTCAAAACAAGCGTCAGCCGGCGCAGACCTTCTTACCGCCGCACTTTTTTCCAGCGATCCTTCGACGCCAAAAGCTACGCCAGACACTGCAAGCATAAGTACCAAGGCTGCTTCCTCCGCTGCGAATAACAACAAAATCGTATTCCAGATCGGGCCGGACCCAAACCATACAATCAGTATCCCCCAGTTCTACCTCTCGAAAGCGGCGTTGGGACTGGATAAATTCGATGTTTCCACACAGGAGGCCGCCCAGGAAAGCATCAATAAGGTGAATGACATGGTCAATTACGTGTCACTCATTCGAGGAGCCTATGGCGCCGCAGATAATGCTTTGGAGCATGCCATGAACAGCATGAATATCTACAAGGAAAATCTGACTGCAGCGGAAAGCCGGATCAGAGATACCGATATGGCAAAAGAGCTGACAGAGCGCATGAAGGATACTATCCTTGTTCAGACAACTCAGGCCATGCTGGCGCAGGCGAATGCGCTTCCCGAGTCCACCCTCAGCCTGCTTCAGTAAACCGCTAAGGCCGAATCTGATCGGACTGCGCCCAAAATATTTCACGGAATATTTCATCATTCGGCAAAATGCCTCGCCACACAAAGTACCCCTTTGGCGCGGCGCATTTTACCGGATACTACACGAATAAGAATCCTGCTTCGCAGGATTCTGTTTATCCTTTACCCCATCCTCTGCCTCACAATCTCATAAGCCAGCACGCCGGCCGCCACGGAGGCATTCAGGGAATTGATCTCCCCTTTCATCGGGATCGACGCAACCATATCGCATTTTTCCCGGACCAGACGGCTGACGCCGTTTCCCTCATTGCCGATTACCAGACCGATGGGGCCGGTCAGGTTCAGGCGATACATCATCTCCCCTCCCATATCGGCGCAGACAAACCAGAGCCCCTGTTCTTTGAGCTGTTCAATCAACGCAGAAAGGTTAGTCACCCTGGCCACCGGCGTAAAGTTCAGCGCGCCGGCGGAAGCTTTCGCCACCACTGCCGTCAGGCCCGCCGCCCGATGCCTGGGGATAATGACGCCATGAGCGCCGGCCAGATTTGCCGTCCGGATAATCGCTCCCAGATTATGAGGGTCCTCGATGCCGTCCAGCAGAATCAGAAAAGGCGGCTCCCCTTTCTTCCGGGCCAGCTCCAGCATATCCGCGACCTCCGCGTACTCATAGGCAGCGGCCTGGGCGATCACGCCCTGATGTCTGCCGGTCTCAGACAGCTGATCCAGCCGCTGACGGGGGACAAACTGAAACATCACATCCCGTTTCTTTGCTTCCCGGACAATGGTCTGCACCGGCCCGTCCTGACAGCCGTCCTGCACATACAAACGGTGTATGGGACGCCCGGAGCGCAGCGCCTCAAGAACGGGGTTGCGCCCCTCGATCATACCTTCCGTCTCCCCTTCCGGGCCTTCCTGTCTATATGTTCTTCTTTCAGGTATCGAACTCTTTTGCTTTCGTTCCATTCCTTTTTCCTTTCAAAATCCGGTAAAACATGTAACATACACATTTTACCGGATATTTCGTTTCACAACTAAACTCTCTTATCACAATCCTGCTGCCAGGGGGTCTAAAAAATCCAGACTTCTGCGGATCAGCGTCAGCATCCGCTGGATCTGTCCGGTCAGATACAGATACCCGATCAGCGCCTCGAATCCCGTAGCTTTCTTATAATCCGCCTCCGTGGCGTTTTTCGCCATCGTAGCAGGCTTTGCGTTGCGGCCCCGCCGGCAGACTGCCTGCTCATCTTCTGTCAGAATGCCCTCTTTCTCAAACAATTCCAGCACCCTCGCCTGGGCGGATGCTCTGACCAGACGGCTGCAATGAAGATGAAGCTTATGAGGCTTACAATTTCCCCGGTTCACCAGCACAGTGCGCACCGCCAGGTCATATACCCCATCACCGATATATGCCAGTGTCAACGGTGAATACGCGCGGATATCTACAGAAGACAGGCGCAGCAGCACGGAAATTTTTTCTATATACTCCGACCATTCCGCCTCCTGAACCTGCCGCTGTCCTGAGCCGTTTATATTTTCTATGCTTTCGGTTTGCAGTCGGTTTTCCGTCTCTGTCTCTCTTATTTCCTGACTCAGGCTTTTTTCCATTTTACCCCTTCCCTGGTATCCTCTAACAGAATTCCCATCTGGGTCAGCTGGTCTCGGATCTCATCCGCCAGAGCAAAATTTTTCTCTTTTCTTGCCTGCTGCCGTCTGGCGATCAGCTCCTCGATCTCGCTGTTCAGAAGCTGTGCCTCCCGTTTGGTCTCAATGCCCAGCACCTGGCATAAATCCTCAATCGTTGTCTTCAGCTGCATCAGGAAGGTCCGCGTAGATTGTTCGTCCGCCTCCGTATTGCACAGCTTCACCAGCTCAAACAGGGCGGCTATCGCATCCGCCGTATTGAAATCATCCTCCATGGATGCCTCATATTTTTTCACCAGCTCCCGCACCCTGCCCGTGATCAGCCCAAGCTCTTCCCCGGTCATATCGTCAGAGGGCAGAACGCGCTCCATCAGCTCATCCAGCCGTTCCACCGCCGTCAGAATCCGATCCAGACCATTTTTCGAAGACTCCATCAGGCTTGCGCTGAAATTTAAGGGACTTCTGTAATGGGCGCTCAGCATAAAGAAACGGAGCACCTGCAGGTCATATTTCTCGCTGATCTCCCGTACCGTAAAGAAATTGCCTTCGGATTTGGACATCTTCCTGTTGTCAATGTTCAAAAACGCATTGTGCATCCAGTACCGGGAAAATTCTTTTCCGTTGGCCGCCTCGCTCTGGGCAATCTCATTCTCATGGTGCGGGAAAATCAGGTCTTCGCCGCCGGCATGAATATCGATCTGATCGCCCAGATATTTTTTGGACATCACGGAGCACTCGATATGCCAGCCCGGCCGGCCCTGACACCAGGGAGATTCCCAGTAAGGCTCCCCTTCCTTTTTCGGCTTCCACAGAACAAAGTCCAGTTCGTCCTCTTTGCCGCTGCCCACCACCTTGATCTCTCTGTGGCCGGCCTGCAGGTCATCCAGATTTTTGTGAGACAATTTTCCATAAGACGCAAATTTTTTCGTGCGGAAATACACCGTCCCGTCGTCAGCCGCGTAAGCGTATCCCTTTTCGATCAGCGTCCCGATCATCTCTAACATCCCGTCGATTTCCTGCGTCGCCAGCGGATGGGTCGTAGCAGGCTTGATATTCATGCCCTCCATATCCTTTTTGCACTCCGCAATATATCTGGCGGAAATCTCCGCCGCGTCCACGCCCTCTTCATTGGCTTTCCTGATGATCTTGTCATCTACGTCAGTGAAATTCGAGACGAAATTTACGTCGTAGCCCTTATACTCAAAATACCGCCGCACCGTGTCAAAAACGATCATCGGGCGGGCATTTCCGATATGGATAAAATTGTACACCGTGGGGCCGCAGACATACATCTTCACTTTGCCCGGTTCTAAAGGTACAAATTCTTCTTTTTTTCTGGTAAGCGTGTTATAAAGTTTCATCGGTATCAGTCCTTTCTGTACGTATCATATAATAAATAAAAATCACGCCCGTTCTCTGTTTCTGCATATCCGAAACAGCCTGTTAATATCTTTTCTCAGCCGTTCATTCTCGTCTTTCAGCTCCTGAATATCCATCTTCACCGGATCTGGCAGATTCACCTGATCCAGATCCTGCTGGGGCAGCCGCACGTTATTCCGTTTCACCACCCGGCCCGGCACGCCGACCACGGTAGAATTAGACGGAACGGTAGACAATACCACTGAGCCGGCCCCGATTTTTGAATTATCCCCGATGGTAAAAGAGCCCAGCACCTTGGCGCCGGCGCTGACCATCACGTTATTTCCCAGCGTCGGATGACGCTTGCCCTTTTCCTTGCCGTTGCCTCCTAAGGTCACGCCCTGAAACAATGTCACATTGTCCCCCAGCTGGGCAGTCTCTCCGATAATCACGCCGTGACCGTGGTCGATAAACAACCCTTTCCCGATCTTCGCGCCCGGATGAATCTCAATACCCGTTTTTCTGGCGCAGCGCTGGGAAATAAACCGGGCCAGAAAAAAATGCTTTTTCACATACAGCCGATGAGCCAGCCGGTATTCCAGCACCGCCCAGAAGCTGGGATACAACAATACCTCCATCGAGGAATGGATCGCCGGATCACGCTCCCGCACGATGGCGATCTCGTTTTTGATATATTGGATCATGTTCATCTGATTCTCCTTATTATACGATAAATATCAATCCGCCTTTAACAAATTCCTCACCGCATACCTATTACACTTGACAAAACATTGCGTATTTCATGAAATCTCCCTGTAGCACAAAAAAACTCCATCTCTTTTTAAAGAGACGAAGTTTATCCGCGGTTCCACTCTTATTAAAGGGATACTGATCAAATCCCTTCTCTCAGCCGCGCTGCCCTTCCCGACATGATCCGGACAGTCGCAGGCCGTTAACGCCGGCGATACGTGTCCGGCTAATTCCGGCAGCCGCCGAAACCTCACCGAACCGGCTCCCGGATGCACTTCATCTGCATTCATCACAGAACCGCTTCCAGCCCATGGCGGCCCCTCTCTGTGTTCCTCCCGCAGATTACTTTTCCGTTCACAGCCTTTACGGATTTTACAGATTTCAATTCTAAAATCTGTTTTTATTCTCATAATATAGTGTATGTAAAATCACTCTTTTTGTCAAGGCTTTTGCGAAAAGGTTTTTTCTAAACGTTTATTTTCCGGCCTCCAGCTCTCTCATCCTTTTCGTACAGTACTGGATAATATCCTGTCTTGTCACTATGCCGATAAAACTGTTTTTATCGTCGATCACCGGCACAAAGTTCTGGGTCGTGGCCTTCTGAATCAGATCCTCGATATCCGCGTCCACCCGGATCGGGGCGTTATACCGCCGCCTGTCCACCTCTTTCACATGAATTTTTTCCGAATCTTTGAAATTCAGGGAAAACTCATTTTTGATATAAAACAAAATATCTCCCTCAGTGATCGTCCCTATGTACTCCCCCTTTCGGTTCAGCATGGGGATGGAGGTATAGCGGTGATACTCCATTTTTTCCAGCGCCTGACGCAGCGTTTCATCATCATATACGTATGAAAGCTCCGCCTTGGGTGTCAAAAAAAACAATACATTCATAATCCCATTCTCCTGTCAGTTATCCTTCTTTCGTATGATACGCAAACATCCCCCGGCAGACTCCCGCAAATTGGCGGCAAAACGCCCTGCGAAGAATGCGGAGGCCGGCCTACTCAGCCGGCTCCGGACTGCCTTCTTCCTGCCGCCTGCATCCTGGGCATCCGAAACATCTGTCCCGCACCTTTTCGGCGGTAAAAAGATCTTCGCTTTCAATCGATGAATAGCGATAATCCGCGGCCCTGTTCAGCAGCGCAATCGCCTGGGCGGAAATCCCCTCGCCCTGTCCGGTAAATCCCAGCCCCTCCTCCGTGGTCGCCTTGATACACACCTGATCTTCGGAAATCCCCAGCGCACGGGCCACATTCCTTACCATCTCCGCCCGGTAAGGCGCCAGCTTGGGACGCTGGGCAACGATGGTTGCATCGATATTTCCGATAAAGTAAAAATTTTCCTCTAAAAGTTCCCCTACACGCTCCAAAAGCCGGATACTGGAAATCCCCTTATACCGGGGATCAGTATCCGGAAAATGCTGTCCGATATCGCCGAGAGCCGCCGCTCCCAGCAATGCGTCCATGATGGCATGCACCACCACATCCGCATCCGAATGGCCTAACAGCCCTTTCTCAAATGGTATCCTTACACCGCCCAGGATCAGGTCCCGCCCTTCCGTCAGACGATGTACGTCATACCCCATTCCAATTCTCATCCGCTAACCTCGTCCATATTTCTCCATACTAATATTTATCTGTTATGCTTTCGCCGCTTTCCTTCTGCGCCGGAACACCCGATATCCTTCCTTGCCAAACTCGGTTCGGTAAATCAGCGAATACATACCGCTGCTTAAAATCGTAGCCGCCATCACATCCAGCACCGAATGCTGTTTTAAAAACATGGTGGACAGAATAATCGAAAGCATCAGCAGTCCGGAAGCCAGACGGAATATCGGATATTTCTTACCGTAAGTGCTTCTGACCAGAGCGATATGGACGCCGATGGACGCGTAAACATGAATGCTGGGAAATACGTTGGTCGGCGTATCCGCCCGATAAATCATGGATACCAGCCAACAGAATATATTCTGATCCGGATCGACGACAGGCCGCAGCACCTGAATATTCGGCCATAAGGTGCAGATTCCCAGACAGACGCTCATCCCGACAAACAGATTTCCGGTCAGCTTATAAAATTCCTCTTTCGACTGGGTGAATAAAAACAACAGCAGCGTCCCAACCACATAAGCAAACCACAGCAAATAAGGAATAATAAAATATTCGCAAAAAGGAATCTTCCGGTCCAGGGAGGCATAGATCAGATGATAGCCGCTCACATGCCTCTGTTCCAACCAGAAAAACCACGGAAAATAAATCAAACCGTACAAAAATACCCATGCATGCTTATATTTCCGTATAAATTCTTTCATAACCACAATTACCTTTCCTAAAACTTTCACTCTTCAAATGTCTTTTTCCCTTCGATGACTGTGATTATAGCACAGTCTAAAATCTCCGGCAAGGCCCTTCGGCAAATCTTTAGAAAGCTTAAGAAACTGGTAATTTTCTGGTTATTGATTCTTGTGGAATCGACGATTTTTTTCCCTTTTCGCCGGTAAAGTTCCCCGGTCGACAATCAAACGAAGCTTTTTATTTTCGCAGCGGAAATGCACCTCCTTCATTCTATCAAACACTTCTCCGTCCGTATGCGCCGGCAGAGCTTCCTGGAGAAAAATTTCCGCCTCCCGGCACCGGTAATTTTCCGCGCCATTTGGCAGACGACGAATTCCAAACAGGGCAAAAACCAGAATCGGAATCAGCTCCAGCTTCGTCACGCCCGATACCACACACAAGGACAGCATCCCGTCCTGGGGGTCCGCATTCGGCGCAAACCGGAACCCGCCGCCTTCCCGCGGCAGAATATGAGCGGAAATAAAAGAAATCCTCCGAAGGGGAATCCTTCTGCCGCCGTCCAGTACCAGCTCGCCGCCGCACCTTTTATGAAGAAGAATCTGCCACAGCCCCACTAAAATATAAGCGAAACTCCCTATATGCAGTCTGTTGCAGATCTTTTTCACCTGCGAACAGTTAAGACTCCGGCAGACGGCCGCGTCAAAGCCCAGACCGCTGCTGACCAGAAATCTGCGGTAAAAGGGCGCCTGCCCTGCCGACGCGCAGGTAATCATGCCATAATCCAGCACACGACAGGGCGATTCCTGATCCAGAATATAAGACAGCGCTTTCTTCGGATTGGCCGGAAGGCCGTGGCCCTTTGAAAAGTCATTGGCGGAGCCTGCGGGTATGTACGCTAACTTCACTTTAGCCTGCAGATGAAGTCCCTGCAGCACCTCGTTCAAGGTGCCGTCGCCGCCTAAAACTGCCAGTGTTTTCTCCACTGACCGTTCCTCTCCGGCCGTAAGGGCCGCCGCAATCTTCGCGGCGTGTCCCTGCCCTTCTGTCATATAAACCTGATACACGACATCTCTTTTCCTGATCAGCCGCTCCAGAGTTCCCCATTTCTTAAGTGCTCTTCCCGAAGCCGCCTTCGGGTTTACGATAAAGTAAATCATATCCGCTCCCATGCCTGTGGAAATTTATGAAGGTGAAAATTTATGAATATTTTTAATAAGTTTTTTCAAAAAATGCTTGACATTTTGTCTTATTGCGCTTATACTATCAAGGCAGTCGCAAAACAGACTGTCACATGGGGTCTTAGCTCAGCTGGGAGAGCATCTGCCTTACAAGCAGAGGGTCATA
>CAJUPT010000025.1 GCA_910588405.1 uncultured Lachnospiraceae bacterium | reverse complement strand
GGTTTGCGACAGCGAACGAGGTCAAATCTGTGACATCTCATGAAGTTATTAACATGAATATGACGCCCGCCCTTGAAAAGAGATCCAGGAGGAACATGCTGACCAGCGGGGCCGCCAGCACTTACATGTTCACGAGCTTTGAGATGTCTGACGATACGGGCATCCTGCTGGGCGTGAACCGGCACAATAATTCCCTGTGCGTCGTGGACCTGTTTGACTCCAAAAAGAATAAAAACGCAAACCTGAACCTGCTGGGCACCAGCGGGGCGGGGAAAACCTTTACCCTGCAGCTTTTGGCGCTGCGGATGCGGATGAGGGGGATACAGTGCTATATTATAGCGCCCATCAAAGGGCATGAGTTCAGGCGGGCCTGTCAGAAAATAGGCGGCCAGTACATTAAGATCGCGCCGGGCTCCTCCCACTGCATCAACGTGATGGAGATCCGCCATACGGTATCCCCGGAAATGGAGCTGATTGACGGGGAGGATTATGACGGGACGGATTCCATACTGGCGGGGAAAATCCAGCAGCTGATGATATTTTTCTCCCTGCTGATACCGGACATGACCAATGAGGAGGAGCAGATGCTTGACGAGGCGCTGATTAAGACCTACGCCGATTTCGGGATGACCCACGACAATGATTCCCTGTATGTGGACGCTTCCGCCCCGGAACCGGAGATGAAGCCGATGCCGGTCCTGGGGGACCTGCATAAAAACCTGCTGTCCGACCCGATGACCAGGCGGGTGGCGGTGATCGTCAGCCGGTTTGTCACCGGTTCCGCCCAGTCCTTTAACCGGCAGACCAACGTGGACCTGAGCAACAAATATATCGTGCTGGATTTATCGGAGCTTAAAGGAAAGCTGCTGCCGGTGGGCATGATGATCGCCCTGGATTATGTCTGGGACAAAGTGAAGGCGGACAGGACCCGCAAAAAAGCGATTATGATCGATGAGATCTGGCAGCTTGTCGGCGCTTCGTCGAACCGGCTGGCGGCGGAGTTCTGCCTGACTATTTTTAAAACGATCCGGGGCTTTGGCGGCGCGGCGGTCTCCGCCACCCAGGACCTGTCGGATTTCTTTGGGCTTGAGGACGGGAAATACGGAAGGGCCATCATTAACAACAGCAAGAATAAGATTATCCTGAACCTGGAACCGGATGAGGCGCGGTACGCGAAGGAGGTGCTGAAGCTGACGAAGGCCGAGACCCACGCCATCACAAGGTTTGAGCGGGGGGAGGCGCTGGTCTATTCGGGGAACAACAAGATCCCGGTGGTAATCCGGGCATCGGGGGAAGAACAGGAGATGATCACCACGGACCGCGCGGAACTGGAGGAAATCTTAAAAAAGCGCAGGGAGGCACGGGCGCATTCTGATGGGGATGCGCATTCCGTGTGATATGCGCGCGGCCGGAGGGGAGGTGGAAGAAGGGTGCTGCTTAAGGAGGAACAGTATGTGGTGCGGTGGCTCGCGCAGTATGGGCCGCTGCCCAGGGCGCAGCTTCTTGCGATGCTGGGAAAGCCGCCGCGTACAGCGGAAAAAATTTTAAGGAATTTAAAGAGGCAGATGCTGGTTGCCGACATCTCGGGCGGCTATTACATCGGGCTGGACCCGCTGTGCCAGCCGGACCAGAGGCTGATTCTGGCGGTCTGGGTGCTGCTTAAATTTTTTGGCGTCGTGGACCCGCTGGCGCACTATCCGGCGTCTTATCCCTCACAGATTTTCTTCCTGAAAGAGAACACCGGTTATGAGATCGTGGTGCTTTATGAGGGGGAGGAGAACCTGCTGAGGCTTCTGCAGCCCCAGGAAGATTTGAAATATATTATCGTCCTGCCCCGTGCCCTGGAAATGCCGAAGCTGAAACTGCCGCCTGCCCCGTGCCTGTTCGCGACAGTGGAGTTCCAGGGAGGGGACGAGCCGGAAGTTATGTTCCACTACAAAATCCCATGAGGCGGGCGTAAATGGGGCGGCGGGGAAGTGATGGGGAACTGTGAATGGCAGCCGCGGGGCTGCCGGACTATAAAAGGAGAACATATATGGAACAAAACCGATCATTCGGAAAGATACTGGATAAACTTGAACAGGCCGGCGGGCAGCTGCAGGACCAGATGGCGGCTGTCCGCCGGTACTGCCATGAGCGTGATATGAAACGGGCTTACGAGCAGGCGGTCCGCCTGGAGGAGACCGCCGAGCGGATGGTGCTTTTAACAAGGGCGCTCCCGGCATACACCGGGTGCCCGCACGCGCATATAGAAGTGGAGAATGTGATGAGGCTGTGTGTGCCGGTGGAAATCGGGTTTACCGGGCAGGGATGGTTTTCCATGCGCATCCCGGCGCTGCTGCCCAAAAAAGAGGGCGGGAGCGTGGAATATATCCGGTCCATTGTCTATCTGGCCATGCGGGATTTCTTCTGGGGCAGGGAGCCGGTGCGGTATGGGGACTGCGTACTGGTTTACCGGCATGTATATGACCGGGAAAGGCCGGACCGGCAGAAACGGGACCATGACAATATCGAGACGAACATGGTGTCGGACATCGTAGCCATGTATGCCATGCCGGATGACGGGCCCCTTGTCTGCTCCCATTACGCCTGCAGCGCGGCCGGTACCAGGGAGCGGACGGAAGTGTACGTGGTGCCAAAAGATGAGTTCCCGGACTGGATCAGGGAGGAAAAAAACATGCCGGACGAGGGGGTAAAGCTGTATGAGGATGAGCGGTTCCGACCGGAAAATCTTATGTAAAAACAGGCCGTTTTCCATACGCAGAAATGACATCATTTCCGGTATGCCGAAAAAGCCCGGTGTTGCTGTGTTTTTGGGGCACAGGGCCATGGGGAAATCCGACAAAGGGAGCAGGCATGTTGTCGGAAAATGCCCACGCGCGAAGGGGTGGTGAGATGCTGTATTTCCGCGCGGGCAGCCAGGCGGCTCGCCTTGTCACGCTGCTGTCATTCACGGGGGAATTCCCGTTTTCCTCCCTTTCGGTTATGGGGAATGAGAGGGTCTTAAAAGCCCTGGCGCGCAGGCTGGCCTCAGAGCAGACGGTGCGCGACCCTGAGACGGGGGAGGAGTTTACAGGCCGTGTCCTGACTGTCTCCGGCAGGGGGAAAGAGAAATCCGTGCGCCTGTATAAAAGCGCCCTGGCTTTGCTTGGATGGGTCCATCCGGACGCGTATGGGTTCTATATGGCAGCGTTCTGGGGCCACCGGTTTCCGGGGGATGCGGCCCACCGGGAGCGGAATCACAGGGTCGCCGAGGCGGCCGCGCTTTGTATGAGGGCAGGGGTCGAGGCGAGGCCGTACCTTCTGCCGAAGCTGCAGAATAAAAAGATCCTGCGCGTCGTGCCTGGGTCTCCCTGCTTTTACCTGGCGAGGGACTTAAAAAAGATCGGGGAGACGGAGATGAACAAAACCATGTTTACCCGTATGGCAGGCGCTGTCTTTTCCCCCGGGGGCTGTTATGCCGTCTATAATACCCGGAATGCCGTCATGAAGTGGGGCGGTATGGGGGAATTCAAGGCGCTTGTGGGCCTGACGGAGGCTGCCAGGCTCAACGCCGGCACAGACAGGGTGGACGGGGCGGTCCTGGTCGGCCGATCCGGGGGCGTGGCTTTAAGGACCCTTTTGGAATCGGATAAAAGCCACAGGCTTGAGCTGCGGTTTGATTCCATTTACCATCATATTTATTTTGTCCCCATGGACCCGGATGGCATCCGGCAGCTGGCCCTTTTGTGCCTTGCCGACTGGAAGGGGCGCCTGCTGTCCCTGCTGTTTGAAGCGGAAACCCGTTCCTATGACAGGGGGATGTTTGAATATGACGCCTGTGTGGACGGGGTATATGTTCTGTCCCATCTGGATGGCGACATCGCCAGGCTCATCCGGTTTAAGGAGGCGGCAGGGGGCGGGGGAGGGCCGTTTGAGGTCTTATGCTTCCCCCACCAGGCCGGCTATGTACGCGCGTATCTGGGGAGTCTGGCTGGGGTCCGTATGATAGGGATGGATTTGGTTTATGGAGGGCTTGGCCTGACAGGGAGGGATCTGTTTGAAGGATAAAAAACGTGCGGCGGCAATGGCCGCGGCCGTCATACTGGGATGCGCAGCGTTCCTGTATCTTGGCGGCCTTTTGGGCCAGTTTTTGTCGCATTATGACAGCTGGATGGAATCGGGCGGGATGGCGGGGCAGGCGGCAATGGAAGGGATGGACTGGAGCCTGCCCCTCTGCTTCCGGGCGGCTTTTACCGGATATGGGGCACGTGCCATGCTGTTTTTGTCCATAGCCGGAACAGGAATGATCCTGTATGTCCGGTTTAACAGCCATAAGGGCGGAAATATAGAGGATGGCCGCGGCTTTTCCCGGAGCGCGTCCGGGACGTATGGGACGGCTGCCTGGATGGGGGCGAAAGAGATGAAGGAGGTCCTGGAGGTGGCGCCGGTAGGGAAGGCGAAGGGCGTGATTTTGGGGGAATACAAGGGGAACGCCGTCTGTATGCCGGAGGATACCAGGCTGAACCGGCATATCGCCGTGTTCGGCGCGTCCGGCACCATGAAGTCCCGGGCTGTCATCCGCAACGCCCTGTTCCAGGCGCTGAAACGGGGCGAGTCCGTGGTGGTCACAGATCCCAAGGGGGAGCTGTACGCCGACACGGCCAAGCTGTACCGCCGGGCCGGGTATGAGGTGAAGGTCTACAACCTGGTTGACCCGGCGCACGGGGACTCCTGGAACTGCATGTCGGACTTAAACGGGGACACCCTGATGGCCCAGGTGCTGACCAACGTGATTATTGGGAATACCAGCGCCGGGAAGGGGGACCATTTCTGGGATAACGGTGAGGGGAACCTGTTGAAAGCGCTGATCCTTTTGGTGGACCAGGACCCGGCAAGGGGGCCGGACTTAAAAAGCCTGCCCGCCGTATACCAGCTTCTGACCAGGAACAGCGAAAGGCAGCTGACGGCTATCTTCGAGAAGCTGCCGTTAAGCCATCCGGCAAGGGCCCCGTATAACCTGTTTTCCCAGTCTAGCGACACCGTGAAATCCGGCATCGTGCTGGGGCTTGGCACCCGCCTGCAGGTGCTGCAGAATGAGGCGGTCTGCCGGATCACCAGCCGGTCCGACATAGACCTGACGGCCCCGGGGAAGCAAAAATGCGCTTATTACCTGATCCTGAGTGACCAGGACGCCACAATGGCGTTTCTGTCGTCGCTCTTTTTTTCGTTTTTGTTTATCTGCCTTACCCGGTATGCCGACAGCCGGCCGGCGGGGCGCTGCGATGTGCCGGTAAACTTAATTCTGGATGAGTTTAACAACGTAGGCCGGATTGGCGGCGCGGCTGACGGGTCGGACTTTGCCAGGTCCCTGTCGGTAATCCGTTCCAGGGACATCCGCGTCATGCTGGCCGTGCAGAGCCTGGGGCAGCTGCAGAACAGGTACCCCAATAACCTGTGGGCCGAGATCATCGGCAACTGCGATATCCAGCTTATGCTGGGCTGCACCGATGACGTGAGCGCGGAATATTTTTCTGCCCGGAGCGGCGATATGAGCGTGCAGGTGAACTCCACGATGACGGTGCGCCAGACCATGGCGGTGGCGCAGCTGATCCCCCAGTACCGCCAGACCGAGGGCCAGGGCCGTAGGAGGCTTCTGACGCCGGATGAGGTGCTGCGGCTGCCGAACCGGGAGCTTCTGTGCATCATACGGGGCTGTAATGTGCTGCGGCTGAACAAACTGGATTATACGAGGCATCCGATGTCGGAGCGCATGGAGCGCGCGTCGATCATGGATTACCGGCCGGTTTCGGAACCCGTCTGTGGGACGGGTGAGGCAGCGCCCGTGGAACCGGCAGTGGAGGAGCCGGCAGGAAAAGAGTGGCCAGGGCAGGAACTGCGGGTGGAAAGGCCTGCGGTGGAACAAAAAACAGTTGGTTTTTCCGCCAGGGGCCTGTATCATTCGGCGAAACCGCCGGAGGATTTTTAGATGAGGGTTGGAAAAGGACACCAATTTAATTTTAGGAGGTGCTGTATCAATGAGAAAAAAGCAGGAAAAGGACATCATTTCCCAGACCGGGGCGGAAATGACAGAAGCGGAGTCAGTTATGGCTGAAGAGCCGGCCGCGGCAGGCGGTGAGGAGGCGGTATCCTATACGGGCCTGGAAAATGGGCCGGGGGACTTGGTCGGACCGGATGAAGCAGGCAGCGAGGAGTCAATCCCTCAAACCGGCTCGGAAAAAGAGACAGAATTGTCTGGAGATCCGGCTGAAGTAAGTGCCGCAGAGGCGCCCCCTCAAACCGGCTCGGAAAATGAGTCGGAGCTGTCTGGAGAGGAGTCTGAGGTGAGGACTAAGGAGTCGCCCTCTCAAACTGGCTCGGAAAAAGAAACAAAATTGCCCAGAGAGGAGTCTGGGGTGAGGACTAAGGAGTCGATTTCCTATACTGGCTCGGAAAATGAGTCGGAACTGTCTGGAGAGGAGTCTGAGGTGAGGACTAAGGAGTCGCCCTCTCAAACTGGTTCGGAAAAAGAAGCAAAATTGCCCAGAGAGGAGTCTGGGGTGAGGACTAAGGAGTCGATTCCCTATACTGGCTCGGAAAAAGGAGCAAAATTGCCTGAAGAGGCGTCTGAGGCAGAGGTCAAGGAGTCGATTCCCCAAACCGGCTCGGAAAAAGAGGCAGAATTGTCTGGAGATCCGGCTGAAGTAAGTGCCGCAGAGGCGCCCCCTCAAACTGGCTCGGAAAATGAGTCGGAGCTGTCTGGAGAGGCGTCTGAGGTGAGGACTAAGGAGTCGATTCCCTATACTGGCTCGGAAAATGAAGCGCCTTCGGCAAAGATCCGAGATGAGGGTGCGCCTGGGCCGGTTTCAGGGACAGGGCGGAGGAGGCAGGCACAGAGCCGGTCTGACAGAGAAACGGGGCCAGACCGGAATATCCGTCCTGGTATAACAGCGTCCATCCTCTCAATTGACGAGCATCTGACAGTCGAGACGGATGCGGACAGGAGCCGGAACGACCTCCTGGACCTTTTAGAATCCCAGAAAACCGGCCGTATCCTGACAGGGACCATCCAGGGTGTGGAGCGCCAGTCTGACACGCCAGGGCATTCTCTCGCAGTCCTTTATCACGGGGATTATAAAATCATCATCCCTGCGGATGAGGCGGTGGAGCCGCCGCAGGAGGATTCCGGGAGACGGTCCCCTGATGACATGCTGCATTATATGATAACCAAACGGCTGGGCGCTGAGGTGGATTATATCGTAAAAGGCATCGATCAGGGAACCGGCCTGGCAGCGGCAAGCCGTCTGGAAGCCATGCGTGCCAGGCGGAAAGAATATTATTTTGGCACGGACCGGGAGGGGAATTATATCCTGTATTCCGGTATATGCGCGGAGGCTAGGGTGGTGTCAGTCATCCGCGCAGGCATTTTCGTGGACTTGTTCGGGCTTGAGCTTTATATCCCTTTGCGGGAACTGAGCTACCAGCGGTGGATGGACGCCGCGGCGCATTTCCAGCCAGGCCAGAGGATCCTCGTGAAGGTGCTGGAGGTGGACCGGAGGGACCGGAACAACGTGAGGGCATCCGTGTCGGTGAAGCAGGCGCAGGAAAACCCGTATGAGAAGGCGCTCCGGCGGTATTCCGTGGGGAACCGGTATGTCGGTACCGTGAGCGTAGTGGATACTACCGGTGTGTTCGTGGCCTTAGACGGCGGCATCGACTGCCTGTGCAGTTATCCCAAGCGGGGCCGTCCGCCCAGGGGTTCCCGGGTGACGGTCAGGATTCTCGGCATAGACCATGTTTCTAACCGGATTTGGGGAGCCATCACCCATATCGCAGTGCCGAGATAACCAGCGGGGAGAACGGCTGTGCCAGTGGATGGAATGTTCCGCGGATATGTTACCGTTATTTCAGATGTACATAAATCATTTGCTAAATAAATATATTCCCGCGTGAAAAAGCGTGTGCCGTCAATGTGCGGCGCGCGCTTTTTTCAATTATATATATCAAGTTTTACCGGATGCTTTGAATGGTCCGGCAGAGAGAAAGGACGGTGTGTATGAGAGACAAAATCAGAAGGAGTATGGCGGTGTTTTTGGCAGCTGTCACGGTTCTTTTGGCGGCTTTTGGGCCTGTGCCCGTAGGCGCGGACATTTTTCAGGGCAGCCTGTCATCCGGCAATCTGGAAACGGACATGGAACCGGAAAATGAGACGAAGCAGACAGAAGCCCCCAAACAGGAAGGAGGCCTGGAGCGGACAGAAGAAACCGAAACGGGCCGGATGTCTGATACCCTTTCCGGAAATGCGGCTGCAGAAAGCCGGGGAGAAGCCGGGACAGAAGAGAGCCTGGAAGGAACAGATGCTGCGTTATCCGGATCGGACCTGGATGACGCATCCACATTGAGTGGGAACCGAATCGAGGGGGATCTGGTGATCCTGGCTGCTGAGTATGACGGTGTCCGGGTGACCGTTGCCGGTTCCAGGGAGATGATCCCGGAGGGCAGCTCCCTGCGGGTTGCGGCGTTGGATTCTGAAAACCTGATGCTGTATGCCACCAGTATTTATGACGCTGAGGTGGCGGGCAACGGGCATGTGGCCTTCGACTGCCTGTCCGGATATGACATTTCTATCCTGGACGCGGACGGGAACGTGCTTGAGCCGGGGGAGGAAGTACAGGTCACCATTGAAAACGCGGTAGACCCGGAAGATGAGATGGACGGGTTAAGCGGCAATGACGCTTATGAGGTTTATCATGTTACTGATGGGGAAAAGGCCGCTTTTGAGAAGCTGGATTCGGAGTTAACGGAGGACGGCCTTGCGTTTGCGACGGATTCATTTTCCCCATATGTTATCGGAAAGACAACTTATGGGGCTAACGACGATTTCCAGGCGGATAAGCCCTTCCTGAAATCCAATGGGGCATTCGGCAGTAAATATTTTGGTTATACTGGCAAAGTTGAGACATGGACGGCCCCCCAGGACGGGCTGTATTCCCTGGAGGCCATCGGCGGCGGGTTTGCCGGACCGGATGGTTCTTCTTATAACCGGAATGACGCCATGGTGTGCTCTATGGGCTATGGCGGATACTCCGTCGCTTATGTGAACCTGCATAAAGGGGATACCCTTTATATCGCGGTCGGCGGCGCGGGAAGTAAGTCCACTTCTTATAGTTCCGCCGCGGGCGGCTGGAACGGCGGCGGCACCGGTACTTACCATGCCGGTTCCGGAGGTGGCGCGACCAGTTTTGCGTCTAAATTAATTGGTGACGGCACGCTGGCCAATTACAAAAACGACATGGACAGCCTGGTGGCCGTGGCCGGGGGCGCCGGCGGTCAGAACGCAGCCATGGACCAGAAGCTGTCCCTGGTACAGATGGCAGCTATGTCCGGCCTTGGTGGCGGCGAGAAGCTGTCCAACCTTTACGCGAAGATTATGGAGGATCCGACCGTCGCCGTGTATGGGGCATCAAAAGATAAATACTACGCTTTCGGCAAAGGCCAGGACTCCGTGAGGGCAGCTTCGATCAAAGGCAGCCTGTATGCGGGCGGTGCCGGTGGCGGCGGTGTCTACGGTGGGTTCAGTTCGGATTTCTTCGACACGGTGGAGAACGGCGTGAAGTCCACATTCGGCGGCACCGGCGGTACGGGTTATATTAACTTCGCATCAGACAGTAAGATCTACGCGTTGAACGATAAGACACATAACTCCTATACCCGTTCCGAGTGGCTGGAAACCGGCAACCGGCTGGATCTGGTTCTTGGCAACGGCCAGGCAGCTATTAACTACCTGGGGAAGATCAAAAGCAGCGTGACCCTGAACCTTGGCAACGACGCCGTATACAACGGCCAGAAAGGTTCCGTGGTCCTGACCGGGGACGCCGGCAGCACGATTGACCTTTCGGGCGTTACGCCTGTTTCCAGGGGGGACAGGGTAGTTGGCTTTAATGTTATATCAGGTGACGGTAAGATTGCGGCCAAGAGTAAGAAATTCACTTTTGGCGAGGAAGATACGGTTCTTATCCCCCTGATTTACAGCAGTATCGACCTGGTGTCCATGCAGAAAGTCGGCGCGTCAGAGTTTAAGGGCTATACCTACAATAACAATGTCCTTTTAAACTGGGATGAGGCAGGGAACAACAACAAAAAGACCTATTACGTTCACCAGAGCGTGGACGGCGGGGGCTGGAAACAGCTTACAATGTCCAGCTACACGCAGCTGACGGTCCCGATGACGGAGTTTTATTACACCGGTGGCGCTCAGCGTTACACAGCGCCTGCAGATGGCACTTATTATGTACAGCTGTACGGCGCACAGGGCGGCAGCGACGGATCGTCAGTCGGCGGTTACGGCGGTTATGTCTATGGGTACCTGACGCTTAAAAAAGGCGACGTGGTGACGGTCAATGTCGGTGGCGGCGGCCGAAACTCGTCAGAGGTGAATCCGGGTACTTTGGTTGTGCCTGGAGGCTGGAATGAAGGAGGCACCTGCGTCTGGTCAGGTTCAGGTGGCGGCCGGACTGATATTTACGTGAACGGCAGGCTGGTAGCGGCAGCGGCTGGCGGCGGCGGTGCCACCAACGGCTACAGGGGGCATGGGGCCAGGGAAAGCAGCCGGTCCCTGTCCGATGTTTCTTCATCCTGGCAGGGCGAGAGCAAAACCGGCTATGGCAGCACCCTGGGCGATGACCGCAATGATGCCGGCGCGGGCGGAGCGGGCTACGCAAGGGGCGGCTCCTACGGCATGAATGAAAACCCGAAGTGGGGCGGCGGCGACGGCGGCCATGGCGGGTACAATGGATATGCTTCCGGGACGTTCTCATTGGTGACGGAAAGCGGCGGCAGTTCCGGGAACGGGAAAAACAACAGCAGCTATAACGGCGGCCTTCATGGCTATGCGGTAATCCGCCCGGATGTCCGGTTTTCGGTTTACCAGCAGAAAAATCATTTGTCCATAACACCTGATAAAGCTGCACCCAACAAGCCCTTTAACGGCAAAGTTATCCTTACTGACGGAGAAAAGCGGACAGCCGATATCTCCTGGTCTGCTCCTGCTGATAATGGCACGGTTTACCGGCATAAGGTGGTAGCATATGAGATTACCGGCAGCAACGCGATAGGTGCTGTCCTTGGCGAGTCTAATATCACTACGGACAACATCGTGAGCGGCGTGGTCGGATATTATTATTATTCCGACACAAACGCTACAGGGACGGCCACGAAAAATCATACTTATACAGAGTCTCCGCTGGCGCCTGGTATCACGCTGCAGGATAAGACCACATACCTGCATGTGGCAGCCGTGGACCGGGCCGGAAACCTGGGGGCTACCTACGATATTCCGATTAACGCCTTCTATTCCAAAAGCGGTTCCGTGACCTGGGCAGACAATGGCAACCAGTATGGCCTGCGTCCGGGACAGGATACCATATCGCTATATAAAGACGGGAAGCTGGTGGAGCGGAAAACCCTTGCCACAAAAGAAGACCGTGCATCGTTTACCTTTGACAACCTGGAGTACGGCCACATCTATACGGTGGCACAGCAGGATGTGTCCCCCTACGGTGTGGAGCAGAGCGACTGGGATTTCGTCAACACGCTGCTCCTCCATATCCACAAGGATGTGAAAGATAACGATGGGAACGATATTGACGGCGGTTTTGTGGATACCGGCGATATCTTAGAATACGTGATCGAGCTGGGCCAGCAGTCTGACCAGGACCGCAAAATCACTGTGTTTGACCAGGTGCCTGCGGAAGTGGAGTACATTTCCAGCAAGGATCAGGTAACCGTGATCAAAACCCAGGCGGAACTGGAAGCCTACAATGCGAAGGCGGAAGCGGACGGCTATGCCCGGGTTCCGGAAGGCTTTAACCTGGACACACCGGTGGTGGCTTACCAGTACACAGGAAAATCGGCTACATCCAACACATTCTCATTCTTTGTGAAGGTGAAGAATACGGCGGAAACAAAGCATATCGTAAACCAGGCCGTGGAATATGTGAACGTGGCGAAGCCGGGAGAGCCGGAAAAGCTGCAGGAGGTTCCATCAAATGAGGTGGAGAACATCGTGCGGTTTAATCCGTTAAAAGCGGTTTCCGATCTTGAGGGGAACGATATCAACAAGACTTCCGTATCTCTGGGAGAAACAATTATTTATACCATCACATTCCAAAACGTTGGCGATGAGGATGAAACGGCTACTGTTACCGATGTGCTGCCGTATGGCCTTGCGTTTATGGATGCCGATAATGGCGGAACATATGATGAAACCAGCCGTACTGTCACCTGGACAGTGACAGCGAGGCCCCATGTTCTGCAGACCGTGTCTTTCCGGGCAAAGGTTCTGGTAGACGGCAAGGATATCTATGTCCGCAACACGGCTAAAGTGGATCTCAACAAAAAGCCGAAGCCTACGCCGGAAACGGAAAACCTGCCTATGGGCGAGCCTGAAAAGGACGTGTATGACAGCGACGGCTGCGACGTGGACGGCGATATAGTGTACGCAGGCGAGACCCTTACCTATACTGTCACTTATGTCAATGACTCAGATGAGGCCCGGAAATACACCGTGACGGATATGCTGCCGGAGGGCGTTGAGGTTGTAGAGATCCTGGACGGCGGCGTGCTGCAGGAGGATGGAAGGACCGTTGTATGGACAGCCGACGTGGAGTCCAAAGCCAAACTGTCCGTATCCGTAAAGGTGAAAGTCCTGGAGGCGGCGAAGGGTAAGACTTTGCGTAACAAAGCGACGGTCAGGACTATTAAGCCGGATGACCCGGACGCCGTATTCGAGAAGGAAACCAACGAAGTAGAAAACCCTGTGATGCCCGACCCGGTAAAGGATGTTTTATCCGTATCCGGAACCGGCATTGACAAGGCAGTAGTTTATGAGGGCAGCAAGCTGGTTTACACGATCAGCTACCGGAATCCGTCTGATAAAGAAAAGACTTTTGAGATTACGGATCTGGTGCCCGCCGGAACAGAATTCGTTTCTGCCGAAGGCGGAACTTATAATGAAGAAACAGGTTTGGTAACCTTTGAGCGTACCCTGGCCGGAGGGGAAACAAACACTGTGACATTCACGGTGAGCGTACTTGGTGAGGCGAAAGACACCATCATTAAGAACAAAGCTACTGTCACGGTAAAAGACAGGCCGGATGAGCAGGAAAAACCAGACAATCCCGATAAGCCAGACAATCCGGGAAATAAGCCTGATGACCCGAAACCTCCTGTGGACCCTGATGATCCCAGAGAGATCGAGACCAATGAGGTCATAAACCCTGTAATGCCTGACCCGGTTAAAGACGTGCTGTCCACGACCGGAGTGAGCATTGACAGAGCCGTGGTATATGAAGGCAGCAAACTGATTTACACCGTCACCTACAAAAATCCCGCCGACGAAGAAAAGACATTTGAGATCACGGACACGGTTCCAGGCCATACTGCGTTTGTATCGGTGGGAGATGATGGTGTCTATAATGAAGAGACCGGCCTGGTTACTTTCATAAGAAAAGTTGCCGGACACGAAACGGATACGGTGACGTTTACCGTAGAGGTTTTAGGTGAGGCGAAGGATACGACGATCCGGAACACGGCGTTTGTGGCTGTAAAAGACCGCCCTGGCGATCAGCCGGATATGCCGGTGGATCCGGATGAGCCCGCAAATCCCGACAAACCCGTAAATCCTGACAAGCCTGAAAATCCCGATGAGCCGGTGCCGCCTTCAGATCCTGACGATCCTGACGACCCGAAGAAAATTGAGACCAACGAGGTCATTAACCCCGTCATCCCGGACCCTGAGAAAAAGGTGTCTACAAAGACTCGGTATGACATTGACGGCGACCTGGTATACGCCGGGGATGAGCTGGTTTTTGAGATCAGCTACAAAAATCCTGCTGATGAAACAAAGACTTACACCATTACGGACAAAGTGCCGGCGTGGACAAAATTCGTGTCAGCTGAAAACGGCGGCGTCTATGATGAGGAAACCGGCCTGGTGACCTTTAAGCGTACCGTAAAAGCCGGGGAAGCGGATATCGTTAAATTTACGGTACTTGTTCTGGATGAGGGCAAAGACCATGAGATAACTAATAAAGCTATCGTAAAAGCGCTGGACCGCCCGCTGATCAAGCCGGATGCCAGCCCCCAGGACCAGCCGGAGCCTGACGACCCGCAGGACATTGAAACCAACGAAACCGAAGACCCTGTGATGCCTGATCCGGTCAAAACTGTGACCGACCAGAGGGGCATTGACGTCAACGGTTACGTGGTGAAGCCGGGCTCCAGGCTGATATATTCCATCATCTTTAAAAACCCGACGAAACTGACGAAAACCTTTACGGTGACGGACAAGCTGCCGGAAGGCGTGGAGTTTATCCGCGCGGACCATGACGGTGTGTATGACGAGAAAACCCATACCATTACCTATACCATGGACCTGCCCGGGGAGACATCCCATACCGTCACCTGCAGCGTGCGGGTAAAGGACGCGCAAAGCTATACGAAACTGGCTAACATGGCGGAAGTCATTACGGACGCCGGAAAGAGCGGCACCAACACGGTAGAAAATGAAACCATTGTGGTTCCGAAAAAGGACGTATGCGGCGCTGACGGAAAAAGCATTAACGGGAGCACCGTATACTGGAACAAAGTGGTCAAATATGAGATCACTTACACCAACTATACGGATGAGCCCAGGGATATCACCATCGTGGACGCGATTGACGGCCATCTGAAGAAAGTCGGTGACCGGGAGGATGGCGGCATCAGTGACGGCGGCGTATTCAAAGACGGCGTGATCACCTGGGAATTGAAAAATGTCCCGGCCCGGTATACCGGCAAGGTCACATTCTCTGCCCGGACGCCGGTTCCGGCGAGCGCTGTGGACATCCCTAACAAGGCTGTTGTAACCCTTCATGGAGCGGATCTCAAATCCATGGGGTCAGATGGGAAAAAGGACAAAGGTGACATGGAATTTACCACCAACGAGGTGATGATCCATGTCCCCGCAAGGCCGGATGAGGAGGAAACCCCTTACGGCGCCCTGGAGGTCGAGGTGATTGATGAGGACACAGCCGAACTGATCCCCGGTAACGAGGTGACCGTCTATGACTCTGACGGCAATGTCATCGACCAGTGGATTTCCACAACGGAGCGGCATCTGGTTGAACACTTGGAAAACGGCAGTTATCTGGTGTGCCAGACCACCGTGGTAGACGGATACGTCATCGTTGTCGGTGAAAAAATCGTCGAGGTGAACAACAACTCCGGTACGGTACGGGTTACGCTGGTAGATAAGAAAACGGATGCGCAGCTTGCGGGACATGGCATGTTGAGGGCCATTGCCCCTTATACGGGTGACGCGGGCGGGGGATTTATCTATCTGCTCATCTGCGTCGGCACCCTGTTACTGATGCTGTTTGTAGTATATATCTATTGGAAAGAACAGAAAAAGAGATAAACGTGTGTCTTGTCCGGAGGATGGCCGTAAACGGGGCTTTCCCCCGGGCAAAGCCCTGCCTGCCAGGGGAAGCCGGAGCCTGGCTTATGGCAGGCGGGCGGCTCAAAGGCCTGCAGGTATGGCATGGCAGGCATAACAGAAAGGAAGGGGACATGAAACGGAAAATAAAAGGCTTTTTGATAAGCGCGGTATTTTATTGCATGCTGCTTGTGGGGCCGGTCCTGGCTGCCCAGGGGCCGGACGGGACGGAACCGCGGGTTTTGGAAGCGCAGACACTGACGATCCGTCTGGGGCCCGCGTGGGCGGGCGCCCGGTTTACGTTAAAGACGGATGTCGGCCCGTATCCGGGGACAGTGGCTGTGGGGGACGACGGCGTGCTATGCATAGAGATTGGCGGGAGCAAGGCGTATGAGCTTGTATGCCTGGAGGATGCCGCCCCTGCCCAGGAACCTGGGGAAACTGAAACGGATACGGACACGGCGCAGGCAGAAACGGAAGGCAGGGCGGATGAAGACGAAAGTTCCCCCGCAATCCCGGTTCTGCATACAGCCCTGTTTGCCGGAAGCATTCTGGCAGCCCTTGGTATCTTTATTTTTGCGCATGTAGTAAAATCCCGCAGGGAGGCCGGTTATGATGATGACGGGGAGATCTGATCAACGGTTTATGGTTATGTGGCAATGCTGTATGTTATTGTTTATAATGTAAGGAGGTTTATGAATATGAGCCAATGGAAAGAGCATAAAGATTGGTTAGTGCCGCTGGCAGCAGCCGGGCTGGTTTGTCTGCTTCTGCGGTTTGTTTTTTTTTCGGATATGTGCCTACCGGCTCCATGGAGCCGGTCCTAAAAGAGGGAAGCTTCCTGCTGGGGACCAGGATCTATTCCACCCTTGATGAGGGGGATATCATCGTATTCCGGCATGACGGCAGGCTTTTGGTCAAACGGATTGCTGCCATGCCCGGGGAGACGGCCGACTGGTACGGCCTGCAGGAAGAAAATGAAGCTGGTATGCGGCAGACGCCTGAAAGCGTCGAAGTCCCGTTAAACTGCTATTTTGTTCTCGGTGATAACCGGAACAATTCCCTGGATTCCCGGTACTGGAACAATCCGTTTGTGCAGGAAAGCGATGTAGTCGCAAAAGTGCTGCTGCCGGACGGGCAATGAGGGCAGCCGGAAAAGTGACAACAAAACCCCCGGCCAAAAGGACTGTTTTTGCCGGGGGGATCTTATCAATGCATTTTTTATAAACTGTCTCAGACACCACAGGGTATTCCAGTTTGGACTAGCAAGAGAAAATCCGTAATATTTCATCCGTTTTTACGTTTAGATAATGAAAAAGTTAAAAGGCAGAAAATCTATACGCATGAGAGGAAAAAAATATGACACAAGGAGGAAATACGGATGGGAAGGGATAATAACGAAAGGCTGGCAACCGTCACAGACGGGTACGGACTGTATGATATCCTGTGCTCTTACAGCCAGTGGATATTTTACCCGGGGCCATACAGCCTGCTTTTGCAGATGATCCAAAATGGGCAGATGAGGCTGTTCCGGCACACTTATGATTTTAACAGCATCCCGAAGGAGGAGATCAATAAAAAACTCCGTTTCTACAAAAATTTTCTGCGCATCCGCGGCGTCAGGTGGCCCCTGTGGGACGACCAGCTGCTGCCGTCCGTTTGGGCGGGGGCATTTGCCCTATGCGCGAAAGAGCATATGGGAGGGCCGTCCTATAAATCATGCTTTGTCTACTACGGCCGCGCCGACACGGTCGTGGAGTGCGCAGACCTGATCCCGGAAGATTTGCTCCGGCTGTTTGTCAGAATACCCGGGCTAAAGGCGTTCCGTCTGTACCTCCGCCCGAAAAAGGGGGATGCGTTGAACGTGTATTATTCCTTTGAGCCGACGGAAAAAGGCAGGGAAACGATAAAAAAATTCCGGCAGGGATGCCTGGATGAAAAAATCAGGCCGCTGCCTCCATCCATGGTATGGGACAGGATGGTATGGGAAACGGACGATTGAGCTGTTAAAATCATGAGTATAAGCGGAAATCATAACCGGCGAAGGGGTTCTTTATATGGCTTTGGAGGTTTCGGTATACACCAAAACAAAGCCCTGGGGAAGGACTTTTTATTAAAATATGCCTGAAACAAATTACATATTTTTACATAACATGCCACAAAACCAAAATTTATATTAAAAATGTCCCGCAACGAAACAAATACTAAGTCGAAAACTCCGATAATAATGCAATACCGGAAACTTGATGCTCATATTCTAGCACTGGCTAATGGGTATGTCAATAGTTTTATTGACGGATTTTTTACTGTATTTATTGTGTTTTAGAAATAATTTATATAAATATCTGACTAATTAGTGGATAAATATGGAATAACTTCCCTGTTTATAGAAAATTGCGGAAACATAAGAGGGTTAAAAGGGCTTTTTTCTGTTTTTAAGTGGTCAAACATATGGTCAGGTTTTACTTGAATGGAAAGGAGTTCTTTAATGAGACGGGAATCGAATTTACGTTACCGTGAGAGTGACAAGCGTTGGGAGGGCAGGGTACCGGCAGGCCGCAGGGAGGACGGCACACTGATCTACGACTCTGTCTATGGCAAAACCCGCCATGAAGCCGTGGAAAAAAAGAGGGAGCGGGAAAAGGAAATCCGGGAGAACCAGGTTGCCCGGAAAGCTGCCGGGGGGTCGCTGACCTTTTCCGAGGTCAGCGCGCGGCTGATGGCCGTGAAGGAAGACCACTGGAGGCAGGCCACGTATACCAAATACGAGCAGTGCCTGGATAAGCACCTGCTCCCATGCTTTGGAAAGGTGCCCGTCTGCCAGATTACACAGTACAGCTACAGCGAGTTTTTCCTTAACTGCCAGTCAAAAAAAAACCTGGGGCAGTCATCCATGAACCAGATCCATACGGTTTTTACCAATGTGATGAAATTTGCGGCGCAGATTTTGCCGGTAATCATCCCCCGTTTTGACAAGCCTGTCGGGGCAACGACAAAGCGCAGCCGTCCGGCTACGACGCTGGACAAGGAAGAACGGGAACGCCTGGAAAAGCGGGTGCTGGAGGAACTGCGCCTAGAAAACGAGTCTGGGGAAGGCCTGGAAACGCCCGGTATCCTGGTCGGTATATTCCTGGCCAGGCACACGGGGCTTCGGAACGGCGAGCTGTGCGGCCTGCGGTGGGAGGACATCGACTTAAGGAAAGGCTTCATTACGGTGAGCAGGACGCTGCAGCGCTTGCCGGTGAAGAAAAAAGACGCAGTAAAAAAAGGAGGCGGAAACGGTTCCCCAAAAACGGAGCTGGTCATTGGCGCGCCTAAAAACGGACGGACGCGGGAGGTTCCGATTCCGTTAAGCCTCCTTCCTGTTTTACGGCAGTATATGGAACAGCACTGCCCTAAAGGGTTTGTTTTAAGCGGCACGGAAAAACCGGTGGAGCCCCGCACGCTCAGGAACCGTTTCAAACGTTTCCTGGAACGCGCCAGGCTTCGGGATGTCTGTTTCCATACGCTCCGCCATACCTTTGCCACGGAATGTACGGAAAAAGGCGTGGAGGCCAAGGTAGTGAGCGAAGTTTTGGGGCACGCTGATATTGTCATTACGCTGAAACGGTATGTACACCTTTCCCCGGAATACAAAAAGGAGCAGATCCTGGCCTGCGGCCTGTAAAGCCTCCGGGGAATTTTATTTTCGGAGGCTTTTACAAAATTTTAAGTGGTCAAAAAAATGGTCAGGTTTTCCGGGAAAGCCTGATAAAACGGACAACCTTCCGGAGAATTTCCGGTATTGCATTAATCAGAGGAAACAAAAGGGCTTCGTTCCTTACCTTATGATACCCTATCATAGGGAGGATATACGAGAAGGTAACGAAAAGCCCAAACCTGAACCGTAGCCGGAGCGGTGACAGCCGCTACCGACACGAGGAATGGGGTGAGAGTCCCCGCACAGAAACGGTACTGTAAGCGTGAGGCCGTTCCGAAGCCCGGCAAGGATTGCCGGGTGTGGCGCAAGCCAGCCACCAGTTCCATGGGAAGGTAGGAAACGGACGCAGGAAAGAAGATTTTAGAAGAACCACCCAGTTTTTTTAAATGGAATTTTCTATAGCGCAAGCCAGGATATTCGCGGTTCAGGGGTTGAGATGGCATTCCCATCGAGACAGCGCATAAAAACGTTTGCGTCAGATATATTTCATTGATGATTGATGAAAGATATCTGGCGCTTTTTGTTTTTCTTACATAATAATCTCTGCCCGGCCTTCCATTCGTCCCACATAAAGGATACGGCATAAATTGTGGCAGAGAGGGAAATGCAAGACAGGATATGTGCCAGGACATAGGAATTGCCAGAAGATATTTTCAGGAAAAGGAGGCGGTTCCGGTGTGCAGGTAAGCGGGTATACAGGGAAGTTGTATACCAGATAGAAAGATAAGGCAAATGGCAGAAAATTGAATACCGAATAGCAAAAAGAGAGATTATGACGGTTCTGCAGGACTGTTGTAATAAACTTCCTCCCAATAACGGTACCAAAGGGAGGGAGAAAGAACTACATTTATACCTTATGTTTTGCTTCATTTTTAAGAAGCAGAAAGGAGTTACACATGTTGAATCTTAAAAGATTTGCAGCGTTAGGAATGGCAGCAGTGATGACCATGGGGTTAGGGATGACCTCACTGGCGGCATCTTCAGAACCGAATTTTACAGTAGCAAATGGGGTGTATACCGCATCGGTTACTGGAAGTTCCACAGCAGAATTTGAGGTGGGTCCGGCGAATGCTATGTATCAATTTGTTGGTTATAGCAGTGAAAAAGAAGCTGGTTTATACAAAGTAGATGCTGAAGGAAAGAAAACTGAAGATAGTGGCGATACAGCGATTGCTATTAACTTTGGCGAAGATAAGATTGGGAATATCAATGTTTCTCCAATGCAGGTAGGTAACGTGTACGCAAGTCGGGTTCAGGTAACTGGAAACGGTGGTAAATTTGGCGCTGCCAGCCTGAAAGCATCCAATGCTGAAAAGGCAGGAGCATCTGTAGATCTGACTGTTTATGTAGAAGCATCAGAAACTGAGAAAGTAGATGAGGCAGATAATGTAAAAGTTACTCTTGTTGATGTTAGCGGATTAAATGACCTGGTAGCAGATGAGAGTAAAACGGTAACTGTTCAGCCGGCAGCAAAAGATGGTGCAGGAAACAAGTTCAAAGGCCAGGCTGGCTGTGCGCAGACATATCCCACGGCTGGAGATGCTTTATACAATCTGGTTGGAACCAATTTTGAACAGTATGGCGGCTATGTGAATTCTATTACTACAACTGTTTTAAATGAGGAAGAAGAAGAAGAAACTATCGTGCTTGTTCCTCAGACAATTGGTACTAACTATTATGGATGGAATTACTGTGTAATCCGTGATGGTAAGATTGCTCAGGGCTGTGATATTGTGAGCGCTTCGGTCTTTGATATCAAAACAAATGATCAGGTATGCTGGGCATATGGTACTTCCGCTCAGGCCAATGCTTACTTTGCGGGATTGGTTACAGCAAACTAAAATATGCCAGGTATTTTGCGGCAACTAAAATATTGGTTATTTGATGTTGGTTAGACAATTGAATAATCATGCTTGGATAGTTAAATAAGGTCAGTAGACAGACAAGGGGGCAGGGCACATAAAATGCTCTGCTCCTCTATTTTTGATAAAATGAGAATAGGAGAAGATGTATGCAAAAAAGGGTATTAAAAGCACCTTGCCTGTTATACGGAATTGTATTTCTGTTTGTTTGGTTCTTGTTTTCGTTTGCTTCGCTAGCTGCTGAAGGAGATGTAATGGTAAAACTGACAGGGCAGACTGCGGGGATCAGAGTTTATTCCGAAGATGGCGAGAATGAAATAGCAGTTAATAGGGAGGGATTTTCGGCTTCGCCAGGAATATATAAATATGTTTGCGGTAATAAAGCGGAAGGATATTTTGAAGTAACAGAAAATACGAAAGAAATTACACTGGCGTTGGTGGATTTTACAAATGTTAAACCCGATATGCAAGGGGGGAAAGATCCGGGGAATATAGTAGTATATGAAAATAATGGAAAATCTGGCGACAAACAGTTCTTACCGATGGGTTCAGATGGAACGAATAAATGGAAATTTGTGCTTCCCCAAAAAAAAGGGGAGGGTTTTTTTACATTTTGTTTTACCCCTTATGATATGGAACATTATCTTCCTGTTGAGGGGCATTTCTATGTTTATAGGGATACAAATTTTTCAGTGTTAAATTTGTCGGATAGTGGTAAAATTCCATGGATTGAAAATAAATATATTACAATCAAGGCGCCGATAGACATGGAAGTTTTGACTACATGGCAGCTGAAACTGTATATGGCACGAAATTATCAGGTATATGAAGCAGTGAAAAAAGAAGGTGATTATTGTTATTATAAGGTTCCAATTGGCTATACGTTTATACTGCGGCAGACGGGAAAAGTTACAAGATATTGTGAATTTGAAAATCTTCCTGGAGCATGGAATGATGACCATACGGAATTTACTTTAAAGCCATTAGAGGATGATCCGAACAGAGTGATTGATGAGGATGATTTGGGCTATTATGCCAGTATGATGACCAATTTACCTGAGAACAGTACGATTTGTTTGAAACCGGGTGAATATTTTGATATTGTACCATTACGGGCCTGGCAGGCAATTTCCAATTCAGGAACAAATCAGTACAATGATCCTGAATGGCACTATAAAGTGATTGGTAATCCCGAGGTGATTTCTCCCATGAATCCTACAGAGGATGATAAAATAGGACAGTACGGGAGAGTGCGGGCTCAAAAAGAAGGAACTGTTTTAGTAGCTTTCTGGTATGATGCCATGGAAACCCATTCTGAACAACATAATGATAAAAATAATCTACATTTGTTCAGTGCGTTGAAGCCAGAGTTAACAGGCATAGCAGTAGTCCATGTATCAAATACAAAGCCTGAAACAGAGATTACGACTAATATTGACATGATAGAAGGGCGAACAGTTTATTACTTGAAAAGCCTTACAGATGCTCAAGGGAATGTTATTCAGCAGAACAATTCAGCAGAATATACATTTACCCCGACAGCAGAAACGAATGGTGAGAAAGAAAATGATATATCAGTATATATATATGAAACACAATATATAGCAAAAAATGGCAGTCTAAGCATTAATAGTTGGGATCCCGATGGTGGAGCATTTGTTCCGGCTAATGGGGATGGTAGTTATACGTTGAATTTAAAGGAAGGGCGAAATATTATTCGGATAGAGGCCGGGGATGCCGCGACCTATCATGTGATCTTGGCCAGAGGGATTGATGTAACAGTCGATAACCTGAATAATAAGGGAAATGCCCTTGCGACAGGAGATACGGCACAAATAACAATTGAAAACCTGATCCCGCCTATATTTAAACAAGGAGCGATTTATAATCCAAGTAGTGTGACTTATAACTGTAGAATAGGAACAAAATATAGTAGCAGGGATTTTGAAACTCCGTTTGGTCAGTATATGGCAGGATCGAAATTTAATATAACACTATTAGAGGAAGATGAAGGGACTTTTACTGTCAGCGAGGGTGCGTTTTCTGCTTCTGCATGGGGAGCAGTTTATGAATCACATCGTAATTTGACTAGAAATTCTATGACTGGTTATTGGAGTGGAGGGGATAATCCAGATATTAATTATGGAAAACTGGCTTGTTTACCAGAAATCTCTTTTACTGTTGAATCTAATGATGAATTGGAAGAAGCGCAGTCTCGTTCCGCTGGCTTGTTAAAAATGTTATGGGTAAAATCAAGTAGTATTACTGAACCAGCAGTAGCAGGAGCATCAGGACCTGATGAGAGTACGGATACAAAACCAATTCCACAAACAGATAGATATGCTGCTTCTAAGACATATCTGAGTGATAGCTTCAAACCTGTTGTTGGGGCAGCTCTTTTAAATGGGGATAAAGAACGAGCAAGATTACTGGTGAGATATTGGTCGGGAGCAGATGATTCATCGGCAAAAATTAAAGAACAAAAATTTTCGGAGATAACTATAGCGGAAAAGGGAGGGAACAATCAAATTGGAGCAGAGTTTCTTATGGATATGTCCACGAAAGATGTGGTTGCGAATGGTCAGGCATTAAATGTGGAAGTAATTGTAATTCCTGAAAATGGAACACCAATGACATATGCAAGATATCTATATGATAATTCTAATGTTTCTATAGAACCATATTATACGCATCATTTAACAGATTTACAATTAAATCCAGTGACAGGATACGACAAATGGAACAGATGGGACGGTATACTGAAGGCAAAAACAGATATTATATATAATGGAGAAAAAATTGATTTGGGGTATGGATTTATCGGTACGGAAAGTAGGTTTACTGCGTCAGTTCCATATGAAACGGATAAAATTTCATTTACAGCAGAAGGCTATCTTGCTACAACAAGAGCGGATCAAGTGATTATTAAGGTTGATACAGATGAAAGTAATGCTACGTATTGTGTTAAAGCGGATAAAGTAACAGGAAATAGTAATATTCCTTTAAAAGAGGGCCTCAATAAAGTGACGATAACGTATCAACCTCAAGTAGCAAGTAGCGGTGCTCTGCGAGGACAGATACGGGTTTATACCATAGAGGTGGAACGTCGCACTCCTAACAAAAATATATCATTTAAAGCGACAGGAACAGAGGAAGGTACAAATACAACTGATTTAACAGATTTTGATGTCTTTTTGATGAACAGTAAGAGAAAGACAATCGCGTCTGTTGAAGATAATCCGTCTGTGTTTTCTTTGGAAAATGGGGAGTATACATATTATGTATCCAGTCCCGGATATGGAACGGTGGAAGGGGAGCTGACCGTAGATGATGAGAATAATGCTTCCCGTACGGTTTCCGTAGAACTGGAAAAATTGAAAAACCAGGAAGGCACCGCAACTGTAAAGATTGCGGGGCAGGATTCTGTAGTCTGCCAGAACATGCAGATTCCGATTCCCGAAAAGGCGGCAGATGCGGAAGATCTGGCAGAACAAAGGTATGTTCAGTATAATTATGGCGGATATACGGTTCTCCATGCGCTGATAGATGCATGTAACAAAGAGGAGATTGGTTTTAGATGCTATAGGGGCAGTCTGACGCCGGATGTTACCACAGGTACCGGCAGCCTGGGCGCAGCCGCCGGATGGGTCTGCGAGGTGAATGGCGAGGTTAAAAACCCTGCAACTACCAGGGTAAAAAATGGAGACGTCATTGAGTTCTATTACAATGCCGCGCGGGACGGCATGTGCCACGTATGGCTGGAGCCGGAGTACAGTGAGGTTAAGAAAGACGAATATCTTCCCCAGACGCTGTATGGCAGAAGCGTGTGCAACCTGGTAGGAAATAATAAATTTACGATTGCGGGTGCGGAGATCTATGATGGAGAAGTCCTGATCGGAAAAACTGACAGTTTCGGTAAACTGACGATTGACGCAGAGGGTAATAATGTAGACGGCATTCGGGCCGAAGTGCTGGGCAATATAGGTGAACATTACCTGACGGCAGTAAAGAAAAACGCCGATGGGGAAAACATCTTTACAGCCACATTGAGTACCGTCAAGCTGTTAAAAGATGGGGATACTCCTGCCGTACCTGGTAAAGTTACGGTATCCTTCCGTCTGATCGGGGATGCTAAGCATGGGGCAGCGAATGAAACGGATCATGCTTATACGACATGGATCAAGACAAGGGATGTGACCATTGACCCTGCAGAAACAGAAAATGGAAAAGTAACGGTAGGTGATGTCTTTAAGAAGGTATTCAATAGTGAAGATGTGAAAGAGCTGTTTGGCGAGGGAACGTTTGGAGATGGAATAGAGAAAACGGTTTACGAGGGATTGGAAAATAACTATATCAGTTCCATTAATGCGCCAAAGGTTCTTGGCGGCTATAACCTGGCCGAGAAGGACAATGGAAAAGACTCCGGCTGGATGTACACGGTAAACGGGGAACATCCGGATGTGGGACTGAATGCGCACGAGATCCATAACGGGGATCAGATCATCTGGCACTATGTGGATGAGCCTTCCGTAGAAGTACGCAGCTATAATAACAGTTCCCAGGGCAGCCCCTCCACCTGGAACACCTGGGTACGGGCAGAAGATGTGACGCCTGGGGCAAAAGACAATGCCTCCCGGGTGGATGAACTGATCGATGCGATTGGCGAAGTAACAGAAGAACGTCTGGAAGAAAATGAGAAGTCCATCCATGCGGCAAGAGAAGCGTATGACGCACTGACAGATGAAGAAAAGAGTTACGTCACAGAGCTGGATATCCTGCAAAAAGCGGAAGCGGACTATGCGCAGCTGCGGCAGATCATTGATGACCGTATAGCGGTAGATGATGTGGTGGAACGGATTCAGGATGCCTTTGATATGGTAGAGCAGGTGAAGGTAATGCAGGGCGGTCCGGAACCTGAGCAGATGGATGTTTCCGGCGAAACGGAAGGCCAGGAAATGTCTGGCTTTGCGACAGGAGCGGAAGGAGAAACTGATATAGAGAGTGCGGCTGGGACAGACAGCGTAACGGAAACGCAGACTGTCTCTGACGCAGAGACGGAAACCGCAGCGGAAACCGTTCCGTATGGAGCAAAGGAAACAGAGAAGGAAACGGAAGCAAAAACAGAAGCGCAGGCTGAAACAGGAACACAGTCTGAAACTGAAACGCAGGCAGGGGCAAAAGCGCAGACGGAATCGCAGGCAGAGGAACAGAAAGAAACGCTGGGCGTGGTGCCGCTGGACGTGCAGACAGTGCAGGCGGCATATGTGACGACAGAAGCGCGGATGACAGAAACGCAGTCGACTGAGGCCGGGAGTAGTTCCGCACAGGAGAGTATTACAACCACGGCAGAAGAGAGCAGCAGCCAGACAGAAGATGGCAGCGATTCTGCAGAGGAGAGTGACAGTCAAAAAACCGTGAATGCGGGAACACTGAACGAAGTTGGCAGCAGTGTGCTTAACAGCATTGGAACCGGATTGGAAACCGTATTATTTAGCTTGAACGGGACGGAAACCGGCACGATGAGCGGAAATGCCGTGTCAGATGGCAGCTTCTTGACCGGGGAACCTCTGGATGTGACATTAGAAAACGCGGCCTTGTTGACCAGGGATGCCAGACTGGCGTATGAAAGCCTGACTCCGCATCAGCGGGAACTGGTACATGAGCAAAATATCCAGCTGGTATATGAAGGCGGAAATGCGGAGGAGATCAAAGAGGAATATCCGGCAGATACTTTACTGGTTATGACAGAAGAAGAACTGGCACAGCTGATGGGCGCGAAAGCAGCAGTGGAAGAAGCGGAAAAACTGATCGGAGAACTTCCGGAAGTGGATGCCCTTACGGTGGAGGATGTTCCCTATGTCAGAAAGGCGGCAGCGGTTTACGAAGCGGCCAGGAAAGTGCTGGCAAAAGAACCGGATGACACTGTAACATTGGATGAAGAACTGGCGAAAAAACTTGATCAGGCAGCAGCCCGGGCAAAACTGTTAGAAGATGGAAACCTGGATCAGATCGAAGCGGACAAAGTGATCGAAATGCTGAAAGCCTTGGGTACGGATGACAAGACCGGAACGGAAGAAAAAATTTATCTAAACCGATCGGAGATTATTGATGCCGATACGTCCTATAGCCAACTGAACGATAACGCAAAAGCGTTGGTAGAAATCAAAGTGCCTGGTGTAGAGAGCAAGCTGGCAGGTTGGATGGAGATCATTAAAAAGATGAATGGTCAGATCAACACGGTGGCGGAGCAGCTGGAAAAGCTGTTTGAGAAGGTTGACGCTGGAAACCTGACACTGAATGATGAAACGGATGTGACTGAGGCAGGTGAGGCTTATGATGGACTGACACCGGTACAGCTGCAGCTCCTGGCACAAAGGGAAGCGTTTAAGGATATCAATATAGCGGAAAAGTTGGGGACAGCGGAAAATATCATTGCTGGTCTGAAAGCGGATCAGAAAGCGGCCCAGGATTTTGTGGAGATGGTTGCGAAATATAAAGGTGGGCCGGTGACAAAAACGCTGGTGGAAGCGCTCAAAGGTCAGTATGACAAATTAAGTGATGGGGCGAAGGCACTGATACCGCAGTCAGCGTTGGACGATTTGGCGGAGCTGGAGCGGCAGGCTCAGAATCCCGGCGACCTCACAGAAGAACAGAAGCAGGCATATGATGTAGCTGCCATGGTCGAGAAGCTGCCTGCGGAGGACAATTTGACATTGGCAGATAAGGCGAGCGTGGAATCAGCCCAAAAAGCATATGATGCATTATCCTCTGACCAGAAAGCAATGATAAAAGATATCGGTGATAAACTGGTGAGATTGGGAGAAAAGCTTGCGGAACTAGAGGCGCAAAAACCGGCAGATCCGGATGGTCCGACAAATCCGACGAATCCGGACGACCCGGTGAATCCGGACGATCCGACGAATCCGACGAATCCCGATGATCCGACAAAACCGAACAATCCAACGGATCCGGCCAAACCATCAGTTTCGGACAAAGAAGTCACTTTGACCTATTCCAACTATCCTGTCACTATTAACGGAAAGGGGCTGGAAGGCTGTGAGCTGACGTTAAAAGCCCTGTCCGCCTCTGACAGCGATGTAAAGAAGATGCAGGAAGAAATCTCCTCCAAAGAAGCCCTGATCCGGCTGTATGACATTACCCTGTACAAGAACGGCAGGGAGATCCAGCCGCCGGATACGGTGACCATCAACTTCCAGGTGGGGACGAAATACAACGGCGATACGCTGACTGTCCTGCATGTTGTGGACGGAAAGGTAAAAAGCCATAAAGGCAAGGTATCGGGTGGGGTGTTGCCTGTCGAGGTGGATTCTTTAAGCCCCTTCGGCGTGGTGGTGAATACTTCCACGGTGACCCTGTCAAACACAAATAACGGAACCAACAACGGAACGACAAACAGCAAGGACACGCTGACCTGCGGCAATTATCCTGTTTCCGTGACCGGAAAAGGTTTTGGGGACGCGGGATATACCCTTAAAGCGGAACAGCTGGCCGAGGACAATGAAGCCGTGAAACTGATGCGGGCGGAGATAGGTTCGGATAAAGCGCTGATCCGTCTCTTTGACATCACCCTGTACAAAGGGGATGAAAAGGTAACGCTTAACCAGTCCGTATCCGTGAATTTCCAGGTGGGGACGAAATATAACGGCGAGGCGCTGACCGTTCTCCATGTGGTTGACGGAAAAGTGGAAAAACTGTCCGGAATCGTAAGCAGCGGCGTGGTGTCCGTAACCGTAGATTCTTTAAGCCCCTTCGGCGTTGTGGTGGACAAATCCACCCTTGCGGATGACGGCACACTGTCCAGGTCTGATAATGGCGCATCGGCGACGGGAGGCACATCCGCTACCGGGTCAGGCGCGAGGACAGGGGATGATGAGAATCCTTTCCTGTATGTGATCGCGATGCTGGTAACGGCAGGAATCTTCGCCGGGCTTGCGTTCCATGAAAAAAAGAGGGCGAGGATAGAAGGAAAGCGATAAGACGGCTGAGTCAATAGCCATAACGGCGCGCGGAGCCCCGGATGCGGGCTCCATGCGCCTGATGGAAGGACAGCGTCAGGTGATTTGTAAAAACAGTGGTAAAATTGTATTGAAGGGGAAAAGTATGGGACGAAGAATAAGCAGCCTGTTCCTGGCAGTCCTTTTGTTCGTTGCCGCCTGCCCGGCGTCAGTCCTGGCAGAGAACGGGACGCCGGCGGGGACACAGGAAATACAGGAGACATCGGAAACCCGGATGACAAAAACACAGGATAACGCCGGCGGGACAGGGATACCGGAGGAAGCCGCCCCGGGGACGGACCCGGAGGGAACCGTTGTCTTTGGGGGAAGTGTTTCCGAAAACGGCATGGGGAGCGGAGAGACACCTGGGGAAGGAGAACCGGAAGAACCGGAGCTCTCAGGAGTTGGGGATTCCCTGCCCGTATGGGATGAGAGCCAGGAGCTGATGCTGTATGGATTGGCCGACGCGGCTGCGTATGGGAGCCGTGCGGCAGGCGCATATGACAGGGCATACTGGGACAGCGTGATCACCCGCACCGTGAACTGGATGAGGAACGGGAAAAAGATTGTTCTGGATGACACGTTTTTAAAAGGTGTCAGCAGCACGGCCACGGACTGGTACGCCTTTGGCCTGGCCCGGCTGGGCGTGAAAGGGGAACCTTACGGGGATTTCGTAAATAAGGCCGAGGGTTATGTAAAAGAACGTTATGGCGACCCGGAAAAATATCCGTATAAGATGAGCAATGACATGTATACGGCTACGGAATGGCACCGTCTGACCGTGGCGCTGCAGGCGGCGTCCCTGTGGGTTGACGGAGTGGATGTGACCGGTATCGGCGGCCATGACCTGATTAAAGACGGCGCTTATAACTGCGTGCTGGGCAGTCCCTCCCAGCAGGGGCCGAACGGCACAGCCTGGGCGCTGATCGCCATGGATACGAAAGGATACGAGGCGCCAGAGGACGCGCCCTATGGCCGTGAGGTACTGATCGGCGATTTACTAAAGGCACAGCAGCCAGATGGCGGCTGGGGGTTATCAGGAGAGGGATCAGGCGTGGATATCACCGGGATGGTTCTTCAGGCGCTGGCGCCTTACCGGGCAGGGGACGAACAGGTAAAAGGGGTGGTTGAGAAAGGCGTTCAATACCTGCGCAGCGCGCAAGTTCTATCACCGGATGGGAGCATGGGAACCTGCGAAGGGACAGTCCAGGCCATCGCAGCCTTTACCGCGTTGGGGATGGACCCGGCAAAGGAGAAATCTTTTAGCGGGGACAGCCTGCTGGATGGCCTGATGGCGTATTTTAATGAGCAGGGCGGTTTCTGCCATGAGATCGACGCGGATGGCGGGAAGCAGCAGAACCGGATGGCAACGGAGCAGGCCCTGTACGCCATCGCCGCGTATACCCGCTTTTTAGACGGCGGTACCAGCCTTTACGATTTCAGGGACCATTCGGATACCATGGAATACAGGGCGCAGGACATGGTTGGCAGGTCGTTCTTTGCGGACGCGGGGGCGGAAGCGTTTCTGACTTTGGCTCCTGATGTGGAAACAATCGTTCTGACCCACCTGCCTCTGGGGGATTACGACGCGGCGGTGGTGACGGACGCCGATGGAAAAACTTATAAAACCTCCTTCCGGCGCGCCGACGGCAGTATCCCCGTGGAAGGGGAGATTCCGGTAAAGGACGGGGACGTATTAAGGATCGCCGTAACCCGCCAGGACGGGACAACGGAGGATTGGACGCTGACAGTGGAGACCTCCGCTGACGCGGCGGTAAGAGCGGTAAAAAACCAGATCAATAAGCTGCCTGGAAAAGAAGCGCTCACCCTTTCGGACAAGGACGCGGTGGAAGCCGCCAGAAAGGCTTATGACGGGCTGACACCGGAACAGCGGGAAACGATTGATAAAACCCTGTCGGAGAAGCTGGACGCCCTGGAAAAGAAGCTGAAGCAGCTTGAGGATGACGCCGGGGCCCAGCTTACGAAAAAACGGGAGGAGCTTAAGCGAAAAGTAAACGCCATTCCTGACGTGGTAGGGATCTCTGACAGGGATACCATAAACGGTTATCTTGTCCAGTTAGACTCCATGGGGGACTGGGAAGGAAAAGCGGCGCTGAAAGCGAAACTGGACAGCTGCTTAAAAGCCATAGACGGGCGGCAGACCCTGGTGGAGCAGGTGGATGACGCGATCTGGAATGGCATCGACCCGCTGGATATCAGCCAGGATGACACGGAGACAGTGAAAAAGCTGATGGCTTCTTACGGCGCATTGCGCAGGGAGGAAAAAGCGGCATTGAAGAACGCGGCCGACCTGCTGGACGCGGCGGAAGTGATCCAGTCCCTGGAAGAAGGCGTGGTCCCGTCCAGGGTGTTCCAGAACCTGAGAACGGCCGGCAGCCGGCGTTCCGCTTCCGGCGGGCAGTCCTTTATTTATTACGGCTTCCTGGATAATGGCAGCCCATATACCCTGTCCTGGAATGCCGGGGACGTGACGGGAACCGGGGATATCGACGCCGGCGTGGCCCTTCTGGAAGGGAAGGACACTTTAAAAGGAACCAGGGCCCAGGTGGAACTGGCCCAGCAGGGCGGCATGAACGGTAAGGCGCGTCTTTCCGTGGAAAGTAATGTCGCGTCCGGTACCTACGACCTGTACTGGTACAATCCGGATAAGCTGTCCGTCCAGAGCGCGAAAACGGCGAAGGTGTCCTCCGGGGCGGTGGAGATGGACGTGACCATGGGAGGGCGTTACTGGCTGTCGGACAGCGTGGTGAGGCTTGACGGGAATAACGCGGACGGCAGCGTCGCCGGGGCCGGGTCATCCACGACGTTCAAGCAGGCCCAGGGAGGCAGCCTTACGTCAAAGACGTCCTCCACGGCCAGGACCACGGCACGCGCGGCAGTGAAAAGCACCAAGGAAAACGCCGCGGCATCCTCGTCCTCCGCGTCAGGAAGCACCAAATCAAAAAGCAGTACGGCCCGCACAGCTGTGCGTACCGGCGGGGATTCCGATACGGAAGGGGTTATGGAGGCTGAGGAAAGCGGCCTGCTCTCTGAGAAGGAGCTGAAGGAGATCAAGGGGAAAGACCAGAACCTGCGGGGCAAGGGAAAACTGCCGGATGGAACGGAGTACACGGTCACGATCAACGGCAAAGACGTGGTGAGGACGGCGGACTTCCGGTTTGACGCCACCGATGATTATGGGAAAGCCATCCGTCACCTGGCGGAGGAGCCATTGATTTTGTGCCTGGAAAAAGCGGGGGAATTCCCCGGAAAGATGCTGTTTTCCATTAAAAAGGACGCGGACGGCGGCGCGCCCCTCCTGTTCCGGTATGACCCGAAAAAAGGGGAAGCGGAATATGTGAAGAAGGTGGCGGCGGAGGACGGGATGATGGAGTTCATCCTTTCAGAAGGCGGCGTGTACTTTATCGCCGAACGTGCCATTGCCGCCGCGGGACAGACGGATGAGGCGGGGAAGGCCACGGTCCTGGCTGCGGGGCTTGGGATGAACGCGGATTCCGGGGCGGAGGAAGATGTATGGGACGAGTCGGCGGAGCTTATGGTGACCGGTACCGGGGAAAAAGCCGGGGCGGGGAGTAACACGCTGCTTGCCGTCATCGCCGTGGCTTCCTGCGTCATCGCCGTGGCAGCCCTTGGTGGCAGCGCGTTTATGTTCGTGAAGCTGGGCGGTCCGGAGCGGTTCTTTAAGAAAGAAGACGGGCTGCCTTTGGAGCCCGGGACCATGGATGACAGAGAGTAGTGTGTCAGTGAATTGTGTAACGGATGAAAATGGCCGGACAAAAAATTCATGGGCGGTGAGGCAGTAAACCGACAAAGGAACATACAAACAGGGTTTCATAAAAAATAAGGAGAATGGCAATTGGGAGAGAGGAAAAAATGGATCAGGGCATTCCTTGCCCTGACACTGGGAATGACGCTTCTGTTAAGCGGGTGTCAGTCTGCCGTGGTGAATGATATCGCGACGCAAAAGACAAATGAGGAGACGGAGAAAGCCTCTGAGACGGCCCGGCCGGAAACGGAAGGAGGGGAAAAGGAGTCCCCGAAATACATAGACGCGGATTACGTGGACGCCAACTATGAGGACGGGGATGAGGATGATTTAAGCAAATATAAAACGGGCGGCGGGGAGAGCCAGGAAAGCGGGAACCGCGCCGGGAAACCGGGTTCGGCAAAAGACGGGGAAACAGACAGTGAAAGCGGGACGGCTGCCGGCGGGGAGGGCGATGAGGCATCCGACCCTGCCCGGGGCAGCCAGAATGGCGACGACTGGGATGGAAACTGGGACGACTGGATCGCCGAGCAGGACCAGTACAGGACGGACCCTGTCCCTGACGGGAAACCGGAACCGGTGGAGCCCCAGGATGAGCAGGTCGATACCAGCACCAGCCTGACCTGCACCCTGTCCGTGGAGTGCTCCACCATCTTAAATAACATGGGCGACCTGACCGAGGGGAAGGAAGACCTGGTGCCCTCTGACGGCGTGATCTACGGGCCGTACACGGTCACCTTCTACCAGGGTGAGTCGGTGTATGACGTGCTCCTTCGGGAGATGCAGTCCAACCGTATCCACATGGAGGCGGAATTTACGCCTATGTACAACAGCGCTTATGTCCAGGGCATCAACAACCTGTACGAGAAGGACTGCGGCAGCCTCTCCGGCTGGATGTACTGCGTCAACGGCTGGTTCCCCAATTATGGCTGCAGCCGCTACCAGCTCCAGGACGGCGATGTGGTGGAATGGCGCTATACCTGTGACCTGGGCCGCGACCTGGGCAGGGAGTAGGCCGGTATGGACGCGTTTTCAGGATACCATCCCTTTGTAAACCTGATTTATTTCCTGATCGTGATCGGCTGCACCATGTTTTACATGCACCCGGTATTCTTAGGGCTGTCATTGGTCGGCTCCCTGCTGTATTCGGTGTACTTAAAAGGGGCGAAGACCTTAAAGGTATTCCTGTTCGGGATGCTGCCCTCCTGTCTGTTAATGGCGGTGATCAACCCGCTGTTTAACCATGAGGGGGCCACCATGCTCTTTTACTTAAAAAACGGAAACCCCATCACGCTGGAGTCCATTGTCTACGGCGTGGCCTCCGGGGTGATGCTGGCAGGCGTGGTCTCCTGGTTCTCGGTGTTTAACGAGGTGATGACCTCCGACAAGTTCATGTACCTGTTCGGGAAGGCGGTGCCCGCCTTCTCCCTGATGCTGTCCATGGCCCTGCGGTTCGTGCCCCGGTTCCAGGGGCAGATTAAGCGGGTGGCCAGGGCGCAGCAGTGCATCGGGAGGAACGTGACCAACGGGAAGCTGTATGAGCGGGCGGGGCACGGGATGCGGATTTTGTCCATCACCACGACCTGGGCGCTGGAGAACTCGGTGGAGACTGCGGACTCCATGAAGTCCAGGGCCTACGGCCTGCGTGGGCGGAGCAATTTCACCCTGTTCCGGTTTGACAATAGGGACGGGGCGCTTACGGCCTTCCTTTTGGGAGGCGCCGCCCTGCTCATGTACCTGTGCGGGACCAGGCAGGTGAGGATCCTGTATTTCCCGCTGTTTACGGTGAACCGGGCGACGCCGGCGGCAGCCGCGGCCTACCTGCTTTACGGGAGCCTGTGCGCGCTGCCGGTGGTTCTGAATATAATGGAGGATATAAAATGGCGCTCTTTGAGATCAGGCACCTGACCTTTACCTACCCCGGCTGTGGGGCTCCGGCCTTAAAGGATCTGGACTTCACGGTGGGGGAAGGGGAATTCCTGGTGGTGTGCGGGAAATCGGGCTGCGGGAAATCCACGCTGCTTCGGCACTTTAAAACCGCCATGTCCCCTTACGGGAGGCGTGGCGGGGAGATCCTGTTTGACGGCAGGGAGCTGGAGAAGGTGTCGGTCAGGGAGCAGGGCGCGCGCATCGGCTACGTGCTGCAGAGCCCGGACAACCAGATCGTGACGGACAAGGTATGGCACGAATTGGCCTTCGGCCTGGAGAACCTGGGGTATGAGACGGGGACCATAAGGCTTCGGGTAGCGGAGATGGCCAGCTTTTTCGGCATCCAGACCTGGTTCTCGAAGAAAGTGGACGAGCTTTCCGGCGGCCAGAAGCAGCTGTTAAACCTGGCGGCGGTGATGGCGATGCAGCCGGACATCCTGGTGCTTGATGAGCCCACCTCCCAGTTAGACCCGCTGGCGGCGGGGGATTTCCTGGCTACGTTAAGGAAGATCAACGCGGAGCTGGGGACTGCCATTATCCTGATCGAGCACCGTCTGGAGGAGGCGCTGGCCTGCGCTGACCGGGTGCTGGTGATGGAGGGCGGGGGTATCCTGGCCCTTGCCCCGCCGAGGGAACTGGCCGGATTCATTAAAGATAACGACATGTTCCAGGCCATGCCGGTGCCCATGCGGATCTTCGGGGAGGCAGGGGGGACCGGGGAATGCCCGGTGACTGTCAGGGAAGGCCGGGAGTGGCTGGAGAGGCAGCCGAAGCCGGAACCGGAATCCGTAAAAACGGCTTCGTTATACCGCATAAGCCCTGTGAGCCCCGAAACCGAACCGTCCCCCGTCATAATCGAGGCGAAGGACGTCTGGTTCCGGTATGAGAAGGACGGCCCGGACGTGGTGCGTGATTTAAACTTCCAGGTGAAAAAGGGGGAGCTGTACTGTCTTTTAGGCGGCAACGGCACCGGGAAAACCACCACATTAAACCTGGTAGGCCGGATCTATAAGCCCTACCGGGGGAAGATTACCATAAAGGGGAAGGAACTGGGAAAATATAAGGAATCGGAGCTTTACGGCCCGCTCCTTGGCATCCTGCCCCAGAACCCGCAGTGCCTGTTTGTGAAGGACACGGTGGAAAAAGACCTGTGGGAGATGACGGGGAAAAAGCCTGGAAAGGCTGGCATGGGCAGCAAAGGAGGCGGGGAGGGCAGAGGCGGCAGGGCACGTCTGGAGGAAGTCATCGAGCAGACGGAGATCGGCCACCTGTTACAGTCCCACCCATACGATTTATCCGGCGGGGAGCAGCAGCGGGCCGCGCTGGCGAAGGTGCTGCTTCTGGACCCGGAGGTGATCCTGCTTGACGAGCCCACGAAGGGGATGGACGGTTTTTACAAGCGGAAGCTGGCCGGCATCCTGCGGGGGCTTCTGGCAGAGGGGCGGACGATCCTGATGGTTTCCCATGACATCGAGTTCTGCGCGGAGTTCGGGGATACCTGCGCCATGTTCTTTTATGGCGGTGTGGCGGCCCAAAAGCCCGCCAGGGAGTTTTTCATGGGGAACAGCTTTTACACCACCGCCGCCAACCGGATGGCCAGAAGGTGGTGCCCGGAAGCGATAACGGCAAAGGATGTGATTGAGCGGTGCCGGTAAAGGAAGGGTATCAGAAAAAGAACGGGAAAAACAGAAAAACGGATAGCTGTTCGGAAAATAACAGATTGGAACAGAAACCGGAAAGCGGTACAGGGAGTGAAACCGGAAAGCTGGTCCGTTTGGAGGCGTCGGACGCCGAGCAGGCCAAGGGCATGGATACCCAGGCCATGGTACCGGTGCTGTGCATGCTGGCGGGGCTTGCCTCCCTTGCGGTATTCGGCTGGGTGTCGGTTCCGGATTTGAAATATACGAAATACCCGTCGGCGGGGAGGCTGTGGGAGCTTGCCGCGACGGCGGAAGGGCTGGCCTGGAAATACGGCGTCCCGGAGCGGGTGACACAGGCCGCGCTGCAGACGGCCGGATATTTAAAGGCCGGCATGTGGGCCGGCGTGGCGCTGGGATTTTTGTTCATCCTGCTGGCTTACCGCGTGAAGATTAAGGCGGCGTGGCTTGGCCGCCTGGCTTTCCTTTGGAACGCAGGTATGGCGGCGGCGGCCTTCCTGTGGGTGACGGACACCAACATGGCCCTGAACCTGCTGGCGGGCCGGGAGAATACTTTCGCGAATTTAACGATTGACAGCCGTGTCCAGCTGACGTCGGCGGCTTACCTGCAGATCCTGCTGGCGGTGTTTATGGTCCCTTTTATGAAAAAACTGCTGGATACCAGGAAGGAGTACGCGGCGGAATTTTACCAAGCCCGTGAGGAGACGGCAGACCATGGCGTGGGGAAACGGACGTTCTTATCCCTGGCGCTGATCGTCACGGCCATCCCGGCAGTGATCCTGTTCGGCATTTACTTCTTAAATGACAGGAGTTTTTATTTCATTGCCGTCTGCCTGGTGATCCTGTCCATGCTGCCTTTCTTCCTGGTGTTCGAGAACCGCAGGCCCCAGGCCCGGGAGGTGGTGGTGATCGCCGTGATGGCGGGGCTGTCGGTGGCAGGGCGGGTGGCCTTCTTCATGCTGCCCCAGTTCAAGCCCATGGCGGCTATCGTCATTATCACCGGGGCGGCCCTGGGGGCGGAGTCAGGGTTCCTCTGCGGGGCGCTGGCGGGATTTGTGTCCAACTTCTTCTTCGGGCAGGGCCCGTGGACGCCCTGGCAGATGTTCGCCCTTGGCATCATCGGGTTCCTTGCGGGGCTGATCTTTAGGAGAAAAAGGGGAAAGTGGAAGCGGTTCCAGACGTGGCTGTGCGTTTACGGCGGGGCCGCCGTGTTCGCAATCTACGGCGTGATCATGGATTCGGCTAACATCGCGTCCGTCCTGGTGAAAGGGTTCCGGTGGGAGGCGTTAGTGCCCATGTATATAAGCGGCCTGCCCATGAACCTGATCCACGGCACGGCCACGGTGGTGTTTCTGGCCGTCCTCGGGGAGCCGATGATGGGGAAGCTGGAACGGATTAAGAAGAAATACGGGATTATGGAGGCGTAAAGAGGAGTATGGGAAAAAATATAAGGACGGGTATAAGGGCAGATATAAGGATGATTATGGCAGCGGCCCGTTATCCATAGACATTGGGGGGAAGGAAATCCCCGCAGGCGTTTTTTACAGTTTTATATCGTTACAGGGAAATGAAGCGAGTACCAAAGTAACCAATATGATATCCTGGAGCGGCATTTCTTCCATAATATCTCCCAGATCTGAGTGCCGTCTCCATGATATAGCCCCCCATAAGTTCCCCGGCGTCTGCCTGAGGCGCCGGGGAACGGGAAAACCATATCCGGCAAAGTGCGACATCGTGTTTTGCCGGATATCATATAATCCAACAAAATGTGTCGTCGCGAAGCATGTTCTTGAGCACTGATACATTTTGCCGGATATTTCGTAATGAAACGGGAACCCCTTGGTGCCATGCGCGCCGGGGGTTCCCTGTTTTTCGTAAAGGACCGGAGGGCATATCAGTGACCTGTGGAACCGGTACGGAAGAATATATGTATTTTTTCAGAAAATTAGAAATTTTTACAGGAAATATATGAAGTTTTACAACGGAGGAAACACAAGATGGATCAGAAACACATGGAGTATTTCGTGACAAGCGCCGACCTGGGCAGCTTTACGAAGGCAGCGGAGGCCATGTCGGTTACCCAGTCCCATGTAAGCAAGGTGATAAAGAGCATGGAGAAGGAACTGGGCGTAAAGCTGTTTGACCGCAGAATGGACGGCGTGGTATTGTCGGAGGAGGGAAAAAAGATATACGGCCATATAAGCGGCATTGTCAGGGGGCTGTGGCTGTTAAGGAGGACCTGCGCGGAGGGCGGCGGCAGAACGCTGTGTATTTCTTCCGTTACCGACAGCCGGATGGCGGAGGTTTTCGGCAGGTTCTGCGGCGCGTGGCAGAATAAAGGGATACGGTTCCAATACCTGGAGGCTGCCGTGGAGGAGGTTCTGGGGCATGTCCACCGCCATGTGTCAGAGATTGGTTTTGTGTATGTCCCCCAATGGGCGAGGATAGTATTTATGGGACAGCTGGAACATAAAAAGCTGGATTTTGTCTGCCTGAAACAGGGGGACCTCTGCCTGCGGGTGGGAAGGGAAAGCAGGCTTTATGGGCTTAAAAGCGTGGATGCTTCCGCACTGGGTTCCGTAAAGCTGGTACAGTCCGGGAATGATTTTTACTCCATGTCGGCCTGGCCCGGCCATGGGGAGGGGGAGCGGCCCTCCGTGGCTGCCGCCGGGACGAAAATCTATACGAATACGGACGCCGCGGTAGTGGAAGTCCTGGAAAACACGGACATGGGAAGCATCGGGTGCAACGTCTTCCCGGACCGTCCACTGCAAAGCGGCCTGCGCGCGGTCAGGCTGGACGGTGAGGGTGATACCATTTGTTTTGGTTATGTCAGGCGGACGGATGGCAGTCTGAGCCAGGAGGCAGCCGCGTTTATACAGTATCTGAAAGAAGAACTGGCGGACGGCATGGAGGAGGGCGGCAATAAAGGCAGAGAAAAACAATAAAAAATACGGAACAGCTTATTTTATGAAAGGGGGAAAAGCGCAGACGGACCAGTAAATGATCTCCTTATCTTTATGCCAATGTTGTAAGGCCGTCATCCGGCTGTATAAATGGCCATGCTTATGATGTAGTCCCTAAAAAAGAATAAATGATACGGCAGCCTGTTCAAAAAGCATAAATGGTATTCCCGGTATCCGGTTTTCAGTCCGGATACCGTTTTTTTTTGCGAAGCACCCGGCAAAATACGCCGGTACCAGGGGGAGGTTTCGTGATAGGGTATTCTGCCAGATTTAACGGGGCGGCAATGGGGGAAAGCGGACACACTGGAAATATCCTGCGTTTTTCCATTGAAAAACCGGCCCGCCATAAATTACCGGTTGCAATTAGAATATATGTTCGCTATAATGGAATTAAAAGAAATGCGAACGTATGTTTTTATAAACCGTATTTCATATCAAACGGCATCGGCGGCCCGTCATACCGGGAACGTGGATGTGAAATGGGGACAGGAGGAGAAGGCATGGCATTTGGAACCGGGACCGGAGCAGGGCCGGGGGATATACCCGCAGGCATTGTAAAGGGAAAGCAGATCAAAGCGGCATGTCAGTGCTGGTGTACCAGTACCGGCAAAGTTACGCCCCTGATGCTGAAAGTGCAGGATGAGGACGGCGTGATCCGGACGATCCGGGAGATCACGGTCCACTCCCGGGAAAAGAAAAGGTACGCGGGTATTCCGTCCATTGAGTACGACTGCACGCTGGCCATGGGGGAACGGAGCATCCGGGCCTGGCTCATCTATTACCAGACGGAAGGGCGGTGGGTGCTGAATTTCAGGTGATATCATGGGCGTGATATCATGGGTGATATCATGGGCTCTAAAAAATGATTGAAAAAGCTGGCGGAACCTGTTATACTATCTCCAATAGTATCAGGGTTCGCGTATAAGCGGCTACAGTTTATCAGGTTACACAGTGTCTGGATGTTTATATATTCAGGCGCTTTTTTTGTTTCAGGTAAAAAGAATTTCACCATACGGGTTTTGCCAGGTATGGTGATACAGGGGGTCCCCGGACTCAAAAACGACGCTCAGAAGGCCAGAGGTATTTGGCCATCCGGGCGTTTTTTTATGCATCAGTATGCATCAGGTATGTACGGACGCCTCCTGGCGTATCCGTTACATATAAAAAAACAGGAAGGAGAATAAAAAGTAATGAAGGAAGAATCAAAAAGGACAGGAGGATTGAGTCAATTATGATGGATTACGAGACTTTTAAAGTGATGGCAAAAGAACATTTTCTTGAGTACATGCCGGACGCGTTCAAAGGCTGCGAAGTAAGGATGATCCGGGTGGAAAAGGTAAACCGGACATTGGACGGGTTAAGCCTGGTGCCTGCAAAAGGCGGAAGCTGCGGCTCCGGCCCGGTCATTTATATGAATGACATGTACAGGCTGTACCAGGCAAGAGGAAACCTGGAGGATGTCCTGGCCGGAATGGCGCGCGAGATGGTAAGGGCATATGTCCGGATGCCGTCCTGCCTTGACAGGTCCGTGATGGAAAAACTCATTGACAGGGACAATGTGATCCTGCAGCTGGTTAATACGAAAAACAACCAGGATCTATTGAAAACATGCCCCAGCCGGCCTTTCCTTGACCTTACTATTATCTATAAGGTTATGCTGTACAAGGGAGAGGGCACGGCCATGGGAGTGAGGGTCACCCATCAGCTGGCGAAAGACCTGGGGATGGATGAGGAGGCGCTGTACCAGGCAGCGTTCCAAAATACCAGGAGGCGGTTCCCTCTTGTGATGGAGCCGTTGGTAGAGGTATTGGGCAGGCTTTACGGGATGGAAAGTGCTGCCCTGTCCGTTCCTGGACAAAAGAAAATACCCATGTATGTATTCACAAATGACATAGGGATTGGCGGGGCAGCGGCTATGCTGTATAAAGACAAGCTGGACGAACTGTCCCGGAAACTGGGGGCGGACCTTTATATCCTGCCCTCGTCGCTTCATGAGGTGATAGTGCTGCCTGTGTATGGGGGGATGCTTGAGCACTTGGAGCAGATGGTCTTTGAGGTCAACAGGACAGAGGTTGAACCGGAAGACAGGCTGTCAGACCGGGTTTACCGTTATAACCGGGCTGAACAGACCGTCACGACCGCAAAAGAGGAGCCATCAGTGCCAGACTGGGGACTGGGACCCGCCGTCTGCGGGGCATAAGTGGAAACCACGAAACGATAACCGGGAAAGGAAAAGAAATGGATAAAAGACTGGAAGTAATTAAGGAAAATTATGAAAAGATGCGTATCGGCGTGGATGAGCCGTTCCGGTTCCACTGCACGCAGTGCGGTGACTGCTGCAGGAACA
>CAJUPT010000024.1 GCA_910588405.1 uncultured Lachnospiraceae bacterium | reverse complement strand
ATTGGAGAAATTGGCCTGCAAGGGAAATTCAGACCTTTTGACACCCGAATCCTATTATACATATTCTTCCTGCTTTCTCAATGCATCTATCGGCATTCCTCCATATCCGTCTTAAATACTAACGGGTTCATTTTCAGACGGCTCGATCCTCTCACGGTTTTGTGCCATCCTGCTCACACATACAATATCTCCGAGCACTGGTCCCTCCGGGCCACGGTAATCGGAAAATCCGACGCCTGGTAGGGATTATCCCCCATCGTAATCTCCAGCCGCACGGTCTCGTAAGCCAGCTCTTCCATATTGTTCTCCTTGCTGAGATGGCCCAGTACGATATGGTTCAGGTGATCGTGAAGAATTTCCCCCAGCAACTGCCCGCAGCTCTCATTGGACAAATGGCCCCTTTCTCCCATAATCCGCCGCTTTAGCGGATAAGGATAGGGTCCTGCCTGCAGCATATGTACGTCATGGTTGGACTCGATCAGCACCGCATGTAGCCCCTGCAGCCGCTCTACCAGATAATGGTTGTAATGGCCCAGATCAGTTACTACCGCCACGGATTTATCGCCGCAGTTAATCCGGTAGCCCACGGGCTGGGCCGCGTCATGGCTGATTCGAAAGGGCAGAATCTCCAGATCGCCGATCTGAAAGGCTTCATCCTCGTTAATCTCACGAAACACCTCCCGTGAAAGCCGTCCCAGCGTCTTGCACCTGCCCACCTGCTCCAAGGTCCCTGCGGTGGAAAAAATCGGTGTGGGATATCCCCGGTGCATCACGCCCAGCCCGCTGATATGGTCTGAGTGTTCGTGGGTAACGAGAATGGCCGACAAATCCTCCCCGGTAAGCCCCAGATCCTTAAGACCTTCCTCAATCCGTTTTTTCGTGGTCCCCGCATCCACCAGAATGTGGGTCGTGTCGGAACCGATATAAATACAGTTGCCGCTGCTGCCGCTGGCAATGCTCATCATCCGCATCATTTCCGGCCTCCGCAATTCCAATTTAGTTCCGCAACTTCCCTCCCAAGCCCCCTGGCTCTGGGAAAATTTCCCGCCGCAGATGCGTCAGGAAATCCTCCCGGGGCTTGTCCGGTCCATTGCTGTTTTAGTTCCGCAACTTCCCTCCCAAGCCCCCTGGCTCTGGGAGAATTTCCCGCCGCAGATGCGTCAGGAAATCCTCCCGGGGCTTGTCCGCTCCGTTGCTGTTTTGGTTCCGCAAGCCGCTTCGCGATCTGCTGCCTAGTCTCCTCCAGAGAACGGCCGTTGTCCACCAGGAAATCGCAGCCTCTGCGAAACTGGCTGTCGCTTAACTGATTGCTCATAATAGCATAAGATTTTACCTCGGAATATCCCCGGTTTTCATAAAGCCGTTTCACCCGCTCCTGCGCCGGCACATAGATGTACCACAGCTCATCGCAGATCTCCCGGTAGCCCGCCTCGATCAGCAGCGCCGCCTCGATCACAATCAGCTCCGTGCCATCCTTTGCCGCTCTGTCGATTTCCTGCCGGACCGCCTTCTTCACCTGGGGATGAACAATGCCATTCAAGTGTCTTAACTTCTCCTGATCCTGAAAGACCAGTTCTGACAGCTTCTCTCTGTCCAGCTTTCCGTCCTCTTTTAACATATCCTCGCCAAAAGCTTCCGCAATCTGTCCAAAGCAGACCCGTCCCGGCTCCATCAGCGCCCTGCCGATCTCATCCGCCATGATTAAATGGGCGTGAAATTCTTCTTTCAGTATATTTAAAACGGTGGACTTTCCGGCTCCCACGCCGCCTGTGACCCCTATAACCATTTTCACTTTTTGCTTATCCTTTCCGTGTCATTGCCCGTTATGCGCAGTGTATTTATCTTGTAAAACTGCAAACATATTCTCCCATAAATCATACGATTTCGCATATTTAGCCAACTAAAATCATCATGCAGGATACGCCGCTGACATACCTCAAGTATGTTTTGTGACGGCGCATCTTACCTGATACTTCAGAATAGGGATACCATCTATTTCGCGTCAAACCATGTTTCCCCCGTGTGCAAATCCACTTCCAGAGCCACCGAAAGCTCTGCGGCCCCTTCCATTTCCTGGCGCATAATACGGGACACCTGCTCCACCTCGTCCCGGGCAGCCTCCACCAGCAGCTCATCATGAATCTGCAGTACCAGCCGGGATTTCAGCCCCTCGCGGCGCAGACGCTCGTCCACCCGGATCATGGCAATCTTGATAATATCGGCGGCAGGTCCCTGTATGGGGGAGTTCATGGCCACCCGCTCGCCAAACTGTCTCTGCATAAAATTGCTGGAGTCAAGCTCCGGCACCGGACGGACTCTGCCGAACATGGTGACGGCGCTGCCCTCCTTCTTCGCCCGTTTTACCAGACCGTCCAAAAACGCTTTTACTCCCGGATAGGTTTTAAAATACCGGTCGATATACTCCGTAGCCTCTTTTCTGCTGATACTTAAATCCTCGCTTAACCCAAAGGCGCTGATGCCATATACGATACCAAAATTGACCGCTTTCGCATTCCGTCTCTGCAGCGGCGTCACTTCCTCCAAAGGCGTGTGGAACACTTGAGACGCCGTGATGGCATGAATATCCTGAGCCATGCCGTAGGCCTCGATCAGCCGCTCGTCCCCGGACATATGGGCCAGCACCCGCAGCTCGATCTGAGAGTAGTCCGCATCCACGAACACAAACCCTTCTCTGGGCACAAACACCTTACGGATCGCCCGGCCAAGCTCCATGCGGATCGGGATATTCTGAAGATTAGGCTCCGTGCTGCTGATCCGGCCCGTGGCCGTGATGGTCTGATGGAATTTTCCGTGAATCCGGCCGTCCTTCCGGATAAAAGCGGCCAGACCGTCCGCATAAGTGGATTTTAACTTGGTCAGCTGCCGGTATTCCAGAATCTGCCCTACCACCGGATAATCCGGGCGCAGCTTTTCCAGCACATCCGCCGAGGTGGAATAACCGGTCTTTGTCTTTTTGCCAAAAGGCATATGAAGCTTTTCAAACAGAATCACGCCCAGCTGCTTCGGGGAATTGATGTTGAAAACTTCGCCGCAGCCCTCATATATTTTCTGTTCCAGCTGCTGAATGCCGGATACCAGATGATCTCCGTACTCCTTTAAAGCCTCTTTCTCTACGGCTACTCCTTCCGCCTGCATATGGGCCAGTACCTGCACAAGAGGCATCTCGATCTGCCGGTACAGCGTCCCCATTCCCATTTCTTCCACACGGGCCAGCGCCAGAGGCCCCGCCTTAAGCGCCGTGACGCACAGACCTCCCACGTAGGTCAAAAAATCTTCATGCTGCTCTTTAGCCGCCTGAATGAGAGACTGCTTCCCGAACAGATCGGCTCTTGCGCGCAGCATGGTCCCCCGGTAATCCCTGGCCAGGTCGTCGGCATCATAGGTATCCTTCAGCGGATTGACCAGATAGGCGGCGATGCTTAAATCCCAAACCTGCGACTGCTTGGGCAAATCTCCGTGACCGTTCCAACAAAGCGGAGCACTGACACGATTTTCCGAATCTTTCACAGCCTGACTAAACACGCCATCACCCTGGGTACCAGTGTGTTTTCCCGGATACTCCACAATAAAGGCCAGCTGTTCTTTCAGCTGTATCGTATAAACCGTAACGCCAGTCTCAAGAATACGAAAGGCCCAGTCCCCCAGGTATTCCTCCGTCACAAAACCCTGGCAGGGAATATACGCCGCATCCTCCTCACAGGCGATGGCCAGCCCCAGAAGCTGCTCCTGCTCATGGATCATCTGCAATCCCAGTGCAGCGCATTTTTCTGCTTTCGCCCTGTCCAATATTCCTGAAAGCAGTTTTTCCGCTTCAGAAAGCTCTGTGACTTCCCGACAGCTTTGGCCCTTTTCACTCTCCTCCCTCTGTTCCTCCATGGAGAAACGGGAGAGCATTGACTTAAATTCCAGCCGCTTCATATACTGAAAGGCTTCTTTTGTATATAAATTGCCCAGCTTCGCATGGGCCAGCGCAAAATCCAGCGGGCAGTCCGTTTTAATCGTGGCCAGCGTCTTGCTCATCTGCGCCATATCATAATGCTCCCGCAAAGCATTCTGCGCCCTGGCCGGTTTGATCTCATCGACATGGGCATAGGCATTCTCAATGCTCTGATATGCTACAATCAGGTTTGTCGCGGTTTTCTCCCCGATTCCCGGCACGCCGGGGATATTATCGGAGGCGTCTCCCATCAGCGCCTTGACATCAATAAACTCCGCAGGCGTAACCTGATAAGCCGCCTTCACATCCACGGCGTGGTAATCCTCCACCACGGTCTGATTCCGTTTTGTTTTGGGAATCCGCACACAGACCAGCTCGCTGGCCAGCTGTAAAAGATCCCTGTCGCCGGACACCAGCGCTACCCGGATATCCTGCGCCTCACAGCTTCGCGCGATCGTGCCCAGAATGTCGTCAGCCTCATAGCCGGGACATTCGATCACCGGAATCTCCATGGCCGTCAATACTTCCTTAATTAAGGGAACCTGCTCCAGCAGCTCTTTTGGCATCGGCTTTCTGGTACCTTTATAAGCCTCATACATCTGATGCCGGAATGTGGGGGCTTTCACGTCAAAAGCCACCGCCAGATAATCCGGGGTTTCCTCATCCAAAATTTTAAACATAATATTCAGAAATCCATATACTGCATTGGTATGGATTCCCTCCGAATTGGTCAGCTCCGGAACCCCGTAAAAGGCTCTGCTTAGAATGCTGTGACCGTCGATCAATACAATTTTCTGACTCATATTATTTTATTCCCTTCAAAGCCGTATCTCTTTATAATCAGATCATAAACAGAACCTAAAAGCCAATCTTTATTTTCAACAAGAAGGCCAGAACCACAAACCAGAAGGCAATGGTGGACATGGCATACCGAAAGGATTTCCATACCAGATGCTCGTCGATATGGTTCAGCGCGCTGTCCATACGGGAATCATAGGCTCCCTCCGGATCGTACACGCCGTCCGTGTCGTCCTCCAGCTGTGCCAGCCCCACATCGATCATCACATAGGTTTTCAGTTCTTCCTCACAGGCCTCACAACCGTATATATGCTCCACAAAAGGCTCAAGCTCGTCAAGCGGCAGACGGTTATGAAAAAAATCCTCCAGCTTCGCGCAGGTCTCCCGGCAGTCCATGACGATCCCTCCTTCTCTGGTCCGTTGGCACATACTTATTTGCCAGACGGTTTTCTGTTATCCTGACAGAATCTATTATGCCTTCGATTCCCATGTATGTCAATATCTCAATTTCCGTCGCGCAGGTCAAATATGGGCTTAAACCAGAGTCTTAAACCCAGCTGAAACCCAAAGACACAGCCATTTGACAAAACCGGCAAAGAATGATACACTAATAGCGCAAGTGAAATTCCCCGAAAGCCCGGACAGTAATACCGGACTTCGGTTAACCAAACAGAACTGCTGCGGTGGGAATCGGGTGTAAATCCCGAACGGTCACGCCACTGTGAAAAGCCAGGCTTCAAAAAGAAAACGGCTTTCAGTCAGAATACCCGCCAGTTCAAATGATCATACACTTAGTTACGAAAGATGGCGATGTGTAAAAGGAATCTCTGGTTCCCATTTAGTTCATGCCTTTTGCGGATGAGCTTTTTTTTTCGAATTTTTTATCATCACACTACATACGAGGAGGAACCGCCATGAAAGACGGGACATGCAAAAAAGCCATACTGGCCGTAAGCTTTGGCACAAGCGTAAACGAAACAAGAGAAAAAACCATCGATGTGATCGAGGAGAGTATCCGAAAGACCTACCCTGACTACCTACTCTACCGGGCCTGGACCAGTAAGATGATCATCAAAAAGGTCCTGGAACGGGACGGCGTGAAAATCCCCACTGTCACCGAAGCCATGGCCCAAATGGTGATCGACGGAGTCAAAGAAGTGGTCGTACAACCCACACATATCATCAACGGGATCGAAAATGACTTGATGAAAGAGGATGTGCTGGCTTATCAGAGCCAGATGGATTCCATTCAATTCGGAGACCCGCTGCTCACCTCAACCCAGGATAATGTTGATTCTATCAATGCGCTGTTAGCAGAGTTCTCTTCTCTGCCAGAGGATGAGGTGCTGGTCTTTATGGGACACGGTACCACCCACTATGCCAACTCCGTATATGCAGCCTTAGACTATACATTCAAAGATATGGGACATAAAAATATTTTTCTGGGCACTGTAGAAGCCTATCCCAGCATGGAATCCCTGATGAAGCAGGTGAAAGCCTACCAGCCAAAAAAGGTCCATCTGGCTCCCTTCATGGTAGTGGCCGGCGACCATGCCATGAACGATATGGCCGGCGACGACCCGGATTCCTGGCGATATCAGTTTGAACAGGCGGGCTTTTCGGTGGAATGTCATCTGAAAGGGCTGGGCGAATATGAGGGTATTCGTCAGCTCTATCTAAAGCATGTGCAGGCCGCCATGGAAGGCTAAGACAGCTATTCCAATGCATCAATCAGTCAGAGAATTTCCCTGCGTGAATCCGGCAAAATGCGCCATCGCAAAGCTTACATACTTTTAGATGCGGGTGTATTTTGCCGGATTTGCGCAATAAAAAAAGCGGATAAGGGGAATCGAACCCCCCTTTCCAGCTTGGGAAGCTGGCGTTCTACCGATGAACCATATCCGCAAGATAACCTTGTATTCATAAACAGCAGCATTTCTCTGCCGCTTTTTATAGTATATCACTTTTTTTACAATAGTCAAGCGCAGAATTCTAAAATTGTGCATATACTAAAGTAATTTGAACGCAAAAGGACGTTTCTATGAGAAAACACCCTTTGTCTGCCGCACAGCTTACCGGAACCGGACAGCTCCGGGTCAACGTAGTCTCGGCTGCAAACAATTATCCCGTATCCAATGCCGTCGTATCCATCTCCTACGGCGCAGACCCTGAAGACATTCTGGAGGAGGTTTCCACGGACCTGTCCGGACAGACCGACACCATCGATCTTTCCGCGCCGCCTCTGGAATACAGCCTGGAGCCCTCGGAGCAAAAGCCCTACGCCGATTATACCATTACGGTCCGGGCGCCCGGCTTCGAACCACTGGTGATCTCCGGCTCCGAAGTACTGCCTGATTCGTTGTCCATACAGCCAGCCCGGCTGATTCCCACGGAACCGGATATGCAGGAAGAAGATGTCAATATCCCGGACCATACTTTATATGGCGATTACCCACAGAAAATCCCGGAGGACGAGATCAAGCCCGTCAATCAGAGCGGCGAAATCGTTTTAAGCCGGGTGGTGGTCCCGGAAACCATCATCGTCCATGACGGCGTCCCCTCCGATTCCTCCGCGCCAAATTACTATGTCCCGTATATCGATTACATCAAAAACGTGGCATCCAGCGAAATCTACGCCACCTGGGCGCCAAATACCATCATGGCCAATATCCTGGCGATTCAGTCCATTGCGCTGAACAGGGTTTATACGGAATGGTACAGAAACCGCGGATACGAATTTACCATCACATCTTCCACCGCCTATGACCAGAAATGGGTCTACGGACGGAATATTTTCGAAAGCATCAGCCTGGCCGTCGATGAAATTTTCAGCAGCTATCTTTCCAGGCCGGATGTAAAACAGCCGATCTTCACACAGTACTGCGACGGGCGCCGTATCACCTGTCCGGACTGGATGTCCCAGTGGGGAAGCCAGTCGCTGGGGGAACAGGGATACAGCCCGGTAGAAATTATCCGCTACTACTATGGAGACGATATGTATATCAATTCCGCCGAGCAGATCAGCGGCATTCCTTCCTCCTGGCCCGGCTATGAGCTGACCATCGGTTCCAGCGGCCCGAAGGTGCGGCAGATGCAGGAGCAGTTAAACGCCATCTCTGCCGTATATACCGCCATCCCTTCCCTGGTGCCTGACGGAATCTTCGGGGAGAATACCCGGCGATCCGTGGAAGAGTTCCAGTCTGTGTTCGGCCTTCCCGTCACCGGAGTTGTGGATTACCGGACATGGTATAAAATTTCCCAGATTTTTGTGGCTGTTACGAGAATAGCGGAACAGATATAGGCGGCAAACTGTTTTGGCCATTAAAAACTCTAGAGCGAATCGTTTTACTATGTCAAAAATGTTAAAACATTTGAAACAAACAGTCCTAACGTGTGGGCTGAGATAAACAACACAGGCTGTTGCCATATGCGTGACAACAGCCTGTGTATTCATCGTATAAAATTATCCTGGCAGGAAAAACAATAGTCATGATTCCGTTCCGAATGCACTCGTCAATCGCTTTTTTATCGGTTTGCGCCGTCGTCAACCAGCTGTTCATAAGCTTTCCCGGCATACATCAGGCAACGCAACGGCATGTTCGGATTCACGGCCGATTGCTGCTCCCCAAAAACGATCACCCGTCCCTCCGCCTCAAAAGAAATATCATTCCGGAAATTTTTATATGAAATTATGGCGCTTCATATCTTTCCTGAAGAGTGTAATGCCCCTCAATCGTATTGAAACTGTCGTTTGACGCCGTAAGGGCTATTCCTGCGGCATTGGCATCCAATATAAATGATAGTATATTGCCATTGCCATCTGTGGCGCTATAGGCTACGCCATCACGAAATGCATATTCATCTTTATCTCTCAGGACCGCTGCTCCATAGAATACTCATCTATTTTACAGCGACCCCTGTCCATTTACCACCATGTCTTCTTTTTCCTCTTCCGATTATGAACAGCCCTTATAATCGTCCCCAAAATCAGCGCAGCCACCGCAACGGCCATAATGCCCAGCACAATGCGGGCTTTTGTGTCCGCGAAAAAACTTTGGAATGAAAAATGATTCGGAGAAAATCCGCTCCGCTTCTCTGTCTCAACCAGCCGAAGCAGCGGCTCCTGCTCCAATACATCGCTGCCGCCAGACGCCGGTGCGGTCTCATTAACCGATTTTTCTTCATTGCCGTTTTGGGCTGCCGCAGTGCCACCCTCCGATTGATTTGCCTCATTCTGCGGACTGTCTGCCTCTGTCTCTTTTGCTTCCCCTTGTCCGTCCGCTCGGACTGCCGTATTGTTTACAGCCGCCCCTCCATATACACCGCTATCCTTCACTGTCTGCTGTATTTCGGTCGTCACCTGTACCATCTCCGATGTCTGAAAGGACTGTTCCTGCAAGTCAAAGGCGTCATTCACTGTTTTCAGACTGTCCTCTGCCACACGGATACCGGCTGTCACGTCGGCGGAGCCATTGGATTCCACCACAATTTTCCCCAGCGTAATACGGCCACCTTCATACAGATTCTGTTCTCCTGACAGGTAAATCTGCAAAAGCCCCGTTTCCTCCTGGTAGCTGAACTGCTTCACACTGCTGGTAATCCCCTCATCGAACAAAAAGGACATGTTATAGCTCTCCCCTTCGCCGTGAAGAATATTGACCTGAAACCCCAACTGTAAAGCTTTTATTCCGCTATAGGCCTGCCGCTCTGACTGATTTTCCGAAGGCAGAACAAGAGACACTTCCGCCTGATTTCCCTCAGCCGTAAGCGTCACCGTCGTCTGAGCCGCCGCAATAACCGGAAGCGCTGGTATTCCTATACACAAAACAGTCGGAACGCAGACCGCAAAAATAATCAAAATCGCAGCCAAACGCAGCTGCATCTTTTTATTACGGACTCTCCGACACATATTCTTTTTCTTAATTTGATGAATTTTCTCAACTGTCCGATACATTTTTACCTTTTTTCCCATACACAGTCCCTACCGCTCTAACCGCACCACGGGCAGTTCCTCCGGAGATTCCATAAAAAGCGTATCGCTGACCAGCCACTGTTTCCGAACATTATCACTGCTGCCGTCGCTGACGTTACTGTCATCTGCTCCTCCGGTCCAATACAGCTCCGCACGCACCTTCTCAGGCATAGAAAATGCATTGCGTCCTCTGCCGGTTTCCAGCCAGTATAGCCATATGCCTTTTCTGCTTTCTTCGCCTGCGGTCTCATCCCCATCCTCCGACGATTTCGGGGCAAGAATTGTCCGTCCGGCTCTCGGCCTGCCATCCTCATCAACGCCTCCCAGAATTTCTCCCTTCTCATCATACAATATCACATCCGCATTCTCCGGATTCCGTCCCTGCCACTCGCCGATCAAAACCAGGGCGTCAGCCGGCACCTGATCCTCAGAGTTTGGCCCATATATATATGTCTCGCTCAAAATCCCTGCACTTATGCGATTTTCCTGGTCTGCCTGAAAAGCGATATAGTCCCCGGCAGGTCCGTACAGCTCCAGCTCCGTACAGGAAAGCCTAGCTCCCTTCTGACCAACCGCCGTCAATTTCACATAAGAAGCTTCGTAAACAGCCGCCTCTTCCGCCGCAAAGTACACCATGGCCTCCCCTTCTGCAAGCTTTAACGTACCTTCCGCTGCCGGCACATACTGCTCCCCATCCGTGCTGACCTCAATCCGGTAGTCCGAAACAGGCGTCATCAACGTGCCGCCACCGTTACTTTCCAACACATACCGAAGAGCCGAAACCGGTGTCTTCTGCCCCAGCTTAATGATTACATAGGGATCTTCCTCCTCAGACCACCCGGTAAAGGCGGTATCAACCCGGCCGTCCGCAATCCGCCCGACTGCCGACATCGTGCCGCCACCACAGGGATTTTCCTGACTGCCATAAGCTTTATAATCCATCTCGGAAATCATATTGGTCTCCACAGCCCAAAAGCTGTTATCCAAGCGACCGTCACCTTCCACTTCCACTGCCTCCGTGCGACAGGCTGCGGAACGGTTCATCCATTTGTCGATGGCCGTCACCTCATAGGATACCGTCCGGCGCCCTATGCCAGACAGGGGATCTGTAAAGACTCCATCCCTGGTAAACCCGATCACCTCTCTCTTTTCCTTCCCCTGCTCCATGACAATGCGCGCAATCTCATAGCCCTGTAAAAAGCTGTCATCGGCACCGACAAGCCCAGCCGCCTCCGGCGCAAATGTGGCCGTCACCGTCACCCTGCCGCCGTCTTTCACAGCCTCAGCCGCCGCGCCTTCCATCCCGGCTATGCCTCCGCTCTCTCCTCCCTGCTCCAGCACATAGGCTCTGGCCGAATCGTCCAGATAATAAATTGGCCGTTCCTCCGGCGTATACTGTGCCATATAAGCGCTGGTTTCCTCATCCGGCGCCAGCCCCCACCGCATGAAAAATTCCGTCAGATTGCGCTGGGCAGCGCTGCTGGCCAGCCGCATAAATACCTGGTCCTGATCCCCTGACAGACTTAACGCAATTCCTGTGGGCGCCGAAGCCGGATTTCTTGCATAGCTGCTCACTCGGGCAAAAAACAGGCTTTCACATGTCTCCTGGTAATTCCGGTAATGCTTATAAGAATAATCCCTGTCATAAGCCAGGTGCAGCTGCCAGTACATGGCAGACCGAACCAGCCCCGCTTCTGTTTCCCATGCGGTTCCCGAAGCAGCCGCGGCAAAAACTCTGTCATAAGAGAAGCCCGCACTGTCCTTTTGCTCCCCGGACTGAGCCAGCGCCGCAAAATAATTGGCAGCTGCCTCCTGCTCCCAATATGCCTCCTGCCCAAGCTGAAGTCCAATCACATAAACCAGCCCTCGGTCGTAATATGTACCGCTTTCGTATCTTCCATCCTCATCTGCCGACAGCACAGTTCCATTTAACAGGCTCCCGGACTCATTCCAGCCGATTCCGATATGTCCGTCCGCCGCATACAGAAGCTTCCCGGCAGGAATCTCCATATAACGGATATGCAGGTATTGATCCGGCAAATGGTTTTTGACTGCGGTTTCCACCTCCGTACCGGCTGCGAAAGAGGAGGCCAGCCCTTTGTGCTGATAAAACAATTCCAGCATCTCATCCATGGACGCCGCCGAATCGGACAGCTTTTTTTCCTGTCCGCTATTCCCAAGCCCCGCCAACACCTGGCTAGCCGGAATAGAAAACATCATATGGTCCGTTACAATATCTGTCGTATTCAGAATACACTCCGCACCGCGATAATCATACCGCACCGTTTCGGAAGCCGTCTCTCCATGCCCCCCGTTATGGCGTTCCTCAAGCCCGGCCACATAGCTGTCCAGCTCCCTTACATAGGCCTGGACTCGGCTTTCCCGTTCTCCCTCCGAAACGCGGCGCAGATTCAGCACCGGGTACCTGCTTCCCCCGTCTACCCGAACCTGATACTGGTCGCTCTCATCGTCCCCCACATACCGGATATACAGCGCGCCGCCTTTCTCACGGTCAATGTCAGAAAGCTGTGGCACTGTGACCTCATTCGCACCAATTCGCAGCTGCTGCTCTTTTGTATAGGTCTGCTGCTCTCCGTGATGCTGGGTGAAATAAAGCTCCAGGTCAGCCGCCTCCCCCTGCTCAAGCTCAGGATGGCTCACATAAACCGTCAATTTTTCTCCTGCCGCCGCCGTCACACCCAGAGGCTGCCAGCCAGTCAGTCCCGCGGTCCGAAGCTCCCTGTCATACTCTGCGGAAACAGAAGGGTCGATTTCCACAACCCCCTCCGACCTGTTCCCGTCCAAAACCGCCTGGGCCTCATCCAATTTCGCAAGCAGCGCCTGCCGTTCCGGATGGCGACTGCCGCTCACCGCATCCTCGGTATCAAGCCGCTGCCGTAATTCCTGGATATCCTCCTCCTTCACGTCTGCTTTCAGCTCCGTGTGCAGCGCATCGGCAAATAAATCCATAATATCCTGTTCGATACTGTCATATGTATACAGTCTAATCTCCGATACGGATACGGAATCCGCCCTGTCCCCCTCACGGCCAATGCCGATCTGTAGCTTCGAGGTGCGCACGCCGTCTATTTTAACCAGGTAATAGTGGGCTCCATCTTCCCCCCGCTCTACAAGCGATACCTGCTTTGCCTCATGCCTTTGATTTTGGCCATCCCAATACCAGACCCTGGCATCCGTATAAGGCGCTGTGTCTACGGCAGGGAGAATCCCGATCATGCCTACCTCATATACCTGGTCCAGCTCCACCGTCACGCCTTCCTCAGGCCCGGCGGAGGCTGATGTGCCAAAGCTGTGCCCTTCATACCGCATACAGGAAGCCTGGCTGTTGTCAAAGAGCCCCAAGCCGCTGCCCGCCTTCTGGTCCAGAGGACTGTCCGCCATCACAGCGCCGCCGCCGATATTGGCCGACCGGATATGACGGCTCAATTCCCCTGCACCGTCAGAAAGATTGATCAGATTGTATTCAGGCAGGCTGGCGCCGCCGTCGGCCGACATCGTCCTGGCCGCCACCGTTAAGGATGGCTGGCTCTCACCCAAACTGCCAGAGGCCGTCACATAGACCTGATACCGCTCCCCCGCTGCCAAGTCTTTCAACCCATAGGATGTATTGCGGATTCCTGACACTTTCTCATAGTCCGAAGACGATGCCGTTTTGTAAAACACTGTATAAGACTTTGCATTCTCACAGGGCTCCCACGCCACATCCAGGCTGCCAATCCCGGCCTCCAATGATACATGGCAGGGCGCCTCCGGCACACGGCCCGGCTTCATAGCAATGGCTGTCGGCTGGGAATAGCCGCTTTTCCATGCGCCGTTGACCGCCCGCACCCGCACCTCATATTCCTCGTTTTCTTTTAATGCTTCATTGTTAAACTGGCTGACCTCCAGCCAGTTCCCGCCGGTTTTATAGGTTTCCACAGCCTCGCCGAAGGAAACCTCCACCTCGTAGCCGGTTACATTAGTTCCCTGTTCCCAGCCCACTGTGAAAAAGCTGCCGCCCGGCGTTATGGAAATGCCGCTTGGCACAGCCGGTTCCGGCTCCGGAATCCTGCTGTTTTGATCGCTAACAAAATCAATGCCCGCAAGCGCCGCCTGGCTGCCAGTCCCTCCCGCTGCCCGGGTAATCCACACCACAGCTTTTCTGACTTCCAGCTGCCCTCCCAAATCTGCCCGCAGCTCGCCGCCGGCCGCCCTGACGATGGCAAACCGTTTGGTCCGCGGCCGTCCGTCCTTGACATATGTAATGTCTACGGCACCTGCATCAATGCTCTGGCTGCCTACGGGCGATGCCATACGAATCTCCTCCACAGCTGCCGTCCGCAGTGTCCGGGAAAAGTCAAACTCTACCCCCAGAGGATGATCCTCAGAGACCGCATTGCCGGAAACCGTGCCCAGCACTGCCTGTTCTTCTCCATCCAGCACGCTGCCTAAACTGCCCTCCTGCACTTGTGTATCACCTAATGTACGGCTGACCACCGATTCGCTGGGAATAAAGGTTTCCACCGTTGCCTGCTGCCACTGGTAGTCCTCCGAAAATTCCGTAAAATAACGCAAGTCCAGAAGGTCTACCCTGCCGTCCTTATTCAAGTCGCAGCTTCCTCCCTCCAGACCTTCTTCCATGGCGGTGACAATCTCTGCGGCATCCGCTTCATTTAACTGTCCGTCCTCATTCACATCCCCGTAAACCAGCAGGCCGGGGCGGGCTTCCTCTGAAAAACCAACGGTTTTTCCGGTATATAAGGAGATACGGCTGCCCCATTCGTTCACCTCGATATCCTGAATATAGGTGATGTAGCCGTCCCCCGCCACCATCAGCTGATAAGAACCCTCGGCCAGCTTTGAAAAACGGACCCTGTCTGTCGGCGGCGTGCTGCCATTCCGGAATTCCAGCGTCAGTTCGCCCCGCTCCGTACCGTTTTTCCCCTTTAACAGCACCTGGAAGGACTGATCTGCCTTCACCTGGATTCCGGCAGTCAGCACCACCTCCACCGCGCCCATGTCGGCTTCGATCATTTCGGTCCCGGAAGAAGTGTCCGCCTTCTCCCCCTCTGTCGCTTCCACAGCATCCGATTCGCCGGTTCTGCCGTTTTCACTGTCTCCGCCAGTATTCTGCCCTTCGGATTCCTGCGCTCTGCTTTCCCCATCCGCATTCCCCTGACTGTCTTCCTGACTTTCCTCACTGCTGCCTTCTACCCTGGTCTCCCCGGAAGACTCACTGGCAGCGCCTGACTCCGGGTCCGCAAACACACGGAGATCCGCAGAAAGTATCACTAACACTGCAGCCAATAAAACTGCGATGGCTCTGGCTGTTTTCCCTTTCATGTTTCCTCTTTCCTGACGCAGCTTACTGCGTCATCCAGGTAGATTTGAAAGTTTATTTTCAAACTTTCCTCCAATCAGATCCTGTTCGATCCGTTTTTCCCATTATACAGTATTTATCCCATAATGAAAAGATTCAAATAAATGACAGATTCTGGGCTTCACCTGTCTGTCGTTTCCCATAAAAAATTTTTACATAACCGGAAACAAGGCAAGCCCTGCCACATACCATGTATTGTAAACAAAAATAATGGAGGATTTTCTTCTATGAGTGATTTAACTGCTACGAACTGTGGAACTGGCTGCGGCACCGGCTTTGGCGGAGGCAATGGCTGCAATATCATTTTTCTGATCATCCTGCTGTCCTGCTGCGGCGGCGGCAACTTCCTTGGCGGCGGTGACTGCGGCTGCGGCGGCGGCAATGGATTCTTCGGCGGTGACAACAACTGCCTGTGGATCTTACTGCTTCTGTGCTGCTGCGGCGGATGCTAATCCATCCGGCAAAGCTGTTCTGACTGAATCCGACAAAACACGTCATCGCGCGAGGCATACCTTTAAGTACTGGCGTGTTTTGCCGGACACTCCGTAACAAAGCCGGCCTGTGGCTCATATGAGCTACAGGCCGGCCTTAACGCTTTATTTTTCTTTTATTCCTGACTGCTGTAATTCGGCGCTTCCTTTGTGATATGAATATCATGAGGATGGCTTTCCTTCAGGGAAGCAGCGGAAATCTTAATAAATTTCCCGGTTCTCTGCAAAGTCTCGATGTCCGGCGCGCCGCAGTAGCCCATGCCGGAACGCAGGCCGCCTACCATCTGGAACACCGTATCCTCCACGGTTCCCTTATAAGCCACACGCCCTTCCACACCTTCGGGAACAAGCTTTTTGGCATCTGCCTGGAAGTAGCGGTCCTTGCTTCCGTTCTCCATAGCCGCAATAGATCCCATGCCCCGATAAACCTTATATTTCCTGCCCTGGTACAGCTCAAAATCGCCGGGCGCTTCGTCACATCCGGCAAACAGGCTGCCCATCATGCAGACATTCCCTCCGGCAGCAATAGCCTTAGTCAAATCTCCCGTATACTTAATGCCGCCGTCGGCGATAATCGGAATGCCATATTCCTTCGCCACGCCGTAGCAGTCCATAATCGCCGTAATCTGCGGTACGCCGATACCTGCTACCACGCGGGTGGTACAGATGGAGCCGGGCCCGATGCCCACCTTCACCGCATCTACCCCTGCTTCGATCAGATCCCTGGTAGCCTCGGCAGTAGCCACATTTCCGGCAATGACCTGCAGCAGCGGGTACTTTGCCTTAATCTCTTTTAATGTACGGATAATATTCGCGGAATGCCCATGGGCAGAGTCGATGACGATCACATCCACCTTGGCCTCCACCAGCGCATCTACCCTCACCATCACGTCCTTTGTGATGCCTACGGCCGCGCCGCAGAGCAGCCTTCCCTGCTCATCCTTTGCAGAATATGGGTACTTAATCTGCTTCTCAATATCTTTGATCGTGATCAGGCCCTTCAGGTTAAAGTCCTCATCTACAATCGGCAGCTTCTCTTTCCTGGCCTTCGCCAGTATCTTCTTGGCTTCCTCCAGGGTAACTCCCTCACGGGCAGTAATCAGCCCTTCCGAGGTCATGGATTCCTTAATCTTTTTTGTGAAATCCGTCTCAAAAAGCAAGTCCCTGTTGGTGATAATGCCCACCAGCTTTTTGCCCTCCGTGATCGGAACCCCCGATATCCTGAATTTGCCCATCAGCTTATTTGCATCCTCAAGGGTGTTCTCCGGCGAAAGGTAAAAGGGATCGGTAATTACGCCGTTCTCGGACCGCTTTACCTTGTCCACTTCCTCCGCCTGGGCTTCCACCGACATATTTTTGTGGATAATGCCGATTCCGCCCTGCCTGGCCATGGCGATCGCCATCCGGTACTCCGTCACCGTATCCATCCCCGCGCTCATCAGCGGGATGTTTAACCGAATTTTTTTAGTCAGCCAGGTAGAAAGATCTACCTGATTGGGAATAACCTCTGAATAAGCAGGAACCAGCAACACATCATCAAAAGTAATGCCATCACCGATAATTGTACCCATTTCTTTTTCATCCTCTCTTTCTTTTTTACGTACGTCCAAAATTCCTCAATGCCTGCTTCCATGAAATTTTGATCATACATTTTTTACACTTTGAAACCGCCATACAGCTCATTTCCCGATATTTTCAGACTAGTGTAACAGAAAAAGGATATACTGTCAAATCAAAAATCCTGTCGATTTTTCCAGTTTCTTTGTATGAAATTTCACCGATATCAGTTATTTTTTGATTTCTGGTTGTGAGCCATCCGTTTGCGCATGGCCGGGTCCAGAATCCGCTTCCTGATCCGGATATTCTCCGGCGTCACCTCCAAAAGCTCGTCCGTATCAATAAATTCCAGCGCCTGCTCTAAGCTTAAAATTTTAGGCGGCGTCAGCTTTAACGCGTCGTCGGAGCCTGATGCACGGGTATTGGTCAGCTGCTTGCGCTTGCACACGTTGACCTCGATGTCCTCCCCCTTTCCGTTCTGGCCGATTACCATGCCGGCATACACCTTTTCCCCGGGGCCTACGAATAGAAGCCCTCTCTCCTGTGCGTTAAACAAACCGTAGGTGATCGTCTCCCCGGATTCAAAGGCAATCAAAGAACCCTGCTTGCGGTACTGGATATCCCCCTTATAAGGGCCGTACCCGTCAAAACTGGTATTCATAATGCCGTTTCCCTTGGTGTCGGTGAGAAACTCTCCCCGATACCCAATCAGACCCCTGGCCGGAATGGCAAACTCCATCCGGGTATAGCCGCTGTCCGAGGCGGACATCCCCTGCAGCTCTCCCTTTCTTAAACTCAGCTTCTGGATCACCGTTCCGGAGAATTCCTCGGGCACGTCGATATAAGCCAGCTCCATGGGCTCCAGCTTACGCCCCATTTCATCCACCTTGTACAGCACCTCCGCCTTGCTGACGGCAAACTCATAACCCTCGCGCCTCATATTTTCAATCAGGACGGACAAGTGCAGCTCCCCTCTGCCGGACACCTTGAAGCAGTCGGGGCTGTCGGTCTCCTCCACCCGCAGGCTGACATCCGTGTTCAGCTCCCGGAACAGACGGTCCCTGATATGGCGGGAGGTTACAAATTTTCCCTCCTGCCCTGCCAGCGGGCTGTCATTTACCATAAAATTCATGGCGATGGTAGGCTCCGAGATTTTCTGGAACGGAATCGGCTCCGGATTCTCCGGGGAGCATAAGGTATCCCCGATATGGATATCGGCGATACCGGACACCGCCACGATGGCGCCGATGCCTGCCTCCTGTACCTCTACCTTATTCAGGCCGTCAAATTCATAGAGACGGCTCACCTTTACCTTTTTCATTTTTTTCAGATCGTGGGCGTTGACGATTACCACATCCTGGTTCACCCGCAGAGAACCATTGTCAATCTTGCCCACGCCGATACGCCCCACATACTCATTGTAATCGATGGTGCTGATCAGCATCTGGGTGTCTGCCTCCGGGTCTCCCTCCGGCGCAGGGATATGGTTGATAATTGCCTCAAACAAAGGGGTCATATCCTTGTGTTCAGCCTCCAGGTCAGTCACCGCGTAACCGTCTCTGGCAGAGGCATAGATAAAGGGGCAGTCAAGCTGGGCGTCCGAAGCGTCCAGCTCGATCAAAAGCTCCAGCACCTCGTCCACCACCTGGGCCGGTCTGGCCTCGGGGCGGTCAATTTTATTGATACAGACAATCACTGCCAGGTTAAGCTCCAATGCCTTTTTCAGCACGAACTTGGTCTGCGGCATCGCCCCCTCAAAAGCATCCACCAAAAGCACCACGCCGTTTACCATTTTCAGCACACGCTCCACCTCGCCGCCGAAATCCGCATGCCCGGGAGTATCCACGATATTAATTTTTGTATCACGATAAAAAACCGCCGTATTTTTGGAAAGGATCGTGATGCCTCTCTCCCGCTCGATATCATTGGAGTCCATGACCCGCTCCGCCACTTCCTGATTTTCCCTGAACACACCGCTTTGCCTAAGCAGGCCGTCCACCAGTGTGGTTTTGCCATGGTCAACATGGGCGATGATCGCCACGTTTCTGATATCTTCTCTTTTTGTCTTCATAAATTGATACACTCTCTTTCCATATGCTATCCATATATTCTGAAGAACTGCCATGAAAAACCCTGTGCATTTCACTTTATCTCCACAGGATATTTCATGACAGCGACTATAGTAAACATCATAATAATTCTTATTCTGCCTGAAAGCGATCACAGCAGCAACAACGATGCAGATTTATCCCGCGAAACACGCGTTGCTCTGTCAGCTGCTCAATTTCTTCATATAATTGCCGTCGATGGAGGCCCCCTCCTGCACGATAACAAAGGCTTCCTGGTTATGCCTGTGGACAATCCGTTTCAGGTGGGGCACCTCATATTTGGACAGCACCACAAGAAGAATGCTTGTATCCTCCTTCGTATAAGCCCCCTGGGCATTCCACTGGGTCACGCCCCGGCCCAGCTCCTTGAAAATGTCCGCCTCCATCTCCTTCTCGCCGGTCTTGGTGATGATCAGCACTTCCATATTAATATTCTGAGAATGGATTTTATCCACCACAAAGGAAGAAACCGCCGCATAGATCACGGAATAAATGGCCGTGGGGACGTCGAACAGAAACAGGCAGATTCCGTACAGAACCACATTGGCTGACAGGCTGATCTTCCCGATGCTGGCATTCCCTTTTTTCTTAATCATATACAGGCCCACAATATCCAGACCGCCCTGAGAGCTGCCCATCTTCAGCACCAGTCCCGTGCCAAAGCCAGTGATCAGACCGCCGATCAGGCTGCAGCCCAGCACATCTCCTGTCAAAATCGGTGCAGTTGGTATGGGAATCAGAGACATGCAAAGAGTGACTGCTGAAACGCAGATCAGCGTCTTCGCAAAAAAATACCTTCCAATCGACCGGAACGCCATGATAAACAACGGAATATTAAACAGATAATAGATAATACCGGCAAAATCAAAGCCGCCCAAAGGCAGATGCAGATAATTCACCAGCAGCGTACGCAAAACCTGGCAGAAGCCCATCACGCCGCCGCTGTAAAGCCCTGCGGGAACCAGAAACAGGTTCAGCCCCAGCGCATAGATCAATACGCCGGCAAAGGCCGTCAGCATTTTTTTCATTTCCTCCGGCGACTGCCACCTCACTTTTTTCATTTCCATAAATATTTCCTCCAACGGCGCGCCTGCCGCGCCATTTATTACAAAGTATCCATCAAAATATGACAGTGGCATATTTTCCAAATTTTATCATATCTGGTCACATGATGTACCTGAAACATATTTCGTTGGATTTCATGAATGGATGAATCATGATCCATCCATTTTGGCAAAACAGCGCTGTCTGTCGCGTCACGCGCCATGCTGTCCCAATGTAGTATAGAACTGACACACGCAAAAATCAAGGAGAAGTTGAAGAAATTACGGCAAAAAAGCAGCGCCTCCTCTTTCGTTCAGGCAAAGCGCTGCTTTTCGATCATAGCTTCTGTTCTGTTTTATCCGAATCTTTATTTCCGCGGGCAACGAGCCATGCAGCCATGCTTGCGCGGATATCTTACTCCACCTCTACGCTCCATCCGGCAGGCCCCTGGATCTTGCCCAGCTGGATGCCGGTGATCGTGTCGTAAATCTTCTGGCTCAGCTCGCCGATCTTGCCGCCGTTGATCTGCATCACCTCGTCCTCATAGCGCAGCTCACCCACCGGGGAGATCACCGCCGCCGTGCCGGTGCCGAAGGCTTCCTCCAACGCGCCGCTTCTGGCCGCCGCCACCAGCTCTTCCACATCGATCAGCCGCTCCTCCACCGGGACGCCCCATTCCCTGCACAAGCTGAGCACGGAATCTCTGGTCACGCCGGGTAGGATGCTGCCGTTTAACTTAGGGGTTACGACGGTTCCGTTGATCTTAAACACGATATTCATGGAGCCCACTTCCTCGATATACTTGCGGTGAACGCCGTCCAGCCACAATACCTGGGAATAGCCTGCATCATCCGCCTTCACCTGGGAAGCCAGGCTGGCCGCATAATTTCCGCCGGTCTTCGCCTCACCGATGCCGCCTCTTACGGCCCGCACATACTCGTCCTCGATCCAGATCTTCACCGGGTTGATGCCCTCCGGATAGTAAGCGCCCACAGGGGAGAGGATAATCATCATTTTATACGTATTGGAAGGATGCACGCCCAGATGGGGATCTGTAGCGATGATAAAGGGCCTGATATACAGGGAAGTCCCCTCCTTGGTAGGAATCCAGTCCTCATCCGCCTTTACAACCGCCTTAATCGCCTGCAGAAAATCTTCTTCAGGCACCTGAGGGATACACAGCCTCTTATTCGTATTATTCGCCCTGGCAATATTTTTGTCAGGACGGAATAACAAAACCCTGCCATCCGCCGCCTTATAAGCCTTCATTCCCTCGAACATTTCCTGCCCGTAATGGAATACCATGGCGGCCGGTTCCAGGGAAATCGGGGCATACGGTACGATTCTGGGGTCATACCAGCCTTTTCCCGTCTCATAATCCATTACAAACATATGATCCGTAAAGACATTTCCGAAAGAAAGGGTCGCCGGATCTGGCTTCTGCTTGGGATTGGGATTTTTTTCGATTCTGATGTTCAGCATACTTCATTCCTCCTGAGAATGTATGATTCAAAAAACAAAATGCATTTTTTACTGTGATGGTCATGAACCGGACAGAATACCAAGCCTTCCGTTCATTCATAACCATCGCATATTATACACGATATGGAATAAAAATGCAATACATTAAAGCGGTGAAATCCAATCTGTCCTCCGTAACACTACAAAATTTCACCCTGTATCTCCGGACATATGCCAATTATTTATCTTTTTTCGTTATAGCCATATTGTGCCTCCGGTATTATAGTTGGTTCTTGAAAAATATTTCTGTTTTATCTTCCCATCCCCTTTATCATGCATGTTGTTTTTCAATTTTCATAATCACTTTAATACATTCATTACAATTTTTATTTTTCTCAACATGATAAATAAAACATTCGATTCTTCTGCCCTGTTCCAAAAGTTTGGACACGCTTTTACTGTAATATCGAGGAATGTATCCAAATACCTTCCCTGAATAGTTTAACAACTGTACTGCATATTTATCATGTTCATTCTCTAAATCTCTTTTTAAAAACACCTCGTCTCCACGGGTGATTTCTATTGCTTTTTCACAGTCAATTCCATCACATTTCAGGTAATGCCTGACTCCCGCCGCAAGAAAAATTCTCGTCAAACTTTCATCTGTGCTCAATATGGGATCAATAAACTGCAAAGCATCGATTGGAAGTCTTGCTCCGCTCTGTTTCAATAGCATATATTCATCGTATTGCTCCATACCATATTTTTTCAAAATACTTTGAATATCTTTTCTCTTTTTATCGGGCAGACGGCTTGCGAAAACCGGAAACAGCCTTTCATTCTTATATACTTTATCCAAATCCGGGAAACAAAGCAACGGAGAAAAGCCATCCTCAATTGCTTCCCTTACCTCTTCATAATACTTGAACTCGTATTGGCTATTTTTTGCCAGCTGACCAACAATATATTGTTTTCCGGATTCCCCTGACTTCCAAATCAAAAACAGATAATCCTTTCCGCCTTGCACACTCATAGTATTCCTCCCATATAAACCGTTTTAAGCAACTGTTTCTTTGACAAGAGATAGTTTATAATTAAACTTCTCTTTTTCACAGAGAGAACTTCTTTATATTTATTCATAATAACGCCAATCACTTCCTCAGTCATAACTGATTCAATCTTTGTTACCGTATCTATTGTTTGATCATAATAATTTTCCTTAACATATCTGATAATCTCTAAATGAGTAGGTTGTTTCTGATCCTGGCAGGTGATACGTATAATCGATTTTGACTTTGTATCAATTAAGGATCTCCATAATGTCAGATCATTCCCCAAATACTGATCAATTTTTCTTTCTCCAATATAAGCGCAAAGTGACGAACTGTTATCATATAACGGGCTCAACCGTACCTCGTCATCTTCTTTAACAAGAGCCCAATTACTTTGATGCCTGTCTGTATTTCCAATCAGAAAATCAAAAACTAAAATTGGAAGAAATCGCGCAAACAAGCCAAATGGCTCTAACGATTTTTTGATCATCTCCAGCGAATATCGATCGCCAGTTTCTAAATCTGTTAATGTCTCCGCATCAAAATGACTATATTGTAAGCTAATACAATAAATCCCTTCAATAAGCATTTCATTTTTATGAGTAACTATATTATAACTCATAGAACCTTCTCTGCCATTATATACTCCAATTTCAAATCTGGCACATGGAATCCCTATTAAATTAGCCAGATCATATGCAATACACTCTGAAACATGATCTGTAGTAGCGATGTCCTTCTTGAACTTAAACAACCCGGTTTGATTTGTATCAGGATTTATCAACCATATTTTTTCGCTTCGCCCACTGCCTTCCGCGGTACCTTCATATTCTTCCCAAAAAGAAAAATCTTTCATTTCTTGTCCTCAAATTAGATTATTATACAGAGATCGGAAATTCAAAATCCATAATACTGTTTCGCCATAAGTATTTTTATTTTAAAAATCTGCTTTCGTTCATTATCCTTGTGAAAACCAGCAAATATTAAATATTCATAGTTTTTTGTCATGAACAAACTATAAAATATATATTTATTAATGTCAATATATAGTGTTGATGTTTTATACTTTTATACCCCGTTGATTTCACTTCCCATAGCTTCGGTCAGGGCAGGCACACAGGATGCGTAATACCCATCCGCCCACAAAAAGGACATGATAATCGTATTATACAAAAAACCAACCGTCGCGTACAACAGATTCGCGACAGTCGGTTTATTTCGGCATATAAGCGGTCAGGGCGCAGGCCGGTATCTTTTTATTTTTAACTGCTTACCGCTTTTTCGTTACCCTCAGCAGCAGTACGGACATCACCAGCCCAACCACGCCAAAGCCCAGCATCACATAAAAGATGGCCGTATACCCTGCAGCCCCCGGATACCGGTCCAGCAGGCTGCCACAGAGGGTGCTCATAAACACATCCGGCAAAAACCCGATTACGGAAATCAGGCCCACGGCCGTCCCCATCACATTCATGGGAATGTTCACCTCGTCGACGGTAGCAAAATAAATTCCCCTCATGGCAAATATGGCCACGCACAGCACGATCATGGCAATCATCAAAACAGGCAGCGCAGATACGGGAGCGGCGATAATGGCCAGCAGCCCAACAATAATCAGCCCATAACAGCCGATAACCACCTTCGTGATGGAATGCATTTTATCCGCCAGCGCCCCGCCGCAGGGAGCGGCCAAAAATTGAATGATATAAGTTCTGGCGATGGAGATAAAGGCCGCCATGGACGCTGAGATCTTGATTACATTCGTAAAATAAGGGGTCAAATAGGTGCTGCCCAGATAAATGCTGTAACAGCAGATAATCACCATGGCAATCAGCCATACCGCAGGGGTTTTTAAGATCACCAGAATGTCTGACATCCCCGCTTTTTTCTTTTCCACTCCGTCCGCCGCCAAGGGCCTGTCATCCTCCATGACGATCCAGACCAGGACACCGGATACGATACAGAGGGCGGCCATAACCAGAATCACGCCTCTTAAGCCTCCTAGACCCTCTCCCAGTCTGGTAAACAGATAAAGCGTCGCAAAGGAAATCACCGTAGAGCAGATGCCTCTTCCGCCCTCCACAAAGCCGAAGATACGGCCCTGTTCTTCGCTGCTGCCCAGGCTTCGGGTGGCCTTCTGCATGGCAGACCAGAAGGTGAGGGTTGTAAAAATGCCCCACAGTATGTACATGATCACCTGCCCCGCAAAGCCGGGAAAGGTGGCGTACCAGAAGCCCACCAGTCCGGCTCCCAGCATGGAAAATGCCATCAGCTTTCTGGATGAGAAACGGTCGGCCAGCCAGCCGCCCGGCGCGTAACAGATCATGGTGGTCGCGCCGAAAATACTTAGGGTCAGCCCAAACTGGGTATTATTCAGTCCTGACGCTTCCATAACCGCGTCGTAATAAGTCCACCGCAGATAGGGCAGCAGATAAACCGTCATTGCCGAAAGGCAGATTACAAAAATATTTAAGTATGTTTTCTTGCTAAATCCTTTTTTCATAAGTTTCCCCTTAAAATAAGTTCCGCTGCAGTCCTATTCCATACAGCTCTCAACCAGTTCCACAAAGGATTGCTCCACGCCGAATTCCGCCATCACCGCTTTTACGGCATCCCTTTCTTCCCGGGTCAGTTCCGGCCTGTGATAGCGTCCCAGCCGCATCTCCATCTGCTTCTCCAGATTGTTGTCAAACACCTCAGGCCCGTTCACCTGAGGCCCCCGCACGCTTAATGTAGGAATGCACAGCTCTTCGCGACAGAAGTCCAGCGTATGTTCTTCCATCAGATACTGGCCGGCAGGCCCTACCTCCTCTACCACATCCAGCGCCAGTGTCTCGTCGTCGATCTCAAATTCTCTCATATAACGATTGGCAAAACGGATCACTTCAAAATCCACCAGCATCTTTTCAAAGGATGCCGCCAGGTATCCGTCCATAATGCCGGCGCTCTGAAATACCACGTCGACGCCGGCCAGGCAGCAGGAAAGGTAAGTCAACATAGATTCATAGCCTGCCTGTGCGTTCACAATCTTGGCATCAGATAACGCGCCGCCGGCCCGGCAGGGGATTCCGTAGAATTCCGCCATCTTCTTAGCGTATTTATAACACAGCGCGCCTTCCGGGGAGCCCACGGCGATGCTGCAGGATTTCATATCCGCATTGGTGGACTGAGAGCCGTACAGCACAGGGGAACCGGGCGCAAACATCTGGGACAAAGCCACCACGGAAATTACCTCCGCATTGATCACGGCCAGCTCCCCTGCCAACGTAACCGGCGCGGTGGTGCCGCCCATGGCCGCGGCTGTAATAGCCAGCGGCTGGCCGTATTTCAAATAAGTAAACAAGGTTTCCGTCATATTGATGTCAAACTGCAGCGGCGTGTTGGTGTTTACCATTGTGAATACTCTGGGCTGTGCCTTCATTTCCTCCGCCGTCACCCCATACCTGGCCATGGTCATTTTCATAATGGTTTCCATCTGCCTGTAATTGCCGCAGGCCGTCCACAGCGTTTTTTCCGTCAGGCTCATAGCCAGGTAGTGCAGAAGCACCGCCGCGATGTCCGAGGGAACCTCTTTGGGCTGGCAGGGGGTGCCGCCGTTGAAACAGTAATCCTCATTAGTCTCAAACAGTTTAATCATTTTTACGAAGTCTTTTAAATCCGCCTGTCTGATCCTTCCGTCCTTTTCCATAATTTCCGTCGCGCCGGCGCAGGGAGCGTTGTAGGTTACGCCGCTGCCAAGGGTTACGTTGTATCCGGGATTTTTCGCGTAAATCGTTACGGAAGAAGGAGCCAGCTTCACATACTTCATAATCTGTTCTTCCGTAAAATGAGCCACATCCCCTTCCATGCGGATTCCATGATCTTTCAATACCTTAACCGCATCGGGGTGATGAAACTTTACCCCTGTTTTCTCCAAAATCTTCATACTGGCTTCATGAATTTTTTTTACGTCAATGCTCATCCTCTTAAACCTCCTATTTTAGTTCCGCTGCAGTCCTCCTTCACCCCCTGCACCTGGAAGGATTTCCAGCCGCCTGTTGCGTCCGTAAATCCTTCCGGGGTGAATCCGGACCTCCGCTGTTTTTTAGTTCCGCTGCAGTCCTCCAATATATGTTTACAAACCGCGTTTATGTTAACTTGTTAACATTGCAGTCCTAAAAAAATGCTAACATAACATTAGCACTTTTTCAGGTATTTTCTGATATTGTGCTCGATCAGCGCCGTACACTCTGCCGCCGCTTTTTGCGCCACGCCAGGCACGGTGTAATCCGACATATGTTCCATCAGCATCCCGTGGGCAATCAGGCAATTAGTCCTGCTTAAAAATTTCGCGTCCTCATAATCCAGCAGTCCCTCATTCGCCCCGCGCCGCATCCAGATAAAATCCCGCTCCTCTATGCCGCCGCTGAACAGAGAACTGATCAGAAAAGCATCGTTATTGTGAATAGAGGCTTCGGGAAAAATCTTATAGTAATCGAACAGAGCCACCTCCAGCTGATCGTTATATTTTCCCCAGAACAGGGTTTCATAAATCGGCGGATTGGCAAAGGCATACCGGTTAAAATTCTCCCAGCCCAGAATATCCTTTTCCACGGGATTTTCCTCGTCGTCATTGATCGTCTTCAACGTTTCCAGATAATCGGAAATGCAGATAATTGAGGCAAGGACTGTCAGATAATATAAATTTTCAAAGTGCCTGTAAATCACAGTGGGCGTGACGCCCACCCGTTTTGCCACCTCTCTGGCGGTTACACCTTCCACGCCTTTTTCCTGAATGACCTGGTAAGTAGCCTCCACCAGCCTTCTTTTGGTATCGTTTCTGACCTCCATCATCTTATCACAGCCTCCGACTGTCCCTGTCCATAAGCTTGCCCTGCAGATGATGTTAACTAGTAAACGTTTACTTGTTAACATCATTATACCATGAATCGTTTCACTGTCAAGCACTTTTATAAGAAATTACATGTAATTTCTCATGCCAATCCTGATAACAAAAAACCGCCCTGCGGACAATCCACAGAACGGCAGGACTTCTCTACTCTTTCCGCATAAAAAATTCCAGCGGCTGCATGTTGTGCTCCTTCACCCGTTTCAGCACCAGATCCCTGTCCCTTTCCTGAAACGCCCGGGCGATCCCCTCATGCTGTTCCACGCTCAGCCTCCGCACGGCTTCCGACTCCTGATACATCCGCACCGGCGCATCCAGCTGATTCTGCATCTGGTCTGCCAACGCTGCCAGCTTTTTATTGGAACAGCCGGCAAACACAATCTCGTGAAAATGAATGCAGTGACGCATCAGCGTCTCCTGCTCTCCTGCTTCCAGCGCCTGCCGCTGCCGCTTCACGGACTGCCACAGTTCCTCCGCCAGTCCGGCCGGCATCTCCTTACGAAACAGCGACTGAACTACGCCTTCCGTGAGAATATTGCAGGTTTCCACAAGATCCTGCATCCGCTGTCTGTCATATGCGGGAATCTGAGGCCCCACATTGTGGACATGCTCCAGAAAGCCGTTCTGGGTCAGCATCCCGATCGCCTCTCTGACCGGCGTGCGGCTGACGCCGAATTCCCTGGACAGACTCTCGATCTTCAGCCGTTCCCCCGGAGCGAACTCTCCCCTTCTGATTTTTTCTATAATCAATGTGTAGACCTGCTCCGTCGTCGAGCGTCTGATAATCTGATCTCCCATCTTTTCGCGCAACCATCTTTCTAAGATATCCACAGATGCTCCCATGCATACCCAAAGGGCACTTCCCGTGCCACATCCGGAGCCTGCCTGGCATCCTCCTGGCTTTTACCCTTCAAAAGCTTACCATGAATATCAATTTCTGTCAATCAGCGCCGACGCCGCCCCGGCCATCCCTTGCAATCCTGTCAAAACGATTCCTTTAACCACGCGAAACAGACAGATATCTGCTTCCCTGAAAAGACAGCTTTCCCTGATCTCCTTCGGCCAGCATCCCGTATTCCGTACCGGTCACTGAAAATTCCATCCGGTCTTTGCTTTCCACCTGAAAGGTTACATAATAGGATGTGGAAGACCCGCTGTGATTTGCCTGTCTGTGATGACGGACATCCATTCTTTTCGACACAATTACGGCATCTACCGTTAAACGCGGAGACTGATTATTCTGATTCCAGGTACCGATCCCCTTTACCGCCATCACAATAAAAATTCCGATTATCAGCGCAAATATAATAAAAAACATGCTGAAAAACATTGTCTCAAATCCGCCGAAACCAAATCCCATTCCAAAATCCATCTACATCCCCCTATTATGATACCTCTGCCCTTTGTTTTTCTTCATTATATAACATCGCCCTGCCAAATGGAACAGGTTTTCTGAAAATTCAGACGAACTGTAACGAGAGGCTGACTTTTCGCATAAAGAAAGCGTCCCCGAAGAGACGCTGTTCCCGCATAAATCTGATCAATCATTATTCTTTTTTCAGTCATCCCGTCTCCCAAAAAACGTCCTGACCGCAGACAAAATCATCAGCATAAAAATAATTAACACAATGGCTCCGCCGATGGTAGCCAGAGACTTCACTCCGTCCAGGCCCTGGGCGCCTCCTCCGAAAGCCGCCATGACCACCGCCATCACGCCGATGACAATGCCCCAGACCGCCTTGATCCCGGCCGGCGGTTCCGTTCCGATGGGGACATCCTTTACGCACAGGGAACCCAGATTGGTCAGCGTCGCGTCCGCCGCAGTGATAAAACTCATGATTATCACCACAATATTAACCACAATCAGCGCCTCTCCCATGGGCAGCTGCCGCAGGAAGGTCCACAATGCCGCCAGCGCGCCCCGCTCTGCCATGATTCCCGCCAGGTCCGCCTGGCCGGATATCTGCATGTCGATCGCGGTATTTCCCCAGATGCCGAACCAGAGGATGCCGAACACGGAAGGCAGAATCCAGTTGACGACCATAAATTCCCTGACTGTCCTGCCCCTGGCAAGCAACGCCAGCAGCACGCCCATAATCGGCGCATAGGCAATCCACATGCACATATTAAAAACAGTCCAGCTTTTGGTCAGCGCCTCCCCGCCGATATCGATGGGGTCCAGACCCCAGATCCACAGATTCTGCAGCCATTCGGCCAGACCGGCCGTAGTATTTCGCAGAATATACAGGGTCGGGCCGGATAGAAAGAGGAAAATCAGCAGTCCATAATAAAGAAATGCATTGACATTTCCCACTTTTTTCAGCCCCTTGTCCATCCCCACATAGGAGGATAGGGTAAACAGCACTGTCACGACAGCGCCGCCGCCCACATAATAGGCCAGTCCTGTCTCGATCCCAAACTCCATAAGCCCCTCTGCCACGGTGGACAGCAAGACTGCCAGGCCGGAGGTAATGCCAAAGCCGATGGCCAGCATAGAAAGGGTGTTGATCACATCCACCACCCATTTCCGTCCCAAAAGCTTTTCCCCCAGCACAGGCCGCAACGCGTCCGATACCGTCAGCCTGTGCCCCCTGTTATAATAGAGGTAAGCGATCAGCACCCCACACAGGGCATAGAGGCAGTAAGGCATAAACGTCCACTCATAGATCGACCGGCCTATGGCAAACCGGGCTGCCTCCGGCGTGAAAGGCTGAATGCCGAACCCGTCCAGCTCGCCCCATACGTTTCCGTATAACAGAACGGGAAAATTCACGCCCCAGGTAACGATTCCCACCGCCACGCCGCCGGTCAGAGACATGGCGAACCAGGAGGCGAAGGAGAGGGCAGGCTTCGCCTCCTGCCCTCCCAGCCTTATAGTTCCGGCCTTGCTGAAGGTAATCAGAAAGGTGACAATCAGACAGGTCATACACACGATCTGAAACAGCCATCCGAAATCATCCAGAATCAGGCTGAACAAAGCGCCGCTTCCCTCAATCAGCGCCTGGTTATTCAGGATACCCACCAAAGCCGTGGCTCCAAAGATCGCCAGGCCGCTGAATAAAACCCCTTTTCTCAGTTCATATTTCCGTTGCTTTTCTTTTCTCATGCCGCCGTACTCCCCCTTTTCCGACAGCTTATTTTACCGTTACGCTTTTCTCTGCTTCCGCCACGATTCTGTCCATCTCCTTCAGCACATTCTCTGGCAGGCTTTCCGCCTGATGAGTTTTCAGAATCCTGTGTACTTTTTCCAGCGCCCGCTGTTCCATGGTCAGAGCGCCTTCCTTCTCCCATACCTCATAGTCTCTTCTTTCCAGTAAAGTAGGCCGGAAGAATTCTTCCCTGTAATAATCCACCGTATGCTCTGACTGTAAGAAGTTTCCGCCGGGGCCTGCCTCTCTGATATATTCCATGCCGATCCGGTCCTCATCGATGGCAATCCCCTCGCAGTAGCGCTTGGCCATCCCCACGATCTCATCGCATACACAGAGCATAGTCAGATTTCCGGTCAGGCCGATATCGGTGTAGCCGCAGTCGTGAACCAGATTGCCTCCGGTCAGCAGACTGATCATCGCCTGCATGGAAGCCTCGATACCGGCCTGGGCATCCACCACCTTGGATTCCGTAGAGCCCGCCATATCAAAGGAAGGAATTTCCAGATAATGGAGAATCTCATTGGAAGCGCCTAACAGCAGGCTGGTGGAGGGCGCGCCGTAAGGGGTGTGCATCGTCGCCATATCCATGGGCGTTCCGGAGGTTCCCGCGATGAAAGGGGCGCCGGGACGAAGCAGCTGGTTAATCACCAGTCCAACAAAGGTATCCGCAAAGCCTACGGCCAGAGAACCTGCAATCGTAGCAGGAGAGGTTCCGCCCATAATCATGCCGGGCGTATACAGGGTGGGAACGCCCCACTCGGTGGTCACAAATACTTTTTCAAGGGCTTCCTTCGTATGTACCATGGGCGTGGTGGGCTCGCTGTAAATAATAACGAAAGGCTTCTCTGCCAGCTTATCCTTTCCTCCGGCTACGGCCGCGCACAGCTGCAGCAGATATTCCAGGTTCGGCGCATTGAAGGCCCAGGTGCAGATCGGCTTCGTGGTGTTGCGCAGCATGGCGTCCACCTCATGGACATCCGCCAGCGTATGGGTGTGATCTTCGATCATGCACAGAGACATGGCATAGCTCATATGCGGCAGGGCATCCACCATCTTCGCCGCGTCGGCCGCATCCTGCTTTTTCGGCTTGCGCCGCTCTCCTGTCCAGGGGTCTTTAAAGTACACGCAGGTAGGGCCGGCGCCGAAATACACGTTGCGCCCCCTCAACAGCATGGCTTCTTTTCCGTTCCGGTCGTAAATCTGGATTCCCTTCGGCACCGTGTTGATGCATTTTTTCACCAGGTCTCTCGGGATCTTGACACGGATGCCATCGGCAGTACATCCGTGTGCCGTCAGAAGCTCCACTGCCTTCTCACTGTAAATATTTACGCCGGGATCTTCCAGCAGGCTGTAAGCCGCATCAAGAATCTGCTCTTTCTCTTTGTCCGATAATAATTCCACTTTTAAATTGCTGATCATAAGCTCCTCCTTTACGAATTTCCTTTTACTGTTTTCCGTTTCACTGTTTTTTACAGATTGATATCTGGCCGCCGTATCATCCATATTATTTTTATCATAATTACATGTAATATGCAATACGTAATATATGGCACTGGCAAACTTTGTGAAAAAAAACCTTTTTCGCCTAAATATTATTGATAATTTCTATTATAATTGTGCATAATATCCATAAATATCTGCATCAGTACCTGCAAACTAAAATTCCAGCCTCCCGCGCAAAAATGCCAAATTAAAATCTCAGTTCTCTGCTACCGCCTATAAGAATGAGTAGTAAACTGCGCCACACTCTCCTCTTAACCATCCCATGCTGCCCCGTAATAGTTTTTAGAAGAACAAAAAAGAAAGAACACTACCTGCCACAGTTCGTTCTTTCCCTCCTTCTCCGGCATGCCTGTCTTATTCAGATTCATGATCCTTTCAGGCCAGGGACAGCAAAATCCCGAAAGAACAGTTATCCACAAAGGCTGTCTTTCGGGACTAGCATTAATTTTAAATCCTTACCCATGGAACCATTACTGAGCCAAAACAGTCACACTTGTTCCATTGCTGATCATAAGGTCACGTACCTCGGTATACCCTGCTTTCCCGGCCTCATATTCTTCGGCGGTGAGCGATTGTAAAACGCCCCGGACGTCTGCAAGCCCGCGCTCATCGTGCGGTTGCCATATAATAATAATTTAATCCATCCGGCTCATTGCTTCTATAACACACCAGAACATCTATCCCCCCCAGTCCTCCTTGCCGCCGTTTTTCAGCAATGGAACAGGAATAGATATTATCCAAATTAGTGCTGAATCCCCCTTTCTCGCTCAGGCTATAATTATTGACAAATATTTTCCCACCGGATTCTGCCAGGGAAAATTTTGCCTCGTCCCGTAAATCCCACGTACAGCTTGCAAGCCCTCCTTGTAAAACTCCGTTACCGTGATCGACCCGTCAGGACTCTTCCCTTTTTCAGAACCAGTTCCAGCTTACGCCCGGACTTCCCGATGTCCACATCGCTCTCCACATCCAATTTGGTCAGCCGTTCCTCATCCAGGGTAATCCACCCATAGCTCTCGGTTTTAGTTCCCACGCCGCAGCCGCCATATAGCCCAATATTTTCCCGCGGCTCCAATTCCTCCTTTTTTCATCCCGTACAAAAACCGTACACTCGGTACGGCACAGGCGCATGGAGGTCGCCTTCTCTCCCCCACAGGCTGTCGCCAGTATCGACAGAAGCATACAAATAACAATTCCATATTTCCTCATTTTCTTAAGTCCCTTTCTGCCATATCACCTCTAAAAACGCATGAAATCATAATATATTTTATTACTTATCTGAAAAACAATATCTCAAAAAATCCCCTGGATGGATCAGAAAAAATATGTTATACTGGGAAAACGCTACAGAAAAAATAACAGACATCATTGACTACTGATAAGGACAGATTATTTTGAATCGATTACTCCGCTTTTTGCCGCTGCCGGCCGCGCTGGCCTTTGGAGCCCTGACCGCCTGTGACCGCCGGCTTGCGGTACGGTATTATAAAGAAACCTCTGCAAAAGTGACCGGACGGGTCCGCCTGGCGCTGCTGACAGACCTGCACAACACGCTGTACGGAAAGAAACAGCATATCCTGACGGATGCCATCAAGGCGCAGCATCCGGATGCCATTTTGCTGACCGGAGATATGTCCGACGGGCAGATGGATATGGAGCATGCCCGGCTTTTATTCTTTCTCATCGGGAAACAATTCCCCTGCTATTATGTATCCGGCAACCATGAATATTGGGGCGGACACGGGACAGACCTAAAACGGCTGGTCGCCTCCTACGGCATCAACGTACTGGAGGGCGAAAGCCGCCTGCTGAAAGCCAATGGGCAGACAGTCCAAATTTGCGGCGTGGACGACCCTGCCCGCTTCAGGCAGGGTCGTTACTGGGGGCCTGAGCTGATGGCAGGCTGGAAAAAACAGCTGTCTGACTGCAACTCCTCCTTGGAGCATATACACTACTCCGTTTTATTGTCCCACCGGCCCGAACTGACAAAGTATTATACCCCTTCGCCCTCAGATGACGAAAAAGGCTTTGACCTGGTGGTGGCCGGCCATGCCCACGGAGGACAGGTCCGCATCCCAGGTCTGGTCAACGGCCTGTTCGCACCAAACCAGGGCCTGTTTCCCCGTTATGCCGGAGGACGGTACAGACTGGGCGACACGACGATGATCGTCAGCCGGGGGCTGTGCAGGAACTTCCTTCCCCGCATTTTCAACCGCCCGGAGCTGGTGATCATCGACGTGGCGCCGGAGCTGGCGTAAAGCTGCTATCTATTCCCGCGAGCAACGAGCCAAGTAGACGTAACCCGGGCCACCTTTTCACCCCAAGGGGCTTACTTTGTGCTTGCACGCTTTGGGGCGACGGCCCCCGGACAGCCACATGGCCCAGATGCATAATCAAGATTTACTCCGTAAATGTATACTTCACAAAATTACCGCTGCCGTCCCCGGTGGTAATGATGACGCCGTCCTCAGTCTCCGTCACCTCCATAATCGGGAAACTGCCGTTTTCCTTCACATAAGCCTCAGGGCTTTCGGCCTGCACCTCAATCAGCTTCTTCTTCGCGTGCTTCGCACCGCCGCAGGGATTGATATCCTCCACAAAAACTTCATAATCTTTCATCTGCTTTGTCTTCCCCTTCCTCCGGCCTTTTGCAGCCATTATCCACATATATCTGCACAAGGCCATAAATTTTATGCCAGTATATCATTTTTTATCCGCAATTACAAAAACAATATATTCCCGGCTACAACAGTTCCACAATCAGCCCGCAATTCGGCTCATCCACGGAAATCGGCACCTGGTTCATCACAATCAGCCCCTTTTCATAATTCACCGTAAAGAAGGTAAGTGAACCCGACTCATGATTCACCGAAAACAGATGCTTATCATCAGGGAACAGCCCGATATCCTTGGGATAATCGCCGCTGATCGGAAGAATCCGCATCACGGATAAGCGCCCCGTTTCCGCATCGCGCTTGAAAATGCACACGCTGTTATCCCCTGCGTTGGAACAGAACAGATACTGGTTGTCCGAGGTCATCTCAATGGCGCAGGCGGCGCTGACGCTGCTGGCATTCCTGCGGACGGTAAAGATACGCTGTACCAGCTCAAACTCCGGCACGCCGCCGCTCCCGTCATAGGAATAAACACAGATATGATTTTTCAGCTCGCACACCACATACATAAAACGGCCGTCATTGCTGAACAGGATATGGTGGGGCGCCGATTCCAGGTCTGCCCGGACGATATCCGCAAGAGCCAGCTTTCCTGTCTCATAGTTAAAGCCGTACACCTTGATCTGGTCAATGCCGGAATCCACCGCGCACACATATTTGCAATCCGGCGTCATCATCACACAGCTGATATGGGGCTGATGGGTCTTTTCCGCCACGCTTCCGATTCCTTTGTGGAACACAAAATCCGTAATGCTTCCCAGGCTCCCGTTCTCATGAATCCGCAAAACCGTCAATTTCCCGTCATGATAACCGCTGATAAAGATATACCGGTCGGTGGGGTCGATAAACAGATAGCAGCCCCGCATCCCCTGGGCTGAGACGATGTTCATCTGCTCCAGCCCGCCGTCCTCTAAAATCCGGAAGCTGGCGATCCCCTCGTCCACCACAGAATATAGATACTTGCGGCTGTGAGAGACGGCCAGATAGGAGGAATTATTGATCTCCACCTCATCACGCCTGGTAAAGCGGCCTGCCTCCACATCTACGTCATAGATCGTGATTCCCTTGCTTTTTCCGATAAATGTATAAGAGCCCACATAGGCTACATACCGTTTCCCCATTTTCAGTCCTCCTAGTCCTCTTTATGGAAGTCCCACAGCTGTTCTTTTATCCAGGATTCTTCCAAAAGCTGCCTTCGCCAAACACACAGGCATGCTTTCCTCACTAATACTCATGATACCATAAAAAGCTGCTTTTGTTAAGTAGCAGATTGGAATCCTCCACAGTAAAATACCCCGCGGAAAGCCGTGGGGTATTATACCGATGCGCATATCTTTTCACTTCCGAATATACATAATCATGCCAGGCCCCAGATCTTCCGTAGGGCGGGATAAAAAGCCGTGGCTCTCATAAAAAAGTTCCCGTCCCTTGGCGCACATCAAGTCCAGCATCATCTCCGTCCCTTCCTCGGTAATGCTCTTTACATAGGAAATCAACGCCTCCATCAGTATCGCCCCCGCTCCCATGCTCTGGGCATTGGGATGGATAATCAAATCCTGGATATAGCAGATCACGCTGCCGTCCCCGACGATCCGCCCCATACCGATGGGCTGCCCTGCCAATGTGACGCACATGGTACACAGGCTGTTGTCCAGCGCTTTTTTTGCCTGGCTTCTGGTCAGCTTTTTCCAGCCCACCGCATCCCGCAGCTTCAGGTACATGTCCACCGTAATGATATCCTGTTCCAGCTTTAGAATCTCATCCATCTCTTGCTCATCTCCAAATTTAAGCCTGCCAGGAAAAACGGTATTCCGTCACCGATTGGAAGGACTCTCCCTTTTTCAGTATCGGAGAGGGAAAGGAAGGATGGTTGACGCTGTCGGGAAAATACTGGGTCTCAAAACAAATCCCCGAAAACCGGCCGTACCGGGCATGGTTCTTTCCCTCGGTCTCCAAAGAATTACCGGTATAAATCTGCATCCCGGGCAGATCCGTATAAACCTCCATCCTGCGCCCGCTGGCCTCGTATACGGCCGCCAGCGCAAAGCTGCCCTGATTGTCCAGCACATAATTATGGTCATAGCCGCCTGCCAGCTTCAACGCAGGATAATCCGCCTCAATATCACGGCCAATCTCCTTCATCACAGTGAAATCCATAGGTGTTTCCTCCACAGCCACCAATTCCCCGGTGGGAATCAGATGTTCGTCAGTGGCCGTAAACCGATGGGAGCAGATTTGCAGCCGATGGGGAAGAATGCATTTTCCCTCCGGCCCTTCCAGATTAAAATAACTGTGATTGGTCAGGTTCATCACCGTATCCTGGTCGCAAGCTCCATGATAGGCCAGGCGGACGCCCTGCTCCTCTGTCAGTGTATATTCCACCGTGATCTTGGCATTGCCGGGATGTCCCTGATCCCCGTCAGGACTGTGCAGGGTAAAACGAATTCCCTCTTTCAGCTCTTCTGTCTCCCAGAAACGCTTTCCATAATAATCCGGGCCGCTGTGGAGATTATTCTCTCCGTTATTCTGCGCCAGCTGATAAATCTGGCCATTCAGCTCATACTTCCCTTTCGCGATCCGGTTTGCACTCCGCCCCACCGTGGCGCCCAGATGGCCGCCGTTACTTTCATAGCCTGCCGCGCAGTCATATCCGAGAAGCACATCCGTTTCTTTTTCCTCCGGCCCCGGAATCCATAAGGATACCAGCGTCGCACCGAAATCACTGACTGCAAAGCCCATGCCATTGGAGCCGTGCACCTCGTACAGATACGCATCTCTTTTGCTCTTTACCTTGCCAAAAGGCTTTTTCTCAATCCTGCATGTAAGACTCATTGTTTTCTCTTTCCTGACGCAGTTTTTTGCGTCATTTTTTCCATCCATTGTCCATAAAATAAGAAACACACCGACACCACTGCAATATGTCAAATCTTTTTCATCTGAAATGACATCCTTTTGATTTCTATACGCCAATAGGTGTCCTTACGCATTTCTCATATCCATCTGATGAAAAATACGTCTCCTATTTTGCAGTGATATAGTTCTGCGCCGTCAACAGCTCCGCAATCAGCACGCCGCCGCCTGCCGCGCCCCGGATCGTGTTGTGGGACAGGCCCACAAACTTATAGTCGTATACGATATCTTCTCTCAGACGTCCCACGCATACGCCCATGCCGTTCTCATAATTTCTGTCCAGCGCCGTCTGCGGGCGGTTATCCTCCTCAAAATATCTGATAAACTGTTTGGGTGCGCTGGGCAGCTTTAACTCCTGGGGCAGTCCCCTGAAGGAATTCCAGCGCTCGATGATCTCCTCTTTCGAGGGCTTTTTCTCAAAATCCACAAACACTGCCGCCGTATGTCCGTCAGACACCGGCACACGGATACACTGGGTCGTAATCACCGGACTTTCCGCCTTTACGATCTGCCCGTTCTCTACCCGGCCCCAAATGCGCAGAGGCTCCTGCTCGCTTTTTTCTTCCTCACCGCCAATATAAGGAATTACATTATCCACCATCTCCGGCCAGTCCTTAAAGGTTTTTCCCGCGCCGGAAATCGCCTGATAGGTGGTAGCCACTACGGTTTTAATGCCAAAATCCCGCAGCGCATGCAGTGCCGGCGTATAGCTCTGGATCGAGCAGTTGGGCTTCACGGCGATAAATCCTCTCGTGGTTCCCAGACGCTTTCTCTGGTCGGCAATCACGGCCAGATGCTCCGGGTTCAGCTCCGGAACCACCATAGGCACATCCGGCGTCCACCGGTGGGCGCTGTTATTGGATACGACAGGGGTCTCTGTTTTCGCATAGGCTTCCTCGATGGCCTTGATCTCCTCCTTGCTCATATCCACGGCGCTGAATACAAAATCCACATCGGGAGCGACTGCGTCCACGTCGTTCACATCCTTCACGATCAGCCCCTTTACGGCTTCCGGCATAGGGGTCGTCATCTTCCAACGCCCTTTTGCAGCCTCCTCATAAGTCCTTCCCGCAGACCTGGGGCTGGCAGCCACAGTCACCACCTCAAACCAGGGATGGTTCTCTAACAGGGTAATAAATCTCTGGCCCACCATACCTGTCGCGCCAAGAATGCCAACTCTTAATTTTTTTTCCATTGTAATCAGTCACTCCTTTTTGATGATAATCTTTATTCCCGCGGGCAACGAGCCAAGTAGTCGTGCTAAATGTTCTGAGGGTATGCACGGACATTTGGCGACTGCCGCAAGGGTCAAATGCCCCGTAGCTTGCTGAGGGGTATTTGACTGCAACAAAAAAAGCTCCCTGCCGGACTTGAACCGGCGACCCCTTCATTACGAGTGAAGTGCACTACCAACTGTGCTAAGGAAGCTTATGGCCCGTATATTTGGGCTCGCTTCATTATTATACTAGATTTCAAAAAAAATGCAATAGTTTCTTTCATTAAATTTATAATTTTTTTCATTTTACCCTTGTAAGAATGTTGAGAACATAATATAATGAGATAACCCAAGTGCTTGTCCCGGCTTAAAACCCGGTTCAAAAGCACCACTGGAACCACACGAGGTATGACATGAGAGTAATCGCAGGAAGCGCGCGGAGCCTTCCTTTAAAAACACTGGACACTTTAGATACACGTCCCACACAGGACCGCATCAAGGAAACTCTGTTTAATATTTTACATACAGATTTACCTGGCTGTCTCTTTCTGGATCTGTTTGCAGGAAGCGGCGCAATCGGGATCGAAGCACTGAGCCGGGGAGCAAAAAAAGCCTGGTTCATCGAAAACAATCCAAAAGCTACCGCTATTATCCGACAAAATCTTGATTTCACACACCTTTCAGATAAAGCCGAAGTGATGATGAGCGACGTAATACGGGGGCTGTCCACATTAGAAACGCTGAAGCATCCCGTAGACATCATCTTTATGGACCCCCCATACGGACAGGACCATGAAAAACGGGTACTGGAACATTTGTATGCCCGTATTCAGGACGGCGCCTGCAGGTATGTGGATTCTTACACCAGAATCATAGTGGAGGCCGCCTTGGATACGAACTTTGACTATTTACCTCAGTTGGGCTTCAAGCTGGATCGACAAAAAGGCTATAAAACCAATCAACACGTTTTTATACGTATGTCCCACCCATAAAGCGGATGGATTACCAGTGTTATGTCTCTCTCATATCCGGCAAAACACCGCCGGATCATTTTTCATCAGTTATTACAGAAAGCATAACGAAGCCTCAGTAAACATACCGCACAAAAACGAAAGCTACGTCAGAAAGAGGAATCGATGAAAACCGCTATTTATCCGGGCAGCTTTGACCCGATCACCTTCGGACATATTGATATTATCGAAAGAGCATCTAAAATATTCGACCGGCTGGTCGTCGGCGTATTGAATAATCAATCGAAACAACCACTATTTACCGTAGATGAACGAGTATCCATGCTGAAAACCGTTACAAAGAATTTACCAAATGTAGAAATCACCTCGTTTTGCGGACTTCTGGTTGATTTCGCCAAGGCATATGACAGCCATGTGGTCGTAAGAGGACTTCGGGCCATCACGGATTTTGAATATGAGCTGCAGATGTCGCAGACCAATCATATCCTGGCTCCGGAGCTGGATACGGTTTTTTTGACTACGGATTTAAAATACTCCTATTTAAGCTCCACCACCGTCCGGGAAGTGGCCAGCTTCCATGGCGATATCAGTGCCTTTGTACCGGAATTCGTGGAAAGGGAAATGCGAAAGAAATTTTTATAGCGAACCCCTTATCGTATATTATTATGTCATTCAATCAGATTGAAGGAGAATCATCATGAGTAAAATTGAAGAGCTGATCAGCGAAATAGAAGATTACATAGATTCCTGCAAAGTCCAGCCCTTTTCCAACAATAAAAAGATTATCGTGGATAAGGATATTATCGATGATCTGCTGGTGGACCTGCGTCTGCGCGTCCCTGATGAAATCAAAAAATATCAGAAAATTATCAGCAGCAGAGACTCCATTCTCTCAGATGCCAAGGCAAAAGCTGACCATATGCTGAACGCTGCCAATAAACAGACCGACGAATTGATTAACGAACACGAAATCATGCGCCGCGCCCTGGAACAGGCCAACCAGCTGATCGAACAGGCCAACACACAGGCACAAGCCATCGTGGACAATGCCACCAACGACGCCAACGGCATCCGGGAAGCCTCAGTTCGTTATACCGATGAGATGTTGAAAAGCCTACAGACCATCATCAGTCATTCCATGGAAAATACGCAAAATAAATTTGCCGCCTTCATGACTTCTATGCAGAGCAATTATGACATCGTTATGGCGAACCGCAGAGAACTGAGACCAGATGATCCGCAGATCGCCCAATTAAATGAGAACGCACAGGGAGCGCTGCAGCAATGACTCACACGATTGATCTTCATGTCCACTCCTGTTTTTCAGACGGAACCTGTACGCCCGGTCAACTGATCCAACTTGCCAAAGCAAGGGGGCTGTCTGCTATCGCCCTGACAGATCATGATACGGTAGCGGGAATAGCGGAGGCAATCGACACCGCATCCGGTTCCGGTATCGAACTGATTCCTGGTATTGAAATGTCCTGTCTCTATGGCGGAAAGGACATTCATATCGTCGGATTGCTGATCGATCATAAGAATCCTTCCCTGCTCCATTCCGTTCGCCGTTACCAAAACAACCGTGCAAATCGGAATGTGCTTATGGCGGAAAAACTGACAGCAGGTGGATTTCTCGTGACTGTCCCGGAACTGGAACGGCAATTTCCCGGCGCAACGCTGACCCGCGCCCACTTTGCAAAATTTTTCGTGGAAAAAGGCCTCTGGCATAATAAAGATGAAGCGTTTAACAAATACATCGGTGAAGGATGCCCTTTTTATGTAAAAAAAACATATGTTTCTCCCGATGAAGCCATCGATGTAATCCATAGAGCCGGAGGAATTGCCATCCTGGCCCATCCTCTGCTCTATCATATGACTGATCAGGAATTAGAATCCATGGTTGCCCATCTGAAAACCCTTGGTCTTGATGGGATTGAAACCATGTACAGCACTTATTCAGATGCACAGCAGCTTTACATGCTGCATCTGGCTGCCGACTATCAGCTGCTGAAAAGCGGCGGTTCCGATTTCCACGGAGCTAATAAACCTGATATTTCACTGGGCACCGGTTATGGCAAACTCCGGGTTCCCTATTCTTACCTCCATATAATAAAGGAATATATACAGGAAAAAAATCAGAAAAAGATAATGCCAGCACAATAATAATTTTTTTAAATATTTATAGAAGTACCGAAAAGGCTGCCGAAATCGACAGCCTTTTTATCTTATGTGTATTATCACATTCTCTTTTGTACCTTATAAAAATTTCTTTTGTACACTGCTATATGTACTCTCATTTGTAAACTGGTAAAGAAGGCTTGCACCTTCAAAACTGCACATTAGATTTCTGTCTGCGCTTCGCTCGTTTCAGCTCAG
>CAJUPT010000023.1 GCA_910588405.1 uncultured Lachnospiraceae bacterium | reverse complement strand
AGATGAGCCGTGAAGCCATTGCCTCGGCCCTGCCCGAGCGCCCATCCTCACCCCTTCATAGAATCTCCACATCAATTCCTGTTCCCTGGCGCGGACAGTATCGATGCCTGTTTCCAGCAGATAATCCGCCGCCGCCCCAAGTCCTGCGATCCCGTGGCCGTTCAATGTTCCGGCCTCCAGCGCCGTAGGCATCTCAGAAGGGTGGCTTTTGCTGTAAGTTTGGACGCCGCTGCCCCCTGATTTCAAAGGCCGCACCGCAAGGCCAGGCCGAACATACAACCCGCCGGTTCCCTGAGGCCCCAGCAGCCCTTTGTGTCCGGTAAAGCAGAGGACATCAATTTTCATTTCCTGCACGTCGATGGGAAATACGCCGGCTGTCTGGGAAGCGTCTACGATAAACAACAATTCCCGCTCAGCCGCAATGTGTCCCACCTGCCGGAGATCTACCAGATTTCCGGTGAGATTGGAACCATGGGTGCAGACAATCGCCTTTGTATTCTCTCGGATTTCCCGCTGAAAATCCGCATAGTGAATCCGCCCCTGCCGGTCGCTGTCTATAATGGTCAGCTTCACGCCGGTTTCTTCCAGTTCATAGAGGGGACGCAGTACCGAATTGTGTTCCAGGGCGGTGGTGATCACATGGTCGCCCGGAGCCAGCGTTCCTTTTATGGCAATATTCAAACTCTCCGTAGAGTTGGAGGTAAAGGCGATCTGTTTCGGGTTTTCCCCATGAAACAGCCGGTTCAGCTTCTCCCGGGTTTCATAGATGACCCGGGCGGCTCCAAGGGACGCGTCATTAACGCCCCTGCCGGCATTTCCCATAGAGCACATGGCGGAAACGACGGCGTCGATCACTGCCTGAGGCTTTTGGATGGTGGTTGCGGCGTTGTCTAAATATATCATAGGTAAATTCCTTTTAGTCTGATAAAATATATTTCCTGTTTATAAAAACCATCCCATTAAGTATAACTGCTTTAAAAATAAAGGTCAATAGAAAAATTAAAAATACAAATATATTTATTATAAAAATAAATGATATGGCGTAAAAACAGGGATGCCGCTTAACGATAGTGTCATCGCCAAGGCAGCATCCCCTATGTTTTTGATCAGTAGTAATATCCCTGTGCCGCGGATGTGGTCTTGCCGCCGTTCTGGGTGAATTCACCGACGGTTCCGCCGTCATCGATATACAAGCCGTCGTTTAAGATGAGATGGTCAACGCTTCCTGCCCCCACGGTGATATTTCCATCATTTACGGTGATCGTCCCTTCTACGTAACCGTCACAGATAATAAAACCGGTGGATTCAATTCCCTGTGCCGCGATGATCCTGGCATTCTGGATTTCGACGATTTCGTCGTCCATACCTTTATCTACCAGCCCGACCATAATTCCGCCGGAATTGGAAAAGGCTCCGTCTGCCTGGAGAATGCCGCCCTCATCGATTTCTATCGACCCGTCGTTGACGATGTCAGACCGAACCTCCACAGTCCCGTTAATCCGCAATGAGGCGCCGTCGGGAATATGCAGCGTAACGCCTTCTTCTACAATTACATGTCCGTAAACAGATCCGTTAAGCTCCAGCGTATTGTCCCCATCACCGGCCTGGAAGACCAGCGGATGGTCGGCGTTGCTGCTCCAGCCTCTTAAAAGTTCGGAGGCCTCTTCCGCCGAAATGGGCAGGGTATAAATTCCGTTATCGGCCTCTGTTTCCGGCTGCTCTGTCATCGGCTCCGTTTCCGGCTCAGGAATGCTGTTAATCAGCGCGTTGTCGATCTCCGGCAGTACAAAGTCAGGGATATCCTCTCTGGTAAAAGTACTTTTAAGAACCTGCAGCCCGTTTTCGGTCGTCATCACAGTGCCTGCTTCGCCTGCGGAAATCGTGGTGACTGCGTCTTTGCCCAGAGGCTTGCAGGCAACGGTTCCTTCCAGAAGATAGACCTTGGCGGGAGCCTCGGCGTCTACCCAGCCGCAGGTGCCCCGGATGCCCACGATCATATTGCCGACCTCGATTTCCATGGTCTCATCGTCGGCAAGGGGCTCTGTCACATTAAAAAACAGATTTCCCTTATCTACCGTGATTTTCAGGTGCTTGTCCTCCCTGGAAATGCTGACGGCGCTTTCCTTATCCATTTTGGTCAGCTTTACGTTGTCCAGATTGATCCAGCTATAGCTTTCTACCTGGGTAGACAGCTGATAACCGCTGTATAACGGAAGCTTTTCCTGCGGCGTTATATTTTCTTCCTTCTCATCCTGCACGACTACGGTGCCTTCCGTCTTTTCCAGCCGCATGGTGGTGGCGTCGGCGCTTTTTCCCTGGTTCCCGTCCCCTGTCCTGCCGCCGCAGCCGGTACACAGGCATGCTGCCAGCAGAAGAAGCGCCGGAAATCGTGATAATCGTTTCATTTTCAATTCATCCTCCCTGGATATCTTTTTTGCCGTAAAATAAAATGTAGGTAAATTTTAACTGGCTATCTTACTATAGCATAATAATTATGGAATAAGTGTGACAAAATTGATGAAATATGTCGCACAGGTATTGTCACGTCATAAAAAGCGGCTTCGCTGTTAATAAAATGGGCGAAATTGTACTGTTCTGTTGGTGGCGTCCCATCTATGAAAATAGTATAATCGGGGCATAACATAATTCAGGAGGGAATGCCATGAGTTTGGGAAATCATTTTTTTCACGCAAGAAAGAAAAAAGGGCTGTCCCAGGAGGAGGTGGCCGAAAAACTGGGAATCAGCCGGCAGACCGTCTCGAAATGGGAGACGGATGAAACGCTTCCCGATATCTGCCAGTCAAAAAAGCTTGCGATTCTGTACGGCGTATCACTGGATGAGCTGGTGGAGTTTGATATCGATATCAAAGAGATACAGGAAGCGATCGACAGAACCAGCGAGGAGGTGTCGGATAAAATTGACTGGACAAAGGCATGGAGTAAGAAATATCCGATTTTAGCCCGGTATCAGAAGGAAGTGGACACTTCCGGCTACAGGGCGGAGCTGGATCGGCTGTTAAGGGATCTGGAAAAGAAGTATGGGTACGGTGAACCGGACTCTTTTCTTGTGCTGAAAGATATTTTGGCGTCTGTCTGGAAGGGGAGGAAGAAGAAGGGGAGATAGCCGCGGGAACAAAATATGAATGCCGGTTAATTTTTTTGCGGGCTTCTTTAACGGAGGCTCCGTTGTCAGGACCGTATTGATCTGTTATGCTGATAGCAGCAGAAGCCGATGGGGGAATCATACAGGAGGGATGCGCATATGCCGTTGGGAAAGGTAATCAGGAAATACAGAAAAATCAGGAATCTGACACAGGAGGAAATGGCAGGAAGGCTTGGGGTGACTGCCTCGGCCGTAAATAAATGGGAAAATGAAAACTCGTATCCGGATATTACCCTGTTGGCGCCGATTGCCAGATTGCTGGATATCTCGCTGGATACGTTATTATCATTCCGAGAGGATCTGACGGCGGAGGAGATCGGGGAGATTGTCCGTGAGGCGGATTTGAGGTTGAAAAAAAGCGCATATGAGGACGCGTTCCGATGGGCGAAGAAAAAGCTGGAGCAGTACCCGAACTGCGAGCCGTTAATTCTGAATCTTGCGATTATTTTTGACGTTCACCGTATCGGGCAGGAAGCTTTGGACGAGGCGGAATATGACGAATATTTTTGTTCCTTATATGCCCGTGTACTGAAGAGCGGCGACGAGGCCATACGCATCCAGGCGGCAAGTTCCCTAGTTTTATTTTACATGAGAAAAAAGCAGTATGACAAGGCAGAACAGTATCTGGAATATTTTTCCATACAAAATCCGGAAAGAAAAATAAAGCAGGCACAGATTTACGCGGAAACAGGACGGGCGCAGGAAGCTTATAAGGCTTATGAGGAGCTTTTGTTTTGCGACTACCGGAGAGCCAGCATGGAGCTGCAGGGGATGTACATGCTTGCGTTGAAAGAAGACGACAGAGACAGAGCCCGTATGCTGACAGAAAAACAGAGGGAGCTGGCAAAATGTTTTGAGATGGGGAAATATTATGAGGCTTCCTGCGGGCTGGATCTTGCAACGCTGGAAAAGGATACGGAAGCTGTTCTCTCCATAATGGAAGAAATGCTTTCCGGTATAGAGCTTATGGGAGCGTTCAGAAACGCGCCGCTTTACGAGCATATGGGCTTTAAAGAGATGAGCGAAGATTTTTTAGCGGAAATGAAAGAAAATCTGATAAAATGCTTTTGCGACGAAGAAAGCTACGGGTTTTTGAAGGATGATAAAAGGTGGCAGGAGCTGGTTAGAAAATATTAGAAAATTCATCGGATTTTGGTCAAGCAAAAACAGCAGCCCCGGTATTGATACCGTTATGGGCTGCTGTCCGTATATGGGCCGGGTAATAAACAGCTGACATATATCCTGTTTGGCAAAAAAAGGTAAAAGTTGTTGCCTGCAGCAGCTTTTTGGCGGCTCAATGTAGCCGGATCAGCCTGCCTTCCTGTTCCGTTACCGTTCCGATGACGGATACTTTTGTATCCATCCGTTTTTTCTCAAAAGCATCCAAAACTTTTTCCACATACCGGGGTTCGATGCTGAACAGAAGGCCGCCGGAGGTCTGGGGGTCGTAGAGCAGGTCGGTGAAATGTTCCTCCACACCGCCGTCGTCCACCTTTCCTTCCGCATAGCCCCGGTTTCTGTATGCCCCGGCGGGAACCAGCCCCATTCTGGCATAGGAAACCGCATCGTCAAAATAGGCCACATCCCTGACGTTCAGCGAAAAAGTTACCTGGCTGGCCTCCGCCATCTCGATGCAGTGTCCCAGAAGGCCGAAGCCAGTGACGTCGGTGCATGCGTGGACAGGGAATCCGTCCAGCACTTCTTTTGCTTTTCTGTTCAGGGAAGTCATCACCGTAACCACCTCTTTTACGGCGGCATCGGAGGCCATTTCCGCCTTGACGGCGGTGTTGATAATGCCGCTGCCGATCTGCTTGGTGAGAATCAGCACATCCCCCGGCTTACAGCCGAAATTTTTATAAATCTTATCCGGATGGACAAAGCCGGACACGCAGAGGCCGTATTTTGGTTCGTCGTCCTGGATGGAATGGCCGCCCACCAAAACGGCGCCGGCCTCCTTTACCTTGTCCGCGCCTCCGGCAAGGATTTCCCCCAGCACGGAAGGGTCGAGGCAGTTGGGGAAGCCTACGATGTTCAGGGCGATTTTCGGCTCGCCGCCCATGGCATACACATCGCTCAATGCGTTGGCTGCCGCAATCTGGCCAAAAGTGTAGGGGTCGTCCACCACGGGGGTGAAAAAGTCAACGGTCTGTATCAATGCGATCTCGTCGGTGATTTTATAGATTGCCGCGTCATCGGAGGTCTCGATGCCTACCAGCAGCCGTTCGTCATAAAAGCGGGGCAGCTTACCCAGAACCTGGGCAAGGGTCTCAGGACCAATCTTCGCCGCTCATCCCGCGGTTTTTGACATTTTCGTCAGTTTGATTTCGCTGTTCATAGTTTCCTTTTCCTAATTTTTCAATTCTTTGCAGCGGTTGTGGGTTAATCACTATGTTTACGGCCGGATAATTTTCCCTGCTTCTGCCATGGCTTCCACGATGCTGTACATATTGGTGACGGTGCCTACGGCCAGTTTATCCTTTAACTGATAGTAATCCAGGCAGGTGCCGCAGGTCAGGATTTCCACGCCCTGGGCTTCGAGGGATTTCAAATCCTCCAAAGAGTCGGAGCCTTTGGCGGTAAGGGTGGCGCCGCCGTTATAAAAAAGCATTTTCCGGGGTAATACATCCAGCTGTGTGATCGCAAAGAGGAAGCCTTTCATCAGCACTTTCCCCAGCTCGTCATTTCCGCTGCCCATCCGGTCGGAGGAAACCACCACGATGGCGCTGCCTCTCTGGTCGGGCGCGCAGACTGCATCCGCGCTCCCTTCAGCGGAACCGGAGTCCTCCGGTGCGCCCTGCATTTGAATCGTCACTTTGTATTCTTTTTCTCCCAGCTTTTCCGCATTGACCTGGCCTCCCTGGGCCGAAGCCATTTTGGATACGTTCTGCACGGCGATTTCATTGTCCACCAGCACCTCGATGGTGTCCGGGCCGGTGAGGGTCTGCATGGCTTTTTTTGTTTTTATAACGGGAATCGGGCAGTTGTCGCCCATGGCATTTACTGTGATCATGTCTGTTTTCCTCCTGATAATTAAGTGCATTGTTTTTCGGATTTCCAGTCGCGGTTTCAATCCGATACGGAAAGATGACGGAAACGGTCAGTACCGCAATCATAATTGATAGCAACAGTCTACCACTGTTTGGAAAAATGGTAAATACTTATCAGGGAAAATATTATTAAATATAATGGAAATATTTATTTTAATGATGAATGATGGTAAATTGGAAAAAGGATTGATATGCAAAAGTATGTATATATGGTAGAAAAGAGATTTTTCCGATAAAATGGGAAAAGGCGGAGAAAATTTATATGACAATGGAACTGCCCAGGGATTGTTTTTTTGTGCTGTTTCAAATTTCATTGAGAAAAGGGCCGAAAGAATGTATAATGGGAGCAGGCGAGAGAGGATTTTAGATGAAAACGAAAAAGGATGAAATCACCATCCGTTCCGGCGCAGCGTAATATCTGCCCCACGTTGCTTCTGGTCGGCGACCGGCAGGACAGTATTGAGATGCGCTATGAGGATGAGAATATATGGCTGGCGCAGTAGATGATGGGGATGCTGTATGATGTAAGTGTCGCCGCAATCAATCAGCATATAAAAAAGGTTTACGATCGATCAAGGTTGACGTTTCGGAGATCAGCGCGGAGGAAATGGCAGAGATGATTGTAGGTTTGTAATATTTTGGATACGTTGGGTTACGAATGAAAGATTGTAAAAAAGTCAGGAATCAGATAAGCTTGTGTTATATAGCAGAGAAATTGTGCTTCGGCAAAGGAGGCATAAAAAACGGAGGTTCAAAACCATGGGAATATACCTGAATCCGGGGAATAGTGGGTTTGAGGAGATCAGAAACAGCCGGTATGTGGATAAATCCGGTCTGATCAGCCTGGTCAACCGTACGATCGGAACGAAGCAGAAGCTGACCTGTGTCAGCAGGCCGAGGCGTTTTGGAAAATCCTTTGCGGCGCAGATGCTGTGCGCCTATTATGACAGAAGCTGTGATTCTTCCGGGTTGTTTGATGATCTGGCCATAGCGACAGATGAAAGGCTGAATGGCAGCTATCGCCAGTATCTGAATCGATATGATGTGATCTATCTGGACATGACCAATATTATGGGAAAAGCGGCTCCGCAGGATATTCTGCCTTTTATTGAGAAGCGGGTGGCAGAGGAACTTTCGGTGATCTATCCCCAGTTGAAAGTCGGAAACGCATTTGATGAAACGCTGCTTTCGGCTGTGGAACTGACCGGAAATAAATTCATCATGCTGATTGATGAGTGGGACGCGCCCATTAGGGAATTGCCGGAGATTCAGAAAATATATCTGCAGTTTCTGCGGACATTATTTAAAGGCAGCGGCACAACGGACCGGATTTTCGCGGCTGTGTATATGACCGGAATCCTTCCTGTCCGGAAAGACGGTTCCCAGTCGGCCATTTCGGATTTTCAGGAATATACGATGGTCTATCCGGGGAATTTCGCGGAATATGTGGGATTTACGGAAAAGGAGGTAAAGGAGCTCTGTGAGGAATATCACAGTGACTTTTCTGCCATGAAGCAATGGTACGACGGTTATACACTGGAAGAAACGGGTTCTATTTACAATCCCAATTCTGTGATGGCGGCAGTCCGCAGCGGACGGTACCGTTCTTTTTGGACGGAAACTTCCGCTTCCAAAAGTCTGATGGAGTATATCGGCCTGGATTTTGACGGACTGTCCCGGACGGTTGCCCGGCTTCTCGGCGGCGTTTCGGTTTCCGTGGATACCAGCGGCTTTTCCAATGACCTGACGACATTCCGTGATCAGGATGATGTGCTGACCCTTTTGATTCATCTGGGCTATCTGGCCTTTCAGGAGGAAACCAGGACCGTAAGAATTCCCAATGAGGAAATTCGCCTGGAATTTGCCAGAGCCGTCCGCGGGGTGAAGCGTGATGAAACCATTCGCCGTGTCCATGAGAGTGACCGGCTGATCTGTGATACTATCCGTCAAAAAGAAGAAGCGGTGGCGGCGCAGATTGAAAAAATTCACAGAGAAGAAACGGCGCCTCTTTTTTATAATAACGAACAGTCTCTGCGCAGCGTAATTAAACTGGCTTATTTCAGCTATAAAGATTATTATCTGAAATTTGAAGAACTTCCGGCCGGGGACGGTTATGCGGATATTGTTTATCTGCCAAAGAAAACATCGCCGGTGCCGGCACTGGTAATTGAACTGAAATGGAAACAGCCGGCAGAAGGCGCAATCGATCAGATTCGTAAAAAGCAATATCCGGAAGCGCTGCAAGAGTACGGCGGCGAAATACTGCTGGTGGGAATCGGGTATGAAAAAGATGCCGGTGACGGGAAGCGGAAGCATACGTGCAGGATTGAAAAGGTGTGTTTATAATCGAGTGGCATCCGGGAAATATATCGAAAGAGGATTTTTTGATTTTCTTTTATTTCATATGGACTTTTAAAAACAAATGCGCTATCCTTGTTAGCAGCTACGCATTTCTTCCGGAACACAGAATAAACGAATATGATTTGTATGACATAGGAGAGAAAATCGAATGGCAAATATAATTTACGGCCAGGAACTGCGGAAGAAGCTTTGGGACAGTGCGGATAAAATAGACCGGCTGACTGCGCCGAATTTTGGCCCTGAGGGCAATTGGTGAACAGATAGAAAAAGAAAATACCGTGCTTCAAGGATTTTCCATGAGTGCCCCAAAGCTGCTGGAGAAGCTGCAGACGACACTTTCAATTCTCAACGGAAAAACCGCAGAAATCCAGGTGGGCGCTGCCGTTGAATATGAGATTTTTGAGAAAAAATATCTTTTGAAATGCCGACGAGAAAATATAATCGCGCTTACCGTCAGAAAAAGATCGGGACGAAAAAGGCATAGATGAGAGATTTGCTGCGTTTTGGCAGCAAAGGAAGAGGCAGTGGCTGATAGGTGTCACTGCCTTTTTGATAGGTTTCTGGGTTTTCTGCGGTTTTGCTTACCGTTTCCACTTCTCCTGCTTATGCCCTTCCATTTCCAGGCGGCTGCGCAGTCCTTCCAGGAAATCGAGGAAGGCTTCACGTTCTTCTTTTTGTACCATATTTTCAATCCCGGCTATGGTCTTGCTTCCGGTGTCATTGATGTTAAACTGTTCGCCGTAGCTTTCATATCCCTTGCGGTAGAGAAGCCAGGCTTGATGTTGCTTCGGGTAATAGGAGACGCCCACCACCGCGCCCATGTCCACATAAAACGGCTCCGTATGCTGGGTCAGCTCCCTGTCGATCTGCACCATGGCAACCTGATTGTCGCTTTTCCTGTAACCGACAATATAGTGATAAAATGTGGTGGTATTGGTATCAAAAATAAACCCTCTCTCAAACTTGGAAGTGGTCTGGGTGGCATGGAAAATCTCAAAGCTGTCTCCATCTTCCACCGCTTCGTTCCACATCCGGCGCATAATCTCTTTCTTCCGCTCACATTCCGCGGCGTCATATTCCACTTCTTTAGGCTTCTTTGAAAATAATCCCATTTGTCTATCCTCCTCTATAGTTTCATAATAAAACTGTTATCAAGCGGCCATCCTCACGGACAGTGGCCGCATGGCCATCAATAATTTGGAAGTCGCAGATTTTCAAATTATGATATAAACAGTACAAGTATAGCACAATGACAGGGATAAAACAATCTGCCCACTGTTAATATATCTGTAAAAATCAGTCGGAATATGTAAGGGATTGTTAAACCAGATAACGGTAAATCTGTTGTCTGATGGTAAAAGCGGCAGGGACCGTAAAATATATTAATTTTGGTTTTTGTATATATTTTTTGAAACTTTTCAGATGTATGGACTGTCAAATATTATATCATTACATGAGAGAAGGTATCCACCCATGGTTTTCAGCAGTCTTACATTTCTGTTTGGTTTTCTTCCTGGGTTTCTGGCGGTTTATTTTCTGGTCCCGGGCTCCTGGAAAAACGGCATATTGTTTGCCGGCAGTCTGGCCTTTTATTTTTACGGGGTCAGGGAACATCCCGCTTATCTGCTGCTGATGCTTATATCTGTCCTGATCAATTACGGCGCGTCCCGTTTTATGGCCCGCTGCCGGAGAAGAAAGGCGCGGACCAGGTGGCTGGCGGCGGGAATGATATGGAATATGGGCTGTCTGTTTGTATTCAAATATCTGGATTTTTTTAGCGGAAATCTGAACGGGTTGATGGAAAAAGCGGGTTTTGGAGCGCAGATTCCCTATGCCCGTCTGGTCCTGCCCATCGGTATCAGTTTTTATACCTTTCAGATCAGCTCTTATCTGATCGACGTATACCGGAAAAGGGTGCAAGCGGAGCCGTCCCTGCTGATTCTGGGAACCTATCTCTGTATGTTTCCTCAATTGATTGCCGGGCCGATTGTAACTTACGATCAGGTACACAGGCAGCTGGAAAGCCGGAGACACTCCTTTGGAAATCTGGAGGAAGGGCTGCGGGAATTTACTATTGGACTGGCGCTGAAGGTGCTGATCGCCAACCGGGTGGGAAATCTGTGGACGCAGATCAATGCCATCGGTTTTGAAAGCATTTCCTGCCTGCTGGCCTGGCTGGGGATTGCCGCTTATACCTTTCAGATTTATTTTGATTTTTACGGTTATTCCCTGATGGCAAAGGGGCTGGGGAGAATGATGGGTTTTAAATTTCCGGATAATTTCCGGAATCCCTATCTGGCCTGTTCCATGACGGAATTCTGGAGGCGATGGCATATAACGCTGGGAGGCTGGTTCCGGGAATATGTCTATATCCCGCTGGGCGGCAACCGGAGTCATCAGTACCGAAATCTGTTTCTGGTGTGGATGCTGACGGGGCTGTGGCATGGGGCCAGCTGGAATTTTGTTCTCTGGGGGCTTTTGCTGTTTCTTTTGCTGGCCATGGAAAAGAGCGGGCCGGGAAAGATTTTGGAGAGCCGGCCGGCGCTGGGGCGCTTATATATGCTGTTGGCGATTCCGCTGTCCTGGCTTCTGTTCGCAGTCACCGAGTTCAAGTCATTTGCCATATATCTGGGACGGCTGTTTCCGCTGTTCGGGCAGGCCGGCGGGACGGTGTTTCGGGGGGATTTTATCAAATACGGAAGGGCTTACTGGATTCCGCTGGCGGCGGCTGTCATATGCTGTACAGGAATGCCGAGAAAGGTGTATGAGGCGAAAAAATATTCGTTTGCGGCCACGTTTGGACTGATTCTGTTGTTTTGGGGATGTGTGTATTGTATGTATCTGGGGTTGGACGATCCGTTTTTATACTATCGATTCTAACAGAATATCATAAAGCGGCCGGCGGAAGACAGCGGCGGAACAGATTGAGAGAAAATCTGCGGGACTATAATCGGCAACTACGAAAAACAGCAACGGACCGGACAAGCCCCGGGAGGGGAGTTGCGGAATTGAATTTGGAAGGAAAAGAAAGATGAAAAAAAGAACAAGAAACCAATACTCTTATTCGGCATTGCTGGCATGCAGCCTGGTCATTGCGGCATTTGCTCAGGTTACGGGCTTTGTCTGTGCTGAGGCGGGGAAAACAGGCCGCTGTCCGGAGATGAAGCTGCAATCAGCGGTACATATTCCGTCGACCGGTTCGATGAGCAGTCCGGCGAGTGGATTGATTGATATGACGGCAAATGAACTGGCAGATGGGCAGAAAACGGAAGGGAGCCGGGAACCGGCAGTTTTCCAGGCGGATACCTCTTATTTCGACGACGCCTTGTTTATCGGGGATTCCCGTACCGTAGGATTATCCGAATATGGCAATCTGGGAAATGCCGAAGTGGTAGCGGATTCCGGGATGAATGTTCATGAAATATTTGATAAAAATTTCGCAACCCGCTCCGGGGAGAAAAAATCTCTGGAAATGATTCTTTCCGAGGAACGGTTTGGCAAAATTTATTTGATGCTGGGCATTAACGAGCTGGGCTATGACTTTGATTATACGGTGGCCAAATACAAGAAGCTGGTGGAGAAGCTTCGAGAAACTCAGCCGGACGCACTGATTTTCCTTCAGGCGAATCTTCATGTTACGGCCGGGAAATCCGCGGCCTCCGGTATTTATAACAACGAGAATATCGACCGTTTCAATCGGGCCATAGGGCAGCTGGCGGACAACCGGTACCTGTTTTATCTGGATGTCAACGAGCTGTTTGACGACGAGGGGGGAAATCTGGCAGAAGAATATACGGCGGACAACTCTCATGTGCTGGGAATTTATTATGAGGACTGGGTAGAGTGGCTTTTGAAACATGCATATCGATAAGTGAGAATTAAGACAACAATTGCAGATAAAAAAACGCTATGTTATAATAAACAGGCAAGCGGGAACCGGCAGGATGCGCCAGTGGACGCATTTTGCCGGATTTTCTATTACGAAGTATCCGGCAAAATGTGCCGGATTAGGGAGTTCAATGATGAAAAACGGACATACAATCAGCCGGGTGCTGCCCGGCTCAATCGGGGAAGAAGCCGGTTTGAAGCCGGGGGATCAGGTGGTTTCTGTCAATGGGATGCAGGTGGAGGATGTTTTCGACTATCAATATCTGACAGAGGATGAATATCTTGAGGTGCTGATCCGGCAGAGCGACGGAGAAGAGTGGATACTGGAAGTGGAGAAGGACGAGGACGAGGATCTGGGACTGGAATTTGAAAACGGTCTGATGGATGAATACCGTTTCTGCCGCAACAAATGCATTTTCTGCTTTATCGACCAGATGCCGCCGGGGATGCGGGATACGCTGTATTTTAAGGACGACGATTCCCGTCTTTCTTTTCTCCAAGGCAATTATGTCACGCTGACCAATATGGACGAGAAGGATATCGAGCGGATGATCCGCTATCATCTGTCGCCCATTAATATTTCGGTGCATACCACAAACCCAACACTGCGCTGTCAGATGCTGCACAATCGTTTTGCCGGGGAAGCGCTGAAAAAGATGGACCTGCTGTATCAGGCTGGCATGGAGATGAATGGTCAGATTGTGCTCTGCAAGGGGTATAATGACGGCCCGGAGTTAGAACGGACTATCGAGGATCTGGGACGGTATTGTCCGGTGATGGAAAGCCTGTCGGTGGTGCCTGTGGGGCTGACCCGCTATCGGGAAGGGCTGACGCCGTTGGAGCCTTTTACAAAAGAAGAGGCCGAAGTGGTGATTGATGCCGTCGAGGAATGGCAGAAAAAGTTTTACGCCCGGCACGGTCTGCATTTTATCCATGCCAGCGACGAATTTTATCTGCTGGCCGGAAGGGAAATGCCGGAGGCATCGCGTTATGACGGGTATCTGCAGCTGGAAAACGGCGTGGGGATGCTGCGGCTTCTGATGGAAGAGGTGTCGGAGGAACTGAAAACGCCGGATTATGATGGCAGTGAGAAAAAAGAAAGAAAGGTTTCCGTAGTCACCGGGAAGCTGGCAGGACCGCTGCTTCGGCAGATTGCCGGCCAGGTGACGGAACGGTATCCCTGGGTGGAAATTTCAGTCTACGAGATTGTTAATGACTTTTTCGGCGAGATGATTACCGTTTCCGGCCTGCTGACGGGTCAGGACCTGATTCGGCAGCTGAAAGGAAAGGACCTGGGAGACTGCCTGCTGATTCCGGCCAATATGGTAAAAAGCGATGCGGATATTTTTCTGGACGACGTGACGAAGGAAGATGCGGAAAAAGCTTTACAAGTGCCTCTGGTTATTGTAAAATCAAGCGGACATGAGTTGGTGAGACAGATACTGGGGCTGACTTCGCCGGAAGAAGAAGCCGGTGAGCGGCATCAGCCATATGAAAGATAAAAACAGAACATGAATGCTTATTGCAGTCTCTGAAAATGGAGCTGCAAGACTGCGATTAGGAGAGTAATATATGGGAAAACCGATTGTGGCCATCGTCGGACGGCCCAATGTGGGGAAATCCACATTGTTTAACGTGATTGCCGGAGAGCGGATCGCCATTGTGAAGGATACGCCGGGAGTGACCCGGGATCGGATCTATGCGGACTGCGAATGGCTGAATATGAGTTTTACGCTGATCGATACGGGCGGAATCGAGCCGGAGAGTAAGGATATTATCCTGTCTCAGATGCGGGAGCAGGCCCAGATTGCTATCGACACGGCGGATGTGATTATTTTTATCACTGACGTGCGTCAGGGGCTGCAGGACGCGGATTCCAAAGTGGCGGACATGCTGCGGAAGTCCCACAAGCCGGTGGTGCTGGCTGTAAATAAGGTGGACAGCTTTGAAAAGTTTATGCCGGACGTCTATGAGTTTTATAATCTGGGCATCGGTGATCCGATTCCCCTTTCCGCCAGTTCAAGGCTGGGCATCGGCGATCTGCTGGATGAGGTGACAAAGTATTTTCGCGTCAGTCAGGAGGCGGAGGAAGAGGACGAACGGCCCAGAATTGCTATCGTGGGAAAGCCGAACGTGGGGAAATCCTCGATTATTAACCGGCTGCTGGGTGAAAACCGTCTGATTGTGTCGAATATTGCGGGAACCACTAGGGATGCGGTGGACGCCACGGTGAAGCGGAACGGAAAAGAATATGTGTTTATAGACACAGCCGGTCTGCGCAGAAAGAGCAAGATCAAGGAAGAGCTGGAACGGTTCAGCATTATCCGCACCGTTACGGCGGTGGAGCGGGCCGATGTGGTTGTGGTGGTGATCGACGCTACGGAAGGGATTACGGAGCAGGACGCCAAAATCGCGGGAGTCGCCCATCAAAGGGGCAAGGGCATTATTATTGCGGTGAACAAGTGGGATGCCGTGGAAAAGGACAATAAAACGGTGAATCAGTTTACCTCCAAGGTGCGGGAAGTGCTTTCTTATATGCCTTATGCGGAGATTCTTTACATCTCGGCGGCGACGGGACAGCGGCTGGTGAAGCTGTATGACTATATCGACGTGGTAATCGAGAATCAGAATCTGCGGGTCAGCACCGGCGTGCTCAATGAGATTATGACCGAGGCCGTGGCTTTGCAGCAGCCGCCTTCTGACAAGGGAAAACGGCTGAAACTGTTTTATGTTACACAGGTCGGCGTAAAGCCGCCCACTTTCGTGATCTTTGTCAATGATAAGGAACTGATGCATTTTTCTTATACCAGATATATTGAGAATAAGATTCGGGAAGCCTTCGGTTTCCGGGGGACTTCTCTGAAATTTATTATCCGGGAGAGAAAAGAGAAAGATCAGGTTTGAGAAAAACCTGCCAAACTAAACTTAAGGGGAGGAAAGTATGGAACGAGTGATCTGTCTGGCCATAGGCTACTGTTTCGGTTTGTTTCAGACCGGCTATCTGTACGGAAAGCTGCACGGCAGGGATATCAGAAAGTACGGCAGCGGCAATTCCGGAAGTACGAATGTGCTGCGGGTGATGGGAAAAAAGGCGGGCGCGATCGTGCTGGTAGGGGATGTGATGAAGTGTATTCTTGCCTGCTTCGCGGCATGGCTGATTTTCCACAACAGAGCGGAAGCGGATTTTGTCCGTTTGCTGGAGCAGTACGCTGCCGCCGGAGCAGTGTTGGGACACAATTTTCCTTTTTATATGCACTTTAAAGGGGGAAAGGGTGTGGCTTGCAGCGGCGGTTTGATTATTGCTATGCGGGACTGGCGGCTGTTTTTGATTTGCTTGGCAGTTTTTCTGGGCACGGTGCTGCTCACCCGGTTTGTATCCCTGGGCTCTATTCTGGGACTGACCGCCTTTTTCGTGGTGTGGACGGCTTTGTGTGCTACAGGGGCGGTATCGCTGGGCGTTTATACGGTTGAGAGCTGCGTGGTCGTATTTCTGATGGCGGCGCTGGGAATCTGGCAGCATCGGACGAATATTGGGCGGCTGCTGCATGGAACGGAGAATAAGCTTTGGGGAAAAAAGTAAGGAGAGCGGACATGCGTTAACCGGAAATATTCCGTTGATATAATATTTTAGAGCAGTACAGTGAAAGCAGAGTAAAGAGAAAAGGGTTGACATTCCTTCGGTTCAATGCTATGATGCCTATAATTGAGAAACTTGACAGATTTGTAACAGAGGGGATTTTTAACAATTTGTAACAATCAGGATGGAAATTGAATATGTTGATATATGAGCGGTTCGGATTGGCAGGGGTTGTGCCCCTGCCTTTTCGCGTTTTTGCCAGGAATATCAGTGTAATATTTAGCAGGGGAGGTATGTGGGCTTGGACGTGGGTTTTATCACGAAATATGTACCACTATATATAGAGGCGGCAAAGCTGACGCTTAAGCTGGGAGTGATCGGGATTCTTTTGTCATTGGTCATAGGACTTTTCTGTTCCCTGGCCCTTTATTATCGGGTGCCGGTGCTGCGGCGGATTGTATCGATCTATATCGAGCTGTCCAGGAATACGCCGCTTTTGGTTCAGCTGTTTTTTCTATATTTTGGATTGCCCAAGGTAGGCATTCGGATTAGCTCGGAGGCATGTGCCATCATCGGGCTGGCATTTTTAGGCGGCAGTTATATGGCTGAGGCTTTCCGGAGCGGGTTGGAGGCGATTGAAAAAAGTCAGATGGAGTCGGCATTGAGTATCGGGCTGACCCATACCCAGGTGATGCGGTATGTGATTTTTCCCCAGGCGCTGGCGATTTCCATACCGGGTCTGTGTGCCAATATGATATTTCTGATCAAGGAGACTTCGGTATTTAGCGTGGTGGCACTGCCAGATTTGATGTATGTGGCCAAGGATCTGATCGGGCTTTACTATAAAACAGACGAGGCGCTTTTCATGCTGGTGATTGCTTATCTGATTTTGCTTCTGCCCATATCGATTCTGGCGGCAGTGGTGGAAAGGAGGCTCCGGTATGCAGGATTTGGGAATTAGAGTTCTGTTTATGGGAAATAATTTTCTCCGTCTGCTGGGGGGCTTATGGATTACGCTGAAGATTTCCCTGCTGGCGGTGGCGCTGTCTGTTGTTTTGGGTACGTTGCTGGGAGCGGTTATGACGATTAAGCATCCGGTAGTCAAGGCAATTACAAAATTTTACCTGGAATTTATTCGAATTATGCCCCAGCTGGTGCTGCTGTTTCTGGTATATTTTGGATTGACCAAGTCTTTCGGAATTAATCTGTCCGGGCAGGTGTCGGCGGTGATTGTATTTACGCTGTGGGGAACGGCGGAGATGGGCGATCTGGTCAGAGGCGCTCTGATTTCCATTCCGACTCATCAGTATGAAAGTGGGGCGGCGCTGGGGTTGACGAAAGTGCAGATTTTTCTCTATATCGTGATTCCCCAGACCTTGCGGCGGCTGATTCCGCTGGCGATCAACCTGACCACCCGTATGATCAAGACTACGTCATTGATCGTGATGATCGGGGTGGTAGAGGTTTTAAAGGTAGCGCAGCAGATTATCGAGGCGAACCGGTACACGGTGCCGGACGCCGCGCTATGGATCTATGGGACGATCTTCTTTTTGTATTTTTTGGCTTGCTGGCCAATTTCGCTGCTGGCTTCATGGCTGGAGAAACGGTGGAAGAACTGAGGAAATCTGATAGAATCGAACCGGTATCAAACCGGGACAGAGGCGTAAAACATAAAGTCGCGGACAGACGGTATCGCTGGATGAGGACAGTGCGGCTTGACAAGAAATTTGGCAAGAATGGGAGTGATAAAAGAATGGATGAGGAAATCACTTTGCTGGAGGTCCAGCATCTCCATAAAGACTATGGCAACGGCGCTGTGCTGGAGGATATTTCTCTGAACTTAAAAAAGGGGGAGGTTCTGGTGCTGATTGGTCCCTCCGGCTGCGGAAAAAGTACGTTCCTGCGCTGCATCAATGGTCTGGAACCGATTCAGTCCGGTGAAATATTGCTGGACGGTGTATCGATTACGGACGGAACCGCCAGGTGGAGCGAGGTGCGGCAGAAGATCGGCATGGTGTTCCAGAGCTATGAGCTGTTTCCCCATATGACCGTGATGGATAATATTCTGCTGGGTCCCATGAAGGTGCAAAAACGGAATCGGAAGGAAGCGGAAGCGGATGCCTGTCAGCTTTTGGAGCGGGTAGGGCTTCTGGACAAAAAGGATGCTTATCCCAGACAGTTATCTGGCGGGCAGAAGCAGCGGGTGGCGATTGTCAGGGCGCTGATTATGAAGCCGGAGATTATGCTGTTCGATGAGGTGACAGCGGCCCTTGACCCGGAGATGGTCAGAGAGGTGCTGGATGTGATGATGGAGTTGGCTGGTAGCGGTTCCACGATGATGATTGTGACTCATGAGATGCAGTTTGCCAGAGCGGCGGCGGATCGGGTGATTTTTCTGGACGGTGGCGAGATTGTGGAGACTGGAACGCCGGACGCGTTTTTTGACAGTCCGAAAACAGACAGGGCACAGCGGTTTTTGAATACATTTACCTTTGAGAAAAAATAATGCCCAAAAGGGCAGCGGCAATATAATGGAACTGAGATAATGAGAATTGATTGGCAAATCATTCGGTTCACAGGTATAGCGGAAGAATTCATCTGAGAGAGGAGTAAAAAAGATGAAGAAAACAATTGCAGTGTTATTGGCCTTCCTGGTTCTGGTTGCGGCACTGGCAGGCTGCGGCGCAAAGGAGAACGGAGGCGGCGGGGAGCCGAAAGCCCAGGGCAAAGACAGTGGGGAATCAAAGGCCCAAGGTGACGGGGATATTTATCGTACCCTGGATGAGATCAAGGAAAGCGGAAAAATCGTCATCGGTGTGTTCAGCGACAAGAATCCTTTTGGATATGTGGATGAGAACGGTAAGTATCAGGGCTATGACGTTTATTTTGCGGAGCGGATCGCCAAAGATTTGGGCGTTGAGGTGGAGTATGTCTCAACGGAAGCCGCCAGCCGGGTAGAGTATCTGAAAACAGGCAAGGTGGATGTGATTCTGGCTAATTTTACGGTAACGGAAGAACGGGCCCAGGAGGTGGATTTTGCGCTTCCTTATATGAAAGTGGCTTTGGGCGTAGTGTCTCCTGACAGCGCGCTGATTACCAGCGCTGACGATTTAAAAGGCAAAACGCTGATTGTGGCAAAGGGAACCACAGCGGAGACCTATTTCACTGAGAATTATCCCGATGTGAAGCTGCTGAAATTTGATCAGTACACCGAGGCTTATAATGCATTGCTGGACGGCCGGGGAGACGCTCTCTCCACCGACAATACGGAGGTTTTGGCCTGGGCACTCCAAAATGAAGGATTCAGCGTAGGCATCGAATCATTGGGCGATTTGGATACCATCGCTCCTGCTGTTTCCAAGGGGAATACGACTCTGATGGATTGGATCAACGAGGAGATCGAAGCACTGGCAGACGAACAGTTCTTCCATGAAGATTATAAGGCTACTTTGGAGCCGGTGTATGGTTCTGAGGTTGATATTGATAGTTTGGTGGTAGAAGGCGGCAAAGTGGAGTAAAAAAATCAAAAAAGAAGCAGATATCGGAAGATGCTATATATTTTCGATATCTGCTTTTTCATTGCTGCTTAGAAATTTCACATCAATTTTTGAATGCTGCGATATGGAATTTGATTGTTCGTCTCGACTGCGAAGTATCCGGCAAAATGCACCGCTATTCCGCGAGGTGTTCCATGCAGGAAATGTATGGAATCCTGAGTTGGGCAGGCGCTAACGCCGGAATGCGTCGAAGATAGTTGCCATGTTTAGAATTTTATGTTAAAATTCCAATAGTATTTCACAAGATTGGATTTACAGAAGGGAACATATGGAGACAAGAATTGCGTTGATCGGAGTGATTATCGAGAACCGGGAAGCCGTTGAGCGGTTAAATGGAATTTTGCATGAATATGGAAGCTATATAATCGGAAGAATGGGGATTCCTTATCGGGAGCGGAAGGTGAATATTATCAGTGTGGCGGTGGATGCTCCCCAGGATGTGGTGAGCGCTCTTTCAGGAAAGATCGGAAGACTTCCGGGCGTATCGGTGAAAACGGTGTATTCAAATGTCAAAGGCAGTATTTAGGCAGAGAAGCCTTTTCATAATGGCATACGAACAGGCTCTGCAGAAAGGAATTAAAAGGTATTGTTTCAAACACATAAGCTTATAAAAAAAATAGACAGAAGCAGCGCTGCGGTGATTGTGTTTTTTCTTGTGTTTTTTATATTTGGTTGTCTTGTTTTTGACGATTACGGAATTTCTGTGGATGAGATGAGCCAGCGGGGACACAGCCTGATGGTGTACAAGTTTTTAGTGCCATCGGTTTCAGATATTAAGACCTTCGCGGCGGACTTCCCTTCGATGGGCGATTTGCAGGACGGACGGTCTCTTTATGGTGTGGCCATCCAGCTGCCTATGGTACTGGCAGAGCATTTGATGGGATTTTTAATGCCCTTTAAAACGATTTTTCAGTTACGGCATTTTTATACGTTCTTTTTGTTTTTTTTATCGTCGGTCTGTTTTTATAAATGCTGCCGTCTTTTCACGGAAAACCGCTGGCTGGCGTTGTTGGGAACGGCCATATATATTTTAAACCCCAGAACGCTGGCGGATTCTTTCTATAATATAAAGGATCTGATGGCGCTTTCTCTTTGTACGATGACTATCTATTTTGGATGCAGAATGCTGCGGGATATGAAGAAGCGGGATATGATCTGCTTTGCATTTTTCGGCGCATTGGGGACAAACTCCAGAATTGTGCTGGCAGTGGTGATTGCGGCCTTTCTTTTTATGGTGTTTGTTCGCGAGCTGACAGAGAGGCAGCTGAAAAGAGGGTTTCTGATCTGCCTGGGGATCGGATGTTTGAGCCTTCTCTTTTATTTTATTATGACGCCGGGAATCTGGGCGAATACGTTTCAGAATGTAAAGGAAACGGTAGATACTTTTTCAAATTATACGACGATGCCTGGTACCAGCGTGTATCAGGGGAGCACCGTTACAGGCGATGATCTGCGGCGTTCCTATGTATTTGTCTGGATGCTGATCTCCATACCTGTAGCCTATCTGGTTTTTTCGGCCTTTGGCGCGGTGTGCAGCCTTTGCCATATGGTACGGCTGGCGATGCGCCGTCAGGGATGGAGTTGGGTTCAGTATGCCCAGCTGGCGTTGGTTTTGACCGCAGCCATTCCGCTGGGATATGTGATTTTCGTAAAACCAGTGCTTTATAACGGCTGGCGGCACTTTTATTTTCTGTATTCTGTTATTGCTCTGACCGCTTTTTTTGGGTTTTTGTCCTGGGAGGAATGGTCTCAGAACAGAGGGTGGCTGATATGGGCCGGTAGAATCCTTCTGATCGGAGAGCTTCTCTGTACAGTGGTTTGGATCGGTATCAATCACCCATATGAATATGTATATTTCAATCTGTTCGCCCGAAACGATGTGGAAAATAATTATGATAAGGATTACTGGGGATTGTCCTCTTATCAGGCGATTCAGTATATCTGTGAGATGGATGACAGTCCTGCGTTAAACCTGTATGCCTACAATGGTTTTTCAAAGCTGTTTTTGCCGGAAAAAGATTGGGACAGAGTTTCCTTTGTGGATTTTGAGGATGCGGATTACATTATAGAGAATTACCAGAGCGGGGAGGATACGGGCTGGTATCAGAAATACTATTATTTTGACAAAGTCCATGATTTTATGGTGGATGGCTTTCCTGTCTGTACGATCTATAAAAGGGTGTATCGTGAATATGATCAGCAGTTTATGCATCAGGATAAGGAGACAGGGAGACTTTTCTATCCCATAAATCGTCAGGAGATTCAGTGGACGCAGGAGATCACGGAGGAAGAAGCGGTATTGATCGGAGCTTACCAGGAAGCGGTTCCTGTTGACGCCTTTTATGCGGATACCTCATGGGATGATATTGTACCAAATACGCAGGTTTGGCTGTCTGAGGACGGAGAAGACTGGCTTCTGCTCAATGAGCAGGAAGGAAGCTTCACCGGACAGTATGCGATCCTGGCCCGGCTGCCTGAAACGTTAAAACTGAAATATGTGAAGATTACCCAGAAGCGGCTTTCTCCTGACAGTACACAGGAGGGCTATGAGCGATATGCGAAGCTGCATTTAAAGCTCTATCGTGCGGTTTCAGAGCCGGTACCGGAGCTCTATGCCGATTCTCCTTTTGAGAAGGTGGAGGGTCATGAGAATCCGGCATCTTCTTATATGACCTTGGATGGAAATCCGATCACCAGATGGGAGACTGTGCATAATCAGACGGAACAGTTGATTTTTGACATTACTCTGGATGAGGTTTACCCGGTGACGGGCGTCCGGCTGAATGAAGGGATTGCCGGAGAAGATAAGGGAGATTGTTACGCCAGAAAGCTGCGGGTGTTCCTGTCTACAGATTATGAAACCTGGACGGAGGTCGATGTATTTACGGAGGACAATGAAAATTATTACTTTTTATGTACGCCTGGCCGATTCATCCGTCTGATGGCCGGTGATCCTGGAGAGGAGTCGGACAATGTGTGGGCAATCGCCGAACTGGAAGTACTGGTCCAGGCGGAAGCCCGGGACTGAAAAATTACGGAACGCAATTTCAGCAACGGACCAAAATGGAGTGGGGAAGTTGCGGAACTCAATTTAGGAGGGACAATGAAGATGGAACAGATGCTGAGTTTTGTGATTCCTGTTTTAAATGAACAGGATTCCATAAAGCTTCTGTATGAAAAGATCATGGAGCAGGTAAGACAGCAGGAATACTTGTATGAGATACTATTTATAGATGACGGTTCGACCGACGATTCCGCCCTGCGTGTGAAAGAACTGAGAGAGAAAGACAAAAATGTCCATCTGATCATGTTCCGAAAAAATTTTGGCAAGGCTATGGCGCTGCAGACCGGTTTCCGCAATGCGCAGGGAGATATTATTATTACAATGGATGCGGATCTGCAGGATGATCCCTGCGAGATTCCCAGATTTGTGGAGAAAATCAACGAGGGCTATGACTTGGTATCCGGCTGGAAGCGGGACAGGCACGATCCCTTAGAAAAGCGGCTGCCCTCCAAGCTGTTTAACAAGGTGACAGAAAAGCTGTCCGGCGTTCAGCTTCATGATTTTAACTGTGGATTTAAGGCATACCGCCGGGAGGTGGTGGAGAGTATTGATATATATGGAGAGCTTCACCGGTATATCCCTGTACTGGCGAACCGTAAAGGATTCCGCATTACGGAGATTGTGGTACATCACAATAAACGGGAGTTCGGCAAGTCTAAATATGGTATAGAGCGGTATTTGAGAGGCTTGTTCGATTCCTTTACGGTGGCATTTCTCGGTCGTTTTTATGATCGTCCTATGTATTTTTTTGGAAGGATCGGTTTGATTTTATGTACGTTTGGCGGAATGGTCTGTTTTTATCTGGTTTATCTCTGGTGCACAAAGCAGACGATTGGAAACAGGCCCCTGGTGCAGCTGGGCGTATTGCTGGTAATCGTGGGAATCCAGATGATTTCCATTGGTTTTATCGGGGACATGCTGGTCGACGCCACATATCACAGCAGGTATAACGAGGCACATGTGAAGGAAAAGCTGTAGCGGAACTGATAAGGCAGACAGGATAAATACGGAGCATTTATGAGCAAAGAGACCATGGAGCAAAAAAGCTGGACGCAGGCAACGGCCGGAAAGCGGGTTTTGTTTATCACGACCCACCGGATCGACTATATCCGTAATACCCAGCACATTGAAGCAATGAAAAAACAGGGGGCATCTGTCAAATGTCTCTATCGCGAGGCATCTGGTACGGGAAACCACATTTTTAGCGCGGCAAAAATTTTCTTTACGCTGTTGTTTACCTCACTGTCAGATGTGGATGTGGTTGTGGTTTCCTATATGTGCCAGCTGGTTACGCCATTTCTGAACTGGAAATTAAAGAAAAAGACGCTGGTGGTAGACTTTTTTGTCTCCCTCTATGATTCCATGGTCAATGACAGGAAGATGTTAGAGTCGAAGAATCCGCTGGCCCGTCTGATTCGACGGCTGGATATCAGCTCAGTTCGCTATGCGGACAAAATTATTGTGGACACAAAGGCCCATGGCGATTACTTTTGCAGGGAGTTCGGTGTGGAAAAGGAAAAGATGGAGGTGGTCTACCTGAATGCGGACACTTCCATTTATTTTCCCAGACCGCAGGAAAAGACGCCTGAATTTCAGGGGAAATTTCTGGTGGTTTATTTTGGAACTGTGATTCCGCTGCAGGGGTTTGATATCGTCCTGGATGCGGTCAGACAACTGATTGACCGAAAAGAGATCCATTTCTATCTGATCGGACCAGTGGAAAAGCGGTATCAGAAGGTGGTTTCAGACACTGTGACTTATGCGGATTGGGTGTCTCAGGAGAGGCTGGCTGAGCTGATCGCCATGGCGGATCTCTGCCTGGCCGGTCATTTTAATGGTCAGATTATGAAAGCCAAACGAACGATTCCAGGTAAGGCTTATATTTATGAGGCCATGGAGAAGCCCATGATTTTGGGAGACAGTCCGGCCAATCATGAGCGTTATAAGGAAGGACAGCCGGGGATCTATTTTGTACCCATGGGAGATGCCGAAATACTGGCAAAGAAAATCGGTGAGCTTGCGGGGGTGAGGGAAAATTGGAACAGCCATTAATCTCGGTGATCGTTCCGGTTTATAATGTGGAAAGGTATCTTGGGTCCTGTATCGACAGTATTCTGGCCCAGCGATACGGAAGATTAGAGATTCTTCTGATCGACGACGGTTCCACAGATAGCAGCGGTGCGATCTGTGACGCATATATGGAAAAGGATAAGCGGATTCGCGTTATCCATAAAGACAACACGGGACAGGCGGATACCAGAAATTTAGGAATCGAGCTGGCAGCCGGTGAATATCTGGCATATGTAGACAGCGATGATTTGGTTGCGGAAGATTATATTGAGCGGCTGTATCAGATGGCAGTCTCTACTGGGGCTGGTATGTCTGTCTGCGGATTTCGTCCTTTTGACGATGCCCGTTTGTCTGCCGCCCATCCGGAAGATCTTAGAAAGAAGGAGGATTCCAGGCAGAAGGCCGTGCGGGTAATGACAGTCTGCGAGGCGCTGGAATCTTTGTTTTATAAAAAGGAAATCACAGCCTCGCCCTGCTACCGCCTATTTCATCGGGATGTATTTACGGGACTGCGGTTTGAAAAGGGACGGATCTTTGAGGATATCGGGCTGATGTATCTGGCCGTGGAGGCGGCCGGGAAGATTGCTTATACAGCGCAGGTACTGTATTATTACAGACAACGAACGGGGAGCACCATGCACCATGTCCGGTTCACCGGGAAGCGGATGGATCGGATCTGGTTTTCTGAAAAAATTTTGGAATTTGCCGAAAAAAAGTATCCTCGGCTGCTTCCGGCGGCTCGTGCTCGTTTTTTTGTGTCCTGCTACCTTGTATTGGCCGAGCTGCCCCATGGGAGGGGATATCGGGATATATACCGGATGCTGAGAACAAATCTGAAGAAATATGGCCGTCTTGTGGCAAGTGATCCGAAAGCGCCTGTGAAGATCAGACTGACGGCTTTTCTTGCCTGTTGTTCCGTACCGGCGGCCCGGGCAGCCGGAGTGATTCTGCGCAGAACGACCAGTATGTCATAATCAGGAGAGCTTTTTTTATGGATAATCCAAAGCTGTCGGTGATCACAGTCTGTTATCAGGCAGAACAGGAGATTGAGCGGACGATTCGTTCTGTCTTGAACCAGACTTTTACCGGATATGAATATATTTTTAAGGATGGGGGGTCCACGGACCAGACCAATGAGCTGATTGCCTTTTACAAGCCCCGGTTTGAAGAAAAGGGTATTCGGGTGACTCATGTATCCGAAAGGGACGGTGGTCTTTATGAGGCCATGAACCAGGCGGTGGAGCTGGCCAGGGGAGAGTGGTGCGCCTTTTTGAATGCCGGGGATTACTATTTTGGCCCAGATACATTGGCGCAGGTGTTTGCTCGTGAGTATGAGGAGACCGTCGTTTATGGAAATACGGTGGAGGTAGAGGCAGGGATCGCTTATCATCTGGAAGGGGATATCAGTCGGATTCGGGAAAAATCTTTGATCTGTCACCAGTCTTCTTTTATCCGGACGGACTGGATGAAAGCAGCCGGCTATGATACTGGTTATCGGATTGCGGCTGATTATGATTTTTTCCTGAAAACCTTTATGGAGGGAAAAACCTTTTATAAGCTGGACCAGTATATCTCCGTATTTATGAAGGATGGCGTTTCTTCCACCAATGAGCTGGAACGGGTACGGGAAACTGAAGCAGTCCGGTCAAAGTGGAAGCTGACAGACCCATCCTCGAAGGAGTATGAAAGAAAGCTTCGGATGGCGGCGTTCAAGCAGCTTATATTGGACCATACCCCTCGGGGCTTCTCTGATTTTTTAAGGAAGCTGAGAAGAGAAATGCGGGGGATGGACAGAAAGGCGGACCTGACAGGTGAAAATACTTTTTTTGAACGACAAGGGCCATGACGATGTGAATAACTGGTCCGGAACCACGGCTCATATGGCGCGGATGCTAGAGGACCGAGGGCATCAGCTTTATTATATTGATTATTTGACAGGAAATTTTTTTCTGCGCTGTTTTTACAGAGGGTTGGGGATTCTGACAGGAAAACAGATCAAGGCGAACCGGGAGCCAAACGTATTAAAGTCCATGGCAAGACGGCGGGACCGGGAAAAAAAGAAATTCGAATACGACCTGATCTTTACGCCTAATAGCATGTGCCTTTGTTATCTGAAGGATGAAAAGCCTTCTGTTTTCTATGCCGACGCCACCTATGGGGGCATGGAAGGATTTTATCCCAATTTTACGAATGTTTCCGTCCGCACATCGAAAAATGGCAATTTCCATGAAAAGATGGCGCTTGATACATGTACCAGGGCGATTTATGCCTCTCAGTGGGCCAGACAGACGGCCATCGATTGCTATGGCATAGACGGTGCAAAGCTGGATGTGGTGAATTTTGGGGCCAATGTAGATAGCTCCTATGATGAAGCACAGATTATGAGGCTGGCAGAGAAGCGGTGGGAGAAAGAGGAAAAATGCCTGTTGTTTGTGGGCGTGGAATGGGAGCGAAAAGGTGGCCCGAAGGTCCTTGAAGCGGTCAGAATCCTGACAGGGAGAGGATATCCGGTGAAGCTGGCTATTGTGGGCTGTCAGCCGAGGCTTTCAGAGGAAGAACAGAGAGCAGTCAGGCGATACGGCTATCTCAGTAAAAAGGATGCCGGACAGGCGGAGCAGCTGCACAGACTTTATGAAGAAAGCTTTCTGTTTTTTATGCCCAGTCTTTATGAGTGTGCGGGCATTGTATACGCCGAGGCTGCGGCTTTTGGATTGCCTTCCGTGGCCTCGGCTGCTGGCGGTGTGCCTGATATGGTCATCGAGGGAGAGAGTGGATATCTTTTGTCTGCTGATGCGTCACCGGAGGCATATGCGGATTTCATTGAGCGGATTTTTCAGGACAGGGAAGCTTATCTGTCTCTGTGTAAAAAGACATTCACGTGTAGCAAACGGCTGTTTACCTGGGAGAGTGTAGGCGAGCGGGTGGACCGGGTGCTAGAGGCTGCGGCGAAGGAAAAAAGTGAAACATTAAAGCAGAGGAGAACGTGAAAGGCCAAACATCAAAGCAGTGAAGAAAGTGAAAGGCCAAGCATCAAGGCAGCGGAAATAATGCAGCGATCAAGGGATAAGCTGATAAGTGTTTCAGGAAGATAAGGCTTGGAGTTTTAAAGCTTGAGAGGAAGCGATGAGAGTTTTATATCTGAATACCAAATTTCAGGGCGGCGGCGCCGAGCGGGTGGCCAGACAGCTGTACGAAGGCATCGGTACCGAGGGTGTGGACAGTTTTATGCTGGTGGGCAAAGAGGATGAATCCGATCCCCGGTATGAGATTATATATGAGAGCCTGCCAAGGCGCAGGTGGAACTGGGTTTATGGCAAGCTGACCAGCAATGCAAGGCTTGACGACAGGTATGCGGCGAAGAAGATTCTGAATTGTATCCGGGAGCATCAGATCGATCTGGTGCATATCCATAATATCCATGGAAATTATATGGGGATTCGGAATGTGCGGGAGATTGCCGCTGTTATTCCGGTGGTATGGACCCTTCATGATATGTGGAGCTTTACCGGGCATTGTGCATATGCCGGGGACTGTGATCACTGGGAAAATAAAGCGTGCGGACATTGTCAGGATCTGACCATGTTTCCAAAGCTGTATTTTGACTATGCCTCTAAACTGCAGGGGCAGAAAAGGCAGTATTTTACGGGAAATGGAATTACCTTTGTCACTCCTTCTCAGTGGCTGTACCGATTGGTAAAAAAGTCCTTTTTGGGTCAGGAGCGGCTGCAAATGATCAATAATGGCGTGGATACGGAAAGCTTTTATCCGGGAGACAAGGAGAAGCTGCGGGAACAATATGGCATTCATACCAAAAAACATGTGCTGCTCTTTCTCACAAATATGCTTCGGAACACCATGAAAGGCTTTGCCTATTTGGCGGAGGCGCTGCGGCAATTGGAGAATAAGGAGCAGTACCTTCTGCTGATCGTGGGAAAACCGGAGGAAATTCGAGATATTTGCCAGTTGTATGAGGTAAAAACCTTTGGATATATCAAAAAAATTGAGATGCTGCGGGATGTGTATGCCATGGCGGATTTATTTCTTCTTCCAAGTATGCTGGAAAACTACCCTTGTGTTTCATTGGAGGCAATGGCCTGTGGGACGCCGGTTGCGGCGTTTAAAACCGGCGGTATTGTGGAGCAGGTGGATGAAGAAACCGGCTGGCTGGTGGAGCGGGGAAATGCCTTGGCTTTGAAGGATACGATTCGTCTGGCCTGCCAGAACGAGACGTTGCTTCGAGAAAAGGGAGAGAGAAGCCGCAAAAAAGCAGAGGCGTGTTTCTCTCAGAGTAAAATGCTGCAAGAGTACCGGCAGCTGTATGAGGAAGTGCTGCAAGGAAAGCAGCCGCCTGTGTTGTAGAAGAAAAAGGGCATTGCGGAACAGCAATTTGGGAGAGAGTGGATATGGCAGAAGACAGAAGCTGCGCCCCAGTGGCGGTATTCGTGTATAAGCGAAAGGATTACGCGGAAAAGACACTGTCTGCGCTGCGGAACAATTTTCTTGCGGAGCAGACAGATTTGTATATTTTCTCTGACGGTCCGAAAAGTGAGAAGGACAGGCAGGCGGTGGCTGAGGTGCAGGATTTTGTCAGGGGGTTTTCGGCCCAGGGCGGTTTCCGCTCTGTTCATGTGAATCTGGCCTCAGATAACCGGGGATTGGCTTTCTCGATTATTGGGGGCGTAACCGGGCTTCTGGATCAATTCGGCCGGATTATTGTGGCGGAGGACGACCTTTTGACCAGCAGAGACTATCTTACCTATATGAATGATGCGCTGGACTTTTATGCGGCGGATGCACGAATCTGGTCTGTTAGCGGTTATACGCCGCCGTTAAAAGGGCTGTCGACCTGGAAGCAGGATGTCTATTTTTTTTACCGGGCCAGCAGCTGGGGCTGGGCGACTTGGAAAGACCGATGGGATTTGGTGGACTGGGAAATGCAGGACTATGAGAGTTTTGTGAAGGACCCGGCTCTGGTTGCCAGGCTGGCCCGGGGCGGCAGCGATATGCCGGGGATGTTAAAACAGCAGATGGAGGGAGAGATCGATTCCTGGGCCATTCGCTGGTGCTATGCCCAAAGCAGAGCAGATATGCTGACAGTGTATCCTCGTATTTCCCGGGTCAGAAATATGGGAAATGATGGTTCCGGCACTCATACCGACGCTGTAGCTAGCGAGTTTGATACCAGGTTGAATGAACAGTATGACGCCTGTGTTTTTCAGGAGCCGGCGCTTCATAATAGACTGTCAGGAGAATTTCGGCTTTTGTATGACGCGGGTGTGAGAGGAAAGCTAAACCGCCGTTGTAAACGGTTGAAAAACCATTTGCAAGCGAAGACAGGAAAAGCCTTTCCCGGAAAACAATGAGAGAAAGTGGAAATCGACAGATGGATTGGGAATGGAGTGAACATCAGCTTCGGTGGTTATATCGAAAGCTAAAAAAAAGAATCACGAAAAAGCCAGTGGAGTTTTCCCGATATGCGGGAAAAGAGGTGCTGGCGATTCAGGCAGGAAACGATTGTATTCGCCAGGCGGTTTTATCAGGCGGCCCTTTTATGGCCTGTCGTTTCGGAAATGTAGAATTGAACGCTATGACAAAATTTGAGATGGTGGTGAGGAAAGCAGAAACGGCTTCTGACAAACAGCTTAGTCAATCCGGGTGGTCGGTTCGAGGGAGAAGAAAGGCCATCAAACGTCTGTGCAGCAATGCCGGATTTTTTCCGGAGCAGGAAATGATGGGAGTTAGGTTTGCCGGTTTGATGCAACAGTCCTGCGGGCAGGCAGACCTGATTGGAGTCTGGTTCAATCCGATGGAGGACTATATGATTGCCCATTATGCACCGCAGGCAGCCATGACTTATCTGCGTGGATTAGAACCCTGGTATTCACAGATGCCCTGGACGATGGCGCTCAAGGATAAGCGGGTGCTGGTGATTCATCCTTTTGCCGACACGATTGAGAAACAGTATGATAGAAGGGAGCTCTTGTTCCCGGGAACCGATCTGCTGCCGGAATTTCAGCTGCGCACAGTGAAAGCGGTGCAGACCATCGCCGGAACGAAGGACAGTCGGTTTGAAAACTGGTTTGAGGCCCTTGACTGGATGGAGCAGGAGGCTATGAAGGAGGAATTCGACATTGCCATTATTGGCTGTGGCGCGTATGGCCTTCCGCTGGCTGCAAGGCTGAAAGCCCATGGCCGTCAGGCCATTCATCTGGGAGGCGCCGCACAGCTGTTATTCGGGATCAGAGGCGCCCGCTGGGACAATCATGAAATTATATCCCGACTGTTTAATGAAAGCTGGGTCAGGCCTTCGGAGGAAGAGAAGCCGGCGGGAGCCAGCCAGGTGGAAGGTGCGTGTTACTGGTAATTAAGAGGGAAGTAAACAAGGGATGACAAATAGATGCAGGAATAGCAGAATAGATGGCAGGAATGACAGATGAGACAGCAGCATGAATGACAGGAATAACAGATGAAAGGTTAAATATAGCAGAATAGATAACAGATGGCAGGAATTGTGGATATAGATAGCGGGAAAACAAAATGGATGACAAAATAGCATTAGACGAAATATCAGAACAGGCGTCAGAGAGAGTGCCGATGGTCAGCGTGGCGCTGGTGACTTATAAACACGAAGCCTATATCCGGGAGGCTCTGGACAGTATTTTGATGCAGCGGGTGAATTTTTCATATGAGATTGTGGCGGGAGACGATTGCTCCCCCGACGGGACACAGGATATTCTGCGAGAATACGCCGACCGTCATCCAGGCCGATTTGTGCTGCTTTTAAGAGAAAAAAATCTGGGGGCTACGGCCAACAGTTATGATATTAAGTGCCATTGCACAGGGCGGTATATCGCCCAGCTAGAAGGAGATGATTTCTGGACAGATCCTGATAAGCTTCAAAAGCAGGTGGATTTTCTGGAGGCTCATCCGGAATATATCGGCACAGCGCACATGCACAATGTGGTGGATGAAAACAGCTGTCCGATCAAGGGGATCGACGGCTACTGTGAGCCAGGACGATTTACGATGAAGGATTATCTGGTGGAGGGGAATCTGCCAGGGCAGACGGCGACGCTGGTTTATCGAAACATTTACCGGAATCCTCTTCATGATTATTCCATCGAGGCGAGAGCCCACGACTTCAGAAGCGACGTTACGGTGACTTTGATTCTTTTATCTTTGGGAGATATCTACACCTTTACCGATTCCATGAGCAGCCGTCGTCTGGTGAGAAAGGTGGGTGAGACCAACTGGAATTCGGTGTCTATGACCAGGGATCTTAAGGTAGACGAGTGTCTGTTGAGCGCAAGGCTTTTATGTTGGCGCAGGAAGGAATTTGGTCCTACCGAGGCGGGAAACGCCCGTATGCGCATGTGGCAGGAGAATGCACTGATTGTATTTTTAAAACATCCCGGTAAAAGACGACTGGAAGCTTTAAAAGAGGTGGTTGGGGAAATTTCCGGTCCGGGGTTTCTCATATTCCGCTGCCTGGGGCTGATTCCGGGAATTATAAAAAGAAAGCTGAAAAGGAATGTGTAAGGATGGTGTATACGCTGTGATGCCGAACGCATGGGAATATGAAAATAGGAAGGCAGAATGGCGAAGGATGGTGTTCGATGAAAAAAATTAAAGTGAATTTTGTGGACTTCTGGCCCAATTTTGAGAATGATAATGTATTCCTTCCGATTCTGCAAAAATATTATGACGTGGAGATTTCCAATACGCCGGATTATATTTTCGGTTCTGTTCTGGGGGACTCGTATCTGGATTATGACTGCGTCAGAATTTTCTACACCGGGGAGAACCTCTGTCCGGATTATAATCTTTATGATTACAGCATCGACTATGAATATATGGAGTACGGCGACCGCCATTTTCGTTATCCAAACTATATTATGTGGAACGAGGCTTTTTCCGGTATGGTGAAAAAGCATCTGGCGACGGAGGAAGAAATCAGGGCAAAAACCGGATTTTGCAGCTTTGTCTACAGTAACGGCAAGGGAAATCCTGCCCGGACGCAGTTTTTTGAGCTGCTGTCCCAATATAAGCAGGTGGACGCAGGCGGTCAGCTGTGCAACAATATCGGTGTTCCGGAGGGAATCAAGGACAAGCTGGCATTTCAGACAACCCATAAATTCGCCATTGCTTTCGAGAACAGCTCCCATCCGGGCTATACCACTGAGAAGCTGGCGGAGGCATTTGCTGCGAAAACCGTTCCGATCTACTGGGGAGATCCGCTGGTGGGATTGGGCTTTAATGAGGAGGCATTTATCAACTGTCATCGGTATGGCTCCTTCGAGGAAGTGGTGGAGGTGGTAAAGCGGGTGGACCAGGATGATGCTCTTTACCGGAAAATGCTGTTGACACCGGCGCTAAAATCGCAGGAGTACAGCCAGAAGGAGACCTACAAACGGTTGGAGCAGTTTCTTCTGAATATTTTTGACCAGCCCTTGGAGCAGGCATACCGGAGGAACCGGGAGCTGTGGGGAAAGCATTACTATGAGAGCCGTCTGAATCAGAGGGAATATGCAAGAATGGCTGGAAAGATCAAAAAACTGGTGCCCCATGCGCTGATTGAACAGATGAAGAAGCGGAGACGCTGAAAGAAAACAGTGGCAAATGGCGAAAGAAGAACGTCAGCATTCATTGCTGAGTTGAAGCGATAACAGACGGAAGAAGGAGGCGCACAAAACTGATGCCGCAGAATCAAAATGAATTGATTTCCGTGATTGTAGCGATCTATAACGTAGAGCCATATCTTCCGGCCTGCCTGGATTCTATTCGAAATCAGACCTATCAAAATCTGGAAATCATTCTGGTTGACGATGGCTCCACAGACGGCTGTCCGGGTATCTGCGACGCATATGGGGAGATGGATGATCGCATTCGAGTCATCCATCAGGCAAACCGGGGGTTGTCTGGCGCGAGAAACACAGGGATCGAACATGCCAGAGGGGACATCATTACCTTTGTGGACGCCGATGATCGCCTTCATCTTCGGTTTTGTGAAATTCTTTACCGGCATATGGAAGAAACCGGCGCAGATGTGGCAGTGGGCAATTATGATTTTATTCATCGGATCGACGAGGAAAAGCCGGAGCAGATTTGGGAGACTGACGTGTTTACGAAAACCGGTTATGAGGCCCAGTTCTTGTTTTACAATAGCGCCACATGTATCCGGAACGGCGTGGCTTGGCTGAAGCTGTACCGGAAGAGGTGCTTTGACGAGATTCGTTTTCCGGAAGGGAAAATACATGAGGACACTTTTGTTATGCCCTTGATCTATGATGTGGCAGAGAAAGTGGTTTATACGGACGCGGTGATCTATTATTACCTGGTACGGCCGGATTCGATCACGGGGCGCTATCATTTGAAACGGCTTGATCAGCTGGAAGCCCAGGAACAGATTTTGGGATTGTATCAGAAGCGGGGCTATCAGCAGCTTTATGCAAAAGCCTATGAAAGCTATCTTCATAATATTCGAAACCATTATTTCGATGTGAAGCGGTATTTTCCCCAGGAAAAAAAGGTGTTGCGGGAACTGAACGAAAAGTTCCGAAAACGATATAAAGGTGAGAGGGACGTTTTGCTCTCACGGGCGGCCAGGCTGGAATTTGATCTGTTCTGTCTGAATAAAAAGCTTTATCAGATTGTGTGGAAGCTATGGCTTAAGATAAAGAAATAGTTTCGAAAACTTGCATTTCATCTTGTTTTCTGCTAGGATTACAAAAGAAAATGATGCAGGATTGCTCTCCTGTAATGAAAATGCGGATGAGAAGGGGACAGGTATCTTTCTATGGATATATTGATCAAGCTTCTGAAGGTGATGAACCGGAAGCAGAAAGCGCAGATGGTAGTGCTGGGATTTATGATGCTGATCGGCGCTTTTATCGAGACGCTGAGCGTGTCGATGCTGATTCCGCTGATCGAGGTGATCATGAATCCGGGAAACTTAGAGGAACATTCACAGATGAAGCGGATTTTTGAGTTCTTTCATCTGGACAATATGCATCAGTTTACCGTGCTGATGATCCTGGCGCTGATCGCCGTGTTTGTGTTGAAAAATATTTATCTGTATTTTCAACGTTCCTTTCAGCTGCGTTTTGTCTGCGACAATCAGTTTCAGACCTCTCGCCGGCTGATGCGCGTCTATCTGGACAGACCTTATGAATTTTACCTTCATGCCAATAGCGCGGAAATTATCCGCACAGTCACTACGGATGTGGCCAATACCTATGGCTTGGTGATGCAGATTCTGACTTTGGCTTCTGATGGCGTAGTATTTCTCGGGCTGTCCATCATGGTCCTGGTGCTGGACCCAGTGATGGCTCTGATGGTAGGCGTTACAATGGCGCTGGTTCTTGTCACCATCAAAAAAGCTTTCAGGCCCATATTATTGGAAGCGGGGAAACAGCAGCAGTTTCATCATGGACAGACGATCAAATGGATCAACCAGTCTGTCCTTGGTGTGAAGGAAGTGATTATTTCTAATAAAGAGCAGTATTTTGTAGATCAGTATTCGGTCCACGGAAAAATTCATGCGGAGATGAACCGAAAGCATGACCTGCTGACCGGCGTTCCCGGCATGATCACGGAGAGCGTGATGATGACTGGCATTTTACTGTATCTGTTATATATTACCCAGTCAGGACAGAATGTGGCATCCATGGTATCCCAGCTTGCGGCCTTTGCGGCGGCGGCGATTAAAATTATGCCGTCGGTCAGCCGTATGAGTGCAAGCATGAACAGCATTACTTATCTGCGGCCCTTTTTTAGCCGGGTTAGCGACGATCTGATGGAACAGCTAAAGCTGGGGAAGGAGCTGGAAGATGGCTGGGATGATGAGCAGACGGAGCCTTTGAAGCTTCATAAAAGTATTTTGCTTGACCATGTGGCATTTTCTTATGGTCGGTCTGACCGATATATTTTTAAGGACGCTTCCATGGAAGTGCCCGTAGGAAAAACGGTAGGAGTGGCCGGGCCTTCGGGCGCGGGAAAGACCACGGCAATCGATATTATGCTGGGACTTTTGAAACCTGAGTCCGGCCGGGTGCTGGCGGACGGCGTGGATATCTCCGGCCATTACGCCGCATGGCTGAAAAATATTGGCTATATTCCACAGATGATTTTTATGCTGGACGATACGATCCGCAGAAATGTGGCTTTCGGCGTGAAAAATGTAGATGATGATCGGGTTTGGGCCGTACTGCGGGAGGCCCGGCTGGAAGAGCATGTGAAGTCCCTGCCAAATGGACTGGACACAGAGATTGGCGAGAGGGGAATTCGTCTGTCCGGCGGTCAGCGGCAGCGTCTGGGAATCGCCAGAGCGCTGTATCATGATCCTGATCTGTTGGTTTTTGACGAGGCGACGTCGGCGCTTGACAGTGAGACGGAGGCCGCGATCATGGAGTCTATTAATCATCTGAAGGGCAGAAAGACCATGGTGATTATCGCGCACCGGCTGAACACGATAGAAAACTGCGATATTTTGTATCGGGTGGAAAATGGTACGATTGTAAGAGAGCGGTGAGTTTTCAAGCTGCCGGAATGGAATACGCTGTGGGGGATTACATGCAGGCGTTGTCAGCAAGATGCATATTGGATGTATCAGAAAAGAGGGCATCATGAAAGTATGTGTGATCACAGACAATCAGTTTATATATGAACAGTTTCTGATTCTTTTGCAGGAGGCCCGGTATAAGAATGAATCCTTTGACTTTTTCAGCTCTCCAGGCAATCCGCTGCGACAGGCGGAGGAAAGCCAAGCAGAAGTGGAAGAAACACAGGATCAAGCAGAAGTGACAGCGGAGGAACGGACAAAGGAGACAGGCTGTAAGACCCGGCTGGGACAGATCGATTTAAAGCAGGCGACGGAGGAATTTTTCAGTCAGTATGATCTGTTTTTGTCTCTGCACTGTAAACAGCTGTTTCCGAACGCATTGGTGCATAACCATCGCTGTATCAATGTCCATCCGGGCTTTAATCCTTATAACCGGGGATGGTATCCCCAGGTGTTTGGCATTTTGAACCGATATCCGGTGGGCGTCACCATTCATGAGATTGACGAGCAGCTAGATCACGGTCCCATTATCGTACGGCGTCAGCTTCCGGTTCATGACTGGGACACCTCGCTGGATATATATACCAGGATTCAGCGATTGGAAGTGGAGCTGTTACGGGAATATCTGCCGGTTCTTTTGTCAGGGGAATATCAGACTTTCTGTCCGGACACGGAAGGAAATGTGAATCTGGAAAAAGATTTTAAAGCGCTGTGCAGGCTGGATTTGGAGCAGACCGTAACTTGGCGGGAGGCCATCGACCTGCTGCGGGCGACTACCTTTCAGGGATATCGAAACGCTTATTTTTATGATGCGGATGGAAATAAAATCTTTGTTGAAATCCGTCTGGAGAAAGAGCAAGCCTGAAAAAGAATGCTGCTGATTTACCCGTGCGTACAACAAAGTGATACGAAAAAATTTTCAATTACGATGAAGAAAAGAGACAGATTCTATGAAAGACCCCAAAGAACCAATTTTGGTTACTCGTTCCTCCATGCCGCCGCTGGAGGAATTTATTGAAGAGATCAGGCCGATCTGGGATTCCCACTGGCTGACAAATATGGGTGTGTACCATGAACGGTTTAAAGAACAGCTGAATCAGTTTCTAGGCGTGCCCCATACAGAGCTGTTTGTCAATGGTCATATGGCTTTGGAAATGGCGATTCAAGCCATGGGGTTGACCGGAGAAGTGATTACCACTCCTTTTACCTTTGTCTCCACCACCCATGCCATTGTGCGCAATGGCCTGACGCCGGTATTCTGCGATATCAATCCGGAAGATTTTACGATAGACGTATCAAAGCTTGAGGCGCTGATTACCGACCGGACATCGGCGATTATTCCTGTACATGTGTATGGAAATCTCTGTGATGTGGACACGATTGACGCCATTGCGAAAAAACATGGTTTGAAGGTGTTTTATGACGCTGCCCATGCATTTGGGGAGCGCTATCATGGAAAGGGCGTAGGGACATTTGGAGATGCCTCCATGTTCAGCTTTCACGCCACGAAGGTATTCCACAGCATCGAAGGAGGGGCGGTCTGCTATCATGACGAGGCTTTGGGAAAAGAGCTGTATAAGCTAAAAAATTTTGGCATTCTGTCGGAAGAAGTGATAGACGGTGTGGGAGCCAATGCCAAGATGAATGAATTTCAGGCGGCTATGGGAATCTGTAACCTGCGCCATTTGGATGAGGAGATCGCGAAACGGAAACAGGTATTTCAGCATTATATGAGCCGGCTTCAAGGTGTGAAAGGGCTTCGGCTGCCTGCCCATAAGCCGGGGCTGGAATCGAATTATGCATATTTTCCGGTGATTTTTGAGGAGGAGGTCTTTGGAGAGAGCAGGGATCAGGTTTATGACAGACTGCGGTCTTGTGGCATTATAGCCAGAAAGTATTTTTATCCGCTGACCAATGCCTGTGATTGTTATAAAGGACGTTTTTCTCCTGAGCGTACGCCGACGGCGCTTAAGATTTCCATGCAGGTACTGACGCTGCCTTTGTATGCGGATCTTTCTCTTACGGATGTGGACAGGATCTGTCAGATTGTATTGGAGCAAAAATCGGAAAAGGTGGGATTGACGTGATGAAAAATATGTTTGGTGAAAAATTACCGCAGATTCAGAAAAAAGATCGAAGGTATCTGGGTATTATGGCTGTCATATCATTCCTGTACCTGTTGCTTGCATATGAATCGACCAGTCCGCTTTATCCCTATGTTCATGGTCTGGATTCCTCATTTTTTATGGTGACGGGGCGTATGGTGGCAGACGGAAAGGTGCCATACCTGGACTTTTTTGATATGAAAGGGCCGATCATTTTTTTTATCGAGGGATTGGGAGAATGGCTGATCGACGGCAAAATGGGAATCTTTTTGGTCCAGAATCTGTTTTTTCTGGCCACAACAGGTCTTTCCTATGGGATTGCCAGACAGTTTGTGAAAGAGGGGCCCGCTCTTTTGGTGGTTCTTTTGAATCTTTTCGTACTGTCCACAACCTCTTCAGGAGGAAATTTTACCGAGGAATTTTCCCTGCCGCCTGTGCTGCTGTGTGAGCTGCTGGCGGTGCTCTATGCAAAAAAAAGCAAAAAAAGCATGTGGAAATCCGGAGAAACGGAGCATCCTCCCTTTTACGCTGCTGTCTACGGTTTCTGTTTTATGTATCTGGCCCTGATTCGTATCACCAACGCCGCATTGATCTGCGGGATCGTGGGCTCTGTTCTGGTGGTGCTGATCGCAACAAAAAAATGGAAAAATATAGTGCAAAATATGGCGGGATTTCTGATTGGCGCTGCTCTGTGCTTTGCGCCTGTGGCACTGTATTTTCTTGCAAAGAACGCTTTTGGGGAAATGCTGTATGGGACCTTTGTATTTCCTTTTATGTATTCCAATGACGGCATTACAAACAGGGCTGCCAGTACATGGATGTCAATTTTGTACTATATTGGTCCGGCGCTCTCGGGATTTTTTGCGGCGCTGATTTATGGGAAAAAGAAAGAGCCATATATGGGCTATATGATGGCTTTTTCCATTTTTCTTTTGATTGTCTCCCTGAATATGGGAAGAACCTCCGCCCATTATTTTACGCTAGCGATGCCCTCTTATGTGGTGGGGCTGGCGATGACAGGGCAGCTTTTGTCAGAGCGGGAGTTAAGGACAGCTCCTTGGCCGTTGTTCCTTACGGCGGCGTTGGTTGCGGTGCTTGGAAGCACGTTTATGAATTATCATGGGGGAATTACGGCTAAAATCAGTTCGAACTTGAATGTTATTGTCAACCCGGAGGGCGGACGGGAATGGACGGAGGCTGTCAGGGCCCAGGGAGATTTGATCCCGGAGGCGGAGAGAGATCTCGTATGGGGGTACGGAATTCATCCGGCCTGGTACTTTATCAATGATATTCAACCCTGTAACCGCTTCTGCGCTTATCAGGGAACCTTTGTGAGTATGGCGCCGGAGAAAACGGTGGATGAAATCTATACGATGCTGGACACAGTGTTTCCGCGGTGGATTATTGTTTATAATGTGGAGGAGGCAAAGGGAGAGCTGGAATATCTGGGCGCTGTACTGGAAACCAGATATAAGCTGGTCAGCGACCTGGAAGAATTTGATCTCTATCAATTGCGGCAGTAATGTGTTTGAGGGGGTGTGTCCGCTTTGCGCAAGGGAGGGATTTGGTGAAACGAATTGCGATGCTGGTTCCTTATTTCGGAACCTTTCCGGATTATTTTCCGCTATGGCTTTTATCCTGCGGCTGTAATCCCGACATTGATTTTTTGGTCTTTACGGATGACAGGCGTCCCTTTGACTGGCCGGAGAATGTGAAAATAACCTATCTTAGCTGGAAACAGATGCAGGACAAGGTTAGAAGCTGTTTTGATTTTCCGGTAAAGGTTCCACGTCCCTATAAGCTCTGCGATTACCGCCCGGCTTACGGGGAGATTTTTGCAGAGGAGCTTGTGGGGTATGATTTTTGGGGACACTGTGACCTGGATGTAGTCTGGGGAGCTTTGCGGGAGTTTGTATCTGAGGAGCTGCTGGACCATTATGACAAGCTGTTTTACCGGGGACATTTTAGCCTGTACCGGAATACGAAGAGGGTAAACGGCCTGTATCGCTGTCCGGTGGAAGGAAAGCCGTTGTATCGGGCAGTATTTCAGGACAGCGCGCCGCGGGTATTTGACGAGTGGACGGGTATCGATCGTATTTTTGATGAACAGGGGATACCAGTTTATGACAGTCCGGTGGTGGCTGATATCTATGCGGATCATTATCATTTTACGGTAAATGGCGACATGTGGGATAAGGAGCGTCCGCAGGTGTTTTTGTGGCGTAAGGAAAATGGCCGGTGCCGGATTTTCCGCTATTACCGGGATCATGGTAACTTTGTGCGGCAGGAGTTTATGTATATTCATCTGCAGAAGCGGAAAATGGCGCTGTCATCCGGAACAAGGCGGGCGGATGCATTTTTGATTGTGCCGAATCGGTTTCTTCCCTGCGAGGGACTGGCACGGCTGTTGGAGGACCCGGAGACAACAGATGAGACAGCGGCAGCTATGATTAAAAAATTTTATAGACGGCGGTTGGTAAACTGGGGACTTTTGAGAAAAAAATGGGCGAGGAAAGTCAGGAAGCTTAAATGTTATTTCACTCGGTAGAATTTTGGTTGTTTTTTATTTTCGTGATCGGAATATACTATATGGTCAGTCCTTCTGTCCGGTGGCTGGTTCTGCTGACTGCCAGCCTATTCTTTTATCTGTATGCAGGACCAGGAATGCTGTGCTATCCGTTGTTTACCATATTGCTCACCTATTGGAGCGGCCTGCGGATCGGCGAAAATAACCGGAGAATGAAGGAACGGATCAGGGAAGGTGGCCGGCAGCTGCAAAGAGAAGAAAAGCAGGCGATTCAGGCACTGTATCGCGGGAAGAATCGTTTTTGGCTGGGGGCAGCGCTTGCAGGAAATCTCGGTCTGCTGTTTGTGATGAAGTATGCGGCATTTCTGGCAGAAAATATAAATAGCCTGTTTGCCCTGCTTTCCATTGGCAAAGCCTTACCGATATTCCGATTTGCATTGCCTGTCGGGCTTTCCTTTTATATTTTTCAGTCCCTTGGCTATGTGATCGATATCGGCAGAGGGCTGTATGAGCCGCAGAAAAATCTGGGGAAATATGCGTTGTTTATCCTGTTTTTTCCTCAGATTCTCCAGGGACCGGTGAGTCGGTATCCCCAGATGGAAAAGGAGCTGTATGCATTCCATCAATTTGACCCAGGGCAGGTGGCCAGCGGGTTGAAGCTGGCGGTTTGGGGGCTGTTCAAAAAGCTGGTGATCGCTGATCAGCTGGGCCGGGCGGTGGATGCTTATTTTGGAAATTATGAAGCGTATCCAGGGATTGGTGTAGTGTTTGGCGGCTGTGCTTTTTTTGTTCAGCTGTATGCGGATTTTTCTGGCTATATGGATATCGCGGAAGGGGTTTCTCAGATGCTTGGCATCCGACTGTTTAAAAATTTCCGGAATCCCTTTTTCTCCCGAAGTATTCAGGAATTATGGCAGAGGTGGCATATCAGCCTGGGCGCATGGTTTAAGGACTATGTCTTTTATCCGCTGCTAAAATCCCGGCTGTGGAGCCGCCTAGGAAAAAAGTGCCAACAGATATTTGGAAAAAAGACGGGAAAAGAGGTTACGACTTACGCAGGTCTGTTTTGCCTTTGGTTTCTGACTGGCGCGTGGCATGGGGCGGACTGGAAGTTTATTTTGGCCAGTGGTCTGATTCAGTGGTTTTATATTGTGTCGGGCAAGATATGTCAGCCTTTGTCGGAGCGGATTAAGCAAAGACTACAGATCCGAGAGGATGCGGGATGGTTTCCACGTTTTCAGATGGTCCGTACCTTTTGTCTGTATTCCTTTGCCATGCTGTTTTTCCGGGGAGCCTCCACGAAGGATGCCTTGGAGACGATACGGCTGTTATTCAGTTCTCCGGGGTGGGGCGCTTTTGCAGGGCTTTTGTATGAGAATTTCGGCGCGCTGTTCTGTGCTTTTCTTGGAATCTGTGTGTTAGCCGTTGTTGAGGTGATGCAGAATCGGGGAATATCGGTTCGGGAGCGGATCGGACAGCTAAAGGGCTGGCAGCGGTTTGCTTTTTACACAGCGGCGCTCACGGCCATTTTGGTTTTTGGGATCTATGGTGTTACAGATCCAAGCCAGTTTATTTATTTCCAATTTTAACGAACGGGATAGGGGAGAGAGATGTCTAAGGGGATATTAAGGCTGGCATTCCGTGCCGCCGGCATTGGACTGGCAGCGGTGATTGTTTATAGCTGTATTTTTCTGGCGGCTTTTTGTCTGATGCCGCCTCTATATAAGGATTCCTATCAAAGCGTGGTGGTACGTCAATATGACAGTCTGCGGGAGATTCATGAACCGAAGGTGATTGTGCTGGGTACTTCCTACGTGACCTTTTCCGTGGATGCGGATTTGATGGAACAGAAGCTTGGGATGCCCTGTCAGGTATTCGGATGCCATCTGGGAATGGGAACCAGATATTTTTTTGATCTGTCTAAGGAATGGATCGGCGAAGGTGATATTGTAGTGTATCCGATTTGGGAAACCGATATCAATTATTATGGGACAGAGCTGATTCTCACAGGTATTGAGGGCAGGATGGACCTGCTGTTTTCTCTTCCGGCGGGAGCTGTGAAGGGTGCTTTGGCAGGCAGCCGGGATATTATCACAAAAAAGCTGTATGAACCGTTGCGTGGGATGCTGTTTCCTGCGGAAAAGAAGCGGGCGGACAGTGAAATAGACCCGATCTACGCCATCGATTCCTTTGATCAAAAGGGGACGATGAAGGCTTTGCGGCAAGAAAGCTGGACGGATGATGTACCGGAGGATCAGAAGAAACGGTATGACAGCGCGGCATATTCCCAGGAATATCTTGCATTTCTCAATGAATTTGACGCCTATTGCAGAGAACGGGGAGCAGTGTTCTGTTTGACCTATCCCACGATTCTTGACGAGGCGGTCGAGAACAGTGAGGAGGAGCTAGCGGCCTTTGACAGTTGGCTAAAAGAACAGGTGACAGCCCCGGTGATTACGGATATTAAAGATACGCTGCTACCAAGAGAAGAAATTTACAATAGCGTCATGCATTGTAATACATTGGGAGCAGAGCATTACAGCAGTATGCTGGCGGAGGATCTTGCTTCCTTTTTTCGGGCTGGTAAGATCAGCCATTGCGGGCAATGAGCCAAATGGTCATAGTATTCTCGTCCACCCTCTCCTCCTAATGGACGCACCTTAAGGGTTATATGGGATTTGACGGCGGACCATATTCTGGCTTTTCGTCATACAGATAAAGGAAAAACACCAACAGCAAAAAATAGGCGAACTGATTCAGTGTTACGGAATGATCCATACTCATCAGAAATAGAATGCCCAACCAGCTTCCCAGCGCAAAAAAGGAGCGGCTGACATAAATTGTGTAGATGACAATCGCTAGAATCAGTATCGTGAATAAGATGCCCGCAGGGATCGAATAGCGCAGAGCATGGTTCAAAAAAACATTATGGCAGTTATCTACATACAGGTCTTCCATAGCCTGCATCGAGAAATGGCCCCCATAACGCCTGCCTATACCGGAAGGATTTTCCAGAATCGTTTGAATCGATTTTGTCCATATGGGAATTCTGGCGCCAAGTGTGGACATATTACTTCGATTCTGGTTGATCAGAATAAAAACGGCGATGCCGGCTGCGGCCACTAATCCTCCGCCTACAACCATGTATTTATTAAATCGCAATCCTTTTTTTCTTAAATAATCTAAAAACAGTCCGCCGATGCCGAGAATAAGCGCGCCGAAGGCAGACATCGTGTCACAGATATACAATCCATACAGTAACAGAAGAACCATCCCCCAGGCAAGCCACTGACGGGAAAATGTCTTTCGGTGGCGCAGCACGAGAAAGATGCTCATAAGCAGTATCAGCGCATATTGGCTTTTATGAGGGAAAAGCCAGCTGCAGCGGATACCGTAGGCTTCAGTTTGTCCGTTGCGCAGGATGGCGTCCAGGCGGATATTCAATGACTGAAGCTCATATTTGTGGAACATAAATATGCAGCAGAGCGTGGAGAGCGCCGTAAGAAAGAAAATCAGGCGTAAAAGATCCATTCGCCGCAGCTCATGCTCAGATAAACAGAGAACCAAAAATAAAAAAAAGAGGAGACATATGGTTTCATTCACCTGGTCCCAGTACCACTGGCCGTACAGACCGTTAAAATAATAGGTGACTGCATTGTACAAAATCAGTGTGGTCATATATATTATGGAAAAGATGCCTGTGGCACGATCAGCTTTGTACTGTTTGGGACAAAAAAGCAGATACCAGCCAAGCATAAGGACAATGAGAAGGTTTGGCAGCACAAGGCGGATATAATATGTGTTGTTTGCTTCTACGGAATAGGCCGGAAATAATATGATGGTGGCGATTACTATCTTAAAAAGGAGAGACAGGCCGAAGGCCGGAAAACTCTCCCTGGTTTGTGTGTAATGCATATAAACTCCCTATATGAAATGATTTCGTAACGGACATGTCTGCTGACGCAGACATCACCAAATTTGAAAGTAAATATGCCCTTGAGTATAACAAAGGCAAAAGAAAATGTCAAGGAAGATGAATTGTTATTTACAATAAAATGTGTTATACTTGCACGAGTATGATATGAGCGCAGAGGAGTAGAGATGTACCAGAGACGGAATCAGATTCAGGAGCTTTTAGTCTGCCTGATTGACGGGATTTGTGTGGGAATCAGCTTTATACTGGCGGGATTTGTGCGCTACAGATCTTTTAAGGTATTTGATCAGGAGGCAAATATTTCCTATATCCTGATCTGTATGATACTGATCCATGTGTCCAGCTTTTATCTGAGCAAAATTTATGAAAATATATGTGTTAGAGGATGTCTGGAAGAATTTATAAAAATATTGAAATATAACCTGCTGTTTACATTTTCGATCACGGCGATGGCCTTCGGGATCAAGAATGCTTTTATGCTGTCCAGGCTGACAGCGGGATATACGGTGATTTTCTGCCAGATTACGTTTTATGTCGCCCATCAGTGCTATAAATATTATATGACGCATATATACCGGAATCATACGTCCTCCAGCAAGGTGCTGTTGGTTACAGTGAAGGACAGGCTTGAGGATGTGTTAAAGGGGCTGGACAGGCCTGCGGAATGGGGTTATCAGGTGGTGGCTGCGGTAGTGACGGATGAGGATATGACCGGTCGCAGCGTAGGAAATATTCCAGTGGTGGCCAGCAAAACGGATTTTATGGATTACGTGCTGCGGGAGGCCATCGACGAGGTATTTATCCATTTGCCAGATGTTAAAAATAATGATTTAAAGCATGTGATTTTAGAGCTGGAGAAAATGGGTGTGGTAGTCCATCTGAATATTGATATGTTTGATCTCGGTCTTGATGACAGCCGACGGATTTTCAGGATGGGCGACTACTATACACTCGTGTTTTCCAGTCGTCTTTTTGATTCCAGGAAGCTGTTAATCAAGCGGTGCATAGATATTATGGGAGCTGTGGTTGGGCTTTTGATTACGGCTGTAATTACTGTTTTTCTTGCTCCGGCGCTTTTGCTGGAATCTCCGGGGCCGCTGATTTTTAGGCAGAAGCGGGTGGGGAAAAACGGAAGGATTTTTGAGATGTACAAGTTTCGGTCCATGTATGCGGATGCGGAACAGCATAAAGCGGAGCTGATGGAGCAGAACGAGATGCAGGGAAATATGTTTAAGCTGACAGACGATCCCCGGGTGACAAAGGTGGGACGTTTTATCAGAAAAACCAGTATCGATGAGCTGCCTCAGTTCTGGAATGTCCTGAAAGGGAATATGAGCCTGGTGGGTACCAGGCCGCCGACCCTGGAAGAGTTTGAATCATACAAGAGTTATCAGAAGCGGCGTCTGAGCATTTCCCCCGGCATCACCGGGCTGTGGCAGATCAGCGGTAGGAGTGATATTACGGATTTTGAAGAAGTAGTCAGGCTGGATCTGGAATATATCGATAATTGGTCCGTTGGACTGGATATTAAGATACTGCTGAAAACCATTGTGATGGTGGTCACGGGAAAGGGAGCGAAATAATACGAGGAGATAAATACGGATATGGAAAAGACAAACAGCGGAAAAAAAACGGAGAAAAAACTGACAAAGGCGGAAGAAAAGAAGCAGCAGAAAAAAAAGAAGCTGGCCCTTGGAATCATCGAACGGCTGAAAGCGGAATATCCGGATGCGGACTGTACGCTGGACTATAACGAGGCGTGGAAGCTTTTGGTCAGCGTCCGTCTGGCCGCGCAGTGTACGGACGCCAGGGTCAATGTGGTGGTGGAGGATCTGTATAAAAAATTTCCCGATGTGGACGCTCTTGCGGCGGCCGAGCCGTCGGAAATCGAGGAGATTGTCCGTCCCTGCGGTCTGGGAAACAGTAAGGCCAGGGATATCAGCGCCTGTATGCGGATGCTGAAGGAAAAATATGACGGTAAAGTGCCGGACCAGTTTGATCAGCTATTAGAGCTGCCCGGCGTGGGTCGTAAAAGTGCCAATCTGATTATGGGCGACGTGTTTGGAAAGCCAGCCATCGTGACAGATACCCACTGTATCCGGCTGGTGAACCGGATGGGGCTGGTGGACGGCATCAAGGAGCCGAAAAAGGTGGAGATGGCTCTGTGGAAAATTATTCCGCCCGAGGAAGGCAGCGATTTTTGCCACAGATTAGTGAACCATGGCCGGGATGTGTGTACGGCCCGGACCACGCCTCACTGCGGGCAGTGCTGCGTGGCAGATTTATGTGAGAAGAACGGCGTGAAGTAAATACAAAAGAGCACGGTCCTGCGGATATTGTGATCCGCAGGACCGTGCCTTTTTCAGCTTTTTAAACAGTGTTCGATTTTGTTCTTAG
>CAJUPT010000022.1 GCA_910588405.1 uncultured Lachnospiraceae bacterium | reverse complement strand
GAACAGAAAGAGTATGCGGAAGTGTCCGTCTATCAGCGGATTACTGAAAACAACCACATCATCACGGACTTTTGGACGGACAATCTACTGGAATTGATTTTGCGGAAAGACAACTTAAACAAGGCATATAAGAAAGTAAAATCAAACAAAGGCAAAGGCGGGATTGATGGAATGCAGGTGGATGGACTTCTACCCTATCTGAAAGAAAACCAGAGCGAAATGATCCGGGAGATACGGGAGGGAAAATACAAGCCTAACCCAGTCCGCAGGGTAGAGATACCCAAGGAAGAGAAAAGCAAGGTCAGAAAATTAGGAATACCAACAGTAGTAGACCGATTGATACAGCAAGCGATTACCCAGGAACTGATACCACTGTTTGAACCACAGTTTTCAGAGAATAGTTATGGATTCAGACCGGGAAGAAGCCAGCACGACGCATTAAGAGCCAGCAAGAAGAATGTAGACGAAGGATATGTGTATGTGGTGAGCATGGATTTAGAGAAGTTCTTTGACACGGTAAACCACAGCAAATTAATAGAGGTACTGTCACGGACAATCAAGGATGGACGAGTGGTATCGCTGATACACAAATACCTGAATGCAGGAGTATTGCAGAACGGATTCTTCGAGAAAACGGAGGAAGGCGTACCACAGGGCGGGCCGTTAAGTCCGCTGTGTGGGAACGTGATGCTGAATGAACTGGATAAGGAGCTGGAACGTAGGGGGCACCGGTTCGTGAGGTATGCGGACGACGCGCTGATATTCTGCAAGAGCAGGAAGAGTGCGGAGAGGGCGTTTGCAAATATCATCCCATTCATAGAGGGAGAGTTATTCCTGAAAGTAAACCGAGCCAAAACAACAGTAACACATGTGAGCAAAATAAAATATCTGGGATACGCATTTTACAGGAACAGAGGGAAGTGCAGATTCCGGGTACACCCTAAGAGCGCCAAGAAGATGAAAGGCAGGATAAGGGAGATCACCCAGAAAAACAAAGGGTGGAGTAACGACTACCGGAGACAGAAACTTGCGGAGTATGTCAGAGGGTGGATAAATTACTACAAACTTGCAGACATGAAAGGACTGATGGCGGAGACAGATGAATGGCTCCGGCGCAGGATACGGGCAATCTATTGGAAACAATGGAAAAAGGTGAAGACGAGGTACCGAAACTTAAGAGCGTTGAAACTCGAAGAGTGGCAGGTGCATCAGATAGCCAACAGCCGGAAGGGTTACTGGAGGACAGCGCAGATGCTAAGTGTTGCCCTCACCAATAAAATAATAGCCAAGCTGGGATATATCTCCATGCTTGACTATTATCTGAAAGTATCGTGAAAACTATTGAACCGCTGTATACCGAACGGTACGTACAGTGGTGTGGGAGGTCGGCTACTCAACTAATGGGTAGCCTCCTACCCGATCGTCACTTATAAGCCGTATTTTAATGATGTATCAACGCATTACCCCATAAATTTCCGGCATTCCTCATACAGCACTTCCGTATACAGCGAAGGGGCGGCCCAGCTGGCGGACATAACCGGTTTCTCCTCCATGTGCGGCCCGTATTTGCGGGCAAAGCGTCTGGCGGAGGCGATGATATCTTCCTCAGGGGTGGCCGGGCTTATATTTTTGATATCCGCGTTGATGCCGAATATAATCTGATCGCCGTAATTTTCATAGAGATAATCCAGGTCATTATTGTTCTGGGGCGTCCACAGGTCGGCGCCGGTTGCCACGATATTTTCGATCAGCATCTGATTCTTTCCGCAGGAATGCAGTTCCATCAGGATGCCCCGTTTGTGGCAGGATTCTGCCACGCGGCGAAGATAGGGAACGATCATTTCCCGATGGGTCCGGACGGAGAAAAAGGGCGCCAGCTGGGTGCCGGCATCGTCATGGAACAGCAGCATGTCAATATCAAAGTATTGTTTCAGCTTTCCGATAACCAGGTCATAAAAATCAGCCAATTCATTAAAAAATTCATGGATCGCACCAGTCTGGTCTTCGTCGATTAACGCGACGGCGGCCTCTTCAAAATCCATAAAGGAAATCAGCCGTTCGAAGAATCCCGTGAAAAACCAGTACTGGCAGATACGGTCCCGGCACAGAAAGTCTTTGTTTTTTTCTGCCGCGCCTTCCCAGTCCCATTGATCTACATCAGGGAAACGGACGAATTCCCGCCAGTCGTTCATATTCGTTAACAGCTTCCGGTTCTGAACCGGCATGGAGCCGCCGGCCAGTTCCTCATAGTACCAGGGAATGCCGAAAAAGTCGGGACCGCCGTATTGTTTTGGGTCAAAGGGCTCATAGTCCAGCACCAGGCCCTTGGCCACCGCATCAGGCAGAATACGGGTCAGGAAAGGATACCAGTCTCCGTATTTGGGAATCCACAGAGGATGCTCCCGGCGCACGGTCCGAAGAAAATTTTCCTTTTGGGTAATCGGTGTGTGGAAGTAACGTTTTGAGGTGGGGAGGGCAGGGGAAATCCCGGCGATTTCCCGGTCGTACAGCAGCTCTTCCGGCTGAAATGCAGGTATGGACATGTGTGTTCTCCTTTCTTGGTGGGTGTTGCGGGTCATATGTTGTGTAGATAAAAAACATTCAAAGTCTGCTTGACTTTAACGGCGGATTTCTCTAAACTGAACATAAAGCATGATTTGGTGACAGCATTATTATATCTGATTGCATGATGAAAGAGTAGGCTGAGAAATGAGCGGAATCTCCGACGCGGAATAAAAGTTGTTGCGCCAGGGCTTTTTTTCGGAGATTTTCAGCTCCCCCGGGATGGCCTGACAGGCCGGACGCCGCGGCATGCGCAAACCTGCGCGGCAGGCCTGAGTAAATATGGTTATTGTTGCACCGGACAGGAGTGTTTTTTATGATGATTACTTCGCGGATGATTTTTTGCCTGCTTTCCCGCAAGTTTACGGTTTATGGCCGGGAGCAGGCGCATAAAAGCGTGCGGGTGAGGCAGATCCGGCTTTACCGGGGGCAGACGACAGAGCCCGGCTGCCTGTATTTGCTGGATGAGCTGACGGATCTGAATATGATCGGGCAGCCGGATGGCTGCGGCTTTGTATTTTTGGCCGGCGCCCCCTATAAGCTGTCGGAAAGCTTTCGGGAGGCGGATGCCGTTTTTGTGACCGACAGTGTCAGCAAGCTGGATCTGTATGACGCGCTCTGTGACCAGCTTTATCTTTTGATGGAATGGGAAGCGGCGCTCAAAGATGCGCTTTTTCAGGGAGAGATGCCTGCGAAGCTGATGGAGCTGGGATGTTCTTTCCTGTCTGTCCCTGTGGCGCTTTACGACGGAGAACAGCAGATTTTATGCGGCGTGGACGGGGAACGGCCTGACGGGGACGCATATGACCTGTTTTTAGACATGGGCTACCGGATGCATTCCGGCAGTGAAGAGGTATACATGTATGATCCCAGGAACAGCGGGGAAGGGACGGCCGCATGTAAAAATATTTTGTTGGACGGGCAGGTTGTGGCGGTATTTCTGGCATTTTATGAACATGCCGAGGCCTGTAAAAAAGAGCTGGCGCTGTTTTCCTGTCTGGCGGGTTATGTGTCGTCGGCCTATCTCGGCAGCATGGCAAGCGGGCAAAACCGCAGGGGAAACGATGAGCAGCACAGGCTTTTGTCACGCATGCTTTATCAGGAAAAGTACGGCATCACGCCGGAGGACAGGGTGGCGCTGCTGCGGTTCGGCTGGAGGGGGGAGCATGAATACCGGGTAATTTTTATGCGGCCGATCCGGGAAGAAGGGTCAAATCTGGATCACTCCTATATCCGCGGCTGCCTGGAAAAGGACTGGCCGGATACCTGCGTGCTGCCTGACGGAAATGATTTTGCCTGGATTATCAATATGAGCCTGTGCGCGGCCAGGATGGAGGAGTTCAGGGAGTATCTGACGGCGTTTATCAGAGAGCATATGCTTAAGGTGGGGATCAGCAATCCGATGCCGGGGATTTCCGGCATGTCTTATCTTTACCAGCAGGCCTGCGAGGTATTTCACATCGGTCTGCGAAAGAATCCCCATCTATGGCTGTTTGAATTCGGCGATTATCTGCTGGACTATATTTTTGAGAAATTTGCCTGTGAGTTTTCGGCGGAGCAGGCGGTTCATCCGGGGATTTACCGTCTGATGGACTATGACGCGAAAAATGATACGGATTATGTGAAAACACTGCGCCGTTATATCGAAAACCAGTTCAGGGCTTCGGAGGCTGCGGAAATGCTTTTTGTACACCGTTCAACATTTTTAAGGCGCCTGCAGCGGATTGAAGAGATTGCCGGGCTTCATCTGAAGGATGCGGATGAGATCCTGCATGTTATGATCTCGCTGAAGCTGTGCCAGATGATGCATCCGACCCAATCCCATATTTATGACAAACCCAGGCTGTGAGGATGCCTGGCTGCCGATTGAATAAAAAGGAGTATCTGCAACAAAATGTGTGTTGTATTAGTTAAAACACTTATTTTGTTGCAGATGCTTCCTTTTTTTGTGTTTTTCCGATTGATTCCCGCGAAATATATTTAAAGCCACGACTGTTTGTTAAAATGTTCAAATATTTTGCGTCTTTATCAGCATTTTCAATCAATCTGCACAATGATATAATGCACCTGAAGAGACATACTGTCCCGGAAAAGGAGAGAAGGGCTCCGTGGGGGCAGCAGAACCGTAACGAACTATAAACAGCGGAATTTTAATTCAGGAGGAGTTGCTATGTTGTCAGGAAAAGAAAATCTTATGAACATGTACCGCCACAAACAGACGGATTTTGTGCCCAGCACCTTTTTAGACCAGAAAGGGTTCGGCGTTTTTGACCCGATTGAAAAGGGAGATCCGGCAAAAGGCGGTTACGACGCTTTCGGCGTGCGCTGGATTATGCCCGCCTCCGCCGGCGGAGCGCCGATCCCTGCGCCTAATGAATTTGTGCTGACCGACATCACCAAATGGAAATCCCAGGTAACCATTCCCAATGTGGACGCCATAGACTGGGCGGCCCGGGCGGAACGGGAAACAGCCCCTTTTGACCGTTCAAAGCTGGTATTTGATTACAGCAACGGAAACGGCGTCTTTGAGCGTCTGGGCGCCCTGATGGGCATGGAAGAAGCGCTGATCGCCATGATGGAGGAGCCGGAGGCCGTCAATGACCTGTTTACTGCCATTACTGATTTTAAAATCAAATACGCGGAAAAAGTAGCCAAATATTATAAGGTTGACACCTTCACTTATTTTGACGACATAGCCACCGCCCGGGGCCTGTTTATGTCGCCGGAAACCTTCCGTGACCTGATCAAGCCTCATCACACCCGTCTGTATAAGGCGCTGGCCGATATGGGAATTATGCCTGTCTATCATCTGTGCGGCTATGCGGAAAATATTGTGGAGGATATCATTGATACGGGCGCGGTGGCCTGGTCTTCGATTCAGCCTATGAATGATATCGCGGGACTGATCCAAAAGTATGGGGACAGGCTTTCCTTTATAGGCGGTTATGACACGTCGGGACAGCCCGGGTATGCCGATATGGATCCGCAGGTTTATTATGATGAAGTGCACCGCTGCGTAGATACTTATGGCCGTCCTTTCAACAGGGCCTATGCGTTTTCCGGATATATTATGAAGGAAACACTGGATCCGAAGGAAATGCTTCAGGGCTTTATGCCTATGATCGAAGAAATGGGACGCATCCGGCAGGCTGACCTGGCGGCGCTGGCTTCTCATTGATTGTGTTATTATCCCCAAACCAGGAGGTATTATCTATATGACAGAACAAACAAAAACCGGAAAGCTTTCGCTCTATTTGAAAAATTCCTATGCCCTGGCGGATGTGACTTTTATTCTGATGGTAACGCTGACCAATACCTATGCCCAGATATTCCTGACAGATTTTGCGTTATTTTCCACCACAACTACGGCGTCTATTCTGTTTTTCGGCCGTATTCTGGATGCTGCCAGCGTACCGGTTACCGGCGGAATTATTCAGGGGGCTAATCTGAAACAGGGCAAATACCGTCCCTGGTTGGTAATCGGCGCAGTGCTGACGATGATTTTTAACGTATTAATTTTTATAAACTGGAATGGCTCTTCGGGCGCCGTTTTGCCGAAGGCCGTGGCCTGCTGCCTGATTTACGCGCTGTTCTGCGCATCTACGAATCTGGCATATACCGGATTTACATCCTTAAATTCCCTTTTGACTTCTGACCCGAAGGAGCGTGTGGCCCTGGCCAGCTTCCGCGGGCTGGGCAGCGGTGTCGGCCGTGTTCTGTCCGGCTATCTGCTGCTGCCGATGATTGCCCTTTTCAGCTTTAATGGCGGCAGCCAGAACGTAAAAGGCTATTTTATCACGGCTTTGGTCACCAGCATGATTCTGGTGCTGGGCTATATAAATCTGTATAAAGCCGTGGGCAGCCGCGACAGTAACGGGACAGCGGCCGGCAGCGGGGCAAAAGCGAAGGACAACGGCGTTTCGGGAAAAAATGTTATGGGCCTGATCCTGACAAACCGGCCGCTGCTCTGCCTGTTCTGCGCTGATATTCTGCGTATTTTAACAAATCTGGTTACGCTGAGCATCTTCCCTTATTTCTTTATTTATGTGGCAAAAGACCTGAAAGCGGCTCCCATGTTTTTCGGCAGCACAGCCGTGGCTTCTTTGGTGGGCGCCGCCCTTGTTCCTGTGATCTCCAGGTTTCTGTCTAAGAAGGCGGCGTATATCGTCGGGCTTGTGATGCTGGGAGCCGGTTTTGCGGGAGCTACCGTTTTGAAGGACAATACGTTTGCGATGGTCAGCGTTCTGGTGATCGGCTATGTGGGCTATTCTTTCAGCAATACGCTTTCCACGGCCATGTATACGGACGTAGTTGATTACGGTGAAGTGAAATACGGCGTTAACGCAAGAGCCATTTATTTTTCCATGTATCAGATGTCCATCAAGATTGCAGCTATCTGCAGTACGGGTATCGCGGGCTTTGGCTTGGCCTTTATTGGTTATCAGGCCGGCATGGAACCTACCCCCCGGGTGATCAGCGGTATCAACTTTATCTGCCTGGCGCTGCCGATCGCTTTGTGCGCCGCTTCTGTCTTGCTGCTCCTTCTGTATAATCTGAGTGACAAAAGGATGGAGAAAATCAGAAGGATATTGGCTGAGAAACATGAAAATTGATTGTCATCTGACGGGATTTATAGTAGACTTATACCATCAAAATACCGGAGGTGCGTCCGCTTGAATCATTATAAGTCAGGGCTTGAACGAAAAGAAAAGATTATACGGGCGGCAAAGCAATGTTTCTATGAGAATGGCTACAAAGGCACTACCATAGCCATGATTGCGGAGATGGTAAATATGCCTCACAGCCTGGTGGCCTATTATTATAAGAAGAATCAGCTTCTGACACAGATTCATGAGGAATACATACTGGGTATCCTCAGCGCGATCGACCGGCAGGTGGGCGATAAACTGGACAATGTGCTGCAGCGGCATCTGCTGCTGCAGCAGCTCCAGTACCAGGGGATTTACAGCGACGAACGCAACCATGCGATTTATCAGCATATGGTGGACAACAGGCTGCTGTCGCCCATAATCACGGAGATCGTGGACACTTATCTGCTGGAATGCATCAAAGAGTTTGGGATTGATCTGCCTGAGGAAGTGTGGCAGCAGTATATTGTGGCGCAGTACGGCGCTTACCGGGAGCTGATAAGGGTTTATCTGAGAGAGTATGATTTGCCCACGAACCGGCCGCTCCACTATTTCAGCGGAACGATCGCCCTCAGGCTGGCCGGTATCAGCGAAGAGATTATCGCAGAAAATGTGGACAAAGTGGAAATGCTGCTGACACAGATGGACATGAGTCAGATTCGGTTTCTGGTATAACAGAGCTAAGGTCTTTATTTTGCGGGCCTTATCACAAACTCATTTTTCAGGCTTCTGTCAAAAAGATTTTTCAGGATGCTTCTGGCGTCCTGTCCTTCATACATAATCTGGTAAACCGCTTCGCAGATGGGCAGCTCTACGCCATATTTTTTGCCCAGCCGGCAGATAGCCTTTACCGTATGGCAGCCTTCCGCCAGCTTGTCAAATTTGACGCCCTTAACGAAGCTTTGGCCGAAGGCGCGGTTGTGGCTGTGTTCGGAGAACAGGGTGGCTTCATAGTCGCCTAAGTGGCACAGGCCGTAAACGGTATCCCAGTTTCCGCCCATGGCGGCGATCAGCCTGCCGATCTCATTGGTTCCCCGGGACATCAAAGCGCCTTTTAAGGAGGAAAGCTCCAGGCCGTCCAGCATGCCTGCCGCAAGGCCCACCACATTTTTGGCGGCGGCGCCGATCTCATTTCCGATTAAATCCGTGCCATAGTAGAAGCGGATCAGGTCGCTTGTAAAGCTACGGATCAGGTCATCCTTAACCGCTTCGTCGGCACTGTCGATCACCATACAGTTCGGAACGCCTTTTATGAACTCCTGGACATGGCCGGGGCCTAACCATACGGCGATCCGGTTGCTTTCATCAAGCGTGTCCGAAGCGATCTGGGACAGCCTGCGCCCGGTTTCGATTTCGATGCCTTTCATACATAATATAACGGTTTTCCCCTGGACTGCCCTGGCGGCGATATCGGAAACCACACTCTGCAGCTGCTGCGAGCCTACGGATATGACGATATAGTCGGCCAAGCCGATTTCCTCATAGGAGGTTGTGAGGCGCACGGTTTTGCTCAGGGATAAATACTGGTTTTTTTTCGTTTCCCGCAGCTGCTTCATATTGGCAGACTGCTCCCTGCCGTACAGGGATACTTCGTGGCCGATCTTGTCCAGATACCAGGCGATAAAGGTTCCCCATCGCCCGCAGCCGATTACAAATATTTTTTTAGCATTCATATAACCAGTCTCTTTTATGGCCTCAGCCCCATGCCGCCTTCCAGCGTAATGGTCTCGCCGCTCATATACTTAAAGTCAGGGGAGGCCAGCTGTACGCATACCCGGCCGATCTCCAGTTCGGCGTCGCCGTAATGCCCTGCGGGGGGCATTTTTACGTTCTGCTTGAAGGCTTCGGGATAAGCCTTTTCAAAGTTCTCTAGCTGCGCGGTCCAGGCCAGCGGGCAGACGATGTTTACGTTGATGCCGTCCGGGCCCCACTCGGTGGCGGCCACACGGGTCAGTCCCCGGATGCCCTCCTTGGCGGCGGCATAAGCGCACTGGCCGAAGTTGCCGAACAGGCCCGCGCCGGAGGCAAAGTTGATCACGGAGCCTTTTGCTTCCTTTAAATAAGGATGGCAGGCCTTCATATAATAGAACGCGGCGTATAAACCGGAATAGAGTGCCAGATCAAACTGCTCGGTGGTGTGGTCGGTTAAGGTCACGCCGGAAGCGGAAGCCTGGGCATTGTTGATCAGCACGTCGATTCTTCCGAATGCGTCGATGGTCTGCTTTACCACGTTCTGCACCACGGCTTCATTGTCCGAGCCTGCGCTGACGTCTGCCTGAACCGGCAGCACTTTGATGCCGTAAAGGCGTTCCAGCTCTTCCTTGGCGTCCTCCAGCTTTTTTACATTACGGCCGGTGATCACCAGATTGGCTCCTTCCTTCGCGTAAGCGGTGGCAATGCCGTAGCCGATGGAGCCGCATCTGCCGTCACTTAAGACAGACCGTCCGCCGCCTGTAATAATTACGGTTTTTCCTGTAAAATATCCCATAGTATCTCCTTTCAGTTTCGGGTCATTCTTTGATTATGTCGAGTTCTGTCAGATTAATTGTATATAATCTCTCAGAATGCAGGCTTATGTTACGCAGTAAGTATACTAAAAAGAAAAGGTGGTGTAAAGCCTATTCTTTTTTCGTTTTGCCCCTGACATTTGCCTTGCATTTCAGATGGTACAGGTCTGTCCGCCGGTGTTTCAGAAGGGGCAGCTGGGCCCGGATCTCTATGACTTCCCTTAAATCCAGCTCAACGATTTCGATGCCCGGATCGATGCCCATCTGTTTGATCACATGGCCCCAGGGAGAAACGGCGATGGAGTGGGCATAGGAAACGTAAGAGGCCCTTGGATTGCGGGCAGGTGCGACGCCGATGGTAAAAGCCTGGTTATCCACCGCTCGGCTGCGGAACATCAGCTGCCAGTGGCGGGGGCCTGTGGTCATATTAAAGGCTGCGGGAACAATCAGAATCCGCGCTCCGTCGAGAACCATCAGCCGGGCCAGCTCCGGAAAGCGGAAGTCATAGCAGATAGCCACGCCGATTTTGCCGAATGCGGTGTCAAATACCGTGGCCTGATCCCCGGCGGACAGGGTGTCGGATTCCTGGAAATGCTGGCCGCCCTCTATATCGATATCGAACAGGTGCATCTTCCGGTGTTTGCCGATCTGCTGTCCGTCCGGGCCGAAAATGTAGGAAGTGTTATAGCAGCGGCCCTCTTCAAATTCCGGCATGCTTCCGGCCACCAGGTAAAGCTTGTTTTCCCTGGCAGCTTCCGACATGGCCTGCCAGCAGGGGCCGCCCTCCGGTTCCCCATAGACCGGAAATGATTTTGTGTTGTAAGGGCAGCAGAACATTTCCGGCAGCACGGCCATCTGCGCGCCCTTTTCGGTGGCCTGGCGCAGCATCTCCTGCGCTGTGCTTATATTTTTTCTTTTATTCTCAGTAACCTCCATCTGGATCATGGCCAGCCGGAGGCGGTTGGTTGATTCGCTCATAACTATTTCCTCCTGGTGTTATACCTGTGAGCCGGTTCCGACAAAATACATGGCTGCTTAAAGTATGTTTTCAGTGCGCTGCGTTTTACCAATTATTTCATAATAAGTATATTCTTTCGTATAATCATAACAGAAGCTGAGAAAGCAGACAAGATTATATTGAGATAATAGCAGAAAAAAGGAAGCGGAAGGATTGGTGGAAATTGCATTTTCCCGGCGGATATACTATACTGAATATGATTTGTCATAACAGGTCGAAAGAACGCGGAGTATAGATAATGGCAGAAAGGACAGTCAGATAATGCTAAGGGAAAAAATGAGCCGCGGAAAACAAAAGGGTGGGAAGAGCATTATGATAGAGGGAGCAGGAGAAGGAACACAGATTTCCTGTGAGCTTGTGCGAAGCGGACGCAAAACCGTGGCCCTTGAGGTGAGCCGGGACGGTGTGGTCAGGCTGCGTATTCCTTATCAATATCCTGAAAAGATGGCGCTGGAATTTCTGGAACGGAAGCGACCATGGCTGTTCCAGGCAGTGGAAAAGGTGAATCAGCATCAGAAAAAACGTAAGGAAGCGCAGGCGGCCTGCCCTGAGATCACGGAGGCCGAAGAACAGGCATACCGCCGTCAGGCAAAGGCAATTCTGACGCAAAAAGCGGACGTTTATGCGAAAAGGATGGGTGTTACTTATGAAAAGCTTATGGTAAAGGATCAGAAAACCCGGTGGGGAAGCTGCAGCGCGAAAGGGAACCTGAACTTTAACTGGCGTATCGTACTGGCGCCGGAGCCGGTTACGGATTATGTGGTGATTCATGAGCTGGCCCACCGGATTCATATGAATCATTCTGCGGCTTTTTATCAGACGATTGAAGCTATCATGCCAGATTATCGCCGCCAGGAGCAATGGCTGAAGGAGAACGGGGATTCGCTCAGGTATGGCAGACAGTCTTCAGCCATGAGGAACTCATAGTGCAGTTTGTGGTACATAACTGGAGTTACTGTTGCTTTGTGACCAGTAATACGCTTCGTGATACACAGAAGCGATATTAATCTATGTGGAAATAGCGTATTTTCTTGTCATGCCATAGAAAATATGCTATGATTCTATTCATATTAAGCTTGATTCAGGGAAGGATGAAGTGAATGAAAGAGAAAATGTCCCTGACAGAGGGAAATGTTTACAAAACGTTGCTGACATTTGCGGTCCCTTTTATGCTGGCCCAGCTTTTGCAGGCGCTGTATGGGGCGGTGGACCTGATGGTGGTGGGGCAGTTTGCCGCCACAGCGGATGTGTCGGCGGTATCGATGGGCAGCCAGATTATGTATCTGGCGTCTTTTGTCGTTTTAGGCTTTGCATCTGCGGTGACAGTGCTGATGGGACAGTATTTCGGCGCAGGCCAGGAAAAGCGTCTGGCTAAGCTGATGGGCGCCGCCATTGTCTTTTTTATTTTTATCAGTGTGCTGCTGTCCGTGCTGGTAGCTTGTTTCCGCAGGCCGATTGTAGCATTTATGAATACGCCTGCAGAGGCAGTGGAACCGGCCCTTGATTACATACTGATCTGCAGCATCGGCCTTTCCTTTGTGGGCGGCTATAATGTGGTCTGTGGTATCTTAAGGGCGCTGGGAGATTCCAAAACGCCGTTGTTGTTTGTGGCGATTGCCTGTGTGTTCAATATCGTGCTGGATATTGTGCTTGTGCGGAACTTCCATATGGGAGCGGGCGGAGCGGCGCTTGCTACCTCCTTCGCCCAGGGAATCAGTTTTTTATTCTCCCTCATCTATTTGAGAAAACGGGGCCTTGGCTTCCCCTTTTCCGTCAGGGATATCGGTCTGCACTGGGATCAGATCTGGAATATCATAAAAATCGGAACGCCGATCGTGGTACAGAATTCCTTAACGGAAATGTCTTTTCTGCTGATCACCATGATCATCAATGGTATGGGGCTGGTGGTGTCCGCCGCCGTAGGCGTGGTAGGCAAGCTGGTAGGCTTTTTGTTTATCCCTACCATCGGCATGTCCATGGCCGTGTCGGCTATGTGCGCGCAGAACTATGGCGCCGGTAAGTTTGACAGGGCCAGAGAATGTATGAAGGGTGGTATTTTCTTTTCTTTTGCCCTCGGAGCCGTAGCCGTCGTGTGCAGCTGGCTGTTCGGTACGTCGATGACGAGTCTGTTTACCAGCGATCCGGAGGTGGTCAGTCAGGCGACGCTGTATTTGAAAACCTATTCCTTAGACTGTGTGCTGGTTGCGATTATTTTTAATATGAATGGTTATTTTAATGGCTTTGGCCAGACCTTTTTTACAATGGCTCACAGTCTGGCCGCAACCTTCTTAGGAAGGGTGCCCCTTACCTTTCTGTTCAGCAGGATGTCGGGCGTAACGTTGTTTGAGATGGGGCTGGCAGTACCGGGGTCGACGCTGATCTCCGTTATTTTGTGTATCTGGTATCTGCAGCGAATGAAAAAAAGGAATGCAAAGAAGAAGGAAGGCTGAAAGCGGAGAGATATAAAAATATGTAAATCTTTGCGTACAAATAGGAAAAATATACAAAGTCATGTGTGTAAATAAAAAATGATGCAAAGGCGCATATACAGATGAGAGGATTATACAGAATTGTGTACATAACAGTAAGCATGCTTCATATATCGCCGTGCGTGATATATGCGAGGCATGGAAACAGAGAACCTGGCGGAAGAAAGCAGTAATTGGAGGAGGATAACGACGGATGAAAATCGGAATCGGTATCGATACTGGAGGTACTTGTACAGATGCGGTGGTTTATGATTTTGCGGAAAAGAAAGTGCTGGCTTCGGCAAAATCTCTGACGACGAAGCAGGACCTGGCAGTGGGAATCGAGAATTCCCTGAATAAGCTGCCGGAGGAGTTGTTACGGAAAGCAGAGGTTGTGGCGCTGTCCACTACGCTGGCGACCAATGCCTGTGTGGAGGGAAAGGGCGGAAAAGCAAAGCTGGTGCTGTTTGGCGGAGATGCAGAATTTGTGATGCGGGCCGGAAAGGATTTTGGCACCTACAGTAAAGAAGATCTGATTTGTTATGAGACGGAGACCTCTTATACCGGTACGATAGGCAAAGAGCCAAACTGGGAGAAATTTGCCCGCACACTTCATGAGCGGTGTGAGGATTGCGATGCCATGGCGGCAGCGGAGGTTTATGCCAAGCAGACCGGCTCGGTTTTGGAGAAAAAGGCGGAGGAGATCATCCTTCGGGAGCTGGATGTTCCGATGGTGTGCGGCTATGAGCTGTTCCATGACATGAATTTCCTGAAACGGGGAGCCAGCGCCTTGCTGAACGCTCAGCTTGTACCGTTGATCAGCCAGTTTTTAAAGGCTGTGGGGAAGGCGATGGAAGATAAAGGAATGGATTGTCCCATTGTGATCGTCCGCAGCGACGGAACGCTGATGTCCCGGGAGTTTACCAGATATCATCCGATTGAGACCCTGCTCTGCGGCCCGGTAGCGTCAGTGATGGGCGCCAGAGAATTGGCGGAGCATGAAAATGCCGTTGTGGTGGATATGGGCGGTACTACGACGGATATCGCTTTTCTCAGGAAAGGCATTCCCTTACAGGCGACAGAAGGCGTTCGGGTAGGAGAGTGGGAAACCTTTGTGAAAGGCGTTTATGTGGATACCTTCGGACTGGGCGGCGACAGCGCGGTTCGATTTGCCGACGATAAAATGTATCTGGACGAGGAACGGGTGATCCCGTTGTGTACGCTGGCGGCGGAATATCCGGTGATTACCGAAGAATTGAGAGTACTGGCAGATTCGGAACGGACCCATACCAGATGGATTCATGAATATTTTGTGCTGCAGAAGGATATTAGCGGAAAAAAGGATTATGACGGGGATGAGCAAAAGCTGTGTGAGGCACTCAAGGAGAGGCCGCTGTCCTTGGAGCAGGCTGCAAAGCTTCTGAATACCCAGCCCTATCATCTGAACACGAAGCGGCTGGAAAAGGAAGGCGTGGTGCTGCGCAGCGGATTGACGCCTACGGATATTATGCATATCCGGGGAGATTATACCAGCTACTGCAAAGAGGCGTCGGTCTATGCGGCCCGGTTTGTGGCCAGATGCCTGTTTGTGGAGCAGGAGCAGTTGGAGGAAATGGTTTATGATGAGGTAAAGCATAAGCTATACACGAATCTAGCCAGAATCTTGATCGAGCGCCAGTACCCAGGGATTGCAAAGGAGCGGGTTGGCAGCCAGATGAAGGAGATTATTGAAGCCCGCTGGACTGCGTTTAAAACCGGAGGAAAGGTTTTCGGCCGCAATGCGAGCTTTGTGGATGTGGATTTCCATGTGCCCGGTGTGTTTGTGGGCGTGGGCGCACCCACCGGCATTTTCCTTCCGGAAGTGGCGGAGGTTTTCGGGGCAAAGGCAGTGATTCCTGACCATGCGGAGGTGGCGAACGCGGTGGGCGCCGTGGTGGGTAAGATTGCTTTTACGGTCAGTGTATCAGTAACACCTCATTATAAAGCCGGGGGAAAGGATTATTATACACTATTTTATACCGGGGCGAGCCGCAGGTATCCGGTACCAGCGTTTGAGAAGGCGTTGGCAACAGGCAGAAAAAAGATCATAGAGCTGGCCGAACAGGAGGCGAAGAAACGGGGAATCAAGGGCGTTCCAAGGATCGAGGTAGAAGAAACAGAAAAATTCTATATTGGGACGCAGATGCAGGAGGATGTAGTGCTGACCGCTTATGTGGAGGAGGACTGCTGATGGACGGATTTGATTTTGAAACCGATAAACGTTATCAGTTATTCGAGAAAGCGCTTAGGGGTGAAGATGTTACGGAAATGATGCGTCAGTTTCAGGAGGAGGATTCTGATGAGGACGAATATGAGGAACGAGCGATCAGGCCGGGAAGACGGTCTGCGAAATCTTCTAGGGATGTCGGCGTCTGGGACTGGATGGATCAGGAGGAACGGCGGGAGGCCATAGAAGAGGCTGGCTATGACCCGGAGGATTTTGATTGATATATAACAGAGAATAGCTGAATTTGGAGCTGAAAATACTGTGAGACAACGAACGGGTTATTTTAAACGACAGATTTTGTTTGTATTTTTATTAACAGTCCTGCTTATCATATGTCTGAGTGATAACGGATCGGGTTATACGATGAATATGCCGGAGGTTGAACCCGTCGTATATTTTGAACATCATCTGGCAGAACCGGGAAGGCCGTTAAAAGTAGAAACCTGCGGATATATGCTGGGAGAGAAATTTACATATCGCTGGAAAACGGATTCTAAGGAGCTGGAAACGACAGAGGACTGCTACATTCCTGATGAGGGGGATCTGGAGCAGTTTATCACTGTGACGGTATCGTCAGATTTCCATGAAGACCAGACTGCCAGAGTTTATTGCAGCCGTCTGCCGGTGCTGTATCTGAATACGGAGAACGGCGAGGCCATCGACTCCAGGGAAATAAGCAAAGCTGCGGAGGTCGTGTTGCAGGGAGCTGGCGAGACGGCGGCATATTATTATGAAGGAACGGCCGAGGTGAGAGGACGGGGAAATACTTCTTGGGAGGAGGCAAAAAAACCCTATAAATTAAAGCTCGCCGTAAGAGATGGTCTGCTGGGTATGGATATGAGCAAAAATTGGGTTCTTCTGGCGAATTATAACAATTCTTCTCTAATGCGGAACAAACTGTTTTATGATTTGGCGGCGGACATGGAACTTGACGCTCCGGAGAGTTTCTGGGTCGACCTGATCCTTAACGGGGAGTATGCCGGAAATTATCAGCTCTGCGAGCAGATTGATTTTGGAACGGTAATCAATTTGAAGGAAGGCATACTGCTGGAATTGGATGAATATTATGACGAAGAAATGAAATTTCGGTCGTCAAAAAATCAGCCGGTCATGCTCCATAAGCCAGTCAGCGATGAACAGGGCAAGGAAGCTGTTTTGGTTGTGGAAAAATTTGTAAATGTGTTTGAACAGGCTATCGACGCTCCGGATTTTTACGTGGAATACCAGGGCAGGCAGGTACATTACAGCGATCTGTTTGATATGGATTCCCTGGCCAGATACTGGGTGGTAAACGAGCTGTTCTATAACTGTGATTTTATGCGGAAAAGTGTCTGGTTTTACATCGATCCGCTGGGAAAAGCCTTTATGGGGCCGGTCTGGGACAATGACTGGAGCAGCGGCAATCCTCCCTGCGAGGACTGGGACCGGTGGGCGACGCTCTGGTTTGATGTGGAAGCCCAGAAGGAGCAATGGTATCGTTCCCTGATTAAAGATCCTGCGTTCAGGAAAAAGGCCAGGGAGGTATACTGGGCGTATCGGGACCATATCGGGGAAATAGCCGGTGAGGACGGCGCCATCGACCGTAATTACTGGCTGCTTTACGAAGCTGCTCTTTCCAATGACCGTCTGTGGAAATACGGTGGTGGTTATGAGGCGGATGTGACGCTGCTCAGAAACTGGCTGACGAGCCGGGTCGAGTGGCTTGACCGGCAGTTTGCCACGGAGGAGAGTCTGGCCGAATCGCTGCTTTGTCCAAAGACAGCACGGAGTGAAATTTGAAATTTAGGATGACTTACAGGGATCGGAAAGCTGAAACTTTTCCGATTCCTGTTTTTCTGTTACAAATGTTTAGTATAGTTGTCATGTTTCCGGGCATAGAATGTTAGATTGAACCAAAAAAAATACTAAATAAATATAAAATTTATCCAAAATGCCTAGAAATTCATTTTGATCTGTGCTATACTGGAAATCACATTAGTCATTTGTGTTCCTATATTAAATCAGGAGGTATAAGAAGAATGAGTTTGGTTAAAACTGTTCCGTTCCAGGGAACAAAAGAGCAGGAAGAAAAACTGCTTGAGATGATCAGAGCACACAAAGGCCAAAAAGGCGCTCTGATGCCAGTGCTTCAGCAGGCTCAGGATATCTACGGATATCTTCCTATTGAAGTACAGAAGATTATATCTGACGAGATGGAAATCCCCATGGAGAAAATCTATGGCGTTGCCACCTTCTATGCGCAGTTCGCACTGCAGCCGAAGGGCAAATATCGTATTTCCGTATGCCTGGGTACGGCATGCTACGTAAAGGGTTCCGGCAAAATCTATGAAAAGCTTCAGGATATTTTGCAGATCCAGGGCGGCGAATGTACGCTGGATGGAAAATTTTCACTTGAGGCCTGCCGGTGTGTCGGCGCCTGCGGCCTTGCTCCCGTTATGACGATCAACGATGAAGTTTACGGACGTCTCGTTCCCGATGATGTCCAGGGTATTCTGGAGAAATATCAATAGACCGCGTCATATCCACGCCGGCCAGGATCATATCGGTTATATCTGTGATACATATTAAAAAGACGGCGGCGTGATTATCAGTTAAATAAGGAGGAAAATTTTCTATGAGATCTCTTGAAGAGTTAAATGCAATTCGAGATAAAATCAAAGACCACGTAGGTTTGAGAACCGAGAGCGGTCAGACAAAAGACGGCAGCGTTCGTGCTCACGTGCTGGTTTGCGCAGGTACGGGCTGTACATCTTCCAACAGCTTACAGATTGCTGACAAGATGGAAGAAGAGCTGAAAGCCAGCGGCCTTGACAATGAAATCCATGTAGTTAGAACAGGCTGCCATGGTCTTTGTGCGTTAGGCCCGATCATGATCGTATATCCGGAAGCCGTTTTCTATTCCATGGTTACTGTTGAAGATGTTCATGAAATCGTGGAAGAACATCTGAAGAACGGCCGTCCCGTTACCCGTCTGGTCTACGACGAGACCGTTACCGAAGACGGTATCAAGTCCATGCACGAGACCCATTTCTACAAGAAACAGCATCGTGTTGCCCTGCGTAACTGCGGTCTGATCAATCCCGAGGATATCGAGGAGTACATCGCCCGCGACGGTTATCAGGCGCTGGCTAAGGTGCTGAAGGAGATGAGCCCCGACGATGTAGTAAAATGCATCCTAGACAGCGGTCTGCGCGGCCGTGGCGGCGGCGGATTCCCTACCGGAAGAAAATGGCAGCTGGCTATGGGCAACAGAGGAAACGTACAGAAGTATGTTTGCTGTAACGCCGACGAGGGCGACCCGGGCGCATTCATGGACCGTTCCGTATTAGAGGGCGATCCCCACGTAGTATTCGAGGCTATGGCCATTGCCGGTTATGTAATCGGTGCGAATCAGGGCTACATCTATGTACGTGCTGAGTACCCGATCGCCGTTAACCGTTTGAATATCGCTCTGAAGCAGGCCAGAGAATATGGTCTGTTAGGAAAAGACATTTTTGGAACAGGCTTTGATTTTGATATTGACTTGAGACTGGGCGCAGGCGCATTCGTATGCGGCGAGGAAACTGCTCTGATGACCTCCATCGAAGGCAACAGAGGTGAGCCTCATCCCCGTCCTCCGTTCCCGGCTGTAAAGGGTCTGTGGGAGAAACCCACGATTCTGAACAACGTAGAGACTTACGCAAACATTCCTCAGATCATTCTGCAGGGCGCCGACTGGTTCGCATCCATGGGTACCGAGAAGTCCAAGGGAACCAAGGTATTCGCTCTTGGCGGCAAGGTTAAGAATGTAGGTCTGGTAGAGATCCCTATGGGTACTACCTTACGTGAGATCGTTGAGGAAATCGGCGGCGGCATCCCTGGCGGCAAGAAGTTCAAAGCTGCTCAGACCGGCGGTCCTTCCGGCGGATGTATCTCTGCTGACAACTATGATATTCCGATCGACTATGACAACCTGGTTGCCATCGGTTCCATGATGGGCTCCGGCGGTCTGATCGTTATGGATGAAGATACCTGTATGGTAGATATCGCGAAATTCTTCCTGGAGTTCACCGTGGATGAGTCTTGCGGTAAGTGTACCCCTTGCCGTATCGGTACGACCCGTCTGTTAGAGCTGCTGAACAAGATCACTGACGGCAGAGCTACGATGGAAGATCTGGACAAGATTGAGGAGATCGCTTCCTACATGAAGCAGAACGCTCTGTGTGCTCTGGGCCAGACAGCCGCTAACCCGGTATTATCCACCCTGAAGAACTTCAGAGACGAGTATGTTGCCCATATTCAGGACAAGAAATGTCCGGCCGGCGTATGTAAGTCCCTGCTGACATACACCATCGACCCTGAGAAGTGTAAAGGCTGTACGATGTGCGCGAAGAACTGTCCTGCAGGCGCTATTACCGGCGAGAAGAAAAAACCTCACGAAATTGATCCCAACAAGTGCGTGAAATGCGGCGTATGTATGACGAAGTGTAAGTTCGACGCAATCGAGAAGAAATAAGGGAGGATAGTGCAAATTATGGAAAACATTAATATCAAAATAAATGGCATGGAAGTATCCGCACCTGCCGGGTCTACTATCCTGGAAGCTGCCAGAATCGCTGGAATTGATATCCCTACGCTCTGCTATCTGAAAGATATCAATGAGATCGGCGCATGCCGTATGTGTGTAGTTGAAGTTAAGGGCGCAAGAAGCCTGGTAGCTGCCTGCGTATATCCGATCAACGAGGGTATGGAAGTTTTCACCAACACTCCGCTGGTGAGAGAGTCCAGAAAGAAAACCCTGCAGCTGATCCTTTCCGTACACGAGAGAAGATGTCTGTCCTGTATCAGAAGCGAGGACTGCGAACTGCAGAAGCTGTGTAAAGACCTGGGTGTTGACGATGAGTCCAGATACGACGGCGTGAAGCCGGTATACGAGCTGGATGAGTCTGCTCCTCATATGATCCGCGATAACAACAAGTGTATCCTTTGCCGCCGCTGCGTAGCTGTCTGTGACAAGGTTCAGGGTATCGGCGTAATCGGCGCTAACGAGCGTGGATTCAAGACCCATATCGGTTCCGCATTTGAGATGGGCCTGGGCGACACCAGCTGCGTATCCTGCGGACAGTGTATCGTTGCATGTCCTGTAGGCGCAATCTATGAGAAGGATTACACCCAGCAGGTATTCGATGCGATCGCTGATCCTGATAAAGTCGTTGTGGTTCAGACCGCTCCCGCTGTTCGTGCGGGTCTGGGCGAAGAGTTCGGTCTGCCCGTAGGCACCGGCGCCGAAGGCAAAATGGCTGCGGCTCTGCGTCGTCTGGGCTTTGACAAAGTATTTGACACCAACTTCTCCGCTGACCTTACCATTATGGAAGAGGCTCACGAGTTCCTTGACAGAGTGAAGAACGGCGGCGTTCTGCCGATGATCACCTCCTGTTCACCGGGCTGGATCAAGTACTGCGAGCATTACTTCCCGGATATGACGGAGAACCTGTCCACCTGTAAGTCTCCTCAGCAGATGTTCGGCGCTACTTTGAAGACCTACTATGCACAGAAGATGGGCATTGATCCCAAGAAGATCGTAAGCGTATCCGTAATGCCTTGTACAGCTAAGAAGTTCGAGATTGGCCGTGACAACCAGAGCGCAGCAGGCGTTCCTGATGTAGATATCTCCCTGACCACCAGAGAGCTGGCCAGAATGATCAAGCGTGCGGGCCTGAGATTCAACGAGCTTCCCGATGAGAAGTTTGACGATCCGTTAGGCGAAGGCACAGGCGCAGCCGTAATCTTCGGCGCAACCGGCGGCGTTATGGAAGCTGCTCTTAGAACCGCTGTTGAGACCCTGACCGGCGAAGAGCTGAAAGAGCTTGATTTCGTGGATGTCAGAGGCGTTGCAGGCGTGAAGGAAGCTACCTATAATGTAGCGGGCATGGACGTTAAGGTTGCCGTTGCATCCGGCCTGGGTAATGCAAGAGCGCTGCTGAACAAGGTGAAAGCCGGTGAGGCGAACTATCACTTCATCGAGATCATGGGATGCCCCGGCGGCTGTGTAAACGGCGGCGGACAGCCTCATGTAGCAGCAAGCTTTAAGAACGCGAACGATGTAAGAGAGATTCGTGCAAAGGTTCTGTATGATTATGACAAGGCCAACCCGATCAGAAAGTCTCATGAGAATCCTTCCATCAAGAAGGTTTACGAGGAGTTCTTCGGCGAGCCCGGAAGCCATAAGGCACACGAGATTTTACATACCTCTTATGTAAAGAGAGAGATCAACAAAATTCCTGAATAATATATGAAGCGATGACTAAAAGGCCTCGCCTCCGGTTGTGAATCGGAGGCGGGGCTTTTTGTGGAGAAAAGGAGAAAAACTTGATAAAGCGTAAACCACATGGTAAAATGAGTTTAGACAAAGAATTGCGCATCAGAAAGGTATTTATGTGGTAAAAAAGTAAGTGGGTTTGCCGTTGAGTGGGATGACGTTAAATATAAGGTGAACAAGAAGAAGTACGGTAACTGTCCGCTTGATTAATATATCATTTAGAAAACAAAGGATCAATCAAACATGGTATTCAGTTCAATCATCTTTTTATGGATATTTTTACCTCTGGTATTCGTAATCAATCTTTTTATGGCTGGCCGCCTGTCAAACATTTTTCTGCTTCTGGCCAGCCTGCTTTTTTATACCTGGGGGGAGCCGCAGCTGGTAGTTTTGATGATGGTTTCGATTTTGGTCAACTGGCTGGCAGGGAAGCTGATTGGGAAATATGATACGTATAAGAAATGGATTCTGGTTGGGGCTGTTGCGGTTGATCTGTCCCTTCTGGGGTATTATAAATATGCCGGCTTTCTTGTGGAGGCTGTCAATGCATTGGCAGGAAGGGCATTGATTCCGGTTCCGGATATCCGTCTTCCGATTGGTATTTCTTTTTTCACATTTCAGGCTATTTCCTATGTGGTGGACGTATACAGAGGGGAGACCCAGGCCCAGGACAGGCTGGTGAATACGGCGCTTTACATATCCTTTTTCCCCCAGCTGATCGCAGGCCCGATTGTCAGGTATCATGATATTAATTTACAGCTGGAAAATCGGCGTATCACCTGGGAGAAGGTGGCGGCCGGGTTTCGGCGGTTTGTTTATGGGCTTTCCAAAAAGGTTTTGATCTCCAATGTCATGGGAGCCTGTACGGATCAGATTTATGCTTTGGAGATGGGGAATATTACCGGGGCGATGGCGTGGCTGGCGGCGGCCTGCTATATGTTCCAGATCTATTATGATTTTTCCGGTTACTCTGATATGGCGATTGGCCTGGGTAAGATGTTCGGGTTTGACTTCACGGAGAATTTCAACTATCCTTACATCTCCCATTCGGTCAGGGAGTTCTGGCGCAGATGGCATATTTCCTTGAGCACATGGTTCAGGGAGTATGTGTATATTCCGTTGGGCGGAAACCGAAAGGGGAGACGGCGTACATATGTGAATCTTCTGATTGTGTTTTTTCTGACCGGATTATGGCATGGGGCAGGCTGGAATTATATTTTATGGGGGTTATACCATGGATTTTTCCTGGTGGTTGAGAGGATGTGGGACTCACGCAACGCTGTTGTGGGACAAACCGGTGCAGGGGAATCGGATACAGGAAAGTTTGCCGCAGGAAAATTTGACAGTGATCAACGGGTCACAGGGATATCCGGAAAAAAAGCGGGCCGCTTTCATCTGCCCGGGATTTTTTCTTTCATTTATACGCTGCTTGTGGTGAATTTTGGCTGGATTTTTTTTCGAACGGGTAGCAAAACGGCGCTGTCGCTGATTGTGCGGATGTTAATGCCCTGGCGGTATCGGATGTCCGCTTTGTCCATATGGGAGTATGCCGATTATAAAACTATTTTTATTCTTGTCTGTGCGGTCTGTGGCATGGGCTGGTTTCAGAATCTGATTTCGGAGCGGAAAAAAGAGGCGTGGAGGTTTTCACTGCCGGAGGTGCTTTGGTGCGCGGTGATGTTGGTTTTGTGTATCGCGTCTATTGCCAGTGATACATATAATCCATTTATCTATTTTCAATTTTAGGATGCGTTTTTATTTTCAGTATTTTTGTGTTGCCGGTATATATTTAGACAAGATTTCTGATCAGAGTAAGATATTGTCCGATATGGGCTGCATGTGATACGGATTGGAGGATAGGATGAGAAGCAAGACGACGGGTAAATGCCTGTTTATAGCAATGTTTGTCGTTTTGATCTGTCTGCCTGTGCTGTTTTGGGCAGTAGCCGGAAAAAGGCTGGTGGGAGTTAATTATGAAAATCGGACACTGGCAGAAAAACCGGTATTCCGTTTAAATGAATATGACCAGTACCCGAAGGCATATGAGGCGTATTTAAACGATACGCTGCCCTTCCGGGATCAGCTGATCCAGCTAAACAGCCGGATCAATTATTTTGGTTTCCGGAAAGCCTCTAATGAGAATGTGATCGTGGGGAAAGAGGGCTGGCTGTTTTACGACGGCAAAGACGACGGAGACCCAATCGCCTGCTATCGGGGGACAAACCTGTTTACGCCGGAGGAGCTGGAGGCAATCGCGAGAAACCTGATGGATGCGAAAGTGTATCTGGAAGAACGGGATGTGGAATTTGTCCTGATGATCGCGCCCAACAAGGAACGGATATACCCGGAAATGATGCCGGATTATTACGGGGAGCCGGCAGAGCAGTACAGGGCGCTGCAGCTGATTGAATATCTGAGAGAGAATACGGATATCCGGATTGTGTATCCGTATGAGAAATTGATGGAAACAAAAAAGGAGTTACCGGAAACGCCATTGTACCATAAAACCGATACCCACTGGAATTACGCAGGCGCATATGTGGCCGCCGCCACGCTTCTGGGGGAACTGCAGATCGATATGCCCCCTTTGGGGGATGACAGGATTCAGATTACGGAAACCATAAACCAGTCCTCCGACCTGGCGGATATGCTGCATATGAAGGCAGATCTGGCGGGAAAAGAAAAAGAGTATGCCATAACCGGCTATGACGCCCATGGGGTGGTCAATGAAAAATGGGATTTCAGCACGGAGTTTATCTACCACAGCGAGGGAGCCGACCAGAGAAAGCTGTTTGTATGCCGGGACTCTTTTTGCAGCGCCATGTCCGGCGTGCTGGCCTCTCAGTTTAATGAAAGTTATATGATTTATAACCGGATTTATACGAACGCCGCATTGGAAGCGCAGGCGCCGGATATTTTTGTGCTGGAGACGGCGGAGCGGTATCTGGGGGATTTGCTGGGGTTTGATATTTGATTATGCCGTCGATTGTGGCTATGGCCGTTTTCGTTTTTGAGGTTGAGAAAGAAAGGGAAGTGTATTATAATAAACACAGACAACTAGCGAAACTTCTTGCGTTGTGCCGGGCCAGAGTACAAATACGGAATGCGTACGGAAACTGATTCGGGTCAAATTGGAGCGGCGGCAGGGGCAGAGCGGAAATGAATCAGGAGGATTTGTGAAATGAAACGTATATTGGCATGGGTACTGACGGCGGCTATGGCGGCGGGTGTGCTGTCTGGCTGCGGCGGAAAAGGTGGGACGGAAACCACGGCTGAGAAGGATGCAGTGACTACTGCGGCAGCAGTGACGGAGGCTGAGAAGGAAAGTGCTTCCGAGGCGGACACCACCGCGGCGGCTGAGAATGTAACGACGGAAGCGGCAGAGTCGGAAAATGCTGGCGCGGCGGAGGGTGATGTTACCCTTCGGGTAGGCGCGTTAAAAGGCCCCACGGCCATGGGTATGGTGAAGCTGATGGACGACGCGGAAGCGGGGAATACGGCGAACCGGTATGAGTTTACTATTGCGGCTGCCATCGACGAGATCACGCCGAAGATCGTTCAGGGCCAGTTTGATATCGCGGCGATGCCGGCCAATGTTTCCTCTGTTTTGTATAATAATACCGACGGGGCTGTCAGCGTGCTTGCCATTAATACGCTGGGCGTCATTTATATCGTGGAGACGGGAGATTCCATTCAGTCTGTGGCAGATCTTAAGGGTAAAACTATTTATGCCAGCGGCAAAGGCGCTACGCCGGAATATGCCCTGAATTACGTGCTGAAAGAAAACGGCATCGATCCGGAAAAGGATGTGACCATCGAATATAAATCGGAGCATGCGGAGTGCGCTGCCGCATTGGCAGAGGCGGAGAATGGTATCGCCATGCTGCCCCAGCCTTTTGTCACCACAGCCCAGGCGAAAAATGACAAGATCAGGATCGCCCTGGACATGACAGAGGAGTGGGAGAAGGTGCAGACAGGTGAGGACAAGTCTTCGCTGCTTACCGGCGTGGTCGTGGTGCGCAATGAATTTCTGCAGGCTCATCCGGAGGCGGTAGCCGCTTTTATGGACGAGTATAAGGCGTCAACCGAGTATGTGAATGCAAATGTGGAGGATGCCGCGGCATTGATTGAAAAGTACGATATTATTCCGGCGGCTGTGGCGAAGAAAGCATTGCCTTACTGCAACATCACTTTTATAGAAGGTGAAGAGATGAAGACCCGGTTAGGCGGCTATCTGGGCACATTGGCTGAGCAGAACGCGGACGCAGTGGGAGGAAAGCTTCCGGATGAAGGGTTCTATTATATCCGGTAAGGCCGGGAAAAGAAAAAGGGAATCGATCCGCCTTTGGGCGGTGGCGCTCTGGCTGACTTTGTGGCAGCTGCTGAGCATTAAAATCGGGCAGGAGATACTTTTGGTGTCTCCTGCTTCTGTTGCTTTCAGGTTGACGGAACTGGTGGGGAAGGGAGATTTCTGGCGGTCGATCCTTTTTTCCTTTGAGCGGATTTTGCTGGGGTTTACGCTGGCTTTAAGCCTGGGCATTCTGTTTGCGTCCCTGTCCTCTTTTTGCAGGCCGGTGCGGGAATTTTTGCAGCCGGCGGTGCTGGTGATGAAATCTACGCCGGTGGCTTCGTTTACGATTCTCTGCCTGATCTGGATTCCCTCCCGGAACCTGTCCGTGTTCATTTCCTTTGTCATGGTATTTCCGGTTATTTATACGAATGTGCTGGAAGGGATTTTGTCAACCGATCCTCAATTGCTGGAGATGGCGGAAATTTTCCGGCTGTCCCTGTCCCGGCGGATTCGGTATATTTATCTGTCTCAGGTGATGCCTTACTTCCGGTCGGCCTGCACCATATCCATCGGCATGTGCTGGAAATCCGGCATTGCGGCGGAGGTGATCGGGATGCCGAAGGGCTCTATCGGCGAAAAGCTGTACCAGGCGAAAATTTATCTGAACACACCAGATCTGTTTGCGTGGACTATGGTGATTATCGTGGTCAGCAGAGTGTTTGAGCAGGTGTTTTTGTATGGGATGCAGAAGCTTTTGGAGAAGCTGGAGAGGATGTAAAAAAGGGGATGGATATCTGAGCGGAAAAGCCGGAGGGAGGTGATGGAATGGATATCCGTGTGGAAAAGCTGTGCATGGCATATGGGGAACAGCAGATTTTTCAAGATTACGGCGCCGTGTTCCCGGAAGGGAAGGTGAGCTGCATCACCGGAAGCTCCGGACGGGGAAAGACCACGCTGCTCCGCCTTTTGATGGGGCTGGAACAGCCGGACGGCGGAACGATTCTGGGTCTTGAGGGCGCCCGGTTCAGCGCGGTGTTTCAGGAAGACCGGCTCTGTGAAAACTTAAGCCCGCTGTCCAACCTGCGGATGGTCTGCCGGAAGCGGCCTGCAAGACAGCAGTTAATAGAACAGCTGGAAAAAGTGGCTCTGGCAGGCTGTGAGGAAAAGCCGGTAAGGGAACTAAGCGGTGGCATGAAACGGCGGGTGTCAATTCTGCGGGCTCTTTTGGCGGAGTTTGACGTGCTGTTTCTGGATGAACCCTTCAAAGGTCTGGACGCTGAGACCTATGGAAAGGTGACTGATTATGTCCGGGAGCAGATAAAGGGCCGGACGGCCATTCTGGTCAGCCATGACCCAAGAGATATGGAGCGGCTGGGCGGGGTGGAGTTCCGGCTGTGAAGTGCAGGCGGGAGATCATATTTTGACTGCGTCAGCTGCGCGAAAGGGCAAGCCGGCTGAAAATCCAGGAGAAAATGGGTATCTGAAAACAGTGTGATTTTGAAATAGGGGAGAGTATATGGAGAACAAAACAGGGAAACAGAAAAAACAGATCGGCATGTTAGGCATCGCCGGCATTATGCTGGCCAGCAGCCTGACCGTGATGGTGGGAAACGCGATTACGCCGGCGCTTTTATGCCCAATGCGGCGGCGATTTTTATCGACCGGTTTTTCCTGGGGGCGGCGACAGCGGCGATTATGAGTGCCACAGTTGCGCTGATCTCCGTCTTTTTTCAGGGAGAAAAACAGTTGCGGCTGATCGCGATTCAGGGGATGTCCATGGAATTTGGCGGCGTGATCTTTTTGAGCGTGAGCGGTATGCTGGCCGGGTCTTCTTGGCGGTATCCTTTCTTTATCTATGGACTGGGATTTCTGGCATTTTTGATGCTGGTTCTGTTCGTTCCCAGATGCGGGTGCGCGGCGGAAGAGGAAATGGTGCAAAAAGAAGGAAGAATTACAAAGGAGGCATCGCAAAAAGAAGGGGGAGATGCGGAGGAAGAACTGCAAAGAGAAGGAGGAGATGCGAGAGAAGCACTGCAAAAAGAAAGGAAGGATACATGGGAGGGAGAGACACTGCAGAAGCCAGTAAAAGGCGCGCCGGTTCCGCTTGTGCTTCTGATCGCCTTTCTGGGAATGCTGATGTTTTTCACAGCCATGGTGTCCTTGCCTGGTTATCTCCAGGTGAATCTGGGCTACAGCCCTTCCTTTACCGGTTATTATCTGGCAGCCCTTGACCTGGTGGCGGTACTGGCAGCGGGGTTGATGCCGAATGTGGTGAAAAAGTTTCAGGAAAAAGGCTGTTTGACCATCGCCTTTGCCAGCTATGGAACCGCCTTTTTGCTATATTTTCTGTCCGGCCATATCGCTGTGCTATGGGTGGCGGTGTTGTTTGCAGGCGTCGGCTTCGGATTCTCTACGCCGTTGTTTAACAGCCTGATTGTGCAGAAAAGCATGGCGGATAACAAGGGGATGAATATCAGTTTCTGTACGATGGCTATGTTTTTAGGTCAGTTCCTGTCCGCCATGCTGGTATCCTTTATTCCCGGGAAAAGCCTGTTTCTGACGGCGGTGGTGATCGCATGGGTGATTGGGGCGGGCATTATGCCGGTAGCAGGAAAATTTGCGCGGTAATGATAAAAAAGAATCCTGCTTCGCAGGATTCTGCGCCGCAAACGCGTCGCTTTCAAGCGACAATTTCCTCTGCGTTTGCGTGTGCATCCCCGCGGAGCGTTTTTGTATCATAGGGAAGTTCGTCGAACTTTCCTATGATATAAGAAAGAGGCCACACCCGCAGCGGGATGTGGCCTCAAAATTTTTATGTAACAGGAATGTCTCTGTAGCTTTGCGTCTACCGATATTTTCCGTAATCCTTTACCGTCTGGAACAGCGCTTCCATGTTGGCCCTGGGCGCATGGTCGATGCTGGCGCCCATGCCGAACATATAGCCGCCGTCCGGACACATGATATCCATCACTTCCTTGGCTTTGTCGCTGACCTGCTGGGGTGTGCCGAACATCAGCAGCTGGTTGGGGAAGCCGCCCATCATGCAGCTCTTGCCGCCCAGGATTTTCTTTGCTTCTTTAAAATCAACCTCTTCAAAATGAATCAGCGCCTTGCCCTCAGGCAGCTCCGCCAGATATTTCAGGCGGGAGGTGTAAGGGCCTTCGGTGAACAGTACGGGGATCAGACCATTGTCGATCATGGCCAGCGCCCATTTCTTCAGATAAGGCCAGTACTGATCGCGGTAGGTCTCGTCGCTGATAAATCCGTCAAATGCTTTGTGAAGCATTACCCACGCATATTTGCAGCCGGTCATTTTGCACTGCATCAGAGAACTCTTGATATGCATTTCTACAAAGCGGTCCAGTGTTTTGGTAACATTTTCAGGCTGGATAATCAGATCTGCGAAAAATCCCATGGTGCAGCGGAGAGAATCGGCCAGCATATCAAAGGCGGTGGAGCTTCCGGTTCCGCTGATAAAAGGATAGCCCATGCCGATCAGGGCCTGCTTTAACGCAGCGGAATGAGCCGCGAAATCAGCCTTCACCTCGGCAATTTTCTCAAATTTCTTATACATTTCCAGCATTGCAGGAGAAGAAAATGCGTCTACGGCTCCGGTGATTCTGGTACACATACCGAACCAGTCCAGATTTACCAGGGGTTCAAAGATATCACAGGTACGGGGAATGAATTTGCCTAGCGCAAACTGGATCGGGTTGTCCAAATATTCATCGTACTCATCCTCTAACAGCGTTTCATATTCGATAAACTGATAGGGCGCGTTTTCGTCCAGTCCTTGAGGATCTCCAGGCCAGCGGACAGTCTTTAGGCCGGAGATTTCATAGACCTTGCTGGGGGCATTTGCGGAGCACATGCTGGCCACATCCGGATCAAATTCTTTGTGGAAACGGATAAAGCACTCATTTCCTCGGTCATAATCCCGCAGAGCGTCGGCCAGCGTCATGCCGTATTCCAGATAAGGCCAGTAATTGACGCGGATAGCGTTTACGACCCGATCGGTAGGCTTGAGAGCGATGGTGTCCTCGATCAGTTGGAGCCTTTCGTTATATTTTTCGTTCAGTGTCATTTGGTGATACCTCCTTTGCCTTTGCCTTGTGCTTTTTTGCTTTGTGCGATATAATCTATTTGCCGATAATAAAATCGTAATATTTTTATTATACATATCGTGGAAGCCCTTTACTTCCTCCATAATTTATTAATTTGTAAGCTGCTTTTTTGATAAGTTCATCCAAATTGGACGAAGGGGTAAGAACTATGAAGCTGAGTATGTCCATGCTTGCATGGTATATGCGGGACTATCATCCGATTTGCAGTGTGAAAAACGACATGGTTTCAATCGGAGGCATCCGTTTTTTGACGGGGGATTCTATGGTGTTGTCCCCTGATTATCTGTATCTGGGAACCGCTGATCATTTCTTTGCCGATCCGAAATTTCAGGGTGTGTATGTTGCCGTTCATTGTCAGAGTTTTCTTTTGTTTTATGACTGTGAATATGATGCCCTTTTGAACATGATTCTTTCGGCCATTGATTTCTATGAGAAATGGGAATTGATGCTTGGCACGGCTGCTGCGGAGCATGCGCCTCTTCAGAGATTTATGGAGCTGACTGAGCAGGTGATGGACGACTTTATGGTTGTGTGCAATCTGGAGACGGAGCTGCTTGCCTCGACACAGGTTAAGCCTGAGGATATCAAGGGGACTACCTGGGAGTACTTTTTTGAAAATAAGAAGGTTTCTCAGATGTCGCTGAACAGTGTGATTCTGGACGGAGAGGGGAAGCAGATACAGAAAAAAAGACATTTGGAACCATATATTACCAAATCTGCACATCCAAATATTTGTGATAAAATTAATATGTTCTTATATCAGGATAAAGAGGCGGTAGCCTATCTTTCAGTCAACCAGAATGCCTGTTCTCATACGGAAATGGAGATGCAGCTGCTCCCTGTGATCGCCGGATATATACTGATGGCATCCGAGTTTACCTCCTGTAAATCCTTTACCCGGTCCTCCGTGAGATTTTTCGCGGATCTGATCAATGGGATTGAGCCGGAAGAAGGTCTGCTGAAGTATTATCAGGAAAAAATAGCGGTTCCGCTGTTTCGTATCGTTTATTTCATTAATAAGCGGCGCAGCGATGTGATCTATCTGAGAACATTCCTGAAATTTTTGCGCTCCCATAATGTGATCTGCTGTGAATATAAAAATGGAATTGCCGCGCTGTTTGACGATTCGAACGGAGCGGCGCCGGCTGCAAAAGAACTGATCGCGATCTCCGGATTCAGCGGCCTTTGCTGTGGTGTTTCTGTCTCCTCCGGAGATTTTCTTGCCATAGGCAGGCAGATTCGGCAGGCGGTTTTTGTCACGGAGCAGGTGGGCTGCAAGGAAGGCGTTTTTTGCTGTGAGGATTATGCGTTCCGGTATATGCTGAATGTATTGTTGCAGGATGAAAGTGTTCCGTTTCTTTTACATCCCGCCATTGAGAAGCTGTATAATTATGATCGGATCAATCAGAGTGAGCTTCTGTTTACATTGAAGTTATATCTGGATAACAATAAAAATCTGCAGAAAACGCTGGAGGCTTTAAATATTCATAGGAGTACTTTAAAATACCGTATTCAAAGAATCGAGGATATTATCGGGCTGAATTTGGGAAATACGGAGGATGAGGAGTATCTGCGGCTGTCTGTGTGGATGAAATTTTATGATGAGTCGGAATTTCCTGTCGGATAAGAGTTGCCTGTTTTTATGTCCAGGATGGTGTCAGGGCATGAATATAGTAAGATTGAGCCGGCCAAGGAAAAAGGGAGTTACAATTGTCTGGGCAAAAAAAGGGGTATGCCGGATTGCTGCCGACATACCCATAAAGCTTAAAATATTGATTTACAGCTTTGTTTAGCCAAAATATCTGTCTAACAGACCCTTCAGAGCCTTGCCGTGTCTAGCCTCATCCCTTGCCATTTCATGAACGGTATCATGAATTGCATCCAGGCCCAGTTCCTTGGCGCGTTTTGCCAGATCGGTCTTGCCTGCGGTAGCGCCGTTCTCAGCCTCTACTCTCATCTGCAGGTTCTTCTTGGTGCTGTCGGTAACAACCTCGCCTAACAGCTCTGCAAACTTAGCGGCATGCTCAGCCTCTTCGTAAGCAGCCTTCTCCCAGTACAGGCCGATCTCAGGATAGCCTTCTCTGTGGGCAACTCTCGCCATAGCCAGGTACATACCAACCTCGGAGCACTCGCCGTTGAAGTTTGCTCTCAGATCTTCGATGATGTCTTCACGAACGCCCTGTGCAACGCCAACTACGTGCTCTGCAGCCCAGGACAGGTCGCCGGTCTGCTCGGTGAACTTGGAAGCAGGGGCCTGGCACTGAGGGCACTTCTCGGGAGCTGCTTCGCCTTCATAAACATAACCGCATACGGAACATACAAATTTCTTCATACTTTTTCTCTCCTTTATGATTTAAAATAGATATCAGTAATAATTACTGATTTAATATAACATACCATTTTTAACCTGTCAAGCTTTTTCCTGTTCTTTTTTTGCGTCTTTTTTCAGACCTTCTTCTTTTTTCAAACATTTGGGACAGACGCCGTGAAAATAGGTCTGGTGGCCGCTGATCCTGCCCTGGTAAAAGTTTTTCGCCAGTTCGTTAAGTCCGCCGATGGGTTCCATCGGCATGTCTTCCAGACAGCCGCACCGGTCGCAGAGAAAGTGATAATGGGGGTGGATATCCGCATCAAACCGGTCGGCGCCGTCGCCGCAGGTGATCCTCCTGATTTCGCCTGTTGAGGCCAGCAGGGAAAGATTGCGGTAAACCGTTCCCAGGCTGATGTTCGGAAACTGCTTGCGGATCTCCGAATAAACAGTATCGGCGGTGGGGTGGGTGTGGCTGCTTAACAGGAATTCTTTGATGGATTCCCTCTGCCTGCTGTATTTTAGCATGGATTACCTCCCACAATAATAGTAATGATTTTTATTATTGATATGGTAACATAACACGAAGCGAATGTCAATGAAAATCATAGATGCCGGCAGGATAAATCTGTAAGCCGCATTTGCGGCAAATCCGTTTGCTGAAATATCCTTCATATTGTGTCGTATTCCGAAAGGAAGAATAATGACCGTTTTAAATTTGATTGAGACAGGACGGCGATTTAGAAATGGGGACAATATCAGCAAGGGCCATTTTCGGGTTGAAAAAATTCAGCGCTTAAGTTAGGATGGAAGGCGGAGGGAAAAAACGTGGACGAATGGAGAATTTACGGAAAAAAAGCGGATTTTAATAGGATTGCCCGGGAATTCGGAATCAGTCCGGTGACGGCCCGTGTGATTCGGAATCGGGATATGTGTGACATGGAGGAAATTCGCGATTACCTGTACGGAACGAAGGAGCAGCTTTATTCCCCTTTTCTGATGAAGGATCTGGAAAAAGCCTGTGATATTCTGCTGGAAAAAATCAGAGAGGGAAGGAAGCTTCGGGTGGCCGGAGACTATGACTGCGACGGCGTCAACGCTACATATATTTTGCTGACAGCGCTTAAGCGGCTGGGTGGGGATGTGGATTTTGTGATTCCTGACAGAATTCATGACGGTTACGGAATCAATGAGGAGATTGTGAAAAAAGCGGCGGCTGAAGGTGTCGATACGCTGCTGACCTGTGACAATGGCATTGCGGCCACGGACCAGGTTTTGCTGGCCGGACAGCTGGGGATGACTGTGATTGTTACGGACCATCATGATATTCCGGAACGGGGTGTTCCCTTGGCGGCCGCTGTGGTGAATCCCAAGCAGCAGGACTGTCCGTATCCTTTTAAAGGGTTGTGCGGCGCGGCAGTCGCGTTCAAATTGGTACAGGCCATGTACGAAAAAGGAGGCATTCCGGCAGAAGAAGCCTTTGCATATCTGGAATTTGCGGCTCTGGCTACGGTGGCAGACGTGATGGAGCTGAAAGGGGAAAACCGGATTTTGGTTCGGGAGGGAATTGCCCGGCTGCGACGCACGGAGAATATAGGGCTGAATGCGTTGATTCAGGCATGTAAGCTCAAAAAAGAGGCTATCGTTTCTTATCATTTGGGCTTTGTCATCGGCCCTTGTTTAAATGCCAGCGGACGGCTGGAAACGGCGGCGCTGTCACTGGAATTGCTGATGTGCACAGATGAGAACCGGGCCCAGACTGTCGCTGAGAATTTGAGACAGCTAAATGAGACGAGAAAAGACATGACCGTGAAGGGAACGGAAGAAGCGGTTGCCCTGATTGAGAGAGAGCATATGGAAAATGATCCGGTGCTGGTGGTCTATTTGCCGGACTGTCATGAGAGCATCGCCGGAATCATTGCCGGAAGACTGAAAGAGAAGTATCACCGGCCATCTATCGTTCTGACGGACAGCTTGGAGGGGGTGAAGGGCTCCGGGCGTTCCATTGAAGCCTATCATATGTTTCACGGTCTTCAGCAGTCGGCAGAATGGCTGGATAAATTCGGCGGACATCCGATGGCGGCAGGACTTTCTCTGAAAAAGGAGAATGTGGCGCCGTTCCGGCAGAGTTTGATTGCTCAGGCAGGACTGAAGGAACAAGATTTTGTGAAGCGGATTTGGCTGGATATGGAGCTTCCTTTCGCCTGGGTCAGCATGGGGCTGGTGGAGGAGCTTAAGGCGCTTGAGCCTTTCGGGAACGGCAACTCCCGCCCATTGTTCGGATGCCGCCAGGTGGCGGTGCGACGGGGACGGGTGATCGGCCGCAATGCCAATGTTCTGCGCCTTTCCATAACCGATGCCCAGGGAACGCAGGCGGAGGGGGTCTGGTTTGGGGATACGGAAGAGCTGATACATACATGGGCGGAAAAATACGGTCAAGCACAGGTGGAAAATATGCTGCGGGGGTATCAGAATGATATCCGTTTTACGATTGCCTATTATCCGACGATTAATGAGTACGCCGGGCGGCAGACTTTGCAGATTACGATACAAAATTTTATTGCATAGTTGGGGTAAGGGATATATACTGTTTACGTGGGCAATGAGCAGCACAGACGCTGACAGCTCAGCAAACAAACTTAATGTATTTAGGAGGATAATTATGAAAAAACTGGAAGATTATGTGCGCAGTATACCGGATTTTCCGGAACCGGGTATTATATTTAGGGATGTGACCACAGTGATTCAGGACCCGGATGGGCTGAAGCTGGCAGTGGATAAGCTGCAGGAGATGGTGCAGGATATAGACTATGATGTGGTAGTGGGTCCGGAGTCCCGCGGCTTTATCTTTGGCGTGCCCGTAGCCTACAATATGCACAAATCCTTTGTGCCAGTGCGCAAAAAAGGTAAACTGCCCTGTGAGACAATTGAGATGGAGTACGAGCTGGAATACGGCAAGGCTGTCATCGAGATGCATAAGGATTCCATCAAGCCGGGGCAGAAGGTTGTGATTGTGGATGATCTGATCGCCACCGGCGGTACGACGGAGGCCATCGTTAAGCTGGTGGAGGCATTGGGCGGAGCGGTAGTAAAAATTTGTTTCCTGATGGAGTTGGCAGGATTAAAAGGACGTGAGCGGTTGGCAGGCTATGACGTGGATGCCGCAGTGATTTATGAAGGAAAATAAATTTATCAGATTCGTTAAAAAGTGTATGATCAAAAGAAAACTCCGTTCGGGGAGACTAAGCTCTGCACAGGTGATCGCAGGCGGTTTTCTGGCGGCAATTCTGGCAGGCGCTGTGTTACTTTGCATGCCGGTTTCTTCGTCAGAGGGAACCTTCACTGATTTTGTCGATGCTTTGTTTACTGCCGCCACCAGCGTATGTGTAACCGGTTTGGTCACGGTCAATACCGCCGCCCACTGGAGTTTGTTCGGCAAGGTGGTCATTCTGTTTCTGATCCAGCTTGGCGGTCTGGGCGTGGTGACGGTGATGACGGTATTCCTGGTAGCCGCCGGGCAGCGGATTACGCTGCGTGAGCGAATGATGATTCAGGAGTCCTTTAATACGGATGGTCTGGACGGACTGGTAAATATGATTATGCGGGTACTTCGGGGAACGCTGCTTTTGGAGGCGGCAGGGGCCGTCGGCTATGCCTTTGTGTTTATTCCGGAGTATGGCGCATTAAAAGGCGCTGGCTATGCGGTATTTCATGCTGTCTCCGCATTTTGTAATGCAGGCATCGATGTTGTTGGAGACAGCAGTCTGGGGCCTTATCTGACCAATCCGGTGATCAATATCACCACCTGTCTTTTGATTATAATTGGCGGTATCGGCTATGTGGTCTGGTGGGATATCCTGCGGGTGCTTCGGGAAAAAAGACAGAGGCAGACTCCCAAGGGTCAGTGCTTCCGTCGGCTGCAGCTGCATTCAAAGCTGGCGATCGTCATGACATTGGCGCTGGTGTTAGGGGGAACGGCGCTGTTTTTCCTGTTGGAGCGAAACAATCCGTCTACCTTTGGTTCCCTGTCTTTGCCGGAGCAGATTATGGCGGCTTTCTTCCAGTCAGTGACCACCCGGACCGCAGGCTTTTGTACGGTGGACCAGGGAGCGCTGACCGACGGCTCCGCCTTTATCACAATGCTGCTGATGCTGATTGGCGGTTCTCCGGCCGGCACGGCAGGCGGTGTGAAGACCACAACGGTGGGCATGCTGGCGCTGGTGGTATGGGCGTCGGCTCAGAAGAAAGAGGATGTGGAGGCTTTTGGAAGGCAGATTAACCGGCAAAGCATCCGCACAGGGCTGACCGTATTTTTGCTGGCCCAGTTTATTGCCGTTGCAGGAATCGTGCTGCTTTTGGCTACCCAGGATATGGGCTTTACAGATGTTTCCTTTGAGGTGTTTTCTGCGCTTGGTACAGCGGGACTGACCAGAGGCATTACCGCTGATCTGAATGTGTTTGGCAAGCTGCTGGTGACAGCTCTGATGTATATTGGGCGGATTGGGCCAATTACGCTGGTCGTGGCATTTCTGAGCAGAAACAATGAGAAAAACGGAAAGCTTCGTCTGCCTCAGAGGAGGGTACTGGTAGGATAGGGAAAGGGCAATAAGCGTTTCTAATTGAAATGGTTTGTGTCGGCGAATATGCTTATTTTATATAGGAGAATGTGATGAAACGGAAAGAATTTGCCGTTCTGGGCCTGGGAGAATTCGGGCGCAGCGTGGCGTTTAGTTTAGCCCAGGGCGGCGCTTCCGTCCTGGCTGTGGATCACTGTGAGGAATGTGTGCAGATGGTGGCGGATCATGTGACTTATGCCGTGAAGGCGGATCTGACGGACCCGGAAACGCTGCATATGCTGGGCATTCAGAATATGGATGTGGCGGTGGTGTGCATCAGTGATAATCTGGAGGCCAGCATTCTGGCTACAATTATATCCAAACAAAGTGGCGTCCCTTTTGTGATGGCAAAGGCCAGAGACGAGCTGCAGGCTTCTGTGCTGACAAAGGTGGGCGCCGATCAGATTATATTTCCGGAACGGTCCATGGGTGTCAGAATTGCCAGAAATCTGATTGCAGGTAATTTTGTGGATATCATCGAGCTGTCCGGCAAGTTCAGCATGGTCGAGGTGTGCATACCCGGAAAATGGGCTGGTAAAACGCTGCGGGAGCTGAATCTGCGCAACATTGGATTGAATATGATTGCCAAAAAAGAAGAAGACGAGATCACGATGGTATTGGAGCCGGATCAGGTGCTTAAGCGGGGAGATATCTATATTTTAGTGGGATCTAACGAAGCGTTGGCCCGGATTCCGGAGGAATAGCCATGCCGGCACAAATTACCAGTACGTCTAATTCTCAGGTGAAAAATGTGATCGCCCTGATGAAAAAGTCTAAGGCCCGCATGGAGCAGGGCCTGTTTGTTGTAGAGGGCATAAAAATGTTTCAGGAGCTTCCGGACGGCTGGGTCGATCAGGTCTATGTCTCCGAAAGCTTTGAGGCGGCAGGGTCGATGGATGCAGTGAGAAAAATTTGCAATCCTCTGGTGGTAACTGACAAGGTTTTTGCTGCCATGACGGATACCTGTACGCCTCAAGGGGTTTTGGCGCTGGTCAGACAGCCGGTCTGGGAGCTGGAGCAAATGATCAGTCTGTCGGCGTGTCCTTTTTTTCTGATATTAGAGCAGCTTCAGGACCCGGGAAACCTGGGCACAATTCTGCGGACCGCAGAGGCTGCAGGATGTACAGGTATTGTGATGAGCCGAGATACGGTGGATATTTACAATCCCAAGGTAATTCGCTCTACGATGGGGGCGGTGTACCGGGTTCCTTTCTTTTATGCGGACCGGTTGGAAGAGACGGTTATACGGTTGAGAGAAAAAGGGTTTATGATTTATGGGGCTCATTTGCATGGGGCGGTCAGTTTTGAATGTCCCGATTACAAAGTCCCCTGCGCCTGCATGATCGGCAACGAGGGAAATGGTTTGACAGAGCCGCTGGCATCTCTGGCTCATCAGCGGATTCGAATTCCGATGGAAGGAAAAGCGGAGTCTCTGAACGCGGCGGTCAGCGCCGCGCTGATTATGTATGAGGCGTACCGGCAGCGGCGGGAGTAACCGGGCGGCTTTCCGGGTATTTTTCGGCGGTTTTACGACATGTGATTCTCAAAACTTGACAAACAAAATAAAATCTGCTAGAATACGTTTGTAACAAAATTGTAACAAATGAATTATTTTAGTAATAAAGTTTTAAGAAGAAAGAAAAAAGTGGCCGTAAGATCCGGAGCGGGACGATGAAAAAAAGACTGCCGAGGAAACGAAAGCCGCGAAATTTCAGGAGGATTAGCATGTCTACACAAGCAAAGAGTGTATATGCCTGCGGTGCTCTGGCATTTTCACTGTTGTCAATGTGTTTGCTGCAGCCGTCCATATCCCCGGCAGCGAAATCGCTGGACCAGGAAGGACTCACCGGGGTAGTGATTGAAACGATGGAGAGTGAGGGAACGGAAGGAACTGTTCAGACGGAGCAGACAACAGACGGCGAAGAGGAGACGTTCATTGAGGACGTCACGGACGCTGCGCTTGCGGAGTCAGAAGAAGTGACTGTGATGACGCCGGAGCCGTCAGAGGAATCCTTTTCGGCAGGCATGGCCACCGTTCTGAATGAAGGCGAGAAAGCCAGAACGGATGCGGAGATGATATCAAAGCTGGAAACCGGAGAGGAATACTTCTCGGCAGGCATGGCAACAGCCATGAACGAGGGCGCCCAGGCCAGGGCCGCAATCATCAGAGTAGTCCCCAATGTGGATGGGGCGATGAACATCAGAGCGGAAGCCTCTGAGGAAGCGGCTGTCGTAGGTAAGTTTTACCGGGGGTGTGTCGGAGAACAGGTGGAAACGGCGGACGGCTGGATCAAGGTTCAGTCGGGCGCGGTAACAGGATGGGTCAGCGCAGAGTACGTGAGGACCGGAGCTGAGGCGGATCAGATGATTGCAGAGCTGAATCCTGTGGTTGTTACCGTGAACACGGATACATTGAATGTACGTAAGGAAGCGGGAACAGAGGCCGCCGTTCTGGCAGTTGCTTCCGCAGGCCAGACCTTTATGGCCGGGGAAGTGGGAGACGAATGGGTGCGGATTTTCTACACGCCCGACATCACCGGATATGTGGCGACAGAATTTGTCACCGTGGAAAATAAAGCCGGAACAGCCGTGGATATAGAGACAGTGAAGGCTTTGCAGGCAGAGGCGGATAAAAAAGAGGCTGAGCGCAAAGCGCAGGAGAAAAAGCAGCAGATTGCTGTGACCACCGGCTCGCCGATGCTGGCCAGTGTGGACGACGCGACACTTCTGGCAGCTTTATGCCAGTATGAAGCGGGCAGCAATTATGACGGATGTCTGGCTGTGGCGAATGTGGTACTGAATCGGGTGCGCAGCGGCGGCTATCCCAACAGCATTGCGGAAGTGATTTATGCGCCGGGACAGTTCGGAAGCGTCAGATCAGGTGCTCTGAACCGGTATCTGAACGGCGGAATCAGCGGCAGCGCCAGACAGGCGGCCAACGACGCCCTTGCAGGCGTAAACAATATCGGCGGTTACTTGCATTTCTGCTCCGGCAGGGTCGCGAATGTGAATTCCTTCAGCAGCTATGCGGTTATAGGCGGAAATTATTTCTATACACGGTAGAACAATTGAGAATACAGGCTATAAAAAATGAGCGGTGTCGTATAGGCACGCTCATTTTTTATAGCCTGTGTCTGCGTTTTACCATGAGTCCCGCATGCCTTCCAGGCCGTATCAGATGATAGAGACAAACAATTTTTGCAACCTTTGTAACCCTTTGCAAATCTGCGAAAATTGGTTGAAATTGCCCATGAAATGGGCTATAATAAATATGGTAAAAGCTAATAGTAGTTTCCGCTAAGGAGGGGATGTGTATGAATTCCATTTATTGGCTGTTACTGATTATCGTATTGCTGGTGATTGAAATTATCACGCTGGGACTGACCACGATCTGGTTTGCCGGAGGCGCTCTGGTGGCATTTATTTTATGCCTGCTGGATTTACACTGGAAAGTACAGTGGACGGCATTTATCGCAGTATCCTTTCTGCTGTTGATTTTTACCCGTCCTCTGGCCGTGAAGCGGCTGAACAATAAAACCCAGAAGACCAATGTGGACAGTCTGGCCGGGAGCCTGGCCGTGGTGACAGAGACCATTGACAATGATAAGGGGACCGGCAGCGTAAGCATCAACGGGCAGATCTGGACGGCCCGGAGCGTCAGGGCAGGAGATGTGTTCCAACCCGGCGAGAAAGTGGCGGTGGAGCGGATCGAGGGCGTGAAGGCGTTTGTCGATCGGGCGGTTTGATAACGCGTGCCGCAATAAGTAAGGTGTAAAGAGCTTTTGTAAAAAAGCTTTGGGATACACATGTAAATGCAGGTATAATTTTAAATAGGAGGCACTATGAATATCGGATGGATTTTAACAATTATTTTGTTGGTTTTTCTGCTGATGGTCCTTGCGTCCTGCGTGAAGATTGTTCCGCAGGCACAGGCGATGGTAGTGGAACGGCTGGGCGGATATCTGGCAACCTGGTCGGTGGGCGTTCATTTTAAAGTTCCTTTTGTGGACAGAATTGCCAGAAGGGTGAATCTGAAAGAGCAGGTAATCGATTTTAAGCCCCAGCCCGTGATCACGGAGGATAACGTTACGATGCAGATCGATACGGTGGTATTTTTTCAAATCACCGATCCGAAGCTGTTTGCCTACGGCGTGGAGAATCCGCTGATGGCCATTGAGAATCTGACGGCAACGACGCTGAGAAATATCATCGGCGATCTGGAGCTGGATGAAACGCTGACGTCCAGAGAGCTGATTAATACCAAGATGAGAACACTGTTAGACGTGGCTACCGACCCTTGGGGAATCAAGGTAAACCGTGTGGAGCTGAAAAACATTATTCCGCCGGCCGAGATCCAGGATTCCATGGAGAAGCAGATGAAGGCAGAGCGTGAACGGCGTGAGGCGATTCTGCGGGCAGAGGGCGAGAAGAAGTCCACAGTCCTTGTAGCGGAAGGTAAAAAGGAATCCGCGATTCTGGATGCGGAGGCTGAGAAGCAGGCGGCGATTCTGCGGGCCGAGGCCCAGAAGGAACGTATGATCCGCGAGGCCGAGGGTCAGGCGGAAGCGATCCTGAAAGTGCAGCAGGCTACTGCGGAGGGTATCCGTCTGATTAAAGAGGCGGGCGCCGACGATTCCGTCATTCAGTTAAAGAGTCTGGAAGCTTTTGCAAAGGCTGCCGACGGCAAGGCTACGAAGATTATTATCCCGTCTGAGATTCAGAGTCTGGCGGGGCTGGTACGGTCTGTTGTGGAGACGTCGAAGGACCAGTAGGATAGGGAGCAATCTACTTTCAATTTGGTAATGTCTGCGTCAGCAGACATGTCCGTTCAGTTAGAAAATCAGCGGCGGCAGATTGGTTTGCCGCTGCTGTTTCGGAAATAATGACGAGACAGAAGTTATGATCTGAGCCAGAGTCTGGCATTGCCAGGCTCTTTGCTCATTTTTTTCATGAATTAAGATTTTTTCAATTACCTGGAGGATAGTTATGAATTTAAAAGGACGCAGTTTTATTACGCTGAAGGATTTTACGTCGGAGGAAATCGGCGGTCTGCTGGATCTGGCCGCAGATCTGAAAGCGAAAAAGAAACAGGGAATCACGGGAAACAGCTTAAAAGGAAAAAATATCGCGCTGATTTTCGAGAAGCCTTCCACCCGGACCAGATGTTCTTTTACGATCGGCTGTATTGACGAGGGGGGACATCCGGAGTATCTGGGAGAACATGATATTCAGTTAGGCCATAAGGAAAGCGTGAAGGATACGGCCAGGGTGCTGGGACGTATGTTTGACGGTATCGAGTTCCGTGGCTTTGAGCATAAGAAGGTGGAAGAGCTGGCGAAGTACGCCGGGGTTCCGGTGTGGAATGGATTGACAGATGATTTTCATCCCACGCAGATTCTGGCGGATCTTCTGACGATGCGGGAGCATCTGGGAGAATTGAAGGGTCTGAACTTTGTATTTGTGGGAGACGGACGGAACAATATGGCCAACAGTCTGATGATCGGCATGACGAAAATGGGCGTGAACTGCGTGATTCTTGCCCCCAGGCAGCTTTGGCCGGAGGAAGGGCTGGTGGAGCTGTGCCGGGAATACGGAAAAGCTTCCGGAGCCACGCTGAAGGTGACAGATCATATCGACGAAGTGAAAAATATGGATGTGGTTTATACGGATGTGTGGTGCTCCATGGGCGAGGAAGATAAGGCGGCTGAGCGGGTGGCGCTGCTTAAGGATTATCAGGTCAATGACGAGCTGATGAAAAAAGTGGGCAGCGACAGAGTCATCTTCCTTCACTGCCTGCCAGCGGTAAAAGGCAATGAGGTGACAGAGGAAGTGTTTGAGCGGTATGCGGACACGGTGTTCGACGAGGCGGAAAACCGGATGCATACGATCAAGGCTGTGATGGTGGCAACGTTGGGAGAAAATTAAAACAGCAACGGATCTACAGACCCCTGTGTAAAATAGTAAGCGGCTAAAAGACAGGCCCTACGAGCTCATAGCGATGGGAGAGAAGTTGTAAAACTGCTATAGGAGAGAGTATTATGCGTGGAAACCATAGAACTAAAAATCCCAGATCCGGCCAGCTTCTGGTGGATGTGCTCCATATCCTGATTTGTATCCTGATTGTGATTTTGGCTGTTCTGGCATTTTTAAATCCGGCGGGACATACTATGGTGTATCCGGTGATCTTTTTTCTGGCGGCGGTGCTAAACGGCATTGAAGCGGCAGGAAAGCTGAAACGGAATAACAGAGGGAAAAAGCAGCTGGCGGCAGGGATCTCCTTTTCCCTGATGACGGCGGTCTTGCTGGTGCTGACTGCCGTCAGCGCTGTCAGTGTCTGGCGGTAGAGAGGAAGGCATCCGGCGCTGGCATGGACAGGCAGTGATCGGGAGGTGAGCGGATGGAAAACGATGCCAATGTGGTGCTGTGCGGCGCCAATTCTTATGAACAAAAATATTATCTGAACGAGGGATTCCGGAACCTGCCCCAGAGCATTCAGGATGAGCTGAAAATCTTGTGCGTCACTTATGTGGAGGATGTGGGCGGGATTCTTACGATGGAATTTGAGCCGGAGGGCTCCCTGGTGCTGCGGGTACACAATGACGAGATGGATTACCTGTTTGACGAGATCGGCAGCGTGCTGAAGATCAAGGAAATCCAGCGGGAAAAGAGGGAGCTTTTGGAGGCGCTGGAGACTTATTATCAGGCGGTAAGGGCAGGAGGGTTTCAATGAAGCCGAAACCGGTGATGATCGGAACGGTAAAGCTTAACATCCCCGTGGCGCTGGGACCCATGGCAGGCGTGACGGACCTGCCCTTTCGCCTGCTCTGCAAAGAGCAGGGCTGCGGCCTGGTGTGCACGGAGATGGTGAGCGCGAAGGCGATTTATTACCGGAATAAAAATACGAAAGAGCTGATGGAGACCGAACCGGAGGAAGGGCCTGTGGCTTTGCAGCTGTTTGGCTCAGAGCCGGAGCTGATGGCCCAGATCGCTGCGCAGGTGGAGGAACAGCCCTTTGACCTGATTGATATCAATATGGGCTGTCCCGTGCCAAAGGTGGTAAATAATCACGAGGGTTCAGCCCTGATGAAGGATATTCCGCTGGCCGGCCGCACGATCCGTTCTGTGGCGGAGGCGGTGAAAAAGCCGGTGACGGTGAAATTTCGGAAAGGCTTTGCCGCCGGAGACGAAACGGCCGTGGAGCTGGCGAAGGCTGCCGAGGACGCCGGGGCTGCTGCCGTGGCCGTTCACGGCAGGACCAGAGAGCAATATTATACGGGCCAGGCGGACTGGGAGATCATCCGAAAGGTAAAGGAAGCCGTGTCGATTCCGGTGTTCGGGAACGGCGATATTTTTTCTGCCGGTGACGGACTGCGGATGTTTGAGGAAACCGGCTGCGACGGGATTATGGTAGCCCGGGGCGCAAGAGGAAATCCATGGATTTTCAGGGAAATCAAAGCGCTGATGGAAGGAAGGGATATCCCGCCCAGGCCGACTAAGCAGGAGCTTCTTAACATGATTTTGCGCCATGCCAGATTGATGGAGCATTATAAAGGCGCCGGCCGGGCAGTCCGGGAAATGCGCAAGCATGTGGCCTGGTACACAACGGGATATCCGAATTCCGCATTGCTGCGGGGGCAGGCGAATATGGTCTGCTCGATGGAGGAGCTGGAAGCATTGCTGCGGCGATATCTGGGAGACTGAGGGAATGAGACAGTACATTAGAGCTGTCAGAATAAAAAACGATGTTAGATTGAAAAGTGCTGCTGGACTGAGAAATGAATCGGAATGAGTAAACAGAAGCGAATAAGCTGAACCTGAAAAACCCTTTGACAGAGCATACTTGTTAGGGTATAATATTTTAGATTATCCTGGTGCAGACTATGTCTGCACATCTGTTTTTTGTACCGCAGAAAAATTCTGTGGATTTCAGGATTTTTTTGCTGCGGAAGGCATCGCAGAGGCGGCAGGCAAATACAGATGTATTATAAAATAAAGATTTTTTATATCATAGGAAAGTTCGATGAACTTCCCTATGATGATTCGGGTGTCAAAAGGTCTGAATTTCCCTTGCAGGCCAATTTCTCCAATCTTGCACAACAATATCTATCAACGATGCGCCGCATCGCCTCAAGATATTGTTGCATAATCTTGAAAAAATTTGCTCTGCAATGAAAATGGACCTTTTGACACCCGAATCCTATGATACAAAAAGCCCTCCAGGCAGGATCGCACTGCGGCGGAAAGGTAAAACGTCGCCGAGGCGACCCGCCGCAGGCGGAGAATCTGCCGCTGGCAGATTCTTATTCAAAGTAATTCAGGAAAGGGAGCAGGAGCGAAATGGCAGATACGAAAAAGAATATTTTGACCTATGCGGGGTTAAAAAAATATGAAGATGAGCTGGCGAACTTAAAACAGGTGCGCAGAAAAGAGGTAGCCTTAAAGATTAAGGAGGCGAGAGAGCAGGGCGACCTGTCCGAGAATGCGGAGTACGATGCTGCGAAGGACGAGCAGAGAGACATCGAGCTGCGGATCGAAGAACTGGAGAAGCTTTTGAAAAACGTGGAGGTCGTGGTGGAGGACGAGGTTGATCTGGAAAAGATCAGCGTGGGCTGCCAGGTCAAGGTATACGACGTGGAATATGAGGAAGAAATCGAGTTCCGCATCGTGGGCTCCACAGAGGCCAACAGCCTGGAAAACAAAATTTCCAACGAATCTCCGGTGGGCAAGGCGCTGCTTGGCAGAAAAGCCGGGGAGACCGTTGAGGTAGAAACCCAGGCCGGCGTCATCGAATATAAGATTTTAGAAATTCAGAGGGTACAGTGATGGGAGAACAGAGGAAGGTTCAGGAGCAGGACGTTAATCAGCTGCTGAAAGTGCGCAGGGAGAAGCTGGCTGAGCTGCAGGCAGCGGGAAAGGACCCGTTTCAGATTACAAAATATGATGTGACGTCCCACAGTCAGGAGATTAAAGATCAGTTCGACGCAATGGAGGGAACCCAGGTTTCCGTAGCCGGCCGTATCATGCAGAAGCGGGTGATGGGAAAGGCTTCGTTCTGTAATGTGCAGGACCTGCAGGGAAATATTCAGTCTTATGTGGCCAGAGACGATATTGGCGAGGAAAGCTATAAAGAGTTTAAAAAATTCGATATTGGCGATCTGGTAGGCATCGAAGGCAAAGTGTTTAAGACGAAAACCGGTGAGATTTCGATCCACGCTTCGTCGGTGACGCTGCTGTCAAAGAGCCTCCAGATCCTGCCGGAGAAATACCACGGGCTGACCAATACGGATCTGCGTTACCGTCAGAGATACACGGACCTGATTATGAATGAGGAGGTTCGGGATACCTTCGTAAAGCGTTCTAAGATTATCAGCGCCATCCGCCGTTACCTGGACGGGCAGGGCTTTATGGAGGTAGAGACCCCCATGCTGGTGTCCAATGCCGGCGGCGCAGCCGCCAGGCCCTTTGAGACCCATTACAATGCGCTGGATGAGGACGTAAAGCTGAGGATTTCCCTGGAGCTTTATCTGAAGCGGCTGATTGTGGGCGGCCTGGAGCGGGTGTATGAGATCGGCAGGGTGTTTCGGAACGAGGGTCTGGATACCAGACATAATCCGGAGTTTACGCTGATGGAGCTGTATCAGGCCTATACCGACTATTATGGGATGATGGACCTGACGGAAAATATGTTCCGTTATGTGGCCCAGGAGGTGTGCGGCACCACGCTCATTCCTTATGGGGATGTGGAGATTGACCTTGGAAAGCCTTTTGAGCGGTTGACCATGATCGACGCCATTAAAAAGTATGCGGGAATCGATTTTGACCAGGTGGCCGATACGGAAGAAGCGAAAAAGCTGGCGGATGAAAAAGGCGTGCATTACGAGGCCCGTCATGTGCGGGGGGATATCATCAATCTGTTCTTTGAGGAGTTTGTAGAAGAACATCTGATTCAGCCCACCTTCGTTATGGACCATCCGGTGGAGGTATCCCCGCTGACAAAGAGAAAGCCGGACAAGCCAGAGCATGTGGAGCGTTTTGAACTGTTTATCTATGGGCGTGAGATGTGCAATGCTTACTCAGAGTTAAATGACCCCATCGACCAGCGGGCGCGGTTTGCCGCCCAGGAAGAAGCCTTTGCGGCCGGCGATGAGGAAGCGAACCATACGGACGAGGATTTCCTGAACGCACTGGAAATCGGTATGCCGCCTACAGGGGGGATCGGGTACGGGATTGACAGGCTTGTGATGTTGTTGACAAACTCGCAGGCGATACGGGATGTAATTTTGTTCCCGACGATGAAAACGCTTGGCGGAAAAGACCAGTAAAATCAAGGGTTTG